>NZ_JBQEDF010000007.1:0-88258 GCF_052107835.1 Corynebacterium sp.
TTCCGCGGCCGCCCGGTGACCGGAGGGTGCAACGCCTGACCGGTCACTCCTGCTCGGGCAGCCCCGGCGGGTTGATCCGGAACTCGTCGACGGCCTCGTCCTCGAGTGCCCAGCGCGACAGGATCTCGTCGTAGGCACCGTTGCGGCCGGCCTCCCCAAGAACGAGGTTGACCGGTTCGACCAGGCCGTTGTCCTTCTTCGTCGCAGCGCCGATATCCGCAGACTCCGGCCATCCACCGGGGACAATGCCTGCCAGTGAGATCTCCCCGGTGTTCGTGGCGGCGAAGGCACCCTGCGCGTTCGGGCCGAAGGTGGCGTCGATCCTCCCCGACGACAACGCCAGTTGCGACGCGGCAGTGTCGTCGTAGTACACCAGCTCGGCCGGCTCCTTGCCGTCCGCCTCGAGTTCGTCGTTCCACCGGAGGAGGACCTCCTCCTGGTTGGTCCCTGAACTCACCGCGATGGTCAGTCCGCTCGTGTCCTCCGCGCCGGTGATGCTCTCATCCCCCCGGTCGAGGTCGGAGTCCTTCTGCACGTAAAAGCCCAGTAGGTCCTGCCGGTAGGTCGCGAAGTCGTAGATCTCCAGTCGTTCCTCGGTGACTGTCACGTTCGACGTGACCACGTCGTATTTCCCGGAGGACACACCCAGGGGCCAGTCCGCCCAGCTCACGGGCACCACGTCGAGTTCCAGGTCGAGACCATCCGCGATGACCTGCGCGAAATCGATCTCACTGCCGAGCGGGGTGGTGCTGTCATCGTCGGCGAACACGCCGAGCGGTGCGGCGCCCAGTGAGGAGGCGACGGTGAGCTTGCCGGGTTCCACCGGTGTGAATCCGCTGTCCTCAAGGGCCTCGACCGCTTCGGGGACCGGGTCGATGCGCGGCCTGTCCTCGGCGTTCTGTGAACTGAGGTCGAATCCCTCAGCGTCGCCGCCGGAACCGGTGGAGGATGCTTCCGTCGGGGAACCCCCACCGCTGCCGGTGGCGGCGTAGATCACCCCGCCGGTGGCGAGGGCGAGGACAACGACGGCCCCGGCGACGACGCCGGTCTGTTTGCGGCTCAGTGCCATGATGGTTCTTCCTGTTCTTCTGGGTTGGGTGGACTCTCAGAGGATGCTGTCGATGAAGCGCCGGGTGCGCTCGTGTGTGGGGTTGTCGAGGACGTCACGCGGGGGACCCTGCTCGACCACCGCACCGTCGGCGAGGAAGACGACCCGGTCGGCGACCTCCCTGGCGAAGGAGATCTCGTGGGTCACGATGACCAGCGTTGTTCCCGACGCGGCCAGCCTGCGGATCACCGCCAGAACCTCACCGACGAGTTCCGGGTCGAGGGCACTGGTCGGCTCGTCGAAGAGCAGGACGTCCGGTTCGAGGGCCAGGGCCCTGGCGATCGCGACGCGTTGCTGCTGCCCGCCGGAGAGTTGGCGCGGGTAGTGGTGCGCTTTGTCGCCGAGTCCGACGTCCCCGAGGAGCTCCGTGGCGCGGGCTGCGGCGTCCGCCTTCGACAGCCGTCGCAGGGCGACGGGGGCCTCGGCGATGTTCTCCGACGCCGTCAGGTGGGGGAAGAGGTTGAAGTTCTGGAAGACTGTGCCGACCCGGGTACGCCGTGTGAGGACTTCCCGTTCCGGAAGTTCGAGCAGGGCGTTTCCCTTGCGCTGGTAGCCGATGTACTCGTCGTCGACGGTCACGGTTCCGGAATCGACGGGTTCGAGGTGGTTGATGGTGCGCAGCAGTGTTGACTTCCCGGATCCGGACGGGCCGATCAAGGCGATGACCTCGCCGGGGGCGATGCGCAGGACGATGTCGTCGAGGACGGTCTGACCGTCGTAGCTCTTGGAGACGCGGGTAATGTCGACCGCTCCCCGGGGTGTGCCTGTCGTGGTCATGGTCGGGACTCCCCCTTGGCGGACTGGTGCGTGGATGCGGGTTCGGGTTCGTCGTCGAGGGAGCGCCACCACGTGGCCACGGTGCGGCGCGCCTTCTGCAACGGTGTCGGTGGGAGTGTGCGCTGCGTGCCCTTGGCGTAGTGGCGTTCCACGTAGTACTGGACGATCGTCAGGGCGGTCGTGAGGATCGCGTACCAGGCGACCGACACCATCAGCAGCGGGATGGGTGTGGACGTTCGGTTGTAGATCACCTGTACCGTGTAGAAGAGTTCGGGCAGGGCGACGATGAACACGACTGACGTCCCCTTGATCTGTCCGATGACCTCGTTGAAGGCATTGGGGACGATCGACCGCGCGGCCTGGGGGAGGATGATCCGGAAGAACCGACGGCTGGCCGGGATCCCGAGTGCGCGGGCGGCCTCCCACTGCCCGCTGTCGACCGAGAGGATTCCGCCGCGGATGATCTCCGACGAGTACGCCGCCTGGTGCAGTGTCAGTCCGAGGGCTGCCGCGAACCAGGCGGAGATCAGTGCGGTGGTGTCGACCTCGGCGATCCAGTGGTTCCCGGTGAACGGGGTCCCGAGACCCAGCGTGGGGTAGAGGTAGCCGAGGTTGTACCAGATCAGGATCTGGACCAGTACCGGAACCGAGCGGAAGAACCAGATGTAGCCGGACGCGGCGGCGTTGAGCACCGCGGATCCGGACAGCCGGAACACGGCGAGTATCCCTCCGAGCACGAAACCGCCGATGATCGTGACGACGGTGAGTTGCAGGGTGAGGACGAGGCCGTCGAGGACCGCCCCGTCGAAGAAGTACCGGGCGAAGACGTCCCAGTGGTAGTTCTCGGTGGTCACCAGAGACCAGGCGAACTGGGCGAGCAGGAAAAGGACGAGGGCGGCTGCGGCCCACCGTCCCCAGTGTCTGCGCGGGGTGACGCGGAGGACGGGTGGATCATCGGCAGGGGCCTGCGGCGGTGCCGGACTGTCAGGGATGGACCGGGTGGTGGACGATGTGGATGTGCTCATGTTCGGTGTTTCCTGTCGCGTGGTGGTGGGACCGTGGGTGGTGTGACGGTCACGAGAGTGGAATGAACGATATGGTCACGCGGGTGCCGCCGACAAGATTCACGCGCTCTACGTTTCGTTCAGAGTGAAACACCTGTTCGCCGGAGGTTTCGGGGCGCTACGATCGCTGGCATGGCAGATGAGATCATCGTTGCCCGGATCGACTCGCCCGAGGCGGAGGCCCTGGTCGAGGAACTGGACCACGAGTACACCACCCGGTACGAGGACTACGAAGGCTTCGACAAACCCGAGGACGCCCCCGAGGAGCTCGAGCTTTTCCCGCCGCTGGTCTTCGAGGAACCGTACGGCACGCTGCTGCTCGTCCGGCGGGACGGGCAGAGCATTGCCGGTGGCGCCTTCATGTACCTCGACGACGACACCGCCGAGGTCAAGCGGGTGTGGACGGCGTCGTCCCACCGTCGTCAGGGACTGTCACGCACCGTCATGCACGCACTCGAGGAGGAGGCGGCGCGACGCGGCTACCGGGGGATCTACCTGACCACCGGCCCCCGCCAGCCCGAGGCGGCGAACCTCTACGTCGCCCTCGGGTACACCCCGCTGTTCGACCTGCAGGCCGACCCGGAGGACGTGGTCCACCTGGCCTTCGAGAAGGTCATCGGTCCCGGTGGTGGTGTGGTGCTGGGCAGCGCGGCGGACGTGGAGAGGGCGAAGCTCCAGCGCGACGCCGTGGAACGGACCTACGTCTGGCGGCCGCGTCCCGAGATACGGCTCATCGACGGCGAGCCGACCCGGGTCCGGGAGCCCGAGGTGCCGCACGCGTCCGGGCACAGCCTCTAGCATGGGAGGGTGACCTCCTCCTCCGGCCAGAATCCCCGCCCCACCACGCGTCCGGCCACCGGCCGATCACTGGCGGCGGCGGCCTACACCTTCACCGTGGTGATGATGGGCACCACCATGCCCACCCCGCTGTACCCCACCCTGTCGGCGGCTTTCGGGTTCGGGGACGCGGCCACCACCGTGCTGTTCGCCGTCTACGCCATCGGTGTGGTCGCCGGACTGGTGATCTTCGGCAGGCTCTCCGAGACACTGGGCCGCCGGCCCGTGCTTGCCGTCGCGCTCGTGCTGTCCATGGTCTCCGCGCTGCTCTTCCTCGTCGCTGGGTGGCCCACCAGTGGTTCCGGGGCGTCGGCGACCGGTGGCAGTGACCTGGGCCTGGTGCTGATGTACATCGGCCGGGTCCTGTCCGGCCTCGCCGCGGGGATCTTCACCTCCACCGGCACCGTCACCGTGATGGAGAACGCCCCGGTGGGGCGGGAGACCCTGGCGGGGGCCGTCGCCACCGCCGCGAACATCGGCGGACTGGGATTGGGCGTCCTGATGGCGGGCGTGGTGGCGTCCTGGGTGGGTGGTCCGCTGACCAGCCCGTTCATCGTCCACGCTGTCCTGCTGGCGCTGGCGGCCGTGCTGCTTCCCACGGTCCGCGACCGGGTGACGCGCGACCGGGCGGTCGGGTGGCTGCCACGGCCCCAGGTTCCCGGGATGCCTGCACCGGCCCGCCGGCTCTTCGCCGCCGCGCTGCCGGGCACCATCGCTGGGTACACGGTCTGCGGCCTGTACTCGTCGGTCGCGCCGAACTTCATGGCGAATGAGCTGGGGATCAGCTCGGCGGCGACGATAGGGCTGGTCGCGGGCTCGTTGTTCATCGCGTCGGCGGCCGGGCAGATCGTGCTGCGTGACCTGTCGAACCGCACCCTGATGGCCGGCGGCACGGTCCTTCTGATCCTCTGCGCCGCGCTGCTGGTCGCCGCCGTGGAGGTCGGGACGCTGCCCCTGCTGATGGCGTCCTCCATCGTCGGCGGGATCGGGCAGGGCATGGTGCTGATGACCGGGATCCGCGCGTTGACGTCCACCGTTGAGCCCGGCGAACGGACGGCGGTGACCACGTCCTTCTTCATCGTCGGCTACCTTTCCCTGACTGTTCCGGCGATGCTGGCCGGTCTGTTGACCATCCCGCTCGGCCTGGTGGGATCCACGGTGGCCTTCTGCGTGGTCACGGTGCTTCTCGCGGCGGCGGGACTGGTGCTGGCGGGGCGTTTCGGTGAAAGCCGCCCGCGGTAGTTTCCACCCTGATACCGTTGGGGCAGCCGCGGCGAGGGGCCGCGGCACACCTACATCACAGGGGGAACCGTCATGGACGGACTCATACCGGATTTCGCCGGTCCCAACCAGCTTCCGCTGGCCATCGGAGCCGCGAGAAAGCCCTGGCCGGGCGGGGAGATGAAAGGGGAGATCGTGGACTGCGGCCTGGTGCCGGGATGCCCGCCGCACATCAGGGGGCTCAGCAACTTCTGCTTCGGGCTGCCCATGGTCACCGGGGACGTGGTCGAGACAGCGCCGGTGGAGAAGCGGACCATGAGGGCACGGAAGGGTGGGAGGGGCCGGAGGAAATCGGACTGGGGGGACAGTGCGGACCTCGGTGAGCTGGTCATGGTGACCAGGGTCCGGGCGCTGGTACCCGGCGTGCTGGCGGTGGTCGACGGGTGCAGTGAACAGAGCCGTCGCGAGAGCCCCGGCCCCGGGTTGCGAGGGCGTTTCGTCCCGCATGACGGCACCCCGGCACCCGCCGGTGCATCCGGTTACGCGGCGACGGTGCCGGGGACGACCATCGCCGATGGGATCGTCGAGGAATGGTGGCTGGATGTTGTGTCGACGCTCACTGCCGCGGGGTGCGACATCATCGAGACCGACGGCGACCGGATCATGGCGTTCTGGGGATGGCGGGACTGCCGCGACCTGGTGCAGGACGCGTGCCTCGCCGCGGGTTTCCCGGCTGACCGGACGCAGACCCTGGACTGGGACGACAGGGCGGCGGTGCTGGGGGAGTACATGAGGATGAAGCTGCGTCCGAAAGCGATCTGACGGCCGCGCCGGGTAAAGATGTGACCCCCGTCACCCCCGCTGTCGGCAGGTGGCACGCGGACGCACGTAGAAAGGGAGGTATGAGTGACCAGACTCCCGACTCCACCTCCGCAGACATCGCCTCCCTCCCCACCGGGACCCGCGCCGGGCTCGGCTCCGGGTCGAACTTCTGGGGGACGAAGGACACCGCGTCCGTACCCTCCATCACCATGACCGACGGGCCCCACGGCCTGCGCAAACAGACCGGTTCCGCCGACCACCTCGGACTGTCCGGCAGTGAGCCCGCCACCTGCTTCCCGCCGGCGGCCGGCCTGGGCCAGAGCTGGGACCCGGCGCTCGTCGAACAGGTCGGTCACGCGCTCGCCCACGAGGCGCAGGCCGCTGACGTGCAGGTCCTTCTGGGGCCGGGGGTGAACATCAAGCGTTCCCCCCTGGGCGGACGCAATTTCGAGTACTACTCCGAGGACCCCCACCTCGCAGGCAGTCTCGGTACCGCCTGGGTCGCCGGCCTGCAGGACGGCGGCGTCGGAGCCTCCCTCAAGCACTTCGCCCTGAACAACCAGGAGGACGACCGGATGCGCGTCAGCGCCGACGTTGACCCGCGTCCCCTCCGCGAGGTCTACCTGCGGGCCTTCCGGAAGATCGTGGAGGACGCCCAGCCTTGGACCGTGATGTGCTCCTACAACGCCGTCAACGGGGTGCCAGTCCGGCACAGCCGCTTCCTGCTCACCGACGTCCTGCGCGGCGAGTGGGGGTTCCAGGGGGCGGTGGTCTCCGACTGGGGCGCGGTCGGCGGCCGCGTCGACGCCGTGAAAGCCGGCCTTGACCTGCAGATGCCCTATGACGGCGGAGCGGCGGACGCACAGGTCGTCGCCGCCGTGGAGGACGGTTCGCTGGATGAGGAGGATGTCACGCTCGCCGCGTCCCGTGCCGCCGCGCTGGCCCGCAGGGGCCGTGAACAGCACCGGGAGGACGTGACCTTCGGTGACGCGGAGGCGGGGAATCACCATGACCTCGCGCGCCGTGCCGCAGCCCAGTCCATTGTGCTGCTGAAGAATGACGGGGCGGACGGCCGCCACGTCCTGCCCATCGATGCCAAGGGGGTCACCGGGTCGGTGGCCGTGGTCGGCGCTTTCGCCACCGAGCCGCGCTACCAGGGCGGCGGGTCCTCCCACGTCAACCCCACGCGCCTCGATGTCCCGCTCGACGAACTGAAGGAACGGCTCGCCGCGCCGGTCACCTTCGCACGCGGCTTCACCACGGACGGCTCCGGGGACGCCACCGCCCTGCTGGACGAGGCGGTCGAGGACGCGCGCCACGCCGATATCGTCGTCCTCTTCCTGGGCCTCGCCGCCGACCAGGAATCCGAGGGCTTCGACCGCACCGGCATCGACCTGCCCGCCGAGCAACTGGAGGTGCTCGCCGCGGTGCGCCAGGTGAACCCGCGGGTCGCGGTCGTCCTCTCCCACGGTGGGGCACTGTCCGTCGGCGAGGTCACCGACTACGCCGGTGCGATCCTCGACGGCAACCTGCTCGGCCAGGGCGGCGGTGCCGCCATCGCCGACGCGCTGACCGGTGCGGTGAACCCGTCCGGCAAGCTCACCGAGACGCTGCCCGTGCGGCTGGAGGACAACCCGGCCTACCTGGACTTCCCCGGGGAGCACGGGCATGTCCGGTACGCGGAGGGCCTGTTCGTGGGCTACCGCTGGTACGACGCACGCAGCCTGCAGGTCACCTACCCCTTCGGTCACGGCCTGTCCTACACCACCTTCGGGTACAGCGAGATCTACGGCCAGGCGGACGACGACGGCGACGGCATCACGGTCACGGTCACGGTGACGAACACGGGCAACCGCGCAGGACGCGAGGTCGTCCAGGCCTATGTCTCCGTGCCCGAATCCTCGCAGGTGAGGGTTCCCCGGGCACTCGCCGGATTCGGTTCGGTGACCCTGGAGCCCGGTGAGCAGGAGGAGGTGGAGATCCACCTGGACCGCCGCGACCTGGAGTACTGGGATACGCGGGTGGGACGCTTCGTGCTGGAACCCGGGCTCTACGATGTGCATCTGGGATCGTCCTCGCGTGACCTGCGGGGCGCGGTGGAAGTCGAGCTGGAGGGAGAACAGGTGCACGTCCCGCTGACGCTGGACTCCTCGATGGCGGAGGCGATGGCGAACCCGGTCGTCGCCGAGGCCATCGGCGGGGCTCTGGGCGGTCTCCCCGGAGGTGGCGGCGACAGCGATGGCGACGGGTCCGCGATGGGCGTGGACATGGAGAGGATGATGGGCAGCATCCCGCTGGACCGCATCGTCGGGTTCGCGGGTGGCCAGGTCTCCGCCGATCAGATCGAGCAGCTGCTGGAGGCCGCCAACGACCGGTAGGAGTGATCCGCGCAAACCCAGCAACGAAGCTGTGTATGTACCTATAGCGTTTAAGGTCGTGATTGTCGGGGACACGACCGCGCGAGGGCCGGGGGCTGCGGGAACCTGCGGAGCAAAGCCGCAGGTGGGTTTCGTTGCCAATAAAATTACACTGCTGTAACCAACGTTGCTCCACGTGACTGATCGATGCAGGGATACGGTCCTCTCTACCGACATCAAGAGCAGAGGACACATGGCATTCACAGTCAGAGGGACCGGTAAGACTCAGAGACCAGTGCAGTGGGGGAGGTCGATCGCCGCCGCTCTCCTGGCGCCCGCACTGGGATTCCCTGCCGCGACCACGGTGGTCACCGCACCGGCGGCCCACGGGGGAGTGGCTGCCGGGGAGAACATCGAGACCGTCCGGGAGGACGCCCCCTTCTTCGCCGTCCCGGATGCGGCAACCCTCGCGGCGTCCTCGCCCGGAACACCGCTGAAGGTCCGTCAACTTCCGCTGCACGTCGCCGAGTTCGCCACACCGCTGCAGGTCACGCAGGTGCAGCACCGGACGACGAACACGCTGGGTGCCCCGTCCGCCGCGGTGACCAGCGTCATCCACCCACCGGAGGATGTTCCCGGGCTCACCCCCACCGGCAACACCGTGATGTACGCCAGCTTCTACGATTCCATGGACCCGCAGGACGGGCCGTCCCGTGCCCTGTCCGGCACCGTCACCGAGGGCGGGCAGATCGTCACCGTCGAGATGGCGTTCATCGCTCCGTTACTGGCCAGCGGCCATACCGTGGTGGTTCCGGACATCCAGGGCGAGGAGGGGATCTTCGCCGCCGGCCCGGAGTACGGCCAGATCATCCTCGACGGGCTCCGCGCGTCCCACCGCACGCCGGAGGCCGGGGTCGATCCGGACGCGCCGACCGCCCTGACCGGCTACTCCGGTGGTTCCATCGGCGCGGGGTGGGCGTCGATCATCGCGCCGGAGTACGCCCCCGAGATCGCCCCGCACATCGTCGGCGTGGCCCAGGGCGGGACGATGGTCCGTCCGGAGCACAACCTCTTCTACGCCGCCGAGGGCAGTGGCTGGTCCGGTGTGGTCGGCATGGCGATCGTAGGGATGACCAGGGCGTACGGGATCGACATGGACCCGTACCTCACCGAGTACGGCAAAGAGATCACCCGGCAGCTCGACCGGGTGGCCATCGGCGACGCCTCCGACCGTTTCGAGCACCTGCGGTGGGAGGAGATCGTGCTGCCCGAGTACCCAGACATCGACTCGATCCCCGAGGTCAAGGCGATGCTGGATGACACGAACATGGCCCTGCGTCCCGCGCCGGGCTCCCCGCAGCTCCTCGTCCAGGCCGGGGGAGGGGAGTCGGAGAACACCCCGCCGCACCCGGAGTACGGCGACGGCGACGGGGTGATGCTGCTCGGCGACACGCGCACGCTGGCCCGGAAGTACTGCGGGGCGGGGACGCCGGTGGACTACCGCGAGATTCCTGAGGGCGGGCACGCGCTGGGCGGAGCCGCGTGGGCGGCGCAGATGGTGCCGTGGGTCAATGACCGCTTCACCGGGGTGGCTGCCCCCTCGACCTGCGGTTCTGTACCGGCGGGGAACCCGCTGACGGACTGACCGGCCGAGGCCGGGGCTCAGGGACGCCCGGCATGCGCCGCGCTGACACGGGTGAAGCGGACCGTTGCCTCCGTCGTTGCCGAGCGCGCCGCCGCATCGGAGTCCGGTGCGCAGCACAGGAACAGGTCCTTTCCGTCCGGGCCACCCGGCATGCACGCGAACGCCGGGGAACCGGCATCCACGCGGTCGAGGATCTCCCCGCCCTCCGCGACGAGAAGAGTCGGGCCGCCCAGGGCGTCGGCGACCCACAGATTGCCGTCGGTGTCCGCGCCGCAGCCGTCGGGGGCCACCACGGCATTGGCCGTGGCGTCCCCCAGGGCCAGCGACGTCGGTAGGGGTCCGAAAACCGCCCAGTCGCGGCGGGGTCCGAGCGCGCCGTCCGCTGCGATGTCGAATGCGCTGATGCGGTTGCCGAAAGTCTCGTTGACCAGCAGCGTCCTGCCGTCCGGCGTGATGGTGCTCCCGTTGGGGAAGTACAGTTCCCCGGCGACGGCACGGCAGGTTCCGTCCGTCCCGACCAGGACCAGCGCGGCGGTGGTCACGTCCTCACCGCCCATGAAGTCGAATCCGAAGTTGCCGACGTAGGCGCGACCGTCCGCGTCGACGACCATGTCGTTGAGGTGTCCGGTGGCCAGATCGCTGAGGTCAGCGTGCTCGACGACGGTTCCGTCGGCCTCCCGCCGCAGCACCCTCCGGTCCTTCATGGAGACGCAGAGGAGACGTCCGTCCGGCAACCAACCCAGACCGGCGGGCTGCCCAGGTACCTCCAGTTCGGTGCGCAGGCCGGATCCGTCCGCGGCCATGGAGAGCACGCGGTGGCCGTAGAAGTCGGCGAAGTACCAGCGGTCGCCGTGCCAGCGGGGGCACTCGGTGAAGTTGAGGTCGGACAGAACGGTTCGGACTCTGGTTTCCACCATGAACCGAGCATAACCCCAACTCCGCCGAAAGAGCTATGCATTGCAAAAGCTTGACATCATGCGACCTGGGTCACATAATACGGAGACGTATTGCTGGTAGACGTCGAAAGGACAGACATGAACGGGTTCAAGGACAGGGTCGCGGTAGTGACCGGTGCCGGAGGCGGACTGGGTCGGGCCCACGCGCTGGCGCTCGCCGGACGCGGGGTGAAGGTCGTGGTGAACGACCTCGGGAACGCCGACGCCGTCGTCGACGAGATCACCGGGGCCGGCGGTGAAGCCGTCGCCGACACCGCCGATGTGTCCGACGTCGACGCCACCTCCGCAATGATCGAGGACACCGTGCGGCGGTGGGGCCGGATCGACATCCTCATCAACAACGCCGGAATCCTCCGGGACAAGAGCTTCGCGAAGATGGACCTCGCTGATTTCCGCAAAGTCGTCGACGTGCACCTCATGGGCTCGGTGAACTGCACGAAGGCAGCCTGGCCCCACATGATCGAGCAGGGCTACGGCCGCGTCCTGATGACGACCTCCGCCTCGGGGATCTACGGGAACTTCGGCCAGGCCAACTACGGTGCGGCGAAATCCGGCCTGGTCGGGCTGACCAACGTGCTCGCCATCGAGGGTTCCCGCAAGGGCATCAAGGTCAATGCACTCGCACCCACAGCAGCCACCAGCATGACCGACGGGCTGATCGACGAGGACGCCGCAGCCCACCTCGGCCCGGAAACCGTCGCCCCGGGGGCCGTCTTCCTGGTGTCGGACGATGCCCCCACCGGGGTGATCCTCGGTGCCGGCGCCGGGGTCTTCGCCGTCTCCCGCATGATCGAGGCCGATCCGGTGGCGCTCGCCCCCGGTGAGTGCACCGCCGAGGGGATCGCGGCCCGCTGGGACGAGATCTCGGACCTCGGCAACCCCCACAGCCTCGGTTCCGCCTTCGACCAGACCTCACTGTACGTCCGCACGGCGGCCGGCCCGGATGGCGCCGCGAAACGTCCCGGTACCGGGGAAGGGGTGCACTGACATGGCGGTCACCACCCACGGGGCGAGCACGGGGGCGCCCGCGGTCCACGGCATCGCCACCCGCAAGGCCATGTTCCGGCTCCTGCCGATCCTGTGCCTCACCTACTTCATGGCCTACGTGGACCGGACGAACATCTCACTGGCGAAAACCCACCTCGAGGCGGATGTGGGGATCAGCGTCGGGGCCTTCGGCCTCGGGGCCGGCCTCTTCTTCCTCACCTACGCGCTCCTCGAGGTCCCGAGCAACATCATCATGTACCGGGTGGGGCCGCGGAAATGGATCGCCCGCATCGCCGTCAGCTGGGGCGCCGTCACCGCACTGATGATGTTCATCAACAACGACATCACGTTCTACATCATGCGCATGCTCCTCGGTGCCGCCGAAGCTGGTCTGTACCCGGCGATGATGTTCATGGTCACCCAGTGGTTCAGCCAGAAGGACCGCGGCGTCGCCGTCGGCTACCTCTACGTGTCGGCCGCCTTCGGGATCCTCTTCGGTGCACCGTTCAGCGGTGCGCTGCTGGGGATGCAGGACGTCGGCGGGCTGCACGGCTGGCAGTGGATGTTCCTCATCGAGGGCATCATCACGATCATCATCGGGCTCGTGATCTACCTCTTCCTCCCCGATAACCCGCGGGATGCGGACTGGCTCGACGGTGACGAGGCCGAGGCGTTGGAGGACGCCGCCACCGGCGGCAACGAGGCCCATGAGCGGCACTCCATGAAGGGCAACATGATGACGGCCTTCGGGCGTCCGTTCATCGTCCTGGTCGGTGTCATCTACTTCCTCAACCAGGTCTCCAACAACGGCGTGGGGTTCAACGTCCCCTCGATCATCGGGCGGATGAACGTCACCTCCTCGTTCCTGGTCGGCATCCTGAGTGGCGTCCTGGGCCTGGGTGCGCTGTTCGGCGTCCTGCTGATCCCCCGGATCGCCAAACGTATGGCGAGTGAGTCGACCTTGATCGGGGTGCTCGCCCTGGGCTGCGCGGTCTTCGCGGGACTGTTCCTGGTCACTGACTCCCCGGTGATCCAGATCATCCTCATCGGGATCCTGGGTTTCCTGTTGAACGGGACGCTCCCGCTCTTCTGGTCCGTGGCGATGCCGCGGATGACCGGGCTCATGGCGGCTGCGGGCCTCGCATTCATCAACACCGTCGGACTGGTCGGCGGGTTCGTGGGGCCGTACATCTTCGGCCTGCTGGAAACCCGTTCCGGCACCCCAGTCACCGGTTTCTACGTGGTGATCGTGATCTCCCTGCTGGGTGCTGCCCTCGTTGTGCCGCTCAGGAAGGCGTTGCGACGCGCGGACCGTGAGATGGAGCAGGAGGCTGAGGCGGCGAAGGAGGCCACGGCGGACCAGACGGACCAGAAGGACCACGAGAAGGAGGAGAACCAGTGATACACGAACCCGACGAAGGATTCCCGCTCAGCGAGATCCCGCGGACCTACGCGGAACAGCAGCCGGACGCCGTGGCGGTCCGTGCCGGCGGCCGCGAACTGACCTGGCGGGAGCTCCACCGGGACAGCAACCGCGTCGCCAGAGGTCTCATCGCAGCAGGTGCGGAGCCGGGGAGGATTGTTTCCCTGCTGCTCACCAACACCACCGACCTCATCGTGGCCGTCTTCGCCTGTTACCGGGCGGGGGCGAGCCCGCAGGTCCTGTCGACGCGGTTGACCCCCCACGAACTCTCCGGCATCCTCGCCCTCGGACAACCCGCGGCCGTCGTGGTCGAGGACGGGGCGGACGCCCCTGAGGTGGCCGCCACGGTCGCCACGGTCGCCGGACTCGCCGTCGATGACGGTGAACCGCGCAGCTCCGGGGACCTGGAGCCCAGGATCGCGGATGCGTGGAAGGCCCCCACCTCCGGCGGGTCGACCGGGAGGCCGAAGATCATCCTCTCCGGACGCTCCGCGGTCACCTCGCTCCACGACGCCGGCGGGTGGGGGATCGGCCCGGCGGAACGCTCGCTGCTGACCGCCCCGTTGTTCCACAATGCCCCGTTCTCCACGGCTCTGACCACCCTCTTCCGCGGAGGAAGTGTGTCCCTGCTCGCCAGGTTCGACGCGGAGACCACCCTCGCCGAGATCGACGACTTCGGGGCGACCTGGGTCTACCTGGTGCCGACGATGATGCGCCGGATCCTCGCCCTGCCCGGGGAGGTCCGGGAGTCCTACTCGCTCGCCTCGGTGCGGTCGTTCTGGCACTGTGCGGAACCCTGCCCACCGGCGGTGAAGCGGCAGTGGATCGAATGGGTGGGCGCCGACCGCATCTGGGAGCTCTACGCCGGCACCGAGGCGGAGGCCGGTTGCACCATCCGCGGGGACGAGTGGGTGGAGCACCCGGGCTCGGTCGGGCGCGTCGCCTGGGGGAACCTGGCACTCGTCGGCGACGACGGCGAGGAGATCACCCGTCCCGGCGTCCCCGGTGAGATCTACACCCGGGTACTGCCCGGTGACGGCCCCTCGTACCACTACATCGGTGCCGAACCGCGGACGAACGGGGCGTGGTCCTCGCTCGGAGACATGGGCGAGCTCGACGCCGACGGCTACCTCTACCTCCACGACCGCAGTTCGGACATGGTGACCGTCGGTGGTGTGAACATCTACCCCGCCGAGGTTGAGGCGGCGCTGATGGAGCACCCGCGGGTGCTCGTGGCCGTGGTCATCGGTATGCCCGACAAGGACACCGGCAACCGGCTGCACGCGATCATCAACACCACCGGGGGCGAGGTCACCGACCGGGAACTGACACAGTTCCTCACCGGCCGGCTGTCGCGCAATAAACTGCCGAGGACGTATGAGACGGTCAGCGAACCACTCCGGGATGACGCGGGCAAGGTCCGTCGGCCGGCACTGCGCGCGGCCCGCGTCCCCACCGACGACCCCAGAAAGGCATCATGACGAACGCAGAACTCTTCGACATCTCCGGGCGCACCGTCCTCATCACCGGCGGTGCACGCGGTATCGGCAGGATGATCGCCGAGGGACTCCTGAGGGCAGGAGCCACGGTCCTCGTCTCCACCCGCAAGTCCGGTGACGCGGAGGAGGTGCAGCAGGCCCTGGCCGAGCACGGGACCATCCACGCGATCACCGCCGACATTGCCACGGAGGAGGGGTGCGCTGAACTCGCGGAGCAGGTCCGGGGACACACCGACGGCCTTGACGCGCTGGTGAACAATGCCGGGGCGACCTGGGGCGCCTCCTTCGACGAGTTCCCCGCGGCCGCCTGGGACAAGGTCCTCGGCGTGAACGTCAAGACGCCGTTCGTCCTCGCACAACTGCTGCGCCCGTTGCTGGAGGCGGGGGGCGGGGCCGGTCCGTCCCGCATCATCAACATCGGCTCGATAGACGGCCTGGCCGTGCCCAACTACGAGAACTACTCCTACTCGGCGTCCAAGGCGGCGATCCACCACCTGACCAAGCACATGGCCGCCACCCTGGCCCCGTCAATACTGGTGAACAACATCGCGCCGGGGCCCTTCCCCACGAAGATGATGACGTGGCTCATCGAGGAACGCGGTGAGGAGATGCGCAGGGCCAACCCCCTGGGACGACTCGGGCAGTCCGAGGACATCACGGGTCTCGTGACCTTCCTGCTCTCTCCGGCGAGCTCCTTCATCACCGGCACCACCATCCCCCTCGACGGAGGGCTGACCAGCACAATGTCCGTCGCCATGTTCGACCCGAACGACCCGACCAGCAAGGAGAACTGAATCATGAGAGAAGCAGTGGTGGTTTCCACCGCCCGCACCCCGATCGGCCGTGCCTACAAGGGTGCCTTCAAGGACACCCAGGGCCAGGAACTGGCCGGTCTGGCGATCGCCGCCGCCGTGGAGCGCGCCGGCGTCGGGCTGGCCGAGGTGGAGGAGGTCATCCTCGGTTGCGCCATGCAGGAGGGCTCCACCGGCTTCAACGTCGCACGTCAGGCAGCGCTGCGCGCCGGATTGCCGGTGTCCGTGCCCGGCATGACCGTGGACCGGCAGTGTGCGTCGGGCCTGATGGCCGTGGCGACCGCGGCGAAGGAGATCATGGTCGACGGACTGCAGGTCGCCGTCGGCGGTGGTGTGGAGTCGATCAGCCTGGTGCAGAACGAGCACCGCAACTCCTACCGGGCCGTGGATCCGTGGCTGCAGGAGAACGGGCACGATGTCTACATCCCGATGCTGCAGACCGCGGAGAACGTCGCGGAACGCTACGGTGTCTCCCGCGACGCGCAGGACGAGTACGCGCTGGAGTCTCAGCGCCGCACGGCGGAAGCGCAGGAGGCGGGCCTGTTCGACAGTGAGATCATCCCCGTCGGCGGACTCTCGGTCGACGAAGGGAACCGCCCGGGCACCACTGCCGAGGGCCTGGCGACGCTGAAGGCGGTGCTGCCGGACCGTCCGGGTCACGACGCCACCATCTCGGCGGGGAACGCCTCCCAGCTCTCGGACGGTGCGGCCGCGGTCGTGCTCATGGAGAAGGAGGAGGCCACGCGCCGCGGACTGGAACCCCTGGGGACCTACCGTGGCATCGCCGTCGCCGGCTGCGAGCCGGACGAGATGGGGATCGGCCCCGTCCACGCCGTGCCGAAGCTGCTGGAGCAGCACGGACTCACCGTGGATGACATCGATCTCTGGGAGCTCAACGAGGCCTTCGCCTCCCAGGCCGTGTACTGCCGCGACCGGCTGGGCATCGACCCGGGGAAGTACAACGTCAACGGTGGTGCCATCGCCATCGGACACCCCTACGGCATGAGCGGCGCACGGATGGTCGGTCACGTCCTGCGGGAGGGACGCCGCCGCGGCGCCCGCTACGTCGTCGTCACGATGTGCATCGGGGGAGGGATGGGCGCGGCAGGACTGTTCGAACTCTAGACTGAGGAGGATGAGTAACGAGACGTTCGGTGTTGATCCGGCAGCGCATGGCACGGCGCGCTCGAAGATCCTCGATGCCGCCGCCGCGGTGTTCCAGGAAGAGGGATTCGAGCGGGCGACCACCGACGACATCGCGGACCGGCTCGGTGCGACGAAGGGACGGGTGTACTACTACTTCCGGACCAAGTTCGACATCTACCTCGCGGTGTACGAGGAGGGTATGCGCCGGGCAACCGGGACGGTCGAGCCGCTGGCCACCGGACCAGGTACGGGTAGCCAGCGGCTGACCGCGATGTGCCTCCGGCACCTGGAGAACCTCATGTCAGCCCCGGGGTACCACGACGTCATCTCCCAGGGTGTCGTCGCACGCAGGTCCACCGCACTCAAGGAACGCCAGCGTGAGGCGCTCTCCGCACTGAACGGGACCCGGCGCCGGTACGAGGAGATGTTCCGGGACGTGGTGACCCAGGGTATGGAGGACGGGACGCTCCGGTCCGGTGACGCACGGTTGGCGGTGCGGGTGCTGCTCAGCAGCATGAACAGCACCGCCATGTGGTTCCGGCCCCGCGAGGGCCAGGATGCCGGGGAGCTCGGCGATCTCGCGGAGGGGATCGTGGCCCTCGTCCTCGACGGTCTGCGTCCCGCAGGAAAGACCCCGCAGGAAAGACATAGTACATAGTCAGGACACGGCCACGACGTGGCCCGAGAGCAGGGAGAGCGGATATGGACGGTACGGCTGACACAGTCGACATTCGACTGGAGCAGGGGACAATCCGGGGACTACGGCGGGGAACGGGAGGCCGGGGCGCCACCTTCCGTGGGATCCCCTACGCTGCGCCGCCGGTGGGTGGGCGCCGGTTCCTCGCCCCTGAGGCCCCTGAACCCTGGGAGGGTGTGCGCGATGCCACACGGGTGGGCCCCACCGCACCGCAGCGGGGTGCGTCCCCGGTGCTCGGCCATCTCATCCCGAACGTCTCCGTCCCTGGCGACGACTACCTCCACGTGAACGTGGAGACCCCCGACCTCGATGGGTCAGCCCCGGTCCTCGTGTTCCTCCACGGTGGATCCTTCGTCACCGGCTCCAATGCGCTCGACCTGTACGAGGGCGCCGCGTTCGCACGCGACGGGATCGTCTACGTCGCCGTCAACTACCGGCTTGGCATCGACGGCTTCCTGCTGCTGGAGGACGCCCCCGCCAACCGTGGGCTGCTCGACCAGATCGCGGCTCTGCGGTGGGTGGGGGAGAACATCGCACGGTTCGGAGGGGACCCGGACCGGGTCACCGTGATGGGTGAATCCGCCGGGGCCATGAGTGTTGCCACGCTGTTGGCGGTGCCCGCGGCACGGGGGCTGTTCCACCGCGCGATCCTCCAGTCCGGCGGAGACGGGAACGCCCTGTCGGTCGGGGACGCGGTGACGGTGCGCGACCGGGTGGCGGAGCTCCTCGGTGTCGCGCCGGTGCGCGACGCGGTGTCCGGCGTGCCGGACGCGGAGTTCCCCGCGGTACAGGAGCAGCTGCAGCAGGAGGTCGGCGGCAACGCCTCCGACCCGCGGTGGCGTGAGATCGCGCGGCAGTCCCTCCCGTTCGAGCCCGTCATCGACGGAGAGGTCCTCCCGGAGGCGCCATCGGCGGTGATCGGACGCGGCGACGTCTCCGGCATCGACATCCTCACGGGCTACAACCTGGACGAGGCGAAGCTGTTCTTCTTCCCCATGCCCGAGAACGGGGTGGAGGTCCGCCGGGCGGCCGAGGGCTTCGGCCACCTCCACGGCCTGTCCGACAGTGCCCTGGAGGAGTACTGGGACGCGCGTCAGGAGGGGGACAGTGACCGGGACGTCTTCGCGCGGATCGGGACCGACCTCATCTTCGCCGGTCCCGCCCACCGGATCGCCGGCTCGCCGGGCACCCGGTACCTGTACCGCTTCGGGTGGCGTTCCACGGCGGAGGGTGGCCGGATGGGCGCGGCCCACGCCTTCGAACTCCCCTTCGTCTTCGACGCGCTCGATTCCCCGGATGCGGCCGGGATCCTCGACGGTGCGCGACCGCAGGCCATCGCCGACCGGATGCACGGTGCCTGGGTCAGGTTCGTGACGGAGGGGCACCCCGGCTGGTCACCGTACGGTGACGGTGGCGGGGTGCACCTGTTCGGCGGTGGGGACGCCGTCGGTTAGCGGCCCGGCCCCGCCCGCGGTCACGCGTGGCTGGAGCGGAAACCGCGCAGCCGCAGCGAGTTCGAGACCACGAACACCGAGGAGAACGCCATCGCAACGCCGGCCAGCATCGGGTTCAGGAACCCGACCGCCGCGACCGGGATCAGGGCCACGTTGTAGGCGAAGGCCCAGAACAGGTTCCCGCGGATCGTTCCGAGGGTGCGCCTCGACAGGCGGATCGCATCCACGGTGGAGCGCAGGTCGTTGTTCATCAGGGTGATGTCCGAGGCTTCGATGGCGACATCGGTTCCGGCGCCCATCGCCAGGCCCAGTTCCGCGGTGGCCAGGGCGGCGGCGTCGTTCACGCCGTCACCGACCATCGCCACGTTCCTGCCCTCGTCCTGCAGTTTCTCCACCTGGGTGACCTTGTCGTCCGGCATGACCCCGGCGATCACGTTGGCCGGGTCGATGCCGACCTCGGCGGCGACCGCCGTCGCGGCACCGGCGTTGTCGCCGGTGAGCAGCCACGGGGTCAGCCCCAGGTCCTTCAGTGCGGCAACGGCCTCCGGTGAGGTCGGCTTCACCGTGTCGCGCACGGTGACCACGCCGGCGGGTGATCCGTTGACCTCGACGACCACAGGGGTTCCGCCGGCGTCCTGTGCGGCGCGGAACGCCGCGTCCAGCTCGTCCGGCAGGTCCGCGGCAGGACGTCCCACGCTGACGACCTCACCGTCGACCGTCCCGGACACGCCGTGGCCGGCGGTGGTGTCGAAGTCGGTGACCTGTGGGATGTCACCGGCGCGTTCGGCCTCGCGCACGATCGCCTGGGCAATCGGGTGCTCCGAACCGGATTCCACGGCGGCGGCCCTGGCGAGGATGCCGGGGGCGCCCGTGACGTCGCTGACGGACATCTCGCCGGAGGTCACCGTGCCGGTCTTGTCCATCACGATGGTGTCCACGCGCCGGGTGGATTCCAGCACCTCCGGGCCCTTGATCAGCAGGCCGAGCTGCGCACCGCGTCCCGTGCCGACCAGCAGCGCGGTCGGGGTGGCAAGCCCCAGGGCGCACGGGCAGGCGATGATCAGGACGGCGACGGCGGCGGTGAAGGCGGGTGCCACGCCACCGCCGACCGCGATGTGGATGACCAGCGTGGCGATCGCGACCAGCACGACGATCGGCACGAAGTACTGGGAGATCCGGTCGACGAGACGCTGCACCGGCGCCTTCTTCGACTGGGCGTCGGTGACGAGCTTCGCCATCTGCGACAGGGTGGTGTCCGAACCGACGCGGGTGACGCGCACCAGCAGACGTCCGGAGGTGCTGATCGTCGCCCCGGTGACCGGGGAACCGACCGTGGCCTCGACGGGCACGGACTCCCCGGTGAGCATCGATTCGTCCACCGCGGAGGTGCCCTCGGTGACGACACCGTCGGTGGCGATCTTCTCGCCGGGCCGGGTGACGAAGACGTCGTCGACCTTGAGCTGGCTCACCGGGACGCGGACCTCGGCACCGTCGCGGATGACGGCTGCGTCCTTGGCCCCCATATCCAGCAGTTTGCGCAGCGCCTCGGACGACTGCCCCTTCGCACGTGTCTCGAACCAGCGTCCGAGCAGCAGGAAGGTGATGACCACCGCGGCGGTCTCCAGGTAGATCTCGTCCATGGTGGTGTTCGACGGCAGCAGATGCATCTCCATGGTCATGCCGGGATGCCCGGCATTGCCGAGGAACAGCGCCCACAGCGACCACACGTAGGCGGCGGTCGTACCCAGGCTGACCAGGGTGTCCATCGTGAAGGCGCCGTGGCGCAGGTTGAGCAGCGCAGCCTTGTGGAACGGTGCGCCACCCCAGAAGTAGACCGGCGTCACGGCGGTGAGCACGGCCCACTGCCAGTACTCGAACTGCAGTGCGGGGATCATGCTGACCAGGACGACCGGCACAGCGATGATCGCGGAGATGATGGTGCGCTTCTTCAGGTCGGCGGCGTCGTCGTCGCGGGCCGCGTCGATCTGGGACTGGCCGGTGGACGGGCTGCCGGACGCGGCGTCCTGCGCGGGACCGTCCTGCGGTCCGGACGCTGCGTCCTGCGTCTCATCCACCATGGTGAAGGCGTCGTACCCGGCGCCCTGCACGGTCCTGATCAGTGTGTCGGTGTCGACGGTGGCGGGGTCGTAGTTGACGGACGCGGACTCGGTGGCGAAGTTGACGGTGGCGTCGACGCCGTCGAGCTTGTTGAGCTTGCGCTCCACCCGGTTCGAGCACGACGTACAGGTCATGCCCGTGACGCCGAGGTCGAGTTGAATAAGGTCGGCGCCGGGGTGCGTCTGTGTCACTGCTGGTCAGTCCTAGATCGTTGTGGTGGCTGTGGTGCCGGCGGTCAGTTCCTGACGGTGTAGCCGGCCTCGTCGACGGCGGCGTTCACGGCGTCATCCGTGACGTCCTCGCCGGTGACGGTGACGTTGCCGGTGGCGAGCTCGGCCTCGACGGAGGTGACGCCGGCGATCTCGGAGATCTCCTCTTCGACGGAGGCCTTGCAGTGTCCGCAGGTCATGCCTTCGACGGTGTAGTTCTTGGTGACGGTGGCCATGATGTGCTCCTCGGGTGAATCCGTTGTGTGGGGCGGCCCTGTGCTGCCCTTCCAAGGAAAACTGTATACCCCAGTGGGGTATTGTGCAAGAGATTCTCCGGGTCCTGCACGTTGACGTGCGGCACGCTCCGGACTGCAGGGATCCCGCCCTGTCGGAGAGGGGTTGGGGCGCGGAGGGGTCCTATCGGTAACCGGAAAGTTCGCACCGCTCTGACTGTTTCCACTTAAGTCGCCGTGTCGAAACCGGTGCGAAGTTCCCGGTTGAAGCAGTGGCCCAGAACGTCAGATGCCTGGTTAGCATCGAAACGTGTGGCGATAGCGGTCGCCCGGTCCGCCGGCGCGAGGGTAACCGGGAATAGCGCCGGGTCCCCGCAGGTTCCCTCTGCATGACTTCTCTCTTCGACCCGCTGGACGCGGGAGCACTGCACCTGACCAACCGTGTGACCATGGCGGCGCTGACCCGCCAACGGGCGGAGGAGGACGGTGTCCCCACCGATCTGCACGTGGACTACTACTCGCAGCGCGCGTCGGCGGGTCTGGTGCTGACGGAGGGAACATTCTCCGCGTTCAGCAACCGCTCGTTCCCGGGGCAGGCGGGCATCGCGAATGAGGAGCAGCAGGCCGCGTGGACGCGGGTGGCCGACGCGGTGCACGCCAACGACGGCACCCTGGTCATGCAGATCATGCACGGTGGCAGGACCTCCCACCCGGACCTGCTGCGCGGTGGTGAGCCGGAGGCTCCCAGCGCGGTCGGCACCGGTGGCCCGGTCCGCGGTTTCTCCGGGAAGCTCGACGGAGTGGTTCCGCGCGCATTGGGGACCGAGGAGATTCCCCGCATCGTCGATGAGTTCGTCCAGGCAGCGCGCCGCGCGGTCGACGCCGGTGTCGATGCCGTGGAGATCCACGGCGCGAACGGCTACCTGCTGCACGAGTTCACCGCTGCGTCCTCCAACCACCGCGACGATGCCTACGGCGGGTCCCCGGAGAACCGCGCGCGGCTGACGGTCGAGGTCGTACGCGCCGTGGCCGAGGAGATTGGCGCGGGACGCACCGCGCTGCGGATCTCGCCGGAGCACGGTGTGCAGGGTGCGACGGAGGATGACCGGGACGATGTCGTGGCCACCTACGATGCCCTGATCGACGGCATCAAGGGTCTGGGGCTGGCCTACCTGTCGGTGCTGCACAAGGATATCGACGGTGACCTGGTCGCCCACCTGCGTGGGCGTCTCGGCGGGACGTTCCTGCTCAACAGTGGTTTCGGCCACATCACCGACCTGACCGAGGCCCGGCACATCGTGGAGGAGGACCTGGCGGACGCCGCGGTGGTCGGCAGGGAACTCATTGCGAACCCGGACCTGGTGCGCCGCTGGCGGGACGGTTTGGAGCTGAACACCCCGGACCAGTCCACCTTCTACGTCGGTGGGGCCCGGGGGTACACCGACTACGCTTTCGCGGAGTAGCGGTCCCGGGCGAGCGCTGGTTCCTCGTGCCGGGCGCCCGCAGTGCCGGCCCTGGGGACGTCGTATCGATTGCGTAACGATCCGGGCGTGGGGCGCATGAGGGCTTGCCCCGGCTCGTCGGCGGATTTACCGTTGCCCCGTCGCATAGGAGACTTATGCAAGGGCGACGTGCTGGCGTACCGTCCGGGCCCGACGCCGGACCCGGGGAAGGGGAAACCCGATGCAGGACAGGAAGTCACCCCGGCGGGTGAGGGGCTCGCAGCTGTTGCTGTGGGCAGGAGTCACGTTACTGCTGCTCGCTGCAATGATCATCAACATCACCCTCAAGAACAACGGCGCAATCTCGGATACCGCCTCAGGCGTGACGACCCTGGTTATCATCCTGGCGTCCATCACGGTCGGGATAGTGCTCAGTATTCGCAGGGAAAAACGCGAGATCCAGGAGTCCCGGCGCCGCAAGGCCGCCCGTCACACAGTCAGTCCTAGAGAGGAAGCCGGCGCACCACGAACTGCGGCAGGTTCTTCAGGATCAGCATGACCCAGCGGAACAGCGGGTGGATCCAAATGACCGACTTCTTGCCGTCCACACCAGCGACAACGGCCTTCGCCGCGTCCGGCTTGTCCACCGTCAGCGGTGCATCGTCCAGACCCTCGGTCATGTTCGTGCGCACCTGGCCCGGGCGCACGGTCAGTACCCGCACCCCGGTGCCGCGCAGTGCCTCGCCGAGCATGCGGTAGAAACCGTCCGTGCCGGCCTTCGTGGAGCCGTAGACGAAGTTCGAACGGCGCACCATCTCGCCGGCGACGGAGGAGAACACCACGATCTGCCCGTGGCCCTGCGCCTTCAGCCGGTCGGCCAGCAGCACGCCGACCGACACCGCGCCGGTGAAGTTGACCTGCGCGGCGAGCACGGCCTTCTTCTGGTCGGTCCACTGCTCCTCGTTGTCGCCGAGCACACCGAAGGCCACGATGGCCAGGTCGATGTCCCCGTTCGCCCAGATACGGTCGAAGACCTCCGGGTGGGAATCGAAGTCGGTGGCGTCGAAGTCGACGGTGTCGACGGTGGAGGCGCCGGCGGCCTCCATCCGCTCGATGGCCGGCGTCAGGTGCTCACCTGGTCGGGCGGCCAGGACGACGCGCGCCGGGCCCCGGGTCAGGAACTCCTCGACCACGGCGAGACCCATGTCGGACGCACCGCCGAGCAGCAGGATGGACTGGGGCTTACCCACAGCGTTGATCATTGACTAACTCCTAAAACAGCTCTAGTTCAGCTCGAGGCGGCGGGACATGTCGGACGCGAAGACGCCGGTGGGATCAATGGAGTGGCGGGTGTCCAGCCACCCCTGCAGACCCGGGTACATCCGGTGGAAGTTCTCGGCGGTGGTGCGGGACTCCTTGGCCAGGTAGAGACGTCCACCGAACTCCATGACGCGCTCGTCCAGGGAATCCAGGAAAGCGCCCAGACCGGGACGGATCGGGAAGTCCACGCACACGTTCCAGCCCGGCATCGGGTAGCTCAGTGGCGCACGGTTGCCCTCGCCGAAGAGCTTGAACACGTTCAGCGCGGAGTAGTGCCCGGACTTCTGGATGTCCTTGATGATCTGCTTGAACGGCTCGACGGCATCCACCGGCACCACGAACTGGTACTGCAGGAAGCCCTTCGGGCCGTAGCCGCGGTTCCACTCCCCGAACAGGTCGAGCGGCTGGTAGAACTGCGTGAGGTTGTTGATCTTGTTCCTCGCCGGAGCGCCCATCGTGTAGTACGCGATGCCGACCGCGGACAGTGTCAGCTTGTTCAGCGTGAACGAGGGGAAGATGTCCGGGATGGTCATCAGCTGCGGGGCGTTGAACTTCAGCGGGTCCTTCGCCAGCTCCGGCGCGTACTCCTTGAGCTGGTCCAGGGTGGCCAGCGAGCCACGCGAGATCGTGGCGCGTCCCAGCTTCGGCTCCGGCGAGATGCAGTCGAACCACGCCGAGGAGTAGGTGTAGTTCACCTCGGAGCCGTCGGAGTGGGCGGCGATCGTCTCGTCCAGGGTGTCCGTGCGGTCGGTGTCGGCGATGAAGTAGGCGGTCTCGGTCTTCGTCATCCGGATCTGCGCGCGCAGGATGATGCCGGTCAGCCCCATGCCGCCGACGGTCGCCCAGAACAGTGTCCCGTCCGGGTCGTCGGCGGAGCCCTCCGGCTCCAAGTGCAGGACGCGGCCGTCGGCCACCAGCAGCTCCATGGACACCACATGGTTGCCGAAGGATCCGGCGGAGTGGTGGTTCTTGCCGTGGATGTCCGGGCCGATCGCGCCGCCGATGGTGACCTGGCGGGTGCCGGGGAGCACCGGGACCCACAGACCCGACGGCAGGGCCGCCTTCATCAGCTGGTCCAGGGTCACACCCGCATCCACGTCGACCAGGGCGGTCTCCGGGTCGATGGAGTGGATCCTGTTGAGCTCCTGCATGTCGATGACCAGGCCGCCGCCGTTCATGGCGGGGTCGCCGTAGGAGCGCCCCATTCCGCGGGCGATCACGCCGCGCTTGAGGTGGTCAGGCTTGTCGGCGTTGCTGTCGGCCACCTGTGCGACGGCGGCGGCGATGACGTCGACGTCCGGGGTGGAGAGGACCTCGGCCGTGGTGGGCGCGGTTCGTCCCCACCCGGTGAGCGTCCGGGTGTGCGTCTTCAGTTCCATGACGACCACCCTACCGCCGGGGGTGGCGAAAACATGTCATAGTTGGGCCATGGGTTCGGTGGATGTGGCCTCGGTGGCGCGTGAGTGGGAGTCCCTGCGCGGAATGCGCTCCCGCGCGGAGATCAGTGAGGACGCCTACCTGCGCCGGTGTGAGGAACTCTCGGATTCCCTGGGAGTTGACGGTGAATCCGGTGATGGCGAGCTCGCGTACCGCATCGACCTCCTGCGCTGCCTGGAGAACGGGACACGCGACAGCGGACGGGGCATCGCGGAGACCATCGAGCTGCTGCCGTTCCTGTGGGAGCTGCATCTCAGTGACCCGGTGCGGTTCCCCGCCCACCCGGATGCGGTGGGTGGGGCCACTGGCGCCGGGGACGGCGAGGGGGACGGGGAGTTGCCGAATCTCTTCGACATGCTGTGGCAGGATGCTGTCCTCGCCGCGTCGCTGGATCCGGACGTCGATGCCGGGACCCTCGGTGACCTGGCGTCCCGCGCGTTCAGTGCGCTGTCGGAACTGGGGAAGTCCGGCAGGGAGATCGCCGAGACCCGGGTGCGCTTCCTGTTGGCGGTGGGACGTCTCGACGAGGCGCAGCGACTGCTCGACGACCTGCCGGTGCCGTCCCTGCCGGACGAGCCGACGTGGGAGGGCGCCTACGGTTTCCAGCGGGACATGGATGTCCGCGGCATGATCGCCCTGCAGCGCGGTGACCTGGGGGTGGCGGCGGACATCGTCGAAACCATGTCCGGGGCACCGGAGACCCGTTCGCAACCGACTGTGATCCTGGCGGAATCCCTGATCCCGCTGGCGTCCACGGTGCCGGCCGAGGACACCCGGGCGAGGGCTGCGTTCGTCGCGGACCGGGCGGGCGGCGATCCCGGACTGTCGGACGCCCTGCTGCAGGTCGCGGAGTTCCTCGCCCAGACGGGGCACGAGCGCACGGCCCTGGGGCTGGTTGACCGGCTGCTTCCTTTCCTGGGGCTGGCGGACCGTGACATCGACCGGGACGTCCACCTGCTGGAGGGGCTGCACACTGTCTACCGGTGGGCGTCGGAGGCGGGGCTCGGCGAGGTCCGACCGGTGCTCGCGGGATTGCCTGCGGTGGCCGGCCGACTGGCGGAGGTGGCCGGTGAGGGCCCGGGCACGGTGGATTCCCTCGCGGACTGGGCCGGGTCCCACGCCCGGGAAGCCGCCGCCGCGCTGGACCGGCGCAACGGCAATGACGTGGAATCCACCGTGGGTCTGGGACTGCACGTCCTGCCCGGGATGGCACCGGAGAGGGAGGCCGCCGACGACACCGACGCCGACACCCTGGGCTCGCGGGTGCTCGCCGCGATCCCGCCGTCCCCGCTGAACCTGCCGGACTGGCTGGCCGCGTCCCACCTGGACCTGCCCGGCGAGGTCGCGGACTGGCAGGGCGGGGTCAGCGGCACCGCGACGCCCGAGGTGCCGGTGGCCGGCCCGGCGGACGTCGCGGGGTTCGGGGAGCAGGACGCGGTGGCGGCCACGATGCTGTACTCGATGCTGGGACTGTCCGAGGCGGTGGACACCGGCGTGGACCGGCTGGTGGAACTCCGTGAGAGTGGACGACCGCTGCAGCTCGGTCCACTGGTCGGGGAGCTGGTGCGCCGGTACGAACTGTCGGTGGTCTTCATGGATGCCGAGGGTCCGGACGACGCCGAGCCCGAGGGGTCCGATGACGGCATGGACGATGCCGGGCCCGGTGGGTCCGACGATCCCCCGTCGGAGGAGGCTCCGGACGATCCTGTCGTCGCGGACCTCGACCGCATGCTGCGCACCCGGCAGGAGGCGCAGGAGGAGGCCGAGAACGCCGATGCGTCCCCGCAGGTCATCCTCACCAACCGGGTGGAGGCGATCTCCGGGGTATGGGAGGACTCCCACCCCGTGGTGCGCGCGATGATCGAGCAGGACATCCTGATGGGCGGCATCTACCCCGACCAGCATGCGGTGGTGCTCGCACTGCGGGCCCTGAGACGGGTCACCCGCTATGCACCCCGCTCGATCCCGCAGGTCGGGGCCGGGCTGCTGATCGGGCTCTCCGGGTGCGAGGGGTCCGACCCGGACGCGGTCTGTGCGCTGGCGCAGTACATCACGGCGGTTGCGCTGAGCCTGCCGGAGCGCCCCGACGACGCCGGGCTGATGCTCGGTACCGACGCTGCCCCGGACCTGTGGGAGGACCTTTCCGGACTGGCCCTCGCCCTGGCCGGGCACGCCGCCTACCTCGAGTCCGTGGCCGTCTACGACCGGGCCCTGGCGCTGCTGCCCGGCGAGGACCACGCCGCCCGGGTGCAGCTGATGAGCTCCCGGGCGGACGTCCTCGCGGCCATGGGGAACAGCAGGTCAGCGGCGGAATCCTACTCGGAGACCGCGGCGAACGCCGTGCACTGGGGATTGTGGGAGTATGCGGCGGAGAGTCACGTCCGGTGCCTGTCCGCATGCCTCGACGACAACGACTTCCCCCGTGCGGCGATGGTCCTGGACAGCCTCGACGACATCGACGGGCTGGACTGGATGCGGTTCCCCGATGCGGCGTTCCGCCGTGAGGTCCAGGCGACCCGGTTGGCGACCGCACTGACCGAGGAGAACTTCGGCGGGGAGTGGCCGGGGCAGTTCCAGCGGCTGCAGGACGCCTACGGCACCTACCGTGAGGCTGCGGGACAGGCGGGGCCGGGACCGGTCCCCGGCGCGCTGCGCGCGGCATCCGACCTGGTGGACGGGGTGCTGGCGGTCAACCGGGGACTGGTTCACACCAACCGGGTCGACACGGCGCTGGAGCTCACGGTATGGGCCGCCGGGGAAGCGAAGACCGCGGAGACGGGGCCGGCAGCCTCGTCCGCTCCGTCGGCGGAGGGGCAGCAGGCGGCGCCCCGGCTGGAGGCGCTGACCGAGGAGGCCCTGCTGCTGCACGTGGCGGGACGCGACGACGAGGCGTTGATGATCTTCGAGTCCGTGGTGCAGCAGGCCCGGCGCGCCGAGGTGCCCTGGCTGGTGGACGGGGTGGAGAGCCGCCTCGCCGCAGCGGCCCGCTACGCCCGGCACGAGGATGTCCGGGACCGCTACGCCGCGCTGCTGGGTGAGATCGGGGGCGGGCGCTCCTAGAGTTCCATGACCTCGCGGATGGTCTCCGGGAGCTCGGCGACGCAGGTGATCTGCGGCCCGTTGTACTCGCGGAGCTCCTGGTTGATGATCCGTCGGCTGGTGGAGTCGAGCACGGGCAGCTCCTGGGCGATCAGGCGCACCATGAACTCGTTCATCGGTGCGTCGGTGTGGCTCGCCGCCTCATAGTGCTTGTCGGGGTCACTGCCGCCGACCACGCTGGTCTCGGCGCGTGACCCCTTGGTCCCGGCGGGCTGCCCGTCGTTGGCCTTGGCGATGCTGCGGCGCATCTGCTTCTTGGCGCGGTCTCTGCCGCCCGTATCGTCCTTCCCGGACCCTCTCCCGAACATGGTTCCCAGCGTACCGCGCACCTCGTCGCGGACCTATCGGACCTGCCCGTGGATCCGCCCGGTTACTTACTTGTGGTTAGTTACTGTCATCGGGCGGGCAACCCGTCAGGTCGGTCGCACCATCCCCTGGGGTTGCCGTGGGAAATGCAGTAACTAACACATAGTGGGCCGGAGTCAGGGTGCGGACGGGGGAAAGGCAACGGGGGAGGTGGTCCGGACGCCAGTACACTCGGGCCCGTGAACACCCAGACAGCCCTGAACCGGACAGCACCGAACCAGACCGAGCTGGCCGTGGTGTCCGCCGTGACCCTCGGCTACTACACGCTGCGTGATGCCGTGGCGAACCCCTGGCTGCGGCGTGCCGGGCAGGCCAGCGTGCTCATCGGGGGCCTGGTTCCCCTGCTCGTGGCCGAGCGGAACGGATGGTCCACGGACGAGAAACAGCGAATCTCCGCCGAATGGCCCCGGACGACCCAGAACCTGCGCGGGTTGTCCGCGGTGAAGAAGGTGGCCGGCGTGGTCCTTGCCTCGGCAGCGGTCATTCTCCCCGTCACGGCAACGGCGTGGTTGGTGGGGCGGCTGGACGGTGCCGGCGAGCGGATCATCGGAGGGTTCGGTGGCAGATTGCCCCTGGTCGGTGGCCTGTTCAGGCGAATGCCCAACACGGTGAACGGTGCGCTGCAGGTGGGCGTCCTCTACGGTGTCCACGTAGCGGAGCAGTACCGCGGAGGAAAGGCACGGTGACCGACATGACGACCGAGAATTCACAGGCCGCACAGGCCGGGGCGACCCGTGCCCAGGATCCGCCACTGCTGGTGGTGGCCACCGTCGGCGCGTCCACCGCCGTGTGGCAGGTGGAGGTCGACGCGCGTGTCCTGCTCGGGGACTTCAGCGGGGCCTGGCTGATCGACGACGACGGCGTCCACGGGTTCGCCGCGGAGGCGGAGTGGATCGGGGAACGCCACGACCGTGACGGCGTCCTGGCCCTGCTGCTGTCGCGCCCCGTTGTGGTGGCCGGTGCGGACGGGGGGCAGGACGCGGCACTGCCGGAGGGCACGCGCATCGTGGACCCGGATGCGACGCTCGACAACGCCCGCGCTGAACTCGAGCGCAGCAGGGAGGCGTTCGCCGCGGCGAAGCCGGGGAAACGGCAGCCGTCCTGGGGGGAGATCACCTACGAACCCCAGCCCGGCCCCGCACCACAGGGGCTCGATGGCGACGCGGCACAGGCGGTCGTGACGTGCATGGCCGCCGCACGCGGACTGCGCTGGCTGGTACGGGACTGGAACGCGGCGGAGAAGCTGCGGGTCCAGCGTCTCGGCGGGGAGCTGCGTGCGCTGCCGGTGGTCCTCGCCGGGTAGCACATGGCCGACAGGGTGCGGCCAACGTCGCTACGCTGGTGGCCATGAACGCACGGCATGCCCCCTGGACCGACCGCCCCGGCGGCGCGGCGGTCGGAGACGGTCTTGCCTCGGTCCTCCGGCTGCCGTTGCTGGAGGCCGTGCCACCGGCCGCGGTGGCCGACACCGCCAATGACGCCGTCACACTGCTGCTGCTGGCGGAGCACCACCGGTCCCCGGTGGGCTACTACACGCGTGCACTGGGGTTGAACGGGGAGCTGTCGGTGGCGGAGACGGTGCGGGCGGTACTGATCGCTTTCGACTGGCCCGGGGCACCGCGGATGCTGGAGGACGCCGACGCCCCCGGTGCGCCGACGTGGTCACTGCAGGCCCGCCGCAGCGACAGGCTCCGGGTGTACAGCCGGACGGCGGGCCCGATCGGGACGCCGGTGGCCGAGGCGCTGGGCCGCGACGGGACGGCGACGCTGCTGGTCGACGATGTGGTCTTCACCGTCACCACCGCCGGGGCCATGACCCGCGACGAGCACACCCCTGATGCGGTCTGCCTCGCCGGCGAATTCATCCCGGACGCGACGGGCCGCCGGCATGAGCGGTCCAGCGACTTCCCCATCCCCCGTGACGTGGATCTGGCGGCCGTGAACGTGGCGCTGACAGGGGAGGAGACGGTCGAGGAGATTCTGTCGGGCATCGCACCGGAACTGCGCCGGATGCTGTTGGCCGGGGACCTCTACGAGTTCACGCCGCTGCTGCAGGCCCTCGACCTGGAGCGTCCGGCGCAGGTGCCGGAGGGCGTCCGGAACACGCTGGACCGGGTCCCGGCCGAGCAGACGGACGTGGGACGTGCCGCCGCGTGGGCGAGGGTGATTGCCCTGTCCACGTTGTCGGACCGGGCGACGTCCGACGAGATCACCGAGATGCTGATGTCCGCCCTGGGGTTCACCAGGGCGGACGCCGGCCTCCTACCGCAGGACGGGCGGCTGTCGACCGACCCGCTCGACGCGGTGGAGATCAGGACGCTGTCCGCGGCGTCGGGACGGATCCTGGCGACCTGCGGCGCGGACGGATGGGACGCCCGTGGTGGCGGGGAGTCCGTGGTGACCCCATTGGTGCCCCAGTGCAGTCTGGTTGAACGTCTGGAGATGTACCGCTACCTGCTGCAGGGGCACGGGCTCGAATAGGTTTCGCAAATGCAGCCGGTGGCAGTAGCGTATGAGCGGTAGCGTCGGGGAATGCTCCCGGCCCCTTGAGCAGTGATCCTGACAGTATCCCCGACAGCCCTCGACCAGATAGGACGCGCCGTGACCGATGCCCTCGCTGAGCGGCCCGACTCCGCCGACGACGCGGTCGACGGAGGGTCGCCACGGGCGGGCGCGGTGGACAGGACGAAGCGGCTGATCCGCCAGTTCACGAAGTTCGGCATTGTCGGGGCGTCCGGCGTGGCCGTGAACTCGGCGGTGATGGTGGTGGCGAACCGCACCACGCAGTGGCTGGGGGACTTCGACGGGCACGAGGTGTTCGCCAACCTGCTCGGCACGGACTACAACATCCGCTGGTACCACGTGTTCTCCGTCCTGGCGTTCGTCGTGGCGAACCTGTGGAACTTCAACCTGAACCGGCGGTGGACGTTCCGGACCTCCGGAAAGGCGTCCTGGTTCCGGGAGATGTTCTCGTTCATGCTGGTGGGCGTGGGCGGACTGCTGGTCACGCTGGCTGTGCAGACGATGCTGATCAACCCGGAGTCGCCCGTGCACCTGTCGCGGGAGATCTGGGACGGGTCGACGGGGCTGCGGGACCCGATCTACTGGGGCAACCTGCTGGGCGTCTGCGTGGCGATCCCGGTGAATTTCCTGTTCAACAAGGTGTGGACCTTCCGTGCCGCCCGCAGTCACAAGGTGCCCACACACGTCACGCCGCTGCCGGAGGATGAGAAGTGACCGACAGAACCGTGCCCGACAACGCTGCGTCCGACGCCCCGCTGAGCGACCGCCTCCCGCTGAAGACGCAGCTCTTCCGGTTCATCATGACCGGTGTGGTCGGCGCGATCGTGGACTTCGGAAGCACCTACCTGCTGTTCCTCGCGGGGATGGGTGATGGAGCGTCGAAGACCGTCGGCTTCATCCTCGGCACGTTGACCGCGTACCTGATCAACCGGCGCTGGACCTTCCAGGCGGAGCCCTCGGTGAAGCGCTTCCTGATCACCATGTTCTCCTACCTGGTGACCTATGCGGTACAGGTCAGCCTGTACACGATCAGCATTCCGTGGCTGGAGGACCTGGACCTGGACAAGTTCTGGGTCCGCGCGATCAGCTTCGTCATCGCCCAGGGGACCGCGACAGTGCTGAACTTCATCATCCAGCGCTGGATCATCTTCCGGAAGTAGCTACCCGCTCTCCGCCTTGCGGCGGTTCGGTGGCATCCCGGCACCCGGAGTCGGTCTGACCCCCTCGTGGCCGGCCTCGGATGCCGGGATGCCCTACCGGGCCGCGCCGTACTGGGCCATGGGAACCAGCCTACGGCCGGTAGAACTTCTCCGCGCGCCCCTTCGACTGCAGTGACAGCCACTCCCGGAAGCCCTTGATGTCCCGCTTCTGCACCAGGAAGAACCACCCGAAGCGGGCGTACTCCTGCGGCAGCAGCCGCCGCATGCCCGGCTGGTTCATCAGGAAGCCGCGGTTGCGGTAGGTGAAGTAGCGCTTCGTGGAGTTGTCCGGGTACTGCGTGTGCATCTTCCCGCCGAGGATCGGTTTGAACTCGTCCGCGCCGTCCGGATGCAGGTAGGACGCCGTCAGACACGTCCCGAACGGCAGCCCCGAGCGCACCAGGCGCCGGTGGTACTCGACCTCGTCGCCACGGATGAACAGGCGGTAGTCCGGCACGCCGATGACCTCCATCGCACCGGCACTGAGCAGTGCGCCGTTGAACAGGCTGGCGATCCCGGGGAGGAAATCCCCCTTCAGTTCACTCATGTAGCGTCGCCACACCACGCCCTGGCGCAGCGGGAACGCCAGGCGCTCCGGCTCGTTCATGTTGCACACCGCCGGCGAGACCTCCGCCAGGCCGTGCTTCTCCGCGACCCCGTAGAGGGTGGACAGGACGTTCCCGTCGGCCGGACGGCCGTCATCGTCGGCGCACCACACCGCATCCATCCCCAGGGACAGGGCGGTGAGGAAACCGAGGGCGAAGCCGCCCGCTCCACCGAGGTTCGTCCTCGACGGCACATACACCGCGCGGTCCCCGGCGAGGTCCTCGAGCAGGAAACGGACCTCGTCCTCGCAGCCGTTGTCGACGACGATGACCTTGTCGACCGGGTGGTTCTGGTTGCAGACCACGCCGAGGGAGTGACGCAGCAGGTCAACGCGCTTGTGGGTGACGATGACCGCGGCGGTGGTGCCACTGCGGGTGAGTACGGCGTGTTCAGGCATGGAACTCATTGTGCCACGGCGGGCCCGCGGCACCGCCCAAGGCAGCCCCACAGCACGGGCGGCCGAGTGTTACTACCCTTGGGGACATGACCGTCCGGGGGAAACCCGAGGGGCCCCAAGGAGAGAGACAGACGCAAGGAGATATCGTGACCAGCCCGTCGACAACCACAACCGAGCAGCCCATCCTGTACCCGCCGGTGCCGTTGGGGAGGTACGCGCGGACGGCGGCGACCGTGGCGAAGGCCGTCGTGTCCGGCGCGGCACGCAAGGCGGGGATCACCGTCGCGGAGGAGTCGGAGCGTGCCGACGCGGATGTCGTCCTGCGCCGTCCGGACGCGTTCTACACCCGTCTGGGTGTCGACGGGCTGATCGGTTTCGGCGAATCCTACGTGGCCGGGGACTGGGAGGCCGAGGACCTGGCGGGGACGCTCACCAAACTGTGCCGCCGGATCACCACCCTGGTCCCCGGCTGGCTGCAGAAGTTCCGCGGGCTCTACAGTGCGGCGCGCCCCTTCTCCCAGAAGAACACCGTGGAGGGTGCGAAACGCAACATCAGCGCTCATTACGACTTGTCCAACGACTTCTTCGGGACGTTCCTGGATCCGGGGCTGAACTACTCCTCGGCACTGTTCGACGGCGAGGCCCGTACGTTGGCTCAGGCGCAGGACGCCAAGATCGAGCGTGTCCTCGACCGTGCACGGGTTGGCGCGGGGACGCGGGTGCTGGAGATCGGTACGGGCTGGGGCGAGCTGGCCCTGCATGCCGCACGTCGCGGGGCGGAGGTGCAGTCGGTGACGCTGTCGGTGGAGCAGGCGGACCTGGCGCGCGCACGCGTCGCCGACGCCGGTTTCGCGGACTCGGTGAGCATCGACGTCCTGGACTACCGGGAGGTCACCGGGTCCTTTGACGCGGTGGTGTCGATCGAGATGATCGAGGCGGTCGGCGCGGAGTACTGGGACGAGTACATGGCCACGGTGCATGACCGGCTCGCCCCCGGTGGCCGGGCGGTGATCCAGGCGATCACGATGGACCATGACCAGGTGATGGCCACGAAGAACGACGCGACGTGGATCACGTCCTACATCTTCCCCGGCGGAGTGATCCCCTCGGTGACGGCGCTGGACGGCTCGGCCGAGCGTGCCGGGCTGTCGCGGGGGATGCGGACATCCTTCGGGCGGGACTACGCCGAGACGCTGCACCGGTGGGACGACGCCTTCCTGGAGGCGGTCTCCTCCGGACGTGTGGAGGAACTGGGGTTCGGCCCGGACTTCCAGCGGCTGTGGCACTTCTACCTGTGCTACTGCGAGGCCGGCTTCGCCGCGGACTACATCGACGTCGGGCAGTTGGAGTACGTGCGGTAGGGCGGACGTAGGTCGGCAGCGTTTTCGGACCGATATACTGGCGGCAATAGCCACGATGACCAGTGAGGACTAGTGAGGACTAGTTATGCCCGTTGATTCGCTCGATGACCTCCCCATTCTGCAGACCATTGTGTCAAAGAGGAATGCGCTCACGGACCTGTTGGACGTGCTTGATCAGCCGAAGATCGCTGCCGAGGTCCTGGAGATTACGGAATCCCTGGACACGGTGTCATTGCGTCTGGTGGAGCTGGAGAGTTCCGATAGCCGGCTGCGGGCGATCAGTGAGGTCGCCGAAGGGCGTGCGAAGGCAGCGTCCACCTGCCAGGATGTCCGGGTGTTGGCCTTGTCCGCCTCGCTGGTGGGGGCGATCGGGCTGATGACCGGTGACACATCTGCTTTCCTCCGGTCGCGGGTACTCCTGGCGGAAAGTGAGTTGCTGAGAGGCCGTACCGTCGACGCCGAACAGATCGCGGTCGGTGCGGTGGCTGCCGAGCAGCGGTTGGGTGAGGATGCCGGGGCGGTGGACATGCTGTCACTGATTCGTTCCGCCGGGGACGTCGGCACGTCCTACCGCCCCACGATCGACGTGCCGGAGGAGGCGCGGGACGAGGTTCAGGACGGCACTTCGCCATGGGAACGGACGCTGACCGCACTGGCCAGGGACAGTTACTCTGAATCCGCCGATCCGCTGTGGAGGGACGCCCTCGCGGATTGCACCAGGGAGCTCGACCAGGTGCTGGATCCCGTGGGTCTGGTGGAGATGGAGGTGCGGTTGAAGGAACTGTTGGGTGTGATCACCTCGGATCAGGGGTTGGGTTCGCCATATCTTCGCCCGGTCGTGATCTCGCGGGCGGTGGCGATTCACCGGCTTCGTCAGCTGGTGTTCGAGGAGCAGTCCGACAGCATTGCCGGCATCCAGGACCGGACCGGGTTCTACAAGTCCTTCGTCCGGGCGTTGAACGGTGATCCGTCGCCGGACGTGCCCATTGATGACCGGATTCTGATCGCCAGGTACGGCGTGTACCTGGATCAGAATGCCACCGGTGTCACTGATCTGGGGCGCTACGAGAAGGCCAAGGGCCTTGTGGAGCTTTATCGGGAGAACAACGACCGCGACAGGGAGATCGAGACCCGTCTGGAAGTGGGGGCGTGCCTGGAGAAGATTCAGCGGATGTCGGAGATGTACGACGTTTACGCCCGTGCCCTGGAACTTGCGAAGCAGTATGACCTGACCAGCGGAATGATCTGGTCAACGATCCGGTTGTCCTATGCGCACTTCCTGGCTAAGGATCCGCGGACGGCCACTCAGCTGCTGCTGGATCTGGAGCGGTCGATGCCGCCGGATCGGATCCGTGACGTTGATGAGCAGGAGGCGATGGCCGAAGCCAAGGTGGCGCTCGCGAACTTGTTCACCGTGGCCCGCGCGCACAGTGGTGCCAGGGACTACTGGCGCCAGGCCGCCGAGATGTTCGAGACCATGGGGAAAGAGGACCGGGCGTGGGAGTGCCGCGCCAAGGTCGACTACTAGGACCGGTGCACTATGTGACCGGGACACCGCGGGTGTCGCGGGCGTAATTGCCGGAACCGGTGAGGATCATGATGAACTCGACGATCCACCAGACGAAGTTGATGAAGCCGAAAACAAGCCCCAGGAAAGGGATGAAGGAAAGCACCAGCAGCGTGATGTGGCCGAAGGCCCTGCCGGTCTGACCGAGGTAGAAGTTGTGGGCCCCCAACCCGCCGAGGAAGAAGGCGAGGAGCGCAGCGGCAACCTTGGACTTCGTCTGACCCGCGTAGACGCCCTGTGGGTAACCGGGCTGCTGGTACGGCTGGGGAACCTGGTTCTGGTAGTTCTGGGGCGGGTAAGCGGGCTGGAAGCCCTGTTGGTATCCGGGATTCTGGTTGCCTGGCTGCTGGAAGCCGGGCTGTCCCTGTGACCAGCGTCCGGGCTGATTGTCGGGGTTGTTGCCCTGTGGTCCGTTCTGGAATCCCCCGGGTTCGTTGGGGTTTGGGTTGTCGAAGGGGTTGGTCATGGGGGCTCCTGAGTGGATGTTCGGCATTGCGGTGGCTATCGGGCGGTCGCTTCGGCACACTTTGTGTACAGCTACGCACAAGTACAAGCCAACATACCAGGGTGGTGTGGGGGTCGAAATGACTGAGCAGCGGGAAGTCGCTGCTTACCGGTCAGGCCGGTGTCGGCTCATCGTGGGTTAGGGCCCGCCGTTGCGTGGAGCTACAGGAGCCCGCTACCAGGCGCGCCGGTAGGTTGTCGTGCGATCTCCTTGACCACCCGTACGGATAACGTAACCAGAGGTGATGAGTTTCGACAGTGCGTAGCGAATCGCCGTAAGAGGAAGCTCGGTCCTCTCCGCCAAACTATGTACGTCCGTTGATTCTTCCGGAGGTATGGCTCTGAAGACCACGGATGCATTCTTGGTTACTTTTCGCAGTTCAAGGTCGAGTTCACTGTCTGGGCTGATGGAATTGGGGCGGTTGGAAGCGTCCTGGTCCACACTGAGGGTGCCGGGTCCGGCACGGACCTCGCTGTGCGTAGGGGGGCACCCTGCCAGTGTGACACCCTCCGGGGAGACGGTGATGAGACTCAGTCGTTGTAGGAGACTCAGCTGTTCCTCGGCCTCTGATCTGGTAAGAGGGGAGAAATCTGTGAGCATCCGGGAGATGCTCCATGGTTCGCCGTCATCGAGGGAAAGAAGGAGTGACTTCTGAATATGGGAGAGCTGGATTCCTGGGGCCAGGCCTGCAAGGCGCCGACTACTATCCCGAGAGAAAACTGAACCTCGACGTAGGATCACAGTGAAGTTCACTCCACGATCGATGAACATTGGTCGGTGAAGGTCAGCGTCCCTTGTTTCTGCGAGAGCCTCCCGGATGCCTCCGCCCTCTCCCTCGATAACACTGGCTCCGTCACTGGTGCTGAGGTGTTTGGAGATCTCGTAAAGCCGTTGGTTCACGGCTTGGGGTCGGAACTGTCCCGAGCTCAGTTCAGATTCTGAGAGGTTGTGGAGGCCACCAGGACTGATGATCACGAGCTTCTCGGGCTCGACGCGAATCTGGACCCGCAGTCCCCGATCAATAGTGTTGGGCCCCAGGTCGCGGTGCACCAGGGCGTTTGCAACAATTTCGCGGATGGCGCGGCCGGGGAACTCAGGTCGCTTCTCCATGTTCCCGTCTGGGCGGTAGGCATCCGCTGTTCCTGTGTTCTCCCGGATCCACTCTTGGATCTGCTCTAGTAGTGAGGGGAGGGGGCCATCGAAATCCTGACGATTCTGGGTTCGGACACCACTACTGTTACGAGGCAGGCGGACTGCAGCAGTAGCCGCCAGAGAGGGGAGTTTCCCCTGCGGGAGGTAACCGAGGGCATACAGGCCGGCAGTGGTGAGAGTGCCGTCCGCCGTAGTCACCGCTGTCATCCGAAGAAGGCTTTCGTCATCCAGTGCGCGCAGCCTACGGCTGCTTCTTCTCGCGGATTCCAGGTACACGGCGAGCAAGTCACCATCCAGATCTGCAGTTCCGGTCCCGGGTACAGGTACGGCATCGTACTGGGTGCGTTCGATCTCCTGAAGCCGATTGACCTCAATCATCTGTAAGTCGTTTGTGTTCATCACGTAGTCGCCGTCAGACTGGCGAAGATACGCTTTGTGCTGGTAGCGAGCGGGTTTTTGGCCAGGAAGGAGAGCCACGACCTCGGCGACGACGACGGTTCTGCCGTTGATGCCAAGGGGGTACGCGCTGATGTAGGGCGCGGGATCGACCGCGGTGCGCGCCTGGCTAGTCAGGCCTTGGATCATGTCGCTCGGGGAATCGACACCAGTAATGCTGAAGTTCTGGCGTTGGTCAGCGCCAAGGATTATTGTTCCGCCTTGAGGCATGTTCGCGAACGCGCAGATGGTCTCTGGCAGGCTTTCGGGAAGTCCCCCGGTGGCAGACTTTACTTCGACGAGGGTGAAATCATCGCCGAACGCACGCATGTCGTCGAGGGTCCTCGTTACGTCGGCGCTGGTCCACGTCATACATTAAAGTATAGACTCGTTCACTCGCAAAGTCAGTTCGCACTTGATGTTTAACATCAAAATAGCAGATCAGGGGAGATTGTGCGTGGCGGATGCAAGCCTTTACGCGGCAGTCTCAGTGTGATTGGCGACATGGGACGTCCTTCATAGACACTCTCATGGGCAAAGTGTGTATGTGACGTTGATGTGTTGATGTATGGCGTTACAGTCGTGCGGTTGCGCATGGTGTCGCGGGGTGGACCGCGTCACGCGTGAACCAAACGCGCTACAACCGCCCGAGGTTCCCCAGCACGTGGCGCACGTGCTCCCTGGCCTCGGGACCCTCGTACTCGCCCACGATCTCGTCGACCGGGCCGCACGAGCGGATCGCTCCGTGGTCCACCCACAGGGCCGAGTCGCACAGCTGCGCCAGGAACTCATTGGAGTGCGAGGCGAACACCAGGATGCCGGACTTCTCCACCAGCGCCTGGAGCTTGACGCGGGCCTTCTCCATGAACGCGGCGTCGATGGCGCCGAGGCCCTCGTCCAACAGCAGAATCTCCGGTTCGATGGAGGTCACCACACCCAGGGCCAGGCGCACGCGCATTCCCGAGGAGTAGGTGCGCAGCGGCATGGAGAGGTAGTCGCCGAGCTCACTGAACTCCGCGATCTCGTCCAGCTTCCTCTCCATGGACTTCCGGGACTCACCCAGGAACAGTCCGCGGATGATGATGTTCTCGTAGCCACTGACCTCCGGGTCCATGCCCACACCGAGGTCGAAGATGGGGGCGACGCGCCCCTGGACCACCGCCGAACCGCGTGTCGGCTCGTAGATGCCGGACAGCACGCGCAGCAGCGTGGACTTCCCGGCACCGTTGTGGCCGACCAGGCCGATCCGGTCGCCCTCCTTCAGGTGCAGGTTGACGTCCTTCAGCGCCTCGACGACGACGGTGTTGTCGTCGTTGCGTCCTATCGCGCCGCCGGCCGCGCCGAGGAACGCCTTCTTCAGGGACCGGGACTTCGCGTCGAAGATGGGGAAGTCCACGCACGCGTTGTAGGTGTCGATCGAAACCATGGTTGTTCTCCTAAACCCAGTAGCTGACGCGTGAACGCCACTTGCGCATGAACACCATCGCGAACAGGGTGCCCAGCACGGTGAGCGCGATGACGATGATCCACGAGCGCAGCTCCACCGGCTGGTCGATCATCGGCCCGCGGACGATGGCCATGTAGTGGTACAGCGGGTTGATCTCCGCCAGGTAGGCCTTGTTGCCGAGCTCGCCGATTCGGTCCTTCAGCGTCGAGTCCATCCACACGATCGGGGTCATGTAGAACAGCAGCTGCACCAGCGACTCCAGCAGCGGGGCCACGTCGCGGAAGCGGGTGGCGATGATGCCGAAGAACATCGTCACCCACACACCGTTGGCCACCAGCAGTGCCAGGCCCGGGAGCGCGTACAGCACCTCGAGGCCCACCGGGATCTGGAACACCACCAGGAGCACCAGCCAGATCACCAGGTTGTGCAGCAGGAACAGGAACTGCCGCCACACCAGGCGGTACACGTGCACGCTGAGTGCACTGGGCAACTGCTTGATCAGCCCCTCGTTGGCGATGAACACCTGGGAGCCCTCGTTGATGCAGCCGGCGATGAACCCCCACAGGATCAGGCCGACCGCGACGTGCGGCAGGAACTCCCTGATCTCGATGTCGAACAGCAGGGAGTACAGCAGGCCCAGGGCGGTGGCCATCACACCGGTGGCGATGGTGATCCACACCGGTCCCAGGACTGAGCGGCGGTAGCGCTGCTTGATGTCCTGCCACCCGAGGGTGAGCCACAACTCGCGCTGCGAGAAGCCGCGTTTCAGGTCGTCCCATGCGGCGCTGAACGTCTGGGAGTGCGAGACCGGGATGTTCCCGCCGGTCGGTGCAGCGACGTACCGCTCGTACTCGGCGGACGTGGCGGGAGTCTCGCTGGGGTTGTTTTCGGAATCGGACACGTGCATACGGTACCCCGCGTGACGGGGTCGGTTGGTAACCGACGCCTGAACGTGGCCTAGGGGATCGAGGATTCCACGGTATCCGCGGCGGCGGTGACGGCCTCCTCCGGAGTGATCATGCCGGCGGCGAAGGCCCTTGCCCGGGCGACCGTCGCCGGCGACAGGGCGTCCGCCAGATCCTGCGTGAACCTCCCCGCGGAGAAGTCGCGGAAGCGGGCGGCGGTTCCCACCCCGAGGTCGCGGATCCGGGATCCCCAGAAGGGCTGCTCCATACCGAAGGAGTAGATCATGGTCGGGATCCCGGCACGCAGGCCCGCTGCGGTGGTCCCGGCACCACCGTGGTGGACAGCGGCGGCGCAGCGCGGCAGCAGGGCGGACTGGTCCACCGCGCCGACCTCGTACACGTCGGGGTCGGTCGGGCTGGCCCCGGTGTCCTCACCCAGGCCGAGGATCACGCGGAGACCGCGGGCCCGGCAGGCGTCCGTGACCGTGCGGCGCACGGATTCCGGGTCCGCGACCGGCATGGAGCCGAAGGAGACGAACACCGGCGCGGACCCGGAGCGCAGCCAGCGGTCCAGGGTGGAGTCCGCGGGGGACGACTCGCCCATCGCCTCCCTGGTCGCGGCGGGGATGTCCAGGTAGCCGGTGAACACCCGCTCGGTGCCGTGCCATTCGTCCGCGATTTCCGGAACGACCGATGGGTCGCACAACTGCAGCTGGGGCACCTTCCGGGCGGCCATTCGCGCGGGGACGGGGCGGAAGGTCGGACGCAGCCCGATCGCCCGGCGGAAGCGGTTCTCCCAGACGGCGGTGAGCAGGAGATCGCACCAGCCGCGCACCGTCCACGAGGCGCGGCGGGCCCGCGGCGGCAGATGGCGGGTGAGCGGACTGATCCAGCCGATGCTGGAGTTCTCCGAGACCGGTGCGTAGCGCAGCACCACCAGGGGGGTGCCCAGCTTCTCTGTGGCGTCCAGCCCCTGCCGTTGGCACAGGGGGTTCGCCACGACCAGGTCAGGGGCCGACGCAGCTCCGTCACTGCCCTGGCCCCCGCCCCCGAACAGGTGCGCCTCCACGTCGCGGTCCAGGTCCACGGTGGAGTGCCTGAAGAAGTGCAGCGTGAAGCGCAGGATCTGCAGGGGATTGCCGTGCGCCAGCAGGTCGCGGGCCCGGTCCGTCATCTCGGAGATGTTCATGCCCACGGGCCGGACGTCATCGATGCCCATCCTGCGCACGAACCCGACCAGGTTCGGTGTGCAGAGCACGGAGACCCTCCGGTTGCGCCGCTGCAGTTCCAGGGCGAGGCACGTGCCGGGCTGGATGTCGCCGCGGCTCCCGGAGAGGAGGAGGAGTACGTGCTTTCGGGGGTCGTCCACGTGGGCAACAGTAATCCCGCCGGGTGCCGGGCGCAGGACCGCATGCGCCGATCACCGTTGTGCGCCGCGGGATGTATCATCGGTGACGGTCCAGCAGAGGAAAGGGGTCGCCCGGAGTGTTTGACATCGCGAGAGTACGAGGTCTCTACGAGTCCTCGTCGGAAGGGTGGACGTACCTCAACGCCGGGCAGCGTGCACAGCTGCCCGAGAAGGTCAGTTCAGCGGTTGCCCGCGCGTTCCGTGCCGCGCCACTGCAGGGTGAGTCGGGGCGCCCCCGCGGCGACGGCTACGTTTCCGCCGCACGTCAGGCCGTCGCCGACCTCGTCGGCGCGTCCCCCGAGTCCGTGGTGCTGGGGCCGTCACGCGCGACGCTGCTCAGCACCCTGGCGACCGCCGTGCCGGCGAAACTGCGGATGGGACGCGAGGTCGTCCTGTCCCGGATCGACGACCCCGCCAACACCGCCCCGTGGACGCTGGCGTCCGACCTGTACGGCGCGAGCGTGCGCTGGGCGGAGGCCGACCTGACCAGCGGGGCGCTCCCGGCCTGGCAGTACACCAGCCTGATCAGCATGGACACGTCCGTGGTCGCCGTCCCCGCGGCTAATTCGCACCTGGGCACGGTTACCGACGTGCGCGCGATCGCCGACACGCTGCGGGCGAAGTCGCGCGGCTGGCTCATCGTCGACGCCGGCGCCTACGCCCCGTACCGGCTGATCGACATCGAGGCCTGGGGTGCGGACGTCGTGGCCCTGGACATTGCCCCGCTGGGCGGGCCGGAGGTCGGTGCCCTGGTCTTCCGTGAGCCGTCCCTGCTGGGCGAGCTCCACCTCAGTGAACTGCGGCGGGGACGCCACGCCGCGCCCGACCCGCAGGCCCTGGCCGCACGGCGGGTCACCGCCCTGGAGCGGGACGGCATCGCGCCGGGGCTCCTCGGTGGCGTCCCGGTGGTCGTCGACCACCTTGCCGGACTGGACGAGGACGCCACGGGCACCCGCCGCGAACGACTGGCGACCTCCCTGGCCTCCACGGAGGACTACCTCGGACGGTTGGCGAGCTACCTCGTCGACGGACTGCGGGACCTCGACGGCGTGCATGTCGTCGGAGTGGACGGTGAGGTCGAGGGCAACCACGACGGTGAGACGTGGGGACGGCCCAGCTCCGGCCAGGTCGACCGGCTCCCCCGGGTCAGTTTCCTGGTGCAGGGCATCGAGGCGGCGTCGGTCGGGGAGCGGCTGCTGAGCAACGGTGTGGTGGCCCAGACCGTCGGCCTGGAGCAGAGTGCCCTGTTCGACCAGATGGGTGTCGCGGAGATGGGCGGGGCGGTGTGCGTGTCCCTGGCCCCGCACAACACCCAGTTCGACATTGACCTGCTGGTCCGCATCGTCGGCGGGATGGTCTAGGACGACACCTCGAGGATCGCCTTGCCGGTGATGTCGCCGGCGAGCAGTGCGCGGTGCGCATCCGCGGCGTCCTCGATGGGCACCACCCGGTCCACGTGGTGGGTGATCGTGCCGTTCTCCAGCAGCGGCCAGACGTTCGTTACGGTCTCCGCCACGATCCGGGCCTTGTCCTCCCAGTCGCGGTAGCGCAGTCCCGTCGCCGAGATGTTCCCGCGTTTGGCCAGCAGCTTGCCGATGTTCAGTTCGCCCTTCACCCCGCCCTGCATGCCGATGATCACCAGGTGGCCGTCCGGCGCGAGCGCGGTGAGGTTGCCGTCCAGGTACTTCGCGCCGATGATGTCGAGGATCACGTCCGCCCCGCCGATGCTCTTTACCACGCTGACGAAGTCCTCCTCGCGGTAGTTGACCAGCACGTCCGCCCCGTAACGGCTGCACACCTCCAGTTTCTCGGCGCTGCCGGCGGTGACCGCGACCCGTACGCCGAGCGCCTTGGCGAGCTGGATGGCGAAGATGCCGACGCCGCCGCCACCGCCGTGGATCAGCAGGGTGTCCCCCTTGGTCAGGTGGGCGGTCATCATCAGGTTCGACCAGACGGTGCAGGCCACCTCGATGATGCTGGCCGCCTCGGTGAGGCTGAAGCCGTCCGGGATCGGCACCAGTTGGCCGGCGGGCACGATCGTGTACTCGGCGTAGGCGCCGCCGGACAGCAGCGCTCCGACCTCGTCACCGGCGCGGTACGGGGTACCGTCCGGCCGCGTGCAGCCGTTCGGCTCGACAATGATGCCGGTGGCCTCGAGTCCGAGGATCTCGGAGACCCCGTTGGGCGGGGGGTAGTGCCCCTTGGCCTGCAGGGTGTCGGCCCGGTTGAGTCCGGCCGCCGCGACCTGGACCAGAACCTCGCCGTCGTGTGGGGCGGGGACGTGGGTGTCCTGCCAGCTGAGGGAGTAGGGGTCGTTCGGGTCGGTCTGGATGATGGCCTTCATGTTCCCCACCCTATCTACCCGTGCGCCGGTTCTGCAGTGACTGCCGCACCAGTCGTACGACCAGGGGGTTCAGGACCAGTGCCACGCCGGGGTAGACGAGCAGGCCGCCGCCGAAGATGGCGGAAGGCTCCTCGTTGGCTCCCAGCCACAGCCCCAGGAAGACCAGGACAAAACCTGCGATGATCTGGACCAACGTCGCACGCGGCAGGCGGTTCAGCCCGAGGCCGTTGACGATGCCGCCGATGACGCCCCAGGAGAACAGCAGAATCGTGAGAGCGGCCAGTGCGGGCAGTGCCAGTGCGGAGGTGAGCATCAGCAGGACCCAGGACGCGACGATGGTGACGAGCCCGGCGACGGCCCACCAGCGCCGCGACGGAGGTGTGCTGTCAGGGGAGTTGCCGGTGGTGCGGTCTGTGGTGGTTCCCATGTCCCCGAAGGGTACGACGGTGCTGGACGGGGCAGTGGGGACCGGCGGATTCTGTGGGTTCCGGGGGTGCGCTACACTGAGTGCCGGTGTGCCACAGGCACACGTTGGAGACGTGGCAGAGCGGCCGAATGCACTGGTCTTGAAAACCAGCGACGAGCGATCGTCCAGGGGTTCAAATCCCCTCGTCTCCGCCACTTTTCCCCGGGACACCCGGGAGGCCCACGGTCAGGAATCGCTGAGCCACGCCAGGACGGCGAGGACCCGCCGGTTGTCGTCGGAGGCGGGCGGCAGGTCGAGCTTGGTGAAGATGTTGTTGGTGTGTTTGCCGACGGACTTCTCGGTCACGAAGAGCCGGGCGGCGATGGCGGCGTTGGAACGGCCCTCCGCCATGAGGGTGAGGACCTCGCGTTCCCTCTCAGTGAGGCGGTCGAGGGGACGCTCGCGCCGGGAGACAAGGTTCGCCACGACCTCGGGGTCCAGCACCGTGCCCCCGTCGGCCACCTGACGCACGGCGGCGAGGAAGGCATCGACGTCGGCGACACGGTCCTTGAGCAGGTAGCCCACGGAACCTTCGCCGCTGGCGAGCAGATCGCGCGCATACAGGGGTTCCACGTACTGGCTCAGCACGAGGACCGGGAACTCCGGACGGTTGTCTCGCTGCTCGATCGCCGCGGTGAGACCTTCGGTGGTGAAGGTCGGGGGAAGGCGTACGTCGACCACCGCGATGTCGGCGTCGCTGTGGGACAGGGCGTCGGTGAGGGCGGGTCCGTTGTCGACCGCGTCGATGACCTCGATGTCGCCGGCCTCCAGGATCCGGGCCAGGCCAACACGCAGCAGCGCCTGGTCCTCAGCGAGGATGGCTCTCAGTCGATCGGGCATGGCAACTCCATGGTGATCGTTGTCCCTTCGCCGCTCGGGCTGGTGACCTCGAGGTTACCGTCGAAGGCCGCCAGCCGCCGTGCCACCCCGGACAGGCCGGAACCTGCCGGGTCGGCCCCTCCGCGGCCGTCATCGCCGACGGTGACGCGCAGGCGCCCGCCATCGTGGGAGCCCCGGATGTACGCCCGGTCCGCGTCCGCGTGCTTGATGGTGTTGGTCAGGCACTCCGCGATCGCGAAGTAGGCGGCGGACTCCACCGGCGAGGGAAGCCGGGGGACGGACAGGACCACCGTCGTCGGCAGCGGAAGCCCCACCACAAGTGCCTCGACGGCACCCGTCAGGCCACGGTCCGCGAGAACCGGTGGGAGGATGCCACGCACAACCCCGCGCAGGTCCTCCAACGCGTCGACGGAGGTCTCCCGGGCCTCGCGCAGCAGGGCGGCGGCGTCCTCCGGGTTCGTGCGCATCAGCTTCTCGGCGAGTCCGACGTTCATCCCCACCGCCGCTATGCGTGCCTGGGCACCGTCGTGGAGGTCCCGTTCGATCCGCCGGATCTCCGCGGCGGAGTGCTCCAGGGACTCCGAACGGGATTCCTCGACCTCGCCGACCCGCCGCTCCAGGTGCGAGAACCGCGAGCGACCGAGAATCCCGCGCTCGGCCAACGCCCGTGCCCGGACCAGCGCCGGAGTCGCCACCCACCACACGGTCAGCAGGACGACACCGAGCACCGTGAGAGCGACCCACAGCAGGCTGAAGTCGACAACCAGGAACACGAGGTAGACCAGCGGGCCAGTGAGCAGAGCGACCGGCAACAGCGACATGATGAATCCGACGGTCGCCGAGAAGCAGCAGAAACCGGCATCGCGCCAGCGTTCCCCGTCCTTGAGCCACCGGAAGGGGCGCGCCAGCAGTGTGTCCCCGGCATCCCCGTAGGACGCGGGGATGTCCTCACCGAGCAGCGACCCACTCACTTTCCGGTGCGCGGTGGCGAGAAACCGGGTGGCGGGAACCACGAGCAACGAGAGCGCCACGCCGATGCCGATGACGCCGAGCGGAAGCATCACGACCGTCAGCACGGCCAGAACGAGGGCGGGGACCGCCGCCACGGTGTAGCCGGCCGAGACCAGCGTGAGCCGGAGCCGCTCGACGAGAGGTGCCAGGGCGAGCGGCTCCCGGCGGAGACGGCCAATCGGGGCTGACCACGTGCTCATGCCGTTCAATCTACTCATCAGGCGTTCACCGCGCGCATGACCCGACCGGCCGCCACCCGCGCTGAGGCGGTGGTGAGGACGACCACCACGGCGGCGATGGCCGCCGGCAACCACAGGTCACCGTCCGGGACGATGCCCTCACCGCGGACCGCGGAGAAGGGCAGGATGGTGGCGGTCGAGGCCAGTGTGCCGAGCAGGACGCCGACGACGGCGACGATGACCGCCTCCACGACCACCGAGGTTCGGACCTGGCGGCCGGTTGCCCCGATGAGCCGGAGCTGCTGCAGCTCGTTCCGGCGGTGCGCGATCACGGCGGCGAAGGCGTTGACCACCATGATGGCGGCGAACAACGAGATCATCCCGGTGACGATGTAGTTGAGCATGTTGACGACCTCCCCCGACCGGGCCTGGCTGCTGTCGGTCATCGTCCGGTGGTCGACACCGACCATGAGCAGTGTTCCGACGGCGGTGGCGACGAGGACGATGACGGGCGCGAGGACGCCGGACAGCATGTGCGCCCGACGGGTGGAGTTGAAGGCCGCCAGGTAGCCGCTGGGGTAGCGTCCGAGCGCCCGGCGGGCGGGACGTGCGAACCGGGCGAGAAGCCACGGTGCCATGACGGCGAGGCCGATCCCCACCAGGATGGAAGCCGAGCCGGCGGTCGACATCGCATCGTAGGGGTCCCCGGTGTTGCCCATCACCGCGACGGTGGTGATGCCGGACCCCACTCCGCCGATGACCAGTACCGGGCCGACGGCGGCACGCCACCAGTGCATCCGCTGGGGTTCGGCGTCCGCCCCGCGTACCACCAGGGTCGCCGGTCCGTGCGTGGCGCGGGTGGCCGCGATCGACGCGGCGATCTGTGACGTCGCCAGGACCACGACGGCGGTCGCCGCAAGGGCCACGAACCCGGCCCCGGCCTCACCGTCGGCCGAGAGTACGCCGCCGTCGCGGAGTGCATTGAACAGGAGCCGGCCCCCGATACCCGCGCCGACGACGCCGGCGAAGGTGGCCACCAGTGTGACGACGAGGGTTTCACCGCACACCAGACGCCTGATCTGGCGTGGTGTCGCCCCGATGGTCCGGAGTGTGCCGGTTTCCCCGGCACGCTGGGTGGTGGTGACGCCGACGGTACTGGCGACCGAGTAGAGGACGATGACCGCGCCGCTGCCCCGACGACGGCGCCCATGATGATCAGTGTGGTGCGGTCCCCGCCGTGGGCGCTGAAGGCGGACTCCACCAGGGTCGCGAACGAGCCGGCCAGGACGGTGCCGAGCAGGACGGCGAGGAAGGTGGCGGCCGCGCCGGCTGGCCGGTGACGTAGAGAGCACAGGGCGAGGCCGGTCATGACGGGTCACCTTCCAGGTCATCGAGGTGGGCCATCTGTCCAGCCACTCCCGCGGCGTCCGGGTGGCTCATCCGGCCCGCCACGCGGCCGTCGACGAGGAAGACAGCGGAATCGGCGAAGGAGGCGGCAACCGGGTCGTGGGTCACCATCACCACCGTCGCCCCGAGCTCCCGGACAGCCCGCCGCAGCAGGCCCAGGATGCTCTGTGCGGTGCGCGAATCGAGCGCCCCGGTCGGCTCGTCGGCGAGGATGACGGCTGGGTCGGTGACCAGCGCCCGCGCGATGGCGACCCGCTGCTGCTGTCCGCCGGACAGCTGACCCGGCAGGTGGTCGCCCCGGTCGGCCAGCCCGACCCGGGAGAGTAGCCCGTCGACCGCGGAGTGCCTGGCGCGCCGTCCCGCGAGGCGGAGCGGGAGGGCGATGTTCTGGCGGGCGGTGAGGTACGGCATCAGGTGGAAGTCCTGGAACACGAACCCGATCTGTTCCCGTCGCAGCCGGGTGCGGCGGGTCTCGTTGAGGCCGGTGACGTCCCGGCCCGCGACAAGGACCTGCCCGTGGGTGGGACGCTCCAGCGCGCCCGCGCAGGTCAGGAAGGAGGTCTTGCCCGAGCCGGACGGGCCCATCACGGCGGTGAAGGTGCCGGGCCGGAAGGCGAGGTCGATGCCCCGGAGTGCTTCGACGGCGGTGGCGCCGTGCCCGTAGGTCCGTGTCAGGCCGCGTACGTCGAGTGCGGTGGTGGTCGGTGCGGTGGCGGAAGGGGAGGTCATGCGGGTCTCCTGTCAACGGTGGGTGGTGACCTCCACGGTTCCAGCGCCGGCCGGGGGACACGAGGGGCCCAGGCAGCCTCTGGTGGTGGGGTTTTCCCTACCCCGGGAACGCAGTCTGGACCCGTCGTGACGGGGTCGGCCGATTCCTAGCATCGAAGGCATGGATACCAACATGACCGACATTCTCACCGGCCTCGTGTGGCCGGACGGACGACGTGCAACCGACCAGGACCGGGATACCGCGGCGAAGGCGGTGCAGAATGCGGCCGGAAGGATTCCCGGGACGGAGGAACCCCTCCGGTTGTCGCAGATCGCGAACGCGGAGCGACGCGGCGACCTCCGGTTCGCCGTGCGCGACCTGCCCGACGGCGTGCCCCCTCGGGGTCTGACCCTCGCGCTGGGCATCGTGTCCTCGCTCGTTCTGCTGATGACCCTCATCCAGGTGACGGTGTGGCTGCTCATCGGAGCCGGCACCGGGGGCCTCGACGCGCCGTGGTGGCTCTACTCGACCATCCCCGGCATCGTCATCGCGGGAGTGCTGTGGACGGTCAACGAGTCCTTCCACCGGGGACGCTGAAACGCCCGTCCTCCGCGACGCCGGCGTCATGCTCCACGCACGGGGAGGGGGTCACCGCGTCGGTGGCTCCACTGGATCGATCCACTGCGTGTCCGGGTGCTTCAGAGAGCTGCATCCCACGAGGCGTAGCATTGCGACGTCCATCACAGTTGGAGCGGTGATCCCGCTCCCGATCCGGAAGAAACAGACGTCACACATGACCACCTCTCCATCCCCGCAACAGGTCGGGGAGTCACAACAGTCCTCCATCAAACCCTCCCCGGCAGCAGGTGCCACGTCCTTCGGGACGGGGCTCCTCCTCATTGCGGCCGGTCTGCTCGCCATCGCCATGGTCCCCAAGCCCGACGACTACGGTTCGGGTGCCCTGCTCTCCATCGCGGCCGGTGCCGTGGTTGTCCTGCTGCTGCTCATCATGGTGATGAAGCTGCACCCCGTGATCGCGCTGGTCGTGGTCAGCGTGGGCACGGCGCTGGCGACCGGCATCACCATGTCCGAGGTCCTCGACGTCCTGCTCGACGGATTCGGAAGCACCCTCGGCGAGGTCGGTCTGCTCCTGGGCTTCGGCGTGATGTTCGCCCGGCTCTTCGAGACCAGCGGTGGTGCCGCAGCCCTGTCGACGGCGATGATCGACCGGCTCGGTGAGAAGCGCGCCCCACTCGCCCTGGGTGTGGCGTCCCTGCTGTTCGGCTTCCCCATCTTCTTCGATGCGGCATTCATGGTGATGCTCCCGATCCTGCTGGCCACCGCGCGGCGGCTGGGCGGCAACATGCTGATCTACGTGCTTCCCGCGGCGGCGGCGCTGTCGACGATGCACGTGCTCCTGCCACCGCACCCGGGTGTCGTCGCCGCGACGGTGCTGCTCGGCGCGGACGTCGGGCTCGTGATCATGGTCGGCCTGCTGATCGCCATCCCCACGTGGTACGTCTCCGGCTACCTCTACGGGCTATGGATCGGCAAGCGCATCGACCTGCCCATCCCGGACCTCGTTGCGGGCGGCCCCCAGCAGGACGAGAACGTCGAACCGCCGAAGGTGCGTGTTCTGCTGGGGCTGCTGGCACTGCCGCTGTTCCTGATCTTCCTGAACACCCTGGTCACCACGCTCGGTGACCTCGACGTCATCAACGCCGACGCCACGTGGGCGTCCGGACTGATCCTCATCGGCTCGACACCGATCGCCCTCCTGATCACGGTGCTGGTCTCCTGCTGGGTGATCGGTGTCCGCCGGGGCAGCACCCCCGCCGTCATCGAGGACATGCTCGACAATTCCCTCAAGCCCATTGCCCCGGTCCTGCTCATCACCGGTGCCGGCGGCATGTTCGGTGGTGTGCTCATCGCCAGCGGAATCGGCGATGCACTTTCGGGGACCCTGGAGCAGACTGGGCTCCCGCTGGTCGTGGCCGTGTTCCTCGTCGCCGCCATCGTCCGCGTCTCGCTCGGCACGGCGACCGTGGCGATCACCACGGCGGCCGGGCTGCTCGGTGCCTCCGTCGCTGCCGCGGGCCTGAGCCCGTTGCAGACCGCTGCGTTGACGATCGTCCTGGCCGGCGGTTCCTCGGTCCTGTCGCACGTCAATGACGCGAGCTTCTGGATGATCGGCCGACTCCTCGGGATGAGCGTCGTGGAGACGTTCAAGACCTGGACGGTGATCAAGACGCTCGTCGGCACGATCGCCGCCGCCCTGGGCACCGTGGTCTACCTGATCGCCTGACCCACGATGTGCGGTGGGGTCCGGCGCGGCGGCCTACGCCACGACGTCGACGACGTCACCAGGCTGGAGGTGGCCGAAGAAGGCTGCGGCATCGTCGTGCAGCAGGTGGATGCAGCCGTGGGACATGACGTCCGGGTCACCCTCATGGAAGGCGATGCCGATGTCCCCGGGGTAGGCGGTGCCAGCCGAGAAGTACACGGAGTAGGGCATCGGCGCGTCCCAGGTGTTGGACCATTCGTCCACGATCTTGCGGGTGACCTGCGTGGTCCCGGTCGGGGTCTCGTAGCCGGCGCGTCCGGAGCTCATGGGCACCGGGCCGCGGGTGATGTTGCCCGCCCCGTCCTGCAGCCAGGCGGTCTGGTCGCCCAGGTCGATGCACGCCTTCGCCTCGACCGCACAGGGGGCCGGGGCCGGCTCAGGTGCCGGGGCCGGGTTCGGCGGGGGCGCCGGTGCGGGATCGGGCGACGGGGCAGGGGCCGGTGCGGGGTCCGGGTCAGCGGGGGCCGGGTCAGGTGATGGTGCCGGGTCCTGCGGGAGCAGGTCATCGGCCCAGTCCGGTAATGGTGGGGCGTCCGGGAGGTCAGGGAGATCGACCCCGTCGAGCGCGCCCTGCAGGTTCGGCGCGGACGGGGATTCCGGCGCTGCTGCGGCGTTCGGTGCGAACGACAGGGCGAGCACGGCCGCCATGGCACCGATGAAGATTTTCAGGACTCGTCCGATGCTCTTCATCGGTACGCACCTCCGGATGGGAAACGTTCACGGGCACATTCCAGCGTACGCCCCACGTTATGTAGCGCACGTTCCTGCGGGAAGGTGCAGTTCACGACGTTTTCCGGTAGTTCACCGGGGCATCGGAACCGTGCGGCGGGCTAGCGTTGGGTGCAGTATGGGCACAACGCACGTCCACGCCCGATCCCGCCAGCTCCATGGCGGACACCCCTCACGAATGGACCCGAGTATGACAGTTGCTGATTCCGGTCGCGACGACGCGACCAGTACAGCCCGCGACGGTGGCGCAACCGTGCCTCTGTGGCCGGTGTTCGTCGCGCTCGCCCTCGCGGTGTTCATGTTCTCCGTGAACCAGAACATGCTGAGCGTGGCCCTGCCGACGATCGTCGGCGAACTCGACGGCGCCGACAATATTCTCTGGGTGTCGACGTCCTACATGGTTGCGTCGATGGTGACGCTGCTGGTCTACGGCAAGCTGGGGGACGTCTTCGGCCTGAAACGCCTGTTCCTGGTGGCCCTGGGGACGTTCGTCGTGGCGTGCGTGCTGGGCTCGTTCAGTACGTCGATGGGGTGGCTGGTGGCGGTGCGGTTCGTCCAGGGCCTCGGCGGAGGTGGCCTGGTCGTGCTCGCCCAGGCGATCCTGGCGGCTGTGGTTCCGCCGGAACGCCGTGGACGCTACATGGGCATCGTCGGGGCCGTGATGGTGCTGTCGACGGTCGCCGGGCCGGTGCTCGGCGGACTGATCACCGAGCACTGGGGGTGGCGCTGGTGCTTCGGGGTCAATGTGCCGTTCGGCATCGTGGCCTGGTTCCTGGCGGTCCGGTTCATCCGGATTCCCGCCGACGCGGTCCGCGGCACCGCGGTGCGCCGTCAGCTCGACGTCGCGGGGATGGCGGTCGTGGCCATCGTGGTCAGTGGCATTGTGCTGGTCACAGCTCTGGGCGGTCGGCAGTACGCGTGGACGGACCCGGTCATCCTCTCGATCGCGGCGCTGATCGTCGTGGCGCTGGGGGTGTTCATCATCGTCGAGAAGCGCTCCGGGGATCCCGTCCTGCCCGGGTACCTGGTGCGCAACCGGAATTTCCTGGCGGTTGTCGTGGTCGACCTGGTGCTGAACCTCGGGATATTCGGCATCACCACCTACATGCCCACCTACATTCAGATCGTGCGGGGTGTCGATGCCTCGGTGTCGGGTCTCGTGCTGCTGCCGCTGATGGTGACGATGTTCATCTTCTCGACCCTCGCGGGATTCTTCGTCAGCAGGACGCAGCGCTACCGGGTCACGGTGGCCGTCGGCTGCATCGTGGCCGCCGGGGGTCTCGCGGCGCTCGGCATGGTGGACACGGAGACCCCGCTGGTGTGGTTCATGCTGATCCTGGGGTTCGTCGGGGTCGGCTTCGGCATCAACGCCCAGTTGACGGTGCTGGTCGTCCAGAACTCCTTCCCCGTGAAGGTGGTGGGGACGGCGACGGCGGCGAACCAGCTGTTCCGGAACCTGGGCTCGACAATGGGCATCTCCCTGGTGGGCTCCCTGTTCACCGCACGCCTGGTGGAGGGGATCCAGCGGACCGCGCCGGATGTCGCGTACTCCTCGATCACCCCGGGGAAGGTCGCCGGGTTCGACGCGGCGACCCGTGCCGATGTGGTGGCGGCGTACCACGACGCGCTGATCCCGGTGCTGCTGGGCATGGCGCCACTGATGGCGCTCGGTGTGCTGTCGGCACTGTTCATCAGGGACAGGAGTTTCAGAAGCGCGGGCGGGCCCGCAGAGACCACCGAGGAGACGGTGCAATGAGAATCATCGACGGACGTGACTGGACACCGCAGGGGAGGGCGACCGCCTGGCTGCCCACCGCGGCAATGACCGCGGCACGGGACAACGCCCCGGACGACCCGACCCCGGCGTCCCTCCTGCAGTCCGACCACGTGCGCGCGGTCCTGGGCCAGCGTGCCCGTGACCTGCCCCACCGCGCGTACACCTGCTCGGTGACGACGGTGCCCGGCACCCCGGACCCCGCCCGGCTCACCGGTGCGGTCAACGACTTCGTCGCGTCCCACGAAGGGCTGCGCTCCTCGCTCACCGTCGACGGCGACGTCCCGGACGGGCCGATCCGCCGGCGCACCGTCCCCGCGGAGGAGGTCGACCTGGTGCCCGCGCCCGTGGACGGCCCGGTGCTGGACATGATTGGGGCCACCGCCGTGTTCGACCACGTCCCGGCGATGGTCGTGGGGACCGTCACGCGGGACGACGGGCAGGCCTTCGACCTCTTCCTCGCCCTCGACCATGCGGCGGGGGACGGCATCTCGCAGATGGTGGGGCTCATCGAGCTGCTGGCCCGCTACAACGGGGAGGACGTCCCGGGCCTCACCGACGAGCGGCACCCTGGTTTCCCGGAGTACGTCCGGGATGAGTACGGGCGGGCCGCGACCGTCGGGGAGGGGTCGCCCGGGGTCAGGGCCTGGCAGGACCTGTTCGGGACCACCGGTGGCACGGTCCCCGAATTCCCCCTCCCCACAGGAATCGTCGACGGCGAACCACAGCCGGTGGTGTGCGTCGTCGACGAGGGCGCACTGGCCGGCCCCGGCACGGTCACCAGGCTCACCGAGCTCGCCCGGGAACACGGGACCGGGTTCAGCAGCGTCGTGTACGCCGGTCTGGCGCTGGCACGCAAGCGTCTCACCGGTGCCACGGACTACGCCACGGTGGTGGTCTCGTCCACCCGGGGCCGGGAGTACACGTACTCGCAGGGCTGGTTCTGCAACTTCAGCCCGCTGTACTTCCCGGTGGACGGCGACACCGTCGGCGATGTCCTCGCGGAGGTCAGGGAGGCGCAGACGCGGATGAAGAGCACCCTGCGGGAACCGGTCCACGCCTCCCTCGGCAACCTGATCGGACGCGGGATCGTCGACCCGTCCGTGCTGGCCAGCCCCCAGATGGTCACCTACCTGGACATGGGGTGGTTCGAGGACACCGTGGGCACCGACATCCGCCTCTTCACCGGGTTCGGGAGGACGAGCAACGCCAACCTGTGGGTGTTCCGGAACTCCGACGGCCTCGGCATCGGGTCACAGATCCCGGACAACCCGATCGCGACGGAGTCGGTGCGGACGTTCTACGCCACGGTCCGTGAGGTGCTCGCCGACAGCGTGGACGGGTGAGGGACGGTGGACGTCACCTACCTCGACCACATCAGCCTGTCGGGCCCGTTCACCGAGTTCCGGTGCGGGTGGCCGGCCACGGTCGCGGGTCCCGCCCACCCGCTCACGTTCAACCAGCGCAACCACCTGGACGCCCACAGTGCCACCGGCCGGTCCACCTGGATCGGTGGCGCGGTGCGGCTCCCGTCCGGGATACCGGACACGGGGGACTCCGCGGCGGACCTGGTGGCGTCCCTCATCGACGGGGCGGACGCCCTGCGCACCGTCCCCGTCGGGGACGGCCAGAAGGTGCACGCGCCGGGGGAGGTGGCAGTGCGCCCGGGGCCGGTCAGGGACCGGCCCCCGTCGTCGGACGAGCTGGGCCGGATGATCGACGAGAGGTGCCGGCCCGGGCGGGTGCCCGGGCTGTTCTTCGCGCGCTCAGGTAACACCCTGCTCTTCGCCGTCGACCACTTCCACGCGGACATGCTCAGTGTGGACCTGCTGCAGCGCCGGGTCCACGGGGACGTCCCCGGCCCGGTCGGATTCCTCGACACCCTGGAGGGCCCACGTGCGGCACCCGGGGAGGGGGACGACCGCGCGATGGCGGTGTGGCGGCGCTTCCTGGCGCTGACCGGGCACCGGATCCCGGACTTCCCGGTGGACCTCGGCGTCCCCGCGGGTGGTGCGGTGGAGCCGGTCCACGACGTCCGCCGGCTGGTCGACGCCGGGCGGATCCCCGCCCGGCTGGACCGCTCCACGTTCGCCGTCCTGCTGACCGCGCTCGCCGGTGCCGTGGAGCCCATGTCCGGTACCGGTGAACTCCACATCGTCATGCCGGTGCACACCAGGGGCGGCAGGGCGGACCCACGGCACCGCACCGTGGGCTGGATGGTGGGTAACGCGCCGGTGGTGGCCCGGGCGGGTGACGCCGCCACGGCCGCGGAGTGGTTGGGGGCCGCGGTGACGGTGGCGGGACTCCCGCTCGAGACGATGGTCACCCGGTTGTCGCCGGTCCTGCCGCCGGGGGCGGTGCCGATGGTCTCGTACATGGATTTCCGGCACCGGGGCGACCCGCTGCCCGAGGCGTCCTACTTCTCCTCGGTGTCCCCGACGGACACCGTCCAGTTCTGGTTCTCCCGGGACCACTCGGGGATCAGTCTCCGGACGAAGTACCCGGACACCCCGGAGGCGGGGAGAGCGGTGCAGCGGATCCTGGACGGGCTCCCCGGACAGCTCCGGGACGCACACCGTCACAGCCAGTGGTCGTGATCCAGCTCCCACCGGTCGAGTTCGGCGGTCACGAGACCGAGCAGGTGCCCGCTGTCCCGCACGCGGACGGGGTCCAGGGAGACGAAGGACAGGGACAGCGAACGGCCGCACAGGATCGCCCAGGCGCTCACACCGCCCCGGCGTTCGGCGAGCACGCGCGGGGAGCTGGCCGGCACCACCATGCGGATCGCGATTCCCGCCGTCCCGCCGTCGTCGTCCTGGCCCGGGTCCCCGCCGAGACCGAGGCCGGTGAAGTGCGGTCCCGGGTCACCGATGTTGGACGCCAGGCACAGCGGCAGGGTGGCGTCGGAGGCCGCCCGCCTCACCAGGACGTCGGGCAATGCCTGCGCCAGCTGTGTGACCGATGCCGTGGTGTTCGGCGCCGCGTCGGGGGCGGGGGAGGTGACGGCGCCGTAGGCCTTCTTGGCGGCTGAACGGAGTGGGGCCAGGTCGGTGTACCGGTCCGGGGAGACCGTGGCGTGGACCGTGGCGCCGGTGGTGGCGTTGGCCCGGAGGTCGTTGTGAAGGAGGGGGTCGTCGCGCATCGAGATCGGTGAGGACATCGGGACGACGTCCCCGTCCCCCACCCGGCCGGTGGCTGCCAGTACCCCCAGGGTGATCGCCTGGAACAGGGAGTTCGGGGTACCGCCGGCGCGTGCTGCCGCGGCGCCGAAGCCCTCCGCGTCGACCTGGACGGCGACGGTGGGTACCGGGGCGGGGGCGTCGTCCAGGTCGTCGGTGCCGGGGAGGGGTGGGCTGTCCGCGGTGCCGCTGTCCGTGCCGCCCGACCGGGCCCCACGGGCGAGATGGACGAGTGCGCGGGACGCCTCGGCGAGCAGGGAGGACGAATCACGGACCTGGTCACGGACCGTGTCCCGGAAGGACGTGCGGCCACCGTGGACGGCCACCGGTTCACAGGTGGCGTCGACGGCCTCGGTGACGGCACGGATGGTCGCCGCCCCGTCGCTGACGACATGGGACCAGGCGAGTGAGACCAGCAGGTGGCCGTCGGTGGTGGGCGCGGCGCTCAGCGCCCAGGACGGTCCATTCACGCTGTCGATCGACCCGCGCAGGCAGGAGTCCGCCCAGTCGCGCTCGCCGCCGGCGGCGACCGGGTCGGTGGATACCCGGGTCCGGCCGGCGTCGGGGGTGAACCGCCAGCGGTCCCGCGCCGGGCCGGGGACCCGCCGCACGCGGCGGGAGAGGCGCCCGGTGGACAACCGGGCCCCGAGGGCTCGTACCGCATCGAGCGCCGACCGGACGGCACCGGCGCTGCCGGCACTGTCGCCGCCCGTACCCAGGGGGAGGCGCCAGATCACCTGGGGAACCGCCGGGGTCCCCATCAGCTGCTCCATGGCCAGGAACAGGTTGTCGTCCGCGGTCAGACGCTCGTCCGCCACCGGTCAGACCGCCTGGACGGGTTCCCGGGAGCGGGGGTCCCGGAAGGGAACGGAGTAGGCGTCCCCGGTGTCGACGACCGAGTGCAGGACCGTGAAGTACTCCGTGATGAGCGAGCGGAGGGACGCCAGTGCGGTCGGGTTGTTCGGGTACCGCATCGAGATGTTCAGCCCGTCGGCGTTGCGGACGATCCAGAAGTACACGTCCGTGTCGCTGTAGGCGGTGCCCCGCAGCGTGCGGTCGTGCGCGGTCCAGTCCTTCGACCCCGGAATGTGCCGGGTGTCCACGAACGAGATCACGAACTGCGGGGCCCCCGGGACACCCGCCAGCTCCGCGACACGGGGGAACGGGTACGCCACCAGGTCCCGGTTCACCGTGGTGGCCGCCTTCGTCGTGAGGATGGCCTGCGAGAACAGCTCCTCGGGCACGGCGGGGTCCTCGACCGGCATCAGTCCCACGAACCATCCGGCGGAGAGTGCGTACTCGGGGGCGTTGCGCGTGTGCATCGGCATCACGTAGCGCAGCGGCGACACCTCGCCGGGAACCTGGTTGTTCCTGGTCCGGGAGTAGGCGATCTTCAGCGCGGCGAGGAGGCCCGATGCCTGGTTGCCGCCGAGCCGTTTGGACACGTCGTTGAAGGCGTCGGCGTCGGCGGCGGAGAGCAGCAGCACGGACGTGCTCGCCTGCCGGGTACCGCCGCCCCCGTCTCCGAGGGGCAGGGGGAACACCGGCGCCGAGGATGGTTCCCCGGGAACCGACGAGAGGTAGCGGCGCCACCGGTCCACCGCCGGGTGGTCCGGCGTGAGTGAGTCCGCCAACTGCGTCTCCATGTGCGAGAAGTCGATGTGCGAGGCCGGGACAGGCAGCTCGCACGGCCTGTTCTCCAGGGCGGCACGGTAGAGCTCCCGCAGCTCGGCGATGGACACGATCTGCGTGTAGGCGTCCATGACGGCGTGGTCGGCGGCGAAGACCACGGTGAACCACGGGCTCTCCGGGGCCTCCCGGAGATGCTGCGCCCCGCTTCCGGCTGCCGGGCCCGCGCCGTTGCCTTGGTCGGGCTGGATCGTGGCCACGGTGAGGTGCGGCCAGTCGAGGGCGGAGACCTGGGTGGCGAAGTGGTGCTCGAGCCGGGCGCGGACCTGCGTGGAGTCCAGCGGGCCGGGTCCCGGGGAGTCCACCACGTCGACGTTGTCGCCGGACACGGTCCTGCGGCGGAACCGCACCCCGTCCGACGGGGTGCCGGACGCACCGGTGGCGGTGGTGCGGTACGCCTCGTGCCGTGCGATCCAGGCGCGCAGCGTCCGCCGGAACGCGTCCGCGTCGAAGGGGGCGTACATCCGGAACGCGGTGCCGATCCAGTTGTCCCCGCGGGGCGTGGCCCCCTCATTCCTCCGGGCTTCGCGGAGGTGGTCCTCGTGGTTGGGTGACAGGGGCCGGGGGTCATCGGACCACGCGTCCTCCGGCGCGGTGGGGGTCCACACGGACAGGGTCCCGGGATGGAGACGGTAGGAGGAGAGCTCGGTGTATTCCACGGTGGAGAGTCCTTTCGCCGGACGTGCGGTCGGAAGTTGGGGGTGAGGCGGTTCGGCCACGTGGAGGATGGCCGGGTCCGGGGAAGTGGGGGACGTCAGTGTGAGGGAACGTGCGCCCACCGAACCTGCCCCCTGTGATAGTCCCGGGACGGGTGCCGCGTCACCCACTTGTGATGAAGCTCATCTCACTCCAGCACAGTGATGCGCACTACCTCCGGCAGTCGGAGTGTCCCGGACACCTGCACGTCCACGACGAACTCCGACCCCACCGCCGCGCGCACCAGACGCGTCCAGCGCAGCGTCTCACGGCGCACCTCGCGCCGGGAGACGTCGAAGACGCGCAGGGACCGGTCGACCAGGACGGATGCCCCGGCGTGGTCGTCGCCGGCGAGCTGCAGATGGTAGACGTGGCCGTCGAGGTCGCGGGGGCGCATGCCGGTGAGGTCGGTGGACCCGGTGATGCCGGTGATGCCGGTGATGCCGGTGATGCGGCTGACCAGGCCGAAGCGGTGCACGAACCCTTCCACGTCGAGGATCGCCAGGGGCCGGCCCACCGAGCACGCCCGTACCCCGCCATGGCGCCACACGGTGGGCTGGGAGTCGGGGCCCGCAGGCCGCACCGCCGCCCACTCCGCGTCGAGGGTGACCCGGTGGGTGGGCTGTTCGGTCTCCACGAGGAACCGTGCTCCGCTGGAGGAGACCCCGGCGGGGAGCCGCACGGGGCGCTCGGCGGCCAGTGCGTCCAACGCGGCGACCACTTCGGCGTCGGTGGAGTTCCAGGCGATGCCGCGGGATTCCAGGACCCCGTAGAGCTGCGGCAGGGTCAGGTCGGGCTGGGCCTCCCACGCGTGGCGGAGGGTGTCGAGGACGTGGGGGATTCGCAGCGGGTCTTTCACGCCTGTCCACCGTAGCCGAACCCCCGGTTAAACCCGCATGTAACGGAGACGAAATCATGCCGAAACAGTTGTCCCACTCACTGGGACGATCTGTTTCCCTGCATGAGAAGCGGCTGATACTTCGATATCACCCCGGTCAGGCGCTAGGATACAAAGACAACTACAGAGCGAGACAGTGTCCCCGGAGCCGCCTGACAGCGGCGTTTTATGTGTCCTGCGTCACAGTACATGACCTGCACCAGCGTCTATGAGCGCAACCTAATTTTGTGCCGTGGCAACCGGACCGTATCAGTGGGGGCACGCACCGTCCCACTGCCACTGTGACCGTCCTTACCCAGGACATGCCCGCGGTGGCACCGTCCCCCGACTGACCATCGGCGCCGGACGACAACTGCACGACCCGACGACTGGAGGCTGACGACCACCGTGAACAGGCCAGAGGCAACACCCAAGAACTACCCGGCACCCCAGGGGCTCTACAATCCCGCCCACGAACACGACTCCTGCGGGGTCGCCTTCGTCGCCGACATGCACGGCCGTGCCAGCCACGACATCGTGGAGAAGGGCATCCAGGCCCTGGTCAACCTCGACCACCGTGGTGCAGCCGGGGCGGAGAAGAACACCGGTGACGGCGCCGGCATCCTCATGCAGGTGCCCGACCGCTTCTACCGGGAGGTCCTCGCGCACCAGGGCATCGACCTGCCCGCCCCCGGCGCCTACGCCACCGGCATCGCCTTCCTCCCGGCGTCCCGCATGGCCGCGCTGGACGCGATGCGTGCCGTGGAGTCCATCGTCGCCGAGGAGGAGCTCGATCTGCTCGCCTGGCGCGAGGTCCCCGTCGACGACTCCTCCCTGGGCGCCATGGCGCGCGACGCCGAGCCGATCTTCTACCAGCTCTTCCTCTCCGGCAAGGACGCCGACGGCAACCCGCTCGAGGGAATCGAGCTGGACCGCCGCGCATGGTTCGTCCGCAAGCGCGCCGAGCGTGAGCTCGGCTCCAAGGGCCCCGGGGAGGGCTCCGGTTCCGACACCGTCTACTTCCCGTCGCTGTCCGCGCGCACCATCGTGTTCAAGGGCATGCTGACCACCCCGCAGCTGCGGGACTTCTACCTGGACCTGCAGGACGACCGCGTGGAGTCGGCACTGGCCATCGTCCACTCCCGGTTCTCCACCAACACCTTCCCGTCCTGGCCGCTGGCCCACCCGTTCCGCCTGGTCGCCCACAACGGCGAGATCAACACCGTGCGCGGCAACGAGAACTGGATGCGCGCCCGCGAGTCCCAGATCCGCTCCGAGACACTCGGCGACATCGAGCGAGTCCTGCCGGTCTGCGACCCCTCCGGGTCCGACACCGGACGCTTCGACGAGGCCCTGGAGCTGCTCCACCTCGCCGGACGTTCGCTGCCGCACGCCGTGATGATGGCCGTGCCGCAGGCGTGGGAGCGCCACCCCTCCATCGACCCGGACGTCCGCGCGTTCTACGAGTACCACTCCTCCCTGATGGAGGCGTGGGACGGCCCCGCCGCTCTGGTGTTCACCGACGGCACCGTGATCGGCTCCGTCCTGGACCGCAACGGCCTGCGCCCCGGACGCATCTGGGTCACCCGGGACGGCCTGGTCATCGGCGGTTCCGAGACCGGACTGCTGCCGGTTCCGGCGGAGGAGATCGTCCAGCGCCGCCGCGTCGAGCCGGGACGCATGTTCCTGGTCGACACCGCCGCCGGGCGCATCATCCCCGACGACGAGGTCAAGGGCTCGCTCGCGGACAAGCCCTACCGCCAGTGGATCGACGACAACATCGTGCGGTTCGCCGACCTGCCGCAGGCCCACTACGAGCCGATGAGCCCGGAGCGCGTCGTCCTGCGCCAGCGTGTCTTCGGCATCACCGAGGAGGACGTGGACGTCCTCATCCAGCCGATCGCCGCCACCGGCGGGGAGCAGCTCGGCTCGATGGGCACCGACACCCCCATCGCAGCGCTGTCCGACCGCCCGCGGATGCTCTACGACTTCTTCGCCCAGCGGTTCGCCCAGGTCACGAACCCGCCGCTGGACTCCATCCGCGAGAAGATGGTCACCAGCCTGTACACGCAGCTGGGACGCCAGGTCGACATCACCACCGAGGTGCCCGAGGCCGCCCACCGCATCCACCTGGAGACCCCGATCCTGCTGAACTCCACGCTGGTCACCCTGCGTGAGGCCGGCGAGCACGAGGGCTTCGGGGACTTCCGTTCCGCGGTGGTCTCCGGGCTGTACCCCGTGGCGCACGGCGGCCGCGGCATGCGCCAGGCCATCGACCGGATCCGCCGGGAGGTCTCCCGCGCCATCGAGGACGGCGCCACGCTGATCATCCTCTCCGACCGCGAGTCGGACGAGCGTATGGCGCCGATCCCGTCACTGCTGCTGACCAGTGCCGTCCACCAGCACCTGGTCAACGAGCGGACCCGTACGCAGGCCTCCCTGATCATCGAGTCCGGCGACGCCCGCGAGGTCCACCACCTCGCCATGCTCCTGACCTTCGGTGCGGACGCCATCAACCCCTACATGGCCTTCGAGACCGTCTACGCCCTGCGCAACCGCGGCCAGCTCGGCAACCTGACCACCAAGGAGGGCTGCCAGAACTTCATCGACGGGGCGTCTGCGAGCGTGCAGAAGATCATGTCGAAGATGGGCATCGCCACCGTCGCGTCCTACCGCGGCGCGCAGCTGGCGGACGTCACCGGCCTGCACCAGCAGCTGCTGGACGACTACTTCACCGGCTGCGCCAGCCCGATCTCCGGCATCGGCCTGGACGAGATCGCCGCCGACGTGGCCGTGCGCCACCGCTTCGCCTTCCTGCCGCGGCCCGAGGAGGCCGCGCACCGCGACCTCGAGATCGGCGGCGAGTACAAGTGGCGCCGCGAGGGCGAGTACCACCTGTTCAACCCGGAGACCGTGTTCAAGCTGCAGCACGCCACCCGCACCGGCGCCTACCGCATCTTCAAGGAGTACTCCGAGAAGGTCGACAACCAGGCCAAGCGGCTGGCCACCCTGCGCGGCCTGTTCGAGATGCACAGCGACCGCCCGTCCATCCCGGTCGACGAGGTCGAGCCGGTGTCAGCGATCGTGAAGCGCTTCTCCACCGGAGCCATGAGCTACGGCTCGATCTCCGCGGAGGCCCACGAGACCCTCGCCATCGCCATGAACCAGCTCAAGGGCATGTCCAACTCCGGCGAGGGCGGCGAGGACGCCGGACGTTTCGACCCGGAGCCCGACGGCACGTGGCGCCGCTCGGCGATCAAGCAGGTGGCCTCGGGACGCTTCGGCGTGACCAGCCACTACCTGAACAACTGCACCGACATCCAGATCAAGATGGCGCAGGGCGCGAAGCCCGGCGAGGGCGGCCAGCTGCCCCCGCACAAGGTCTACCCCTGGATCGCCGAGGTGCGCGTCACGACCCCGGGCGTGGGCCTGATCTCCCCGCCGCCGCACCACGACATCTACTCCATCGAGGATCTCGCCCAGCTGATCCACGACCTGAAGAACGCCAACCCGGACGCCCGCATCCACGTCAAGCTCGTCGCCGAGCAGGGCGTGGGCACGGTCGCCGCCGGCGTCTCCAAGGCCCACGCGGACGTGGTGCTGATCTCCGGTCACGACGGCGGCACCGGCGCGTCCCCGCTGAACTCGCTGAAGCACGCCGGCGGTCCGTGGGAGCTCGGCCTGGCCGAGACCCAGCAGACCCTGCTGATGAACGGCCTGCGCGACCGCATCACCGTCCAGTGCGACGGGCAGATGAAGACCGGACGCGATGTCATGGTCGCCGCCCTGCTCGGCGCAGAGGAGTACGGTTTCGCCACCGCCCCGCTGGTCGTCGAGGGCTGCATCATGATGCGCGTCTGCCACCTGGACACCTGCCCGGTGGGTGTGGCCACCCAGAACCCGGACCTGCGCAAGAGGTTCACCGGACAGGCCGAGCACGTGGTCAACTTCTTCACCTTCATCGCCGAGGAGGTCCGCGAGTACCTCGCCGAGCTTGGCTTCCGCAGCCTGGACGAGGCCATCGGTCACTCCGAGTGCCTGCGTGACGGCAGTGCGGACGTCGATCCCGGTCACAAGACCGCCGGGAAGCTCGACCTCTCGCCGATCTTCCACCAGCCGGACAGCCCCTTCATGCACCAGGACCAGCGGCGCACCAGGGACCAGGACCACAGCCTGGACGCCGCCCTGGACAACCGCATCCGCGAGGACGCTGGGGAGACCATCCGGCGCGCCGCCGCGGGGGAGGGCACCAGCATCGAGCTGAGCTACCCGATCACCAACGTCAACCGGTCGGTCGGCACCATGACCGGCTCGATGATCAGCCGCGTCGCCGGACACGACGGCCTGCCCGAGGGCACCGTGAACCTCACGTTCACCGGCTCGGCCGGCAACTCCTTCGGTGCCTTCGTCCCCAGGGGCATGACGCTGACCCTGATCGGCGACGCCAACGACTACGTGGCGAAGGGACTCTCGGGCGGCACCATCGCCATCCGGCCCGACTCCCTCGACGGTGCCGTCGGCGAGCACCAGACCATCGCCGGCAACGTCCTGGGCTTCGGCGGTGTGGCCGGCGAGATGTTCATCCGCGGTGCCGTCGGTGAACGCTTCGGCGTGCGCAACTCCGGGGTGACCGCCGTCGTCGAGGGCATGGGCAACCACGGCTGCGAGTACATGACCGGCGGCCGGGTCATCAACCTCGGCCCGGTCGGCCAGAACTTCGGTGCCGGCATGTCCGGCGGCATCGCCTACCTCATGGACGACGGCTCCGGCATCGAGGGGATGCGCAAACGCGTCAACCCCGGCCTGGTGGACGTCGAGGAGGTCGCCGAGGACGAGCTCGACTTCCTGGTCGACACCATCAGCCGCCACCGCAGGCTCACCGGATCCACCGTGGACGTGGACCCCCGCTCACTGATCAAGGTCATGCCGCGTGACTACCGGCGCGTCCTGCAGACGATTGAACAGGCCCGCGCCGCCGGGCTCGACTCGGACGGCATCAACGCCGCCATCATGGAGGGAGTGCAGTAATGGCTGACCCGCACGGATTCATGAAGTACGGCCGCGAGGAAGCGGCCCACCGCCCCGTCCCACTGCGCCTGCTGGACTGGGACGAGGTCTACGAGCCCTTCGCAGACTCCAAGGTGCAGACCCAGGCAGCACGCTGTATGGACTGCGGCATCCCCTTCTGCCACGACGGCTGCCCGCTGGGCAACATCATCCCGGAGTGGAACGACCTGGTCCGCGAGGGACGCTGGAAGGAGGCCTACGACCGGCTGCACGCCACGAACAACTTCCCGGAGTTCACCGGGCGCATCTGCCCCGCCCCGTGCGAGGGCGCCTGCGTGCTGGGCATCGACGGCATCGGGGACGGTGCCACCACCGGTGAACCTGTCGCGATCAAGACCGTGGAGCTCACGATCGTGGAGCACGCCTTCACGGAGGGGTGGGTCCGCCCAGTCAAGGCGTCGTTCTCCACCGGGCAGTCCGTGGCCGTCGTCGGCTCCGGCCCCGCCGGCCTGGCCGCCGCCCAGCAGCTCACCCGCGCCGGCCACGACGTCACCGTCTTCGAGCGCGACGACCGCATCGGCGGCCTGCTGCGCTACGGTGTGCCGGACTACAAGCTCGAGCCCCGCTGGATCGAGCGGCGGCTGAACCAGATGGAGGCGGAGGGCACGACCTTCCGCACCAGCATCTCCCCGTCCGCCGCGGACCTCGCCGGGTTCGACGCCGTGGTGCTCGCCGTGGGCGCCACCGAGCGCCGCGAGGTCACCTTCCCGGGCCGTGAGCTCGAGGGCGTCCACCAGGCGATGGACTACCTGCCGCTGGCCAACAAGGTCAACGCCGGTGACATGGACGTCTCCCCGATCGACGCCAAGGGGAAGAACGTGGTCATCATCGGCGGCGGCGACACCGGCACCGACTGCTTCGGCACCGCCCTGCGCCAGGGGGCCGCCTCCGTCCGCCAGTTCGACTACAACCCGGCTCCCGGCGAGAACCGCACCGCGGAGAACCCGTGGCCGGTGTGGCCGAAGATCTGGCGCGTGGCCGCCGCCCACGAGGAGGGTGAGTACACCGTCACCGGCAACGAGTCCGCCGACGAGATCGTGCAGCTCGGCCTGGCGTCCCGCGGGGTCGGCGATCCTCTGGCGCACCGCGACTTCCGCATCAACACCGTGGAACTCACCGGCGAGGACGGGCACGTCACCGGCCTGAACGCCGCGTCCTGCGAGAAGACGCCGGACGGTGTGGTGAACCTGCCGGGCACCGACGTGACCATGGACGCCGACCTGGTGCTGCTGGCCGTCGGTTTCTCCGGCGTGGAGCAGAAGGGCATCGTCTCCGAGCTGGAGCTGCCGGTCGATGGCCGGGGCCGCCTGAAGCGCGACGAGGACTACCGCAGCTGGTGGCCGTCGACCCCGGGCCTGCAGGACGCGGGCTTCGACGCACCGGTGTTCTCCACCGGTGACGCGGGCCGTGGCGCGTCCCTGATCGTCTGGGCGATCTCGGAGGGGCGTGCCTGCGCCGCCGCCGTGGACCGCGCCCTGATGGGTGAGACCGCGCTGCCGAAGCCGGTGGCGCCCTCGGACACGCCGCTGAGCGTGTAGGGCGTAGCTGCGTCACCCGGCTTGACCCAGGCTGCGGCATCGCGGCATCCTGGGTCGTTTTCGCAGGGGTGGAACCAACCCTGGATGCCGTGATGGCCGCGCCCGACCCCCCGGGTAGATTGATCACCCATGACCGGCGCAGCACTCCTCAGCATCCTCCTCGCGTGGCTGCTGGCGATCGCGTCGCCGGGGCCCGACCTGGTGCAGATCCTGCGTCTGGGGGCGGTCCGGCGAAACGGCGTGGCGTGTGCCCTGGGGATCATGAGCGGCAACACCCTGTGGATCGTCGCCTCGATGCTGGGGCTGTCCGCTCTGGTGGACGCCTTCCCGGGGCTGCTGACCGCTCTGTTCCTGGTCGGCGGGGCATTCCTGGTGTGGATGGGGCAGGGGGCGCTGCGTTCCGGGCTCACGGAACGGCGCTCGGCACGGACGGTCGCGACGGCCCCCACCGCCACGTCCCGCACGACCACGGCACAGGCCTGGCGGCTGGGACTTGTCACCAACCTCGCCAACCCGAAGGCCCTGGTGTTCTTCGGCGCGGTGTTCGCCGGATTCGTCCCGCCGGACACCAGCTGGGCGATGCGTGGGACCGTCCTGGTGATCCTGCTGGTCACCGGGATCGCCTGGTTCGTGGCTGTGGCGGTGATGGTGTCGGTTCCGGCGCTGTCCCGGAGACTCCAGAAAGCCGGCCCCTGGATCGACATCATTGCAGGTGGGGTGTTTATTCTGCTGGGCGCCGTGCTCCTGGTCGAAGGTGTGCTGCAGGCAATGTGACCATTGGACTTTCCTGGCAGGAGTCTTGGTCGTAGGATGGTCCGCATGCCTGAGCGAGAAGAGCAGAAGGTACCGGTGCAGGACGTCCCCGTACGCGGCGACGATATCCGGCTGGGCCAGTTCATCAAGCTGGCGAACCTTGTGGAGTCCGGTGGAGTGGCCAAGGAGGTCATTGCCGCCGGTTCCGTGACCGTCAATGGCGAGACCGACACCCGGCGGGGACGTCACCTCCACGCCGGGGACGAGGTCTCCGTCCATGACACAGACGGCCGTGTGACAGCGGCCGCACGGTTCGCCCAGGACGGTGCCACCGGTACCGACGAAGACGACTACTTCGATGAAGCAACTGCCGACGATGACTTTGATCCCGAAAAGTGGAGGAACCTCTGATGCCCGCTCTCTTGGCGGAACCAGGAATGCCGATCTGGATCGACCTGGCCACCACTGACCTGGATAAGGCCCAGTCGTTCTACACGGAACTCCTCGGATGGGAGTTCGACGCCCCCTGCGGCGACGGCTACGTCGTGGCGAAGAAGGAGGGTATGCCCGTCGCCGGCCTCGGTGAGGTCCCGGACGACAAGTCCTCCCTGTGGGGGCTGCTGCTGTACGCCCCCGACATCGACCACGTCCACGACGAGGCCGTGAAGGCCGGTGCGACGAGCGTCCTGTCCCCGCGGGACGTGGGACGCCGTGGCCGGATGGCGGTGATCGTCGATCCCTCGGGCGCGACCATCGGGTTGAAGCAGCCCGCCGGCGACGAGCCGTTCTTCGCGGCCGGCGAGCCCGGGACCCCCGTGTGGCATGAACTGCTGGTCGGCGAGGAGTTCGACGCGACGCTGAAGTTCTACCACGACCTGGCCGGCTGGGACATCCGCCAGCACAGTGACACCGACAAGTTCCGCTACGCCACCGGCGAGTACGACGGCGCACCGTTGTGCGGCATGTGGGACACCAGTGAGCTGGACGAGAATCCCTCGATGTGGACGCTGTACCTGGGGTGCGCCAACGTGGACGCGGCCGCGAAGAAGGTCAAGAAGTTCGGCGGCAAGCTGGTGCGCGCGCCGTGGAATTCCGAGCTGGGACGTCTGTGCACACTGGTTGACCCCACGGGTGCGCTGGTGAACCTCTGCGAGATCGCGGAGCCGACGCCGGAGTCGCTGGAGGACATCCACGAGCCGGACATCCTGGCCCCGGACGCACCGCAGCCCTAGGCACCCCGACGTGGCGCTGCCCCGGGGCAGGCCTGCCGGAGTGGATCGGGGGTGTGGTGGCGATTCCAACCGGCAGGAACGCACCGGTGTGGCCATTTCTTCTTAAGCTGACGTGCCGAAAACGGTGCGCTCCTGCCGGTCGAGTCCCCCGGCAATCCCCTCCTCCACGCAGACACGCACCCGCGGGTACGGCTCTGCAGTGGTGACGTCCGGACACGGACTGGAGCCCATGGCTCCTACAGCTGGGCGACCAGCATCGGGGCAGCCCCCACCGGGTCGATCCCGGCCTCCTCCAGGGCCACCAGGGCCCCGGCCGGGTCCGTGGCGAAGCGCGACGCGGTTTCGCGGTCCACGCCGAGGCGCTCGGCAGCGGCAACGGTCGCCTCCGGATCCTCGGCCAGACGTGCGGCGGACTCCGGGTCGACCCCGGCGCCCTCGAGCTCCGTGCGGATCGCCTCCGGGTCGGGTGCGTTGCCGGGGGTTCCCTCCGCGGCATAATCCGTGTCGGTGCGTGCGTCCGCGTCCGGTTCGGCCGGGGAGTCGGCGCCTTCGGGGGACTCAGCGTCCTCCACCGGGGCATCGTCGCCCCTGACCTGTGCCAGCAGTGCGTCCACGTCCAGCGAACCGTCGGCGATCTGGCTGGCGTGGTCGGACGCGCCGAACGCGGTCAGCAGACGCAGGATGCTGTCGAGGGTGACCCCGTCCCCGGTTCCACCGATGACACCGGCGAGCTGGTCGATGTCGAAGCCGGCGTTGGGGTCGTTGGCCTTCTCCTCGGACAGGGATCCGACGAGCCCGCCGATCTGGCCGGCGATGTCCCCGCCGTCGGAGCCGAGACCCAGCGCGCCGAGGACCAGTGCGGCGACGGCGGCGACCGGGAGGGTCTCGCCGGCGTCACGTGCCTCGATGCCGGAGGATGCCACAGCGGATCCCAGGCCCTCGCCCAGTCCGGAGTCGATGGCGGAGTTCAGCACGACCTCGGGGCCGACCGTGCCGGCCACGAGGCCGAGCAGGTTGACCAGCAGGTCCGTGCTCAGCGGGTGGTCGAGTCCGGGCTCGCCGCCGGCGGCGTCCGCGTGTTCGGCGTCGTTGGCGTCGCCGGCCTGGCCGACGGCAGCGTCGGTGATGGGACGCAGGGCATCGACGATGTTGCCCGCCGCCGAGCCCTCGGACGGACGTCCGGCCAGCTCCTGGAGCTGGGCGTCCGTGCCGTAGTAGGTGTTCAGGTCCACATCGGCGTAGATGCCGTCGACCTGCCCGGCATCGGAGTACTGCCAGAAGGTGACCTCATCCCAGCCGCCGGGGATCTCGGACGGCAGGGCGGGGTTGTAGTACGCGAGCCACAGCGGGTACTCGGAGAACTCCGTGGTGTTCGCCATGTCGTTGATCCAGAAGTCGTGGTACGTGTAGATGATCGGGTCCTGGCCGGTGAGGACCTTGATCTCGTCGATCCAGTCGCGGACCCAGTTCTGCAGGTCCTCCGGGGCGAGTCCGCCGCTCTCCTCCAGGTCGAGGGTGGGCGGCAGGGACGGCTGGACACCGGTGGCCAGGGTCGCGGCGTAGTGCCGGGCTTCGGCGCGGGGGTCGGATTCACCGGGCTTGGCGTAGTGGTAGCTGCCCGGGGTGACTCCGGCGGCGGAGGCCTTGGCGGAGTCGGAGGAGAAGTAGGGGTTGACGTAGCCGGTGCCTTCGCTGGCCTTGATGAATGCGAAGCTCTGGCCGGAGGCGGCGACGGTCTGCCAGTCGATCGCCGAACCACCGGGGTGCTGGTGGCTGGCGACGTCGACTCCGTCGAGCGCCCAGGTGGGGACGGGCAGGACATCCGTGGCGACCAGCGCGGCGACCGTCGCGGCTGAACCGAAGAGGGTTACTGCTGTGAGTCGGGCGGGGGTGGTGGTGCGCGCATGGCGGCGCCATGGTAGTGAGAACATGAGCCACACCATACACACAAATCACACGAGTCACATCTGCAACACGCGCGCGGCGCGCCGCTTTCTGCCGGAGTGTGCTGTGGTTTCCGTCACTTCCCCTGAACGCGGTAAACCCCGGACGGTGGTGTTGATCCACCGTCCGGGGTTCGTCCCGCGCTACTGGCGGGGGTCAGGTCAGAGGTTGGCGGCGAGGGCGTTCGCGGCCCACACCGGGGAGATCCCGGCCGCCTGGGCGGCGCCCAGGGCCTGCTCGGGGTTGTTGGCGACCCAGATGGCGGTGTCGCGCGGGACGCCGAGGCGCTCACCGGCGGCGATGGTGGCCTCCGGGTCGGCGAGCAGCTGGGCGACAACGTCCGGGCTGACGCCGGCGGCGGTGGCCACACCGGCCACGCGGGCCGGATCCTGGATGACGGACTTCGTGGAGGCGGCCTCCGCGGAGACGGCGGACGGGGCAGCGGACGCGGCGGGCACGGCCACGGCGGTCACGGCGCCGGCGGCCAGGGCGACCGCGGCGGCACGGGTGGCGAATCGGCGGGAACGGGTCTGGTTGTTCGGGGTACGGGTGGCGGTGGAGAGAGTAGACATGGCTGCGATGATAGCTATGTCTGTCGGGATCACAACCCGAGGGGAGGATTCGAGGGCGCCCCGGGGCCCGCGGAGCTCACCACTGCGGGTGATGCCCCGGCGGGAGCGGGCCCGGGGACCAGCCCGGCCCCTGCCCCGGCAACTGGCCCGGGAACGGTTGCCGGGGAACCGCAGGAATCCGCTGGTAGACCGTTACCGCAGGGTACAGGCCCGCGGCAGCCAGGCCGCGCGCCTCCCGCGTGCTGAGGACGATGGCGGTGACCAGCAGTGCTGTCCCGCAGGCCCAGGAGATTCCCATGGTCACGAGCTGGGAGGGCACCGTCGACATCTGCAGGTTCCATCCGAAGTGCACGAAAAAGCCCGCGAGTCCGCCGGAAAGCACCCAGGCCAGTCGTCGCAGGCGGGTCAGTCCCCCGCCGAACACCGCCATGCCGATGCCGTAGCCGACCAGTCCCGTGCACACCGCATGCAGCAGTGGACCGGCGACGATCCGCAGCAGCCACATCTCGGACGTCCCGGCCAGGTCGGACGACGCATGGAGCGGTGCCAACGACAGGGCGTAGCCCATGTTCTCGAAGGCCTCGAAGCCGATGCCGATGAGCACACCGGCGACCAGCCCGTGCCACGGACGGTTCCACCAGGCGCGTCCCAGGTGGAGCAGCAGCCACACACCCAGACCCTTGGCCAGCTCCTCCGGGTAGGCGCCCCCCAGGGACAGGGCGATCTCGGGAACGTCCCAGCTGTAGCTCACCTCGATCAGGTGTGCCGAGACGGTGAATGCGCCGATCAGGAAGGCGCCGGTCATCCCCCAGAGGATCGCGGCCGCCGCCAGGAGCCAGGGCGTCCCCCGGTAGATCAGCAGTCGGGACAGCAGGAACCAGGTCACGGCGAGGAACACGACCATGTACCCCACGGCGACGCCGAGCGGCCCGGCACCGGGGAAGATGCCGAAGCCCGCCGACACGACCGCGGCCACCAGCTGGCCGAGGACGGTGAGTGCCGCGAACGACCATCCGAACACGTCCCAGGTGGGACGCAGCGCCGGGCGCAGGTGCTTCGGGAAGGAGAGGTGGAAGGCGCGGGGGACGTCGACGACGCGCCACCCGTCCCGGGACTCAGACGGTGGCACGGATCCCCCTCATCAGCGAGTTCGCGGCCGAGGCTGCGGACAGCTCGGTGCCGCCGGTCACCGACACGGTGTACAGGACGCTCACGCCCCCGGCGTCGGAGTTCAGGAAGGACGCCGCCGCCGAGTACACCGGATCGGACGCCCCCCAGCTGAACGGGGTCAGCGGGGACGCACGGAAGTCATCGACCTCCACGGCGAGCCCCGGGGACAGGTGCTCCCCGGCGTCCCGTTCGTGGAAGGGGACGCCGGACGTGTCGCTGGACATGATCATGCGCAGGCCGCGCTGCGACGCCAGCTCGATGTCGCCGGCACCGTCACCGACGTCGAGCATGCCGACGATGTCGAGATCCACCATCCCGTGTTCGGTGGAGCACTCGGCGGTGATCGTGCCGGGGAGCAAAGCGGTGTCCAGCGGGGCGCAACGTCCCTCCAACGCGCCGAGGTCCAGGGGCCAGTTCTCCCAGGTGAGCAGGGAATCGAACGCGGCGTCCGCCAGGCGGTACGAGCTTCCGCCGCCCGGCGAACCCGTCGCACCGGCGTCGTCCTTCACCGGCACCGCGAGTGGGAGCACCATGATCACCAGGGCGACGCCGACGAGGATGAACCAGCGGGCCGTCCGGTGGCCGCCGACGGCGGCGGGACGGTAGTGGCCGGACGGGTCGGCGTCCGGCAGCGGAGCACCGGTAGGACGCTGCGGCTGCTCCCCGGGCCAGTCCGGTCTTCCGGCTATCGGCATTGGATCCCCCTCACGGGAGGGAGCCTACCAGATGGTCACACGCTGATTTTCGTCGATCCACATGCCGTTCGACGGGGTCACGTCGAAGGCGCGGTAGAACTCGGCGATGTTCGAGGCGACCACGTTGCAGCGGTACTCGCCGGGGGAGTGCGGGTCGATCGCCACGTACTGCGCGGCCATCTGCGGGCGGATCGCGGTCTGCCATACATTGGACCAGCGCAGGAAGAAGCGCTGCAGGACGGTGTACTCACCCTCCATGCCCTCCACCGGGGCGAGCGGCGCGGACCCGAAGGTCTCGCCCTTGTCCGCGAGGTACTTCTCCAGCGCGACAACGGCGATGCCGAGACCACCGAGGTCACCGATGTTCTCGCCGAGGGTGAATGCACCGTTGACCTTGTGGTCGGTCTCGCCGCGCTGGGCCAGTCCTGTCGGAACCAGCCCGTCGTACTGGGCGACGAGCTTGTCGGTGAGCTCGGTGAACGCCGCGCGGTCCTCCTCGGTCCACCAGGAGTTGAGGTTGCCGTCGCCGTCGTACTTCGAGCCCTGGTCGTCGAAACCGTGGCCGATCTCGTGCCCGATGACCGCGCCGATGGCGCCGAAGTTGCCGGCCATGTCCGACTCCGGGTCGAAGAACGGCGGACGCAGGATCGCCGCCGGGAAGGTGATGTCGTTGCGGACCGGATTGTAGAAGGCGTTGACCGTCTGCGGGGTCGCGAACCAGTACTCGCCGTCGCTCGGCTTGCCCAGTTTGGACACCTCGAACTCGTGGTTGAAGTCGGAGGCCCTGCGGTAGTTGTCGAGCAGGTCGGCGCCGTCCGGGCTGAAGCTCAGCTCGTCGAAGGAGCGCCACTTGTCCGGGTAGCCGATGCGGGCCTTGAACGTGGCGAGTTTCTCCAGCGCCCTCTCCCGGGTCGCCGGGGTCATCCACGCCAGGTCACTGATCCGCTCCCGGTAGGCCGCCAGCAGGTAGTCGACGAGGTCAAGCATCTTCTGCTTGTACTCCGGCGGGAAGTGCTCGGCGACGAACTCCCTGCCGACCTCCTCGCCGATGGTCCCCTCGACCAGACCCACGGCCCGCTTCCACCGGTCGCGCTGCTCTGTGGCTCCGGACAGGGTGCGGCCGTAGAAGTCGAAGTTCGCCTCGGAGATTGCCCGGGGCAGTTTCCCCGCCCGGGCGGTGAGCACGCTCCAGTAGGCCCAAAGCTTCCAGTCGTCGAGGTCGTGGGCGTTCCCTCCCTCCGCGCCGGGAACTAGCGTCCCGACATGCTCCAGGTAGGACGGTTGGCTGACGATCACGGTCGGTGCATTCTCCCCGGTGATGCCCACCCCTTCCAGCCAGGAGGTGAAGGGAAAGGACGTCGGCAGGTCGGACAACGCGGTCGGATTGTAGGTCCTGTCGGCGTCACGGGAGCTCACCGTGTCCCAGTGGCCCTTGGCGAGGTCGGTCTCGAAATCCACGAGGGCTCCGGCGGCGTCCTCCGCGCTCTGGTCCGCGAAACGCCCCGGCAGCGGCTGCCCGTCGGCGGCGAGGCCCAGCAGGGTGGCGACGAATCCGCGGTACGCGTCGAGGACCGGGGCGTGCTGCTCCTCGCGGTAGTAGGCCTCGTCCGGCAGCCCGAGGCCGGTCTGGGTGAGGTAGGCGACCTCATTGCCCGCGGTGCCGGTGTCGCCCTTGCCGCCCCCGGCGTCCTTCTCGGTCCAGAAGCCGATCACGCCACCGACACCGTGCCGGTCGAGCTGCGCCAGGGCATCCACCAGTTCACCGAGGTCGGTGGCATCCCGGACGGGGTCAAGGTCGGCGTCCAGCACGGAGAGCCCGGCCTGCTCGATGCCGTTCCCCCCGTCCTCGTCCATGAAGGAGGTGAACAGGGCTCCGATGCGGGTGGACGGGTCGGCGGATTCGACGATGGCCCTGACGTCCAGTTCGGCACGGTCGCGCAGCGCGTGGAAGGTGCCGTCCACCGGGCGGTCGGCCGGGATCTCGTGGGTGGACAGCCAGTCACCGTTGACGTGGCGGTAGAGGTCGTCCGCGGCGGAGGGGTTGCCCGTGCCGGACGTCGCCTCCGTGATGTTGTCGGGGATCTCGGGGGTCTGGGGAACAGTCGAAGTCATGCGCCCCACTGTAGGCGTGGAATCAGCACTGCGGCATCGCGGCATCCAGAGGTGGTTCCGGTGTACGGAAACCAGCCCTGGACGCCGCGATGCCAGCGCTACCGGTCGCGACCGGTTAGCTCAGCCGCATCGGTCCCGGCGACCACAGTCCGGAGCGGTCCTGCTCCTCGACCTCGACCTCCACCGGCTCCGGCTCATCACCGGTCGACGAGGTGAACTGGGTCAGCTCGGTGACCACACCCCAGTCCCGCTGCCAGTCGTCCTCCAGGTAGGTGGGCATCTCGGTGCCGTGGGTGGCCATCTGGGTCATGCCACCGACGCCGCCGCCGTAGTAGTCCATCACCGGGGCGTGGCTCTTCTTCGCGTCATGGTCCGGCGAGAGCTGGTACTCCGGAACCTCGGCGACGCCCGCGTAGTGGTCGAAGGGTCGCTGACAGGGGAACTGCAGCGGCACGGACCAGTCCTGCAGCGTCGGTGAATCACCGATGACGTCGCCCAACTGCTCCATCGTGGGTACACGCGGCGGCGTGAAGGTCAGCCACTGGTCCGGCGTCACGTTGAAGTCGGCCGCCCGGATGCGGACCACGTCGGCGTCCTCGGGAATGTCGTCCATCGGGAAGCGCAGGTTGCGCCACTGCGGTGCGGTGCCGATGTCCAGCGGCTCCATCTCCCCCATGAACTCAACGCCATCCTGCGCGGACTCGTCGGAACGCCCGTACTCCAGCACCAGGTCCTGGCCGTACTGCCGCACACCGTTCATGTCGAGGTGGGATACCTCGCCGGCCGCGGAGACGACCAGCAACGGGGTGTCGTCCGAACGCTCCGGCATGCTGTACCAGCTGGTCGTGGTTTCGGCGGGCAGCTGCAGTCCGTCGGTGTACGAGCCGACCACCGGGATCTGGTGGCGGTCGATGCCGAAGGGCAGCTGGGCGTAGGAGCCGTTGATGCCCTCCTGGCCACTGAGGCCGCCGCCGGGGCCGATGTCGGTGACGTCGTTCTCGTCCTCCTCGTCGGTGGAGCCGAAGGCGCCGGTGTCCACGGCGGAGGTCTGCGGGGACGCACCGCTGTCGGAGTCGGAGCCCTCCTCGATACGGTTCGGGATGTTGTTCTCGGCGAAGCCGCGGGACCCCTCGGTCGTCAGCGAATCGGCGAACTCGGTGTCACCGGCGGGCTGCAGGAAGGAGTCGTTGGTGTTGCCCTCGATCAGCGCGGCACCGCCGAGCCCGCAGGTGTCGCCGGCCAGGGAGGTCAGATTGCCCTTGCCCACGGTGTAGGCGGGCCACTGGCCGACCACGGCCTTGCCCAGCGACGCCAGGTTGAACACCACCACGATCGAGGTCAGCACCGCGATCGGCGCGGAAGCGATGCCGGCGAAGCGCTTGGCCTGGGCGGCCTCCCTGGCATCGACGTTCTTGAGCTCGTCGGTGGTGCTGGCGTTGGCTTCCCGGATGTCGTTGAGGAAGCCGATGACCACGCCGAACAGCATCACTGCCAACGCCAGGATCATGGTCACCGAGGACATCTCCACACCGGCGATCTGCACCGGCTTGTCCCACCAGGGGACGCCGAAGCTGGAGATGTACCACCAGCCGTTCGTCCCGGCGAGGGTGAACGCGAACAGCAGCAGACAGCCGCCGATGAACACGATGCGGTTTCGTGCCGAGCGCATCGCCATGGTGGACGCCGCGACCGCTGCAAGGGCAGCGAGCCCCGCGGCGATGCCGGCGTAGACCCCGAAGTGGTGGGTCCACTTGGTGGGGGTGAAGGTCATGAAGAACATCGTGCCGATGACGACCATGGTCAGGCGCAGTGCCGGTCCGTGGGCGGTGCCGGGGACGCGGCGGTTGCGCAGCATCGAGCCGATGACCACCGCCAGGCACAGCAGCATCATGAGGACGCAGAACCGGCGAGGGAAGGAGCCGTCCACCGTCTGCTTCAGCAGCTCGGTGTAGCGGGTCGGTTCCTCGTACCAGGACAGTGACGGGCCCACGGGGCCGCGGACCCCGATGGACTCCAGGACGGTGCTGAAGGTCTGGTCGCCGAAGACGGCGATCAGCACGGCCGTGCCGGCGGCCAGGAAGGGGGCTATCTGCGCGGTGACCGCGCCGAAGACCCGCTTCTTCGGTTCGCCGCGTCCGGCGCCCAGCAGTGGCAGGCGGCGGATCACGATGCGGATCAGCCCGGACAGGGCCACCAGGATCGCCGCGACGGCCATCAGGCCGGTCGGCCCGGCGGCCAGGGAGAAGGCGGCGACGATAATGCCGATCGCGGCGGGAAGCAGGCGTCCGGTGGCGATCGCACGTTCCATGCAGACCCAGGTGAACAGGGCGCCCAGGGCGATGACCGGCTCGGGGCGCAGCCCGTTGTTGTAGGTCATGGCGAAGGCCAGGAACACCGCGGCCGCCGTCCAGTGCGCGACCTTGCGTTGGGAGATCTTCGCCCCCAGGCGTGGGAGTACCTCGCGCGAGAGCAGCATCCACGTCAGGAAGCTGGCGATCAGCACCGGCAGGCGTATCCAGACGGATGCGGTGGAGACGTGCGTCATCAACGCCAGGAGGTCGTAGTAGGGCGCGCCGAAGGGTGACTCTGCGACACCGAACCACCGGTAGTAGTTGGACATGTAGTCGGACTCGGTGGACGATCTGGCCATGGTGAGCAGGTAGCCGTCGTCGGCGGTGTTGCCGCCGATGAAGTACCACACCGCCAGGACGCCGCCGACGATGCCGTCCAGCCAGCGAGGACGCCACCAGCCCGCCGGGAAGAAGCGGTGGCGCTTACGTGTCCGGTTGTCCAGGACGTCCATGCGGTGCAGCGCCCACAGGGAGATCACGGTGAAGATCACGCCCAGCACCATTGCCGCGATCTTGGCGACCGACGGGCTCGAGGTGAACCGGGAATCGACGGTCACATCGACCTGCAGTCCGGCGTCGATGGCGGTCTGCGCATTCTGCGGGGTGTTCGACATCTCGGTGAAGATGCCGGTGAGCATGGGACGGATGTCGTCGCCGAAGCCGCCCTCCAACGCGTTGCCGTCGGAGTCGGTGGCGTCCGGGATCCAGGCGCGCGTCTCCTCGAAATCGGAGGTGATGTGCAGCTGCGCATCGTCCGGCAGGTCGTTCAGCGTCTCGGTGTCGACCGAGAGGGCCACCGAGTTGCGGACGATCACGTCCAACCCGTCCGGGGTGGAACGCACGAACATGCCGCGCAGGGTGGCGTCCTCCGCGTCCTCCGGGACGGTGGAGAGGACCGTCGTCTCCTGGCCGTTGAGGTCGTCGATCTCGCCGACGGGCAGGGTGATGTCCAGGTCCTGCGGGTGGTAGGCCATCAACGGGGCGGAGACGCTGTTCAGTTCGCCGTTCTGCGGCCAGGAGAAACTCGCCTGGTCCTGCTTGACCGGCAGGAACGGGATCGCCAGGAACAGGATCAGGGCGGCGAGGCCGGAGACGATGGCGAGGCGCTTGATCCGGTCGACGCCGGTACGGGAGGTGTCGGTTCCGCCGGGGTCGGAGGGGGGAGCCGACGATTCTCCACGGGAGGCGTCTTCGGGGGCATCCTGTTCGACTCGTGACATAGGAGCACATGTTACGGCAGTGACCTTGTGCGGCCTAAGCGAATGGCGGAAAGCTGGTCACGACTTCAGTGGACGCCTACCTCTCCCGGACGGCGACGACGAACGGCCCCGCCTGCTCCAGGTGCCAGCCCTCGGAGAACGCCGAGGCGTGGAAGGAGAGCGTGGTGAAGCGCACATTCGGGTCGTTGGGGTAGATGTCCTCGGACAGGCGGAAACTGAACTCCCCCGTGCCGTCTGCGTCCTCTGTCGCGTCCGAGGCCTGGCCGCGCATGACCACCGCGTCCGGCCCGGTCCACCCGTTCTCCTCGGCGGTGCTGTCCATCGCGGCGGTGAGTTCACCCGGGTCAGTGATCTCGGTCCACTCCTCGATCTCGGCGTTGCGGTCCTCGAACCGGCCCAGCGGGTTCGCGTAGTGCGCGGTCATCGCCTGGTAGGAGTGGTACGGGTAGTACGCCATGAAGCTCTTCTCGTCGGTGAGCACCACCGTGCCGGCCCGGTCGCCGGCCGCGTCCCCGAGTCCGAGCTGCGTCCTGATCGACGCGTCCACGTCCCCGAAGTAGACGGTGGAGTCCGACGGGAACTGGTCACCGCGCTGCGCCTCGCCGTCGGAGTCGGTGTAGGCCAGGTCGATCTGCGGACGCAGGTGCAGCGGCACATCCACCACGTAGGAGCCCGCGGCGAAGGTCAGTGCGATGGCCAGCACGGCGGTCACCTTCGGCTCCGCCTTCGGCCCCACGAACTGCGGGTAGGCCTTCGGTATGCCGGTGTGTCGCAGATCGTTCAGCGCCATCACGCCCCCGGTGACCAGGATCAACGCGATCGGCAGCTCCATACGGAAGCCCAGCAGGGTGGTCCCGGCCAGCGGGGTGACCATCGACAGCAGCACCCAGGCGTAGCAGACCGCCACCCCGGCGAGCAGCGCGCGGACCTGGCTGCGCTTCCACCGCAGGACCATCCACACCAGGCAGATCACCCCGAGGATGCCGACCAGGTTCACGTCGAAGAACGGGGTGGGGATCTCCGTGCCGGACTGCGGCAGGTAGTGCTGTGCGCGTCCGGTCGCCCCGTGCTCGGAGGTCAGCATCGCCAGCAGGTAGGGGGCCCAGCCGACCGCGGCGATGACCAGGGAGCCCAGCCCCACAGCGACGAGACGGAGTACCGGCCCGAGCTTCCTGGTGCGCCACGCCACGACCAGGGCGATGACAACCACCGCCAGCGCTGACACGCCGGTGTACAGGGTGTACAGGTTCGCCGACAATCCGAGGTAGACGGCCACGCCGACCATGGCCGGACGCGATCCACGGACGGCCCTCCCGGCCAGGACCAGGGCGGCGGGCATGCCGAAGGCGACGACCGCGGCGTAGGGCTCCTCGGGAGCCGTGTGCAGGACGACGGCGGTGGTGACCACGGCGATCACGGTGCCCAGCGGCAGTGAACCGGTCAGCCGGCGCCACACCGGGACCAGCATTGAGCCGGTCGCGGCGAGGGTGACCAGCGCCCACGGCTGGAACGCCGCCCAGCCCGCGAGGCCGACGACATTGGCGAAGATACCGCCGGAGAGGAACCAGAGACGAGGGTAGAAGCTCGGCTCGTCCAGGTACGCCATGTCGTCGAACCCGGGGCTGTCTGTCATCCGGGTGAAGAACTGCGTGCGGAACGCCTGGTCAACACTGATGCCGTCGAGGTAGAGGCGGGTGGCCGCCAGCGGGATCGCCAGGGCGGCGATGACCAGGCCCGCCGGTGCGAGCCAGCACAGGACGGTCGCCCCGATCCGTTTCCAGCGCGCCCAGTCCCGGTACGGGGTGCGGGCGTGCAGGACGCCGTAGAGCAGCAGCGCCAGGACCACCAGCACCACGACCCCTGTGGCGCTGGCCAGTGCCTTCGTCACATTGGACGAGGAGTACGCGGGCAGGTTCGTCCTGGACAGGACGAACCATGCCGCCAGTGTGACCAGGGCAGCCAGCCCCCCGGCGCCGATGAGCTGCCCGGCCAGGGACAGGATGCCGTGCCCGGTGCGGTCCGGGTGCGAGGCGGCGTCGTTGCCCGGGGCGTCCGGCGCGGTGTCCGTGATGTCCTGTGCGGTGTCCTGCGGGGAGCTGTCCTCGGCGTGCCCCGGCGAGGCTGCGGCGGAATCGGTCATGGGGGCATCATCTCACAGGTACCGGGAGACCCGGGACCAACGGCGCGGGACCTCTGCGGGCACGTGGTGCCGGACGTGCCCTCACATGCTGTCGGGCGCCCTCATGAACTGTCGGGTGAATGTCGTTAATTGTGCAGTATGGGAGGGCGGTCGACCGGTTGGAAGGGCGCTCAGCGCTGTATGTCGTCGCTCACTGCTTCATGACGATGCCGCGCACCCCGGAGTGGAACCCGTCGCGCAGGTCCACCCGCTGGTGCTCGGTGAGCGTGTACTCGTGGAGGGTCTCACAGGCGAACTGCAGCAGCGGACGGTCGATCTCCGGCGGCAGGCCGCCACCGCTGAGGACATGCGCACTGCGCTGCTGTTCATCGGTCGCGGCGTGCTGGTACCACCAGATGGCGTACTGCTCGCCGATGTCGAACGGGGTCTGCTGTCCGCCGGACTGCCAGATTTCGGTGGGCAGGGGGACGTAGCGGCTGCGCAGGCGGCGTCGGGACGCCATCATCGCCGGGGTTGGACGGGACGGGACCGGGCGGGACGGCTGTGCCGGTTTCGGCGCCGCCAGATCGGCGGGGGACGGTGTGGACGAGCGCCCGGAGGTGTCCTCCCCGGTCCCGGAGGTGTCCGCGGACGCATCGTCCGGCCCGTCGGTGGGCGCGGTTTCGACCGGGACGGTGGACTCGACCGGTTGGATGTCCTCGCAGGTCTCGTCGCCGATGGTGGCGGGGGCCGGCGGTTCCGTCGGGACGGTGGCCACCGGAGGGACGGCCGGGGGCTCCGGGGTATTCTCCGCCGCCCCCGGGTTCTCCGTGGACCCGGTGGCCCCGGAGCCGTTGTTGTCCCCGATGCCGGCGGACTCTGCGGGCTCCGCGGACTCCGTGGATCCCTCGGACTCCGTCGATTCCGTGCTCCTGCGCCGTCGGACGTCGGGCACTGCGCTGGTACCGGAGAGGTCCTCGACGGGCTCGGCGTCCCCGATGGGCTTGTGCTGCGGCGTCCCGGATCCCCCGGCACTCCCGGAGCCGGTCGTTCCGCCGGTCTTCAGCGGCCCTTCGAGGACCTCGAGCCGCATGCAGTCGGCGAAGTCCTCGCGCGGGTCGAGGATGGTGGTGGTGTCGCAGGCGTAGCGCAGGTTGGCGGACATGGAGTCCCAGCCGAAGCCGTAGAGGTGCACACGGATCCCACGGGACACGGCTTCGTCCACCCCGGGCAGCATGTCCGCGTCGCCGGAGACCAGGACAATGTCGGTGACCTCGTGGTTCGCCGCGCTGAGCACCATGTCGGCGACGAGGCGGGTGTCGACGGCCTTCTGGGTGCGCCGGTCGCCCCATTCAATGAGTTGCCCGGCACGCAGTTGCACTCCGGGGCAGGATCTCAGGGCGCGTTGGTAGCGGTGGGGGCCGGAGTCGGGGATGCCGTCGTACCAGTTCTGCCGGTGGACGGGCTGTCCGAGCTGGTTGACGGTCCGGGTGCCTAAGACATTGACGACCTCGGGGAGGTCTATCTCCAGTTGGGATCTGGCGCCGGTCGCCCAGGCGTTGTAGAAGCTGGCCAGCAGGTAGGAGGTGTCGACGTAGATGAGGGTTCGTTCGAGCATGGTCGTTGGTCCTTGTGTGTTAAGTCAGTGTGTTTCGTGTTGTCCTATACCCCCAGTGTGCACGAGTTATGGGTGCTGTTGGGAGGGACGCTGGTCAGTGGGGCGGGTGTGACCTGTTGCGTGCCCGGTATCCCTGTGCGATGGTTAGTTACACAAGTAACTAACCAAGCAACCACCCCTGAACTCTCCAGCACACCGACGAGGAGGTGACCCCCACGTGGACGAGACGACCGCACCACTGTTCCGGCAGATCGCCGAGCTCGTCGAGGATTCCGTCGTTGACGGTTCCCTGCCCGAGGGGGAGCGTGCCCCGTCCACGAACGAACTGGCCGCCTTCCACGGCATCAATCCCGCGACCGCACGTAAGGGCCTGACCCTGCTGGCGGAGCGCGGCGTCCTGAGCAAGCGGCGCGGACTCGGCATGTACGTCGAGGACGGCGCGCGTGAGCTCATCCTGGCGAGGCGCCGCGAGGCCTTCGCCGCGGATTTCCTGGCGCCGTTGGTGGATGAGTCGATCAAGCTCGACATGCCGCGCGAGGAACTCCACCGGCTGCTGGACCAGGTCGCCGAAAGCCGAGGTCTGTACTCATGAACACCACCACCACGACCACCACACACATCACCGTCACCGACGTCGAACTGCGCTACCCGGGGGCGGGACGCGGTGGCCGCGCCCTCCCGCCGGTCGTCGGGCCGCTCTCCGTCGATGTCACCGACGGGGTCGTGGGCCTGGTCGGACGCAACGGCGCCGGCAAGACCACCCTGCTGGGACTGCTCGCCGGGCAGCTCCGTCCGTCCGCGGGGCGGGTCGTGAGTTGCGGCCGCGACGCCTTCGATGATGCCGTCGTCCTGGAGAACACCAGCTTCACCGGCGTGGACATCGACTACGTACCGGCGTGGACGGTACAGGGGATCCTGCAGTTGTCGTCCCAGCGGCACCCGAACTGGGACTGGGACGAGGCGGAGCGGCTGCGCGAAGGGTTCGGCCTGGCGGAACTCTCTCGTTACGGCGGTCTGTCGCGTGGGCAGCGCACGGCGGTGGGGATCATCATCGGCCTGGCGTCGCACACGCCGGTCACACTGCTGGATGAACCCTATGTGGGCCTGGACGCGCAGGCCCGCCGGCTGTTCTACCGGGCGCTGATGGAGTCGGTGGAGGCCGATCCCCGTCTGGTGGTCGTCTCCACGCACCATCTGCCCGACCTGGAACGGATCGTGGACCGGGTGCTGGTGATGGACCGGGGGCAGCTGACGCACGACATCGCCGCCGAGGACCTGGAGGGACGCTTCTTCCGGGTGACGGGGTCATCCTCGCGGGTGGATACGGTGGTGTCGGCCCTGAGTGACTCCTCCACTGGCCGGTTGCTGTCGCGGGACGACCTGGCCGGCGCGTCCCGCGCGGTCGTTGACCTGGGCAGCGGCACCGATTCAGTGTTCGCCGACGTGGTCACAGAGCCGCTCGGGTTGGAGGACGCGGTGGTGCAGCTGACCGGGGGTGGACCGTCATGACACCGACCACGACTGTGATGCGCTTTCCGTGGCAGCGGCTGCAGGCGGACCGGCCGTTGTCGACGACCTTCGTCATGCTGCTGCTCGCGTTGCCGCTCGCGCTTCTCACCCAAAGCATGATGGTCCAGTTCGATAATGACTGGGCACCCTTGCCCTCGATGGTGGGAGGCCTCCTGTGCCCCGCGCTGGCAGTCCTGCTGGTGGTGGTGAATCCGGTTCGCTACCGGGGGCACGGCCTGTCGATGCGGGGCTGGCTCATCGACCACGCGATTGTCGTGGCGATTGTGGCGGTGATCCACCTGATCTGGCCGGTGTGGCTGCTTATCCGTCCCACCGACAACGTGGACCCCGAATCCTGGTGGGTGCCGGTGATGCCGATGCTCGGTCTCGCTCTGGCCGTGCTGGCCAGCCTGTGGCGCTACCGGTACATCCTGGCGGGGCGCGTCACGGGAACGGACAGAACATTCACGGGGACGCCCTGGTACATGCGGCTGTTCCGGACCCGCCGGGGTCCCGTGGCGTGGCGGGTCGCCTACCAGCCCCTGGGCTTGGTCGCGCTGCTGGGGTTCCTGGTCTCCCTGCTCTGGCAGTGGACCAGTTCCGAGGTGGACCGAGCCATGGGCATCATGTTGTTCGCCGGTCTGGTCAGTGCGCCTGTCGTGGCCGTCAGCCGGGAGACGTCAATTGCGGTCGGGATGCCGCGTCGGCGGTGGCTGCTGCATGCATTGGCCGCGATCGCGATACCCCTGTCGGTGTTGGGCGTGGGGACCGTCCTCGTCCTGTCTGCGCCCGACCTTCCGGGTGAACTGCAGCAGATGGTCAACTCCGTCCCGGAAGATCCTTACCCAGCAACGCACCTCGCACTGTTCGCGCTGGGTACCGTCTTGATCGCGGTGGCGTCCGCAGCCTTGAGCCTGGGTGTGTCGTACGAAGCCTGGGGTCCCGCAGTCATGTGGTTCATCGTCTTCTGGGTGATTCTGTCCATGGCGAACAACCTGTACTTCAGCGGGGCAGATGCACTGGCACCATCCTTCATCTCGCTCGGCCTCATCCTTCTGATCACGGGTGCCCTGGTTTTCTACGCCCGGACGAAGTCTCTCGTCGGCAGTCCCACATGGATCATGACCAGCATTATCGACAGCGCCCGCCGTACGGCCGCGAACTGAAAGGAGACCACGATGCGTTTCACGTGGAACCGGCTGCAGGCCGACCGCCCGTTGAGTTCCATTGCCGTCATGTTGGTTCTGTCCCTTGCGCTGGCATTGTTTACCTATTCCTCGATGGTCGGTCTTCAGCGGGGCTGGCAGAACTGGTCCTCAGTTGCTGGTGGACTCATTTTCCCTGCGTTTGCGGCGCTACTGGTCATCGCGACTCCGGCGCGCTATCGGGTGTATGGCTTGACGATGGGCCATTGGTTGATCGACCACGGTGTTCTTGTGGTGATGGTCTTAGCCATGCACCTGACGTGGCCTATCGTTGCCAGTTCGGGTTCGCCAGCAGATTCAGGTGGGCTACCCGGGTGGGCGCTGTTCCTGCCGGTGGTCGGGATCGGGCTGACCGTCACCGCCATCCTCTGGCACTACCGCCACATACTGGCCGGTCGAACGACGGGTACGAGCGGTGCATCGACCGGAACGCCCTGGTACTACCGCTTCTTCCTGGCCCGCCGCGGTCCCCTGGTCTGGCGCGTTATCCACCAGCCATTGGGGCTGGTTGCGGCGACCGGGGCGGCAGTCCTGCTTGCCTCACGGGCATTCGGGGTCCTGGACGAAGGAAGCCCGGTTGTTTTCGGCATCGTGATGACGCCTGCCATCGCCGTCGCCCCTGTCGCAGCCGCGAGCAGGGAGACCGCGAAGGCCCTCGGGATCAGCAAGTGGGCCTGGTTCCGCCATGCTCTGGTGGCTATCACTGGTCCCCTGGCGGTCGCGGGGGTTGTCGCCATGGCGCTGTTGGGATTCTTCGGTGGCCGGTTCCCGCTGCGGTACGGCGGTCTCGTTGACGGGGATCCGCTGGCGTCAATGTCTACCACCCACGTACTTCTCTACCTGTGCAGTGTGCTTGCGACGGCTGTCGTCGCAGCAGCACTGAGTATCGCCATCTCCTACGAGGACTGGGTAACGGCGTTCATCTGGCTGTGGGTCACCAGTTGGATCCTTGTCGGCGTCACCTTCGTGGCATTCGGCACGGGCTCGGCATGGCTGGCCGTCCTGGGCCTCGGCGCCAACCTCCTGATCGCGTGGGGTCTCGTGGCCCACGCCCGAACGAAGACACTCATCGGCCAACCCGAATGGACCATGACCAGCATTATCGGCGGCCCGCGACGTCGTGCCGCGAACTGAAAGGACTCTCCAGTGAACACCACAACCAACACCCCTCTTGTCCGCGCCGAGAATCTCAGCCGTTCCTTCGCCACCCGGCACGTCCTGAACAACCTCACCTTCGACCTGCCGCACGAGAGCCTCATCGGTCTGATCGGCCGCAACGGCGTGGGGAAGACCACGCTGATGGGCATCCTCGCCGGCCAGCTCCGGGCCACTGGCGGCGAGATCACGGTCGGCGGTGACCTGCCGTTCGACAACGGGGACGCGATGGACCGGGTGTGTTTCACCGGGACGGACGTCCTCTACCCACCACAGTGGCCGACATCCACGGTGCTGTCCGTCGCGTCGTCCCGCTACCCGTACTGGGACCACGAACTTGCCGACCACCTCACCCACACCTTCGGTCTGAATCCCCATACGTCGATGTCGTCCCTGTCGACGGGTCACCGGTCGCTGGTCAGCATCATCGTCGGACTCGCATCGCGGGCGCCGCTGACCCTGTTGGACGAGCCGTACTCCGGGTTGGACGTCCAGAACCGGCGGCTGTTCTACCAGGTCCTCGCTGAACTCCAGGACGTAGATCCGCGCTGCATCGTCCTGTCCACCCACCAGCTGGCCGATGCCGGTCGCCTCGTCGACCGGTTGCTGATCCTCGGGTCGGACGGAACGCTTGCGCATGACCTCGGCAGCGAGGAGTTCCTGGACCGGGTCGTTCGGCTGACAGGCAGCACTTCTCTTATGCGCGAGGTGCTCGCCCAGCTTGAGGACGACTCGTCGATGCTGGTCACCGAGGTGCGTCACGTGGCGGGTACCACGTCGGCGGATGTCGACCTCCAGGCACGCAGCATCGACGATGTGACGGGATGGCAGGGCGTCAACGTGGAACCGCTCGGGGTGGAGGATTCGGTGATCGCGTTGACCGGGGCGGGAGCTGATCGGGAGGGAGGTTGGACATCATGAGTACCGTTCAGTTTCGTACCCGGCTGCAGATGTACCCGCGGTGGGAGATGCTGGGCCTTCTGCTGGTGTTTCCTGCAGCTGTGCTGGTCTTTTTCACGGGTGAGGCATGGACAGTTGGGGTGTTCTGTGCGCTGGGCATGATACTGGTCATTCCCGACATCAACCGCTACCGGGCATTCGGGGTGCCGTTGAGCGCCTGGATCCTGGACACCGCCATCGCGGTGCACGTCATTGCGCTAGCTTTCCGGTTGCGTCCTCTAGCGTGGTGTATCTGTAACTGCCGGTGGCCACCCCTGTCC
>NZ_JBQEDF010000008.1:0-87919 GCF_052107835.1 Corynebacterium sp.
CCACGAGGTACAGCAGCGCGCCCAGTGCAGCAGCGGCGACGCAGCCGAGCGCGTACTCGATCGTTGACATCCCACGGTCATCGCGCAGGACGGATTCGAGGACTCCACCATGTTCGTCCCCCGTACCGGTGTCGACAGCGTCGTCGAGCTCGCTGACGTCCCAGTCGGTGTCCCAGTCCTCCTCCCAGGTGACGTCCGGGTCCTTCGTGTTGTTGTCAATGTTGTTGTTCATGTTGTTGTTCATGGTCATTCTCCCTGCTTCCTGTGTTCCCTGATTCCTGTTGTCATGTCCTGATTCCTGAACTTCCGTCGACCACCGGGGCGGTCCCGGCCGATTCCGACCCCTCACACCCCGGCGAAACCCACCACCAACGGCAGCAGACCCACCAGCACGAATGCCGGGAGGAAGCACAATGTCAGTGGTGCGGCCACCGCCACGAGAACCCGCTCCGCGCCAGCCCGGGAGCGGTCCCCGGCCTGCCTGCGCAACCGGTCGGCCTGGCCGCTGATCTCGTCGGACATCCGGGCACCGTTGCGGACCTGGGTTGCGGCGCGGCGCGCCACCGGACCGAAGCAGGGATCACCGTGCAGCGGTCTCCACGCCTCCACCCCGGCACCGAGTTCCAGCAGCAGCGCGACCCTGCGCAGGGCCTCTGCGTCCTTCCCCGTGCCGTCCCCCGCACCCGACACCGCCGCCCGCCACGCCACAGACACCGGAAGTCCGGATGCTGTCGCGGCGCCGAAGACGTCGAGCACGCGGGCGGCACCGAGTTCCGCCGGTCCGGCGCGTCCGCCGACACCGCCCAGCACCGTGACGGTCAATGACTCCACCCACAGCACCCCGGCGCAGGCCAGCACTATTCCCGCCAGCAGGACCAGGATGCCCAGGATGTTGCCGATCAGGAAGGCGGCGGGTGCCAGTCCCATCGATTCCCCGATCCCGACCGCCCCGACCGGGAGCAGCAGCAGGATGATCTCGGTCAACCTCGCCCCCGCCAGCGCACTGGAGGTGTGGCCCAGGTGCGCGAGCCGGGCATCTGTGTCGGCGACGAGCCGGCGCATGACCTGGCCCATCGCCATCCCGTGGCGCTCCGCCACAGCCCACAGCCGCAGCACATCGTCCACGTCAACGGAGTTGTCGGTGACCGCGGGGTCCACCGGCCCGGCCGCCACCACGCCACCGAGCCGGACACGCCGGGCGGCGCGCTGCAGCCCACCGACGAGCCCAACGCCGACCGTGTGCCGCCCGTCCGGGGTGTCCGACACCACCACCAGTGCCTGGTCGGCGGCGTCCACCGGCCGTGCACCCACCATCAGCTCCACCGCGAACGCGTCCACGAACTCCCGCAGCACCCTCGTCCGCCGGGTCTCCCGGGACAGTTCCATGGCTGCCAGGGCCACACGCCGCCCGGTGAAGGCCACGATCGCCGCCGCCGCGGTCACCGCGATCGGGGTCAGCATGCCCGCTCCCATTCGGTCTCCACGCCCAGCAGCCCGTTGTCCCCGACCAGGCGGCCGAACCCGGTCACCCGGCGCCGGCCCCCGTCCCGTGACACGTGGATGACGGCGTCCACACCGTCAACGACCTGGCGTGCCACGGTGTCGGCGGACATCCCGGCCAGCGCACCCAGGGCGGTGAGGCGTCCCGGCACCGCCCGGAGGCTGTTGGCGTGGACGGTGCCCGCACTACCACCGTGGCCGGTGTTGAAGGCGAGGAGCAGTTCGGCGATCTCCGCGCCGCGGATCTCGCCGACGATGATCCGGTCCGGCCGCATCCGCAGACTCTGGCGCACCAGCATCCGCATGTCGATGCCACCGCCCCCGTCCGGTCCGGCCTCCCTGGTGTGCAGCCCCACGACGTGCGGGTGGTCCGGGAACAGCTCCGGGGTGTCCTCGACCTGCAGGATCCGTTCCCCGGCCGGAACCTCGGACAGCATCGCCGAGAGCAGGGTGGTCTTGCCTGCTCCCGTTCCTCCGCTGACCAGGAAGGATCGTCCTCCGGCGACCAGGCCACGCAGGTCATTTCCGATCCAGTCCGGGAACATCCCGGCATCCTGCAGGACTCCCAGGTCACGGTGCGCCTGGGACAGCGCCCGCAGGCTCACGCAGGCCCCGGCACCGGCCGGCGGGTCCAGGACGGCGTGCACCCGTACCCCGATCGCCGGAATCCCCGGCGGCAGGTCGGTGATGATGCCGTCAGCGAAGGGGTGGGCGTCATCCAGCCGGACTCCGCAGGACGCGGCCAGCCGGACAGCGATCGCCCGGCACGTTTCGGCGTCCCCGATGTGCAGGTCCGTGGCTTCCACTCCCCTGCCACGGTCGATCCACACCGGACCCGGGCCGTTGAGCAGGACGTCGGTGACCTCCGGGTCGCACAGGGGGATGGCGAGCTCGCCCAGGCCGGAGAATTCGCGGGTCAGTGTGCGGATGTCCTCGACCCCTCCCAGGTGGAGATCCTGCAGGACACCCGCGATGTCGGACGGGCCGGGGCTGACCACGTCGCGTCCGGCGAGTTCGTTGCGGACCCGGTCGATCATGCCGGTCCCGGTGTCCCCCGGATCCTGCTCCACCCCCGTCGTCCTCCCTGCCCTCCACTTCACCGCTCCATCCCCTCCCACAGTCTGGCGGCCGCTGTCGCGGCCGTCCCCGCGCCCGGGCCGGTGGTGCGGAAGTCACCCCGGTCGATGTCGACGGTGAGGAACGGGTCGTCCTCCCAGGTGACCGCAGGTGCACGGCCAAGCAGTGTGAGTGTCTGGTTCCACGTCAGTCCGGAGCGCGGCAGTTCGCGCAGGACGACGGACATCTCCGGCGACGTGTCGAGTACGTGCCGCGCCGCCAGGACCGCCGGCACCGTCTGCGGGACGACGAGGACGCACCGGGTCTCCCGCGGTCCGCCCCCGGGCGCAACCAGGCCGGTGACCGGGTCCCTGCCGTACCGTCCACCGTCCCGGACGACGGGGAGCCGGACGGTCGACGGCACGTCGGGTGGGGTGCTGCCGTCCTCCACCAGGGCGACGTCACCAGCCCAGGGATCCCCGGAGTTCTCCAGCCCGAGCAGCAGGTGCAGCTGCCCGGGCCGGGACATCGGATCACCGTCGACCAGCGCGGCCTGTCCCGGACCACCCGTCCCGGGATCGGCCAGTACCCCGGCCAGCGCAGCGGCGAAGACACTCGCCCCCGCCCCTCCGACCACCCCGAACACGGCGACGTCGAGCACGTCGTGGCTCCCGATGGCACCGGCGAGCTCCGTGGATTCCTCGGGGATCTGCAGCACACCGTCCCGTGACGACGAGGACACCCTGATCACACGGGTGACCCTGTCGTCCTGCTCCGTCAGCCGCACCTCATCCGTGCCCGGGCCGGTGGTTGTCCCTGACCCGGCTCCCGGGTCGGCGTCGGTCACCAGGATGACCGCGTCCGTGCCGATCTCACCGGCCCGGAGCAGCCGACGTCCGGTGAGCGCCACCACCATCGACACCTCGTCCGCCAGTGCCGGGTCCGCGAGCTGCAGGACCACGGGAGTGGTCGTCCTCTTCTTCATTGATTGTCCCCTCATGGCCGGTGATCATGGCAGGGCAGCAGCCGACGTGGGAAGGGTGGGGCCTTCTGCGCCGCAATCCGGTGGATAACTTCCGTCCGAAAACGCCGCCGATTGTGGATAACTCCATCCCACCCCGGAAAATCCGACGTAGACATGAAACAAACGGTGCGGGAGGAACGTATGGTGTAGGTGTGACCGCCCGCCAGGATGACCACCACCACGGCACGACCGAACCCGAGATCATCACCGAACCCGGGGTCGGTCCCTCCTGCGTCCTGGCCGTCTTCGACCTCGACAAGACCATCATCGACACCTCGGCGTCGATGGCCTACCGCAAGCCCCTGGCCGAGCGCGGCCTGATCACGACCAGCGAAATGCTCCGCATGCTCGTGATGCTCGGCAACTTCATGATCAGCGGGCACGACGAGGACTCGATCAACGCCACCCGGGACACCCTCGTCGCCATGGTCCGCGGCCGCCGGGAACAGGACCTCGCCGACGTCGCGCACGAGGCCCTCCACGAGGTCATCGTCCCCTTCGTCTACGCCGAAGCCCGCGACCTCATCGACCGCCACCACGCCGCCGGCCACCGCGTGGCCATCATCACCGCCTCGGCCCAGGTCCTGGTCGGCCCCATCGCCACCGAACTCGGTGCCGACCACCTCATCGCCACGGAACTCGAGGTCGACGGGGACGGTGTCTTCACCGGTGAGGTCCCGTTCTTCTGCAAGGGACCGGCGAAGGTCGAGGCACTGCAGCGCATCGCCGACGAGAACGGGTTCGACCTCTCAGCCAGCTACGCCTACACGGATTCGGGCACCGATCTCCCCCTGCTCGAAGCCGTCGGCCACCCCACCGCCGTCAACCCCGACCGTGCGTTGCGGCGCATCGCCACCTCCCGCGACTGGCCCATCGTGAAATTCGGACGCACAGAGCCCCTGTTCCACCTGCCGGAACACACCGGGGCGATCGCCGGGGCCGCCGGAACCGCCGCCCTGGTCGGCACGGTGGCCGCAGGCCTGCTGGTGTGGCTGCGCGGCCGGGAGGACCGCTGACCCCGTCCGACACGACCTATAGTGCGGCTTCTCCCACCTCGCGGTGGAGGCTCTGGCACAATAGCGTGGAGACAACACCCGAGTAACCCCGAATGACCATTCACCAGGAGAGTGCGAAGTGAGCGACAAGGACAGCAACGGGATGTTCACCGACCAGGACAGCTTCAACCCACAGGTCAATTCAATCCCGCTGTCAGACGTGGACGCCCAGGCGGCGGGACGCGGTGGCAGCATCGGTGACCTGGTGAAGGACGCCACCACGCAGGTGTCGTCCCTGGTCCGTTCCGAGGTGGAGCTCGCCAAGACCGAGATCTCCGGTTCGGCGAAGAAGGCGGGCATCGCGGTCGGACTGTTCGGGGCCGCCGGTGTCGTCCTGGCCTACAGCTCATTCTTCTTCTTCTTCTTCCTCGCGGAACTGCTGGACAACTGGATGCCGCGCTGGGTCGCCTTCCTCGTCGTCTTTCTGATCATGTTCGTCCTGGTGGCCATCCTCGCCGTCGTCGGCATCAAGTTCATCAAGGGAGTGAAGAAGCCCCAGGCCACGCTTGATTCCGTCAATGACCTGAAGGCCGTCGTCCCCAGTGGCCAGAAGGCCGTCGAGGACGGCGACGGGATGTTCACCTAGAACCTGCCCGTGACCACCCCCTCCGCCCCGGAGCACCGCTACGTGCACACCCGGGGCATACGTCTCCATGTTGTCGTCCAGGGCCCCGTGGACGCACCCCTGGTGCTGCTGATCCACGGTTTCGCCGGCGGGCACTTCGACTGGCGCGAACTCATGCCCGAGCTCCTCGGCGGTGCAGGTCAGGACGCCGCGGCGTCCGCACCAGTCCCACCCGTCCGCGTCGCCGCCGTCGACCTGCGTGGCTACGGGAGTTCCGACAAGACCCCCCGCGGCTACGACCTGACCACCGCCGCCTCCGACATGTGCGGCACGATCCGCGCCCTCGGACACACCGACGCCCTGGTCGTCGGGCACGGCGAGGGCGGGCTGATCGCCTGGACAATGGCGGCCCACGAGCCGCGTCGGGTTCGCGGCATCGTCACCCTGGCCTCCTCGCACCCGCTGGTCCTGGCCCGGACGGTACTGGTGCACCCGGTGTCCCAGTGGCCCCGGATCCGCAACTCCCTGTTCTCACAGCTTCCCCGGCTGCCCGAGCGCAGACTGCTCAGGGACGGCGCCGCGGAGGTCGCACAGTCCTTCCGCCGACAGGTCTCCCCGGGGTTCCGCGGCACCCCGACCTGTGAAGCGCACGAGCAGCTGCGCCGGGAGGGCATGCAGATCGACAAGGTGGCACACCTGTCCTGCGAGTACCGGCGGTGGACGCTGCGCAGCCGGTTGCGCCCGGAGGGCGGGGACTTCGACCGCTCGATCCCCAAACGCACCGAAGCCCCGGCCACCTGCATCGACGGTTCGATGGACAGGGCGTACTCCCCGAAGATCGCCCGCCGTTCCGCCGCCCGGGGTGCCCCCGGATCATCCGACGAGGTCCTCTACGGCGTGGGCCACTTCCCTCACATCGAGGATCCGCCCGCGGTGGCGGCACTGATCCGCGCGGCGGACGCCGGGCACCAGCTGTAGTCAGCTCGCCACGCACCCCTGGGTGTCGACCTTGTCCTGGTAGGACTCCACATCGCCCACATGGGACATCACCTCGTCCTTGGTCAGGGCGTAACCGGTCTCCGAATCACCGACCGCAGCGCCGAAGATCACCCCCATGACCTCGCCGTCCGTGTCGATCATCGGCCCGCCCGAGTTGCCCTGCACCACCGTCCCGCGCAGCGTGTACGCTTCACGGTCGACCCGGGTGTCGGCGTAGATGTCCGGTCCGGAGACCACGAACATCTCCCGGATGCGCGCCGGGGTCGCCTCGAACGGGCCCCCCAGCGGGAAGCCCATCACGATGGCGTCCTGGTTGTGCTTTCCCGGCCCGTCCGCCCAGTCCAGCGGCGGCAGCGTGGTGCCGTCGTCGGTGCGGACCATGGCGATGTCCTCGGACGGGTTGTAGTAGACCACCTCACCGGAGGCGTCGCCGTCGACGGTTTCCAGGACCACGCTGCCGGTCCCGGCCACCACGTGGGCGTTCGTCATGATCAGGTCGGGGGCGACGGCGAACCCGGTGCCCTGCAGGATCCGGCTGCACTGCTCGGCCTCACCGACGACCCTCACGACGGACTCACGGGTCTGCTGGACAGCCCGGTGGTCGGTCAGCCCGGGGTTCGGGGCATCGACCTCGGTATCCGGGATGTCGGTGAAGGGGTCGGTGATCACCGGGAACCCCGAGTCGCCGAAGAAGGAGGCCGTCTGCGACGGGAGTGCCTCCAGCCAGGACGGGGCGATGTCACTGACCCCCGAAAGGATCGATGATCCGCGGACCGCCTTACCCAGGTCCCCGGAATTGTTGCCCGCCACCGGCACCACGATCAGCCACGCCACCACCACGGTGGTCACGACCTGCACCAGCGCCCCGGTGACCGAGTCGACACGCAGCGCGGTACGGGTCTTGATCAGGTCACGCAGCTTCCCGCCGATGACCGAACCGATCGTGTACCCGATCACCACCGAGCCGGCGACGATCAGCAGGGCCACGATGAACCGTGCCGTGTCACCGTCGACGTGCCTCATCACCGACGGCAGGACGCGCAGTCCGAGCACGCCGCCGAGCAGCACGCCGGCCAACGACAGGAACGCGGAGAAGCCGCCCTGCCGCCAGCCCGAGACCAGGGCGAACAGGGCGACGACGACAAGTGCGACATCGACGATCGCGGATCCTGTCATCCGTCCTCCCCCTGATCCCGGTCCTGCTCCAGTTCACCGCTCAGACGGTCGCCGAGTATCGCCGGCACCAGATTCTCCCCGTTGCGGGAGGTCTCCAGCGCGGCGAACAGGTCGGACACCCCGACCGGCTCCCCGTCCACCCACGGTTCCTCCCACGGCTCCTCCCAGCCCGCGAGCTGCACCAGGGCGTCCACCACACCGCCGGTGAACCCCCACAGCAGGTACCCGTCGACGCGGAAGGCGGGACCGTGCCAGCCGAGGAAACCGATGCGGCTGCGCACACCCGGGTCCACCAGGTCAGCGACCGGCACCGCCCGCACCCAGTCGCTCTCCCGGGTGGCGGGATGCACCGGTCCCGGCGTCCGCCACCAGGCGAGCACCGGGATGACCGCGTGGTTCGTGCGGTCGATGTAGAGGGGTTCCATCACTGCCACGGGGACCACGGAGGACGGGTCAAGGGCGGTCTCCTCCACGGCTTCGCGCACCGCGGTGTCGACCGGGCCCTCGTCGTCTGCCTCACGCCGTCCGCCGGGGAAGGCGATCTGCCCGGAGTGGGTGCGCATCCGCGGGTTGCGGTGGGTCAACAGGATCGTGGGGTTCCCGTCGCGGTCAGCACCGACCAGCACGAGCACCGCCGAGTACCGGGGTGGTTCGCCTCCGGGGCCGACCCCGGGAACCTCCCGGGCAGCGTCCCCGATGATGCCCGCCTCCCGCCCACTGCGGGCCGCACCGGCCAGGGACGACAACCATTCGGGCAGGTCAGACGGAAGGGCGGGCTGCGCCTGTGCGGCAGCCAGCCAGTCCTCCAACGAGTACCCCTCAGGGTTCGGTGTGTGCGTCATCGATCGTCCATACTACGTGCCATCAGATCCTCTACCTCCTCGACCGAGGTCAACTCCCCCGGATGCAGTTCGGAACGCGACCCGTCCGGCCCGTACACCAGGGACAACGGGACGACGGACGGGAGATTCGCCGCGACCGAAAGCTCCCCTTCCGAGTCCTGGAAACTGGCGAACCGGACGTCCAGGTCGGCCAGCAGGTCCACCCCGGCCTGGCCCCGCTCGTTGACGTGCACACCGACGATGTTCCACTCCGGGTGCTTCTCCGCGACGTCCTGCAGGACGGGGAGCTCCTGGCGGCACGGACCGCACCACCACGCCCACACATTGACGAGTGTGGGCCGCCCCGACAACGTCTCGGCGAGCGGGGCCTCCGAGGCTTCCCCCCCATCCGTGAGACAGGGCAGGGTGATCCCGGCGAGTTCAGCGTCCGGCGCCGCGGTGCCGGGACCGTCCCCACCCGGGGAGGGGCAGTCGATGCGTTGCTGGTCGGAGACCCGGTAGGACGTCCCGGCCGGGTCCGGGGTCGTGGTCGGCTCCGGGAGTGGCTCGCCCGTCTCCGCACCGCCCGCCAGACCGGCCCCGTTCCCGGCACCGGTCGACGGGTCCGCCGGGGGCCCGCCGTCCTGTCCGTCGGCCCCGAACACCGAGATGAACAACGGCACCGACGCCACCGCGAGGCCGACCACCACGGCGATGGCCAGCAGGATCGTACGGTTCCTGGTGTCCTTCCCCATCAGCCCACCACCGTGGAGCTGTCGCCGGTGGAGGAGGACGGGCAGTCGCCCGCCAGCACGCACCGGCCGCACTCGGGGGAACGCGAGTGGCAGACCCGGCGGCCGTGGAAGATCAGCCGGTGGGAGAACATCGTCCACTCCTTCTTCTCCACCATCGCGGTGATCTCCCGCTCGACCGCCACCGCATCGGTCTGGGCGGTCAGTCCCAGCCGCCGGACGATACGTCCGACATGGGTGTCCACCGGGAAGCCGGGGACGCCGAAGGCGTTACCGAGCACGACGTTGGCGGTCTTTCGCCCCACCCCCGGAAGATCGACCAACTCGGCCATCGTGTCCGGGACCTCCCCACCGTGCCGGTCGCACAGCGCGGCCCCCATGCCGATGAGGTTCGCGGCTTTGTTGCGGAAGAACCCCGTCGGACGGATCAGCTCCTCCAGCCTCCCCCGGTCGGCACCGGCGTAGGACGCGGCGTCGGGGAACTCGCGGAACAGGTCGGGGGTGACCTCGTTGACTCTTTTGTCCGTGCACTGGGCGGACAGCACGGTGGCGACGAGCAGTTCCAGCGCGGTGGTGTGGTCCAGCGCGCAGTCCGCGTCCGGGTACTCGGCGGCGAGCACCCGGTTGACCCGGCGCGCCCTGCGCGTCCGCGCCAGCGGACTCTCGTGCAGGATGGCCCGGCGGCGGGCGGCGGATGCCGGGGCGACTGACCGTGCGGGACGGGCGGACGGGGAGGGGGACGTGGCGACCATGGTGCCCACAGTCTAACCCCGCACGACCCGTCTATCGGCACCGTCTTCACATGCCGTGGCGCTCCACGCTGTATTGTGTGGAGTGACCCTTTTTCGGGGGCCGATGTGACCAACCCGTCACTGAGTAAGAGGCCTCGAGCCAAACCTAGACCAGGAGTCAGACGAGTAATGGGTGAAGTACCTGAGATCCTGTCTCGCGCCGGAATTTTCCAGGGAGTCGAGGCCACGGCGGTCAACGCCCTCATCGAGCAGCTGGAATCGATAACGTTCCCCCGCGGCACGACCATCTTCGACGAGGGCGAGCCCGGCGACCGGCTCTACATCATCATCACCGGCAAGGTGAAGCTCGCCCGGCACGCCCCCGACGGCCGGGAGAACCTGCTCACCATCATGGGGCCGTCCGACATGTTCGGCGAGCTGTCCATCTTCGACCCGGGCCCCCGCACCTCCGCAGCGGTGTGCGTCACCGAGGTGTCGGCGGCGACGATGGACTCCCAGATGCTGCACGACTGGATCACCGACCACCCGGAGATCTCCGAGCAGCTGCTGCGCGTGCTGGCCCGTCGACTGCGCCGGACGAACAACGCCCTGGCCGACCTGATCTTCACCGACGTGCCCGGTCGCGTGGCCAAGGCACTGCTGCAGCTGGCGAACCGTTTCGGCGTGCAGGAGGGCGGCTCGCTGCGTGTGCACCACGACCTGACGCAGGAGGAGATCGCCCAGCTCGTCGGTGCCTCCCGCGAGACCGTGAACAAGGCACTGGCCGAGTTCGCCCACCGCGGGTGGATCCGCCTGGAGGGCAAGTCGGTGCTGATCTCGGACACTGAGCGCCTGGCGAAGCGCGCCCGGTAGTCCGGTACGTGCTCCCGGCGCGTCCCCGAACGTCGCCACCCGCCCCACCTACCCCGCCCCGGTGAGATTTTCACACCGGCGGCGGTTTTTCTTTGGGTGCTGCAGCGTCCTGACCTGCACGTCTCACAATATGGGAATCGCCGTCGGTGTGAAAGTCGCCGACGCCGCAGCCGCCGTCGCGCCGCCTACCGCTCCAGACCGTCGTTGACCTGACGCAGCACGCGCAGGCAGGTGGTCACGTCCTGCGGCGGGACGTCCTCCAGGACATCGCCCAGGACACGGCCCAGCTCTCCACGGACCCGCCGCAGGTTCTCCGCGGCGAAACCGGTGGGGTGCACGCAGGTGCCCCTGCCGTCCGCCGGATCGGGACGACGGTCAACCAACCCCTTGGCCTGCAACCCCTTCAGCGCAATGCTGGTGTTGCTGCTCTTCAGGCCGAGTTCCCGCCCCAGCCGCTTCGGCGAGACCCCCGGCTCGTCATCGATGCGGTTCATCACGATCGTCTCGAGGTTGCTGAGCTCCACGACGCCGTCGGGCATGTCGAGCACCTGGATGCGCCGGGCGGCACGGACCACTGTGTCGGCGAGCTCGGAGAAGTGGCTTACGCTTTCCATTTTTACTATGCTAGCATAGCCACTTCCGCTCAGAAAGAGGCTCAGCACTTGCCCATCGCACTCCTCCTCACCCTCGGCCTCCTGGCCGCGGTGGCGCCGTTCGCCACCGATCTCTACCTGCCCGCCATGCCGCAGATCGCCGACGACCTGTCGACGAGCGCGTCCGGTGCGCAGCTCTCCCTGACCGCCTTCCTCATCGGCACCGCCGTCGGCCAGCTGTTATTCGGCCCGTGGTCCGACAAAGCCGGACGCCGTCTCCCGCTGGTCATCGGCTCCGTGGTCTACCTCCTGGCCTCCGCGGCCACCGCCCTCGCCCCGTCCATCGCCGTGCTCGTCGCACTGCGGCTCGTCCAGGGACTGGCTGGCGCCGCAGGGATGGTCATCGGACGCGCCATCATCTCCGACCGCTACCGTGGCCCGGCAGCAGCCCAGGCCATGAGCCTGATGATGATCGTCGGCGGAGTCGCCCCGGTCATCGCACCGTTCGTGGGCAGTACCCTGGCCGACCCGCTCGGCTGGCGCGGCCTGCTCTGGATCGTCGCCGCCCTGGGCCTGATCGCCCTGGTCTGCGTCCTGGCCATCGTCCCGGAGACCCACCCCCGCTCCGGCGAAGCATCGTCCGACACGTCCGCGGAGGCAGAGGCGGACACCGTGGCAGAGAAGGAGACGCGGGACGGGGCGTCCGGCACAGCCCGGTCCGGCCTACGCAACCTCCTGTCCCGCGACTACCTGTCCAACACCCTGGCCTTCTCCTTCGGCTTCGCCACGATGATGGCCTACATCTCCGCCTCCCCCTTCCTGTACCAGAAGTACATGGGGCTCGGGACGCTGCAGTACGGTCTCGCCTTCGCCGCCAACGCCCTGGTCCTGATGGTCGTGAGCATCCCGTCGGCGAAGCTCACCGCACGGTTCCGCGTCCGTTCGCTCGCCCGCACCGGCCTGGGACTCAACCTGCTCGGCGTGCTGCTCTACGGGATTCTCCACCTGGCCGGGGCTCCCGCCATCAGCCTCATGTTCCCGCTGGTGATTGTCGTCGGCTCCCTCGGCCTGGTGCTGGGCAACACGACCGCCCTCGCCCTCGACGCCGTCCCCGGTGCGGCCGGGTCCGCCTCCGCGGTCCTCGGTTTCCTGCAGTTCGGCTTGGCCGGCGTCGTCGCGCCGCTGGTCGGACTCGGCGGCGAACTCGATCCCCTTCCCCTGGCAGTCACGATGCTGGTCGCGTCCCTGGTGGCCAATGTCGCGATCACCGCGTCCCCCGGAGAGCCCAGTGAGGGCCACCGCCGACGCGAGGTCGTCTCAGCTTAGCCGCAGCTAGAGCTTTCCGAGGTGACGCAGCGCGACCCGGGTCGACTGCTTCGCCGCGTCCCGCAGGACGGGGTCGACGTCGGTGTAGATCTCGTCGACGATCTCCCCGACCGTCGCGTCCTCCCCCAGCGTCTCCAGGGCCCCGACCACCTGGCGCAGGCGGAGTTCACGGCGCTCCAGGTACTTCCCCGCCAGCTCCGCGGTGTCCTCCCGGTCCGGCCCGTGCCCGGGCAGCAGCCTGATCCCACGTCCCCGGTCCATGAGCAGCCGCAGCGACTCGAGGTAGTCCCCCAGGTCACCGGTGGTCTCGGAGATCATGGTGGTGTGCCGGCCGGCGATCGTGTCCCCGGTGGCGATCCCCTCGACATCACCGTCGGTGTCCCCGCCGTCGGTGTGGATGAAGAAGGACACCGAGTCGCCGGTATGGCCCGGGGTGGCCACCACCTCGACGGTCGGGGTGAGCCCCTCCACGCTGATGACCTCACCATCGGTCAGGGCGTCCCCGCCGGCGCAGTAGCGCCCGTCGAAGGCGCGGACCGGTGCACCCGCGAGCTGACGCAGCCGCGGCGCGCCGTCGGCGTGGTCGGGATGGTGGTGGGTCAGCAGGATCAGTGCGACCTCGGCTCCCCCCTGCGTCGCCTTCGAACGAAGGACGTTCAGGTGCCCTTCGTCGTGCGGCCCCGGGTCGATGATGATGCTCCTGGAGTCCCCGGGTGCCCGGACGATCCACGAGTTGGTGCCTTCGAGGGCCTGGTAGCTGGGATTGTCGCACAGCACCACACCGGTGGAGGAGGCGACGGGACGCAACTGGCTGTACGCGGGATGCTCCATGCTGACGATCCTACTGCCGGGACGGGCAACCGACATTGCACCGGGTGCCCCGTTCTTCACGTCCGGGGGTGGTTACCCGACGCGGACGATCAACTCCACCTCGACCGGGCTCCCCAGCGGGAGCTCCGCGACACCGACCGCGCTGCGGGCGTGGGCCCCGGCGTCCCCGAAGACCTCACCGAGGACGGAGGACGCGCCGTTGACGACGCCGGGCTGTCCCCCGAACCCGGGGGCGGAGGCCACGAACCCGACCACCTTGACCACCTGGACGACCCGGTCGATGCCGACCAGTGCGTCGATCGCGGCGAGGGCGTTGAGCGCGGCGGTGCGGGCGTACCCGGCGGCGTCATCGGCGGCCACGGCATCCCCCACCTGTCCGGTCGCCGGGAGTTCACCGTCGGTGAAGGGCAGCTGGCCGGAGGTGTAGACGAAGTCACCAGCCTGCACAGCGGGGACGTAGGCGGCGACGGGTGCCGCGACCGGGGGCAGGGTGATGCCGAGTTCGGTGAGACGTTCAGTGGTGCTCGGGGTGTTCGGCGCGTCCACTGTCGGTCACTTCTCCCGCTTCAGGTATGCCACGTGCTGCTCGCCGGTGGGCCCGGGCAGGACGGACACCAGTTCCCAGCCGTCCTCACCCCAGTTGTCCAGGATCTGCTTGGTGGCGTGTGTCAGAAGCGGCACGGTGGCGTATTCCCATTGAGTCATGGGCACGAGTATAGGGAAAGAGCGCTCAGGCGGACTGCGCGGCTTCCAGTTGGCCGGCGAAGAAGTCGGCCCAGCTGTCGATCTCGGGGTGCTGACGCAGCAGGGCACGACGCTGGCGCTCGGTCATCCCGCCCCAGACCCCGAACTCGACCTGGTTGTCCAGCGCATCGGCGCGGCACTGCAGGACCACGGGGCAGTGGCGGCAGATGGCGACTGCCTTGCGCTGTGCCGCGCCCTTGACGAAGAGCTCCTCGGGGTCGATGTCCCGGCAGTGCGCCTGGGTGATCCATTCACCGCGGTTGTTGAAGGACTCACGGGTCGTCACCTGGCCCGTGGTCCGGTGCAGCACTCCCTGGTTGCCACTACGGACCTGCTGGACACTGTGCCCTGCAGGCTCAGTCACCGCGTTACGGGATTCCGCTTCGGGGCTTCGGAGAGATGCGGTCATGATGTCCTTCCGCTGTTGTGGTGTGTGGCCGGTAGACGATCGCCGGCTCCGGAGAACGAACCCCGGAAGTGATCATCAGAAACTGCGTGTAAGTCTATTCACACACATTTAGAAGTGTCGAATCGCACACATTTCGCGAGAATGTGTGCCACGTCACGCAGTTTTTCGGTCCCCCCGTCCCACTGCAGTAACCGGCAGCTGCGGATGACCGCACGTCCCCCCGACCCACCGGCGACCGCCACCCGCGAGGGGCTTCCAATGTGCTGGTCATGGGAGCGCACCGCGTAATCCTACCGGATCCAGTGACCTGAGTCACCGTATTCACCACCCGGATTCCCCGTGGGAAATGGACGCCCGGACACTCCGGACCGTCCATCCGGAGCACGACGTCCCCCAATCACCCCCGAACACTCCCCCCGTCGGCGAACATTGTCGACGCGTCCGACCGACTCCCGTCCGCCGCACCCATCGGATACTCTTGGCGTGTGACATTCATCAGGAACGCGGCGTACCTCATCCTCGCGGTCATCGTGACCGGCGTGTTGACGGCGCTGGCGGTAGTCCCCCTGGTCGGCGGGGTCGGCGTGGCGGTCAACGCCGGGGCCGACACCGTGGACGACGACCTCGCGGACATCGACGAGAACCAGTCCCTCCCGCAGGTCACCACCATCACCGACCGGGAGGGTGGGGTCCTGGCCCGTCTCTACGACCAGCGCCGCTACCCCGTCGGCGAGGACGAGATCTCCCAGTCCATGAAGGACGCCATCGTCGCCATCGAGGACCGACGTTTCTACGAGCACGACGGGGTTGACGTGCGCGGGACGATCCGCGCCATGGCCGCCAACTTCTCCAGCGGCGGCGTGGAACAGGGCGCGTCCACCATCGACCAGCAGTACATCAAGAACTACCTCCTGCTCATCGACGCCGCCGATGACGAGGAACGCGCCGCGGCCACCGAGACCTCCGCCGCCCGCAAGCTCCGCGAGATGAAGATGGCCATCGACCTGGAGGAACGCTACTCCAAGGACGAGATCCTCACCCGCTACCTCAACCTCGTGTCCTTCGGCAACGGGGCCTACGGGATCGAGGCGGCCGCCCGGACCTACTTCGGGACGTCCGCCGCGGAGCTGACGGTTCCCCAGTCCGCGATGCTCGCGGGCATGGTGCAGTCCACTTCCCTGCACGACCCCTATTCCAACCCGGACGGGTCCCTGGACCGGCGCGACGCCGTCCTGTCGGCCATGACCGACACGGGCGCGCTCGGTCCCGCCGAACGCGACCGGTACGCCGGTGAGCCCCTGGGCGTCAGCGAGAACCCGAACAACGTATCCAACGGCTGCATCGGCGCCGGCAATGCCGGGTACTACTGCGACTACGTCCTGTCGTACCTCGCCGACAGCGGCATCGACACCGAGGAACTCGCCCGCGGCGGCTACACCGTGAAGACGGCACTGGACCCCGTCGCGCAGGACGCCGCGGTGCGCTCGGTCCGCGACGAGGCCGACCCCTCCACCCCAGGGGTGTCGGTCTCCTCCAACTACATCGCCCCCACCGACGACGCCCATGAGGTCGTCGCCATGGCATCCTCCCGTGAGTACGGCCTGAACGCGGACTCCGGGCAGACCGTCCTGCCCGTCACCCACTCCGCGGAAGGCAATGGTGCAGGCAGTGTGTTCAAGATCTTCGCGGCCGCCGCCGCCATGGAGGAGGGCATGGGGCTGAACACCGTGCTGGACGTGCCCCGCCGCATCGACGTCGAGGGCATGGGCACCGGCGGTGCCGAAGGCTGCCCGCCGAACCGCTACTGCGTGGAGAACGCCGGCGAGTACCCGGACCGGTTGCCGCTGCGGGAGGCCCTGGCCACCAGCCCCAACACCCCGTTCGTCCGGATCGCGGAACAGCTCGGCACCGAACGGATGACCGACATCGCCGTGAAGCTGGGGCTGCGCTCCTACGCCGCGGAAGGCAGCTACGACGGGGAGACCTCCCTGGCCGACTTCGTCAAGGACTCCAACATGGGTTCCTTCGTCCTCGGCCCCCTGCAGGTCAACCCGCTGGAACTGGCCAATGTCTCCGCCAGCCTCGCCGACCACGGCCGCTGGTGCGAGCCCTCCCCGGTCCTGTCCGTCACCGACCGTGACGGGGAGGGCGTGGACCTCGACACCCCGGACTGTGAGCAGGCCATCGACCGCGGCATCGCGGATGCCCTGGCCAACGGCATGGGTGGCGACGTCAGTGACGGCACGGCGGCCGCCGCGGCTGGCAGCTCCGGCTGGGGCGGGCCCGTCGCCGCGAAGACCGGTACCACCGAGACCAGCCTCTCCGGCGCCTTCCTGGGGTTCACGCCAGGGCTGGCCGGCGCGACCTACGCCTTCAACGACGGCTCCCAGACCTCCCCCCTGTGCAGCTCCCCACTGCGCCAGTGCGGGGAGGGGAACCTCTTCGGCGGCAATGAGCCCGCCCGGGCGTTCTTCAACACCGCCAACGACATCATCGGACGCTACGGCGGCCCCGGACTGCCCCGCTACAACCGCGACTTCGACCGTGGGGACCCGGGACGCTACCGGGACAGCACGAGCCCCGGCGGCACCGGCAACCCGCCCAACGCGGGCACCGCCAATGAGCCGGAGCCCAACGGCTACGACTCACAGAACTGGGACATGAACCTCGACGAGTTCGACTGATCACGGGTTCGGCCCGGTGCTGGTCCACGGCGTCGCTACACTGGCCGGTGTGATCAACCGCCGCAGACCCGACACCTCAGACCCGTCAGAGACGCCAGTCCCCGGTTCCCCCGGCCACGCCACCCGGTCCCGACGCCCCGGCGTCCTGCCCGCCCTCGGCCGTGCCGCCGGGCTGGCGACCGCAACCGGTCTGGCGACCGCCGCAGGTGCCCTCGTTGAGACGCGTGCCTTCGTCCTCCACGAAGTGACCCTCCCTGTCCTGGAACCCGGGACCCTCGACGACGGCGACCGGGACGGTTTCCGGATCCTGCACGTTTCCGACCTGCACATGCTCGCCAACCAGAAGCTGAAGCAGAACTGGGTGGCCTCCCTGGACGCCCTCGACCCGGACCTGGTGGTGAACACCGGCGACAATCTCGGCGAGGAACAGGCCGTCCCCTCCGTACTGCAGGCACTCGGCCCGCTGCTCCGCCGCCCCGGGGTCTTCATCTTCGGCAGCAACGACTACTACGCCCCCCGCCCGGTGAACCCCGTCAACTACCTGGTGGGCAAGCGGAACAAGCCCAGCGAGGTCGAACTGCCGTGGCGGGGGATGCGTGCGGCCTTCATCGAGCACGGCTGGGAGGACGCCACCCACCGCCGCGTCGACTTCGCCGTGGGCAGACTCAAGCTCGCCGTCGGTGGCGTCGACGACCCCCATCTCGACCGGGACGACTACGACTCCCTCGGCGGCCCCCCGAACCCGGACGCCGACCTCGCCATCGGACTGGCGCACTCCCCGGAGCCACGGGTCCTCGACGAGTTCGCGGCGGACGGGTACCAGCTGGCCATGGCGGGGCACACCCACGGCGGTCAGCTCTGTCTGCCCGGTGGACGTGCGATCGTCACCAACTGCGGAATCGACCGCTCCCGGGTGTCCGGCCTGTCGCGGTGGTCGGAGCGGATGTGGCTGCACGTCTCCAACGGCCTCGGGACGTCGAAGTACGTCCCGTTCCGCCTGTTCTGCCGTCCGTCGGCAACCCTGGTGCACGTGGTCGAGCGCGACCACTGAGCAGGCTGTTGTCCAGCTGTTTTGCCCTGGCCATCGAATCCGGTCTATAGTGCATACCTGTTGCGACACGGGAGATTCCGTCCGGGATCACGCGTGCCGTTCCAGACCGGGGTATGGCGCAGCTTGGCAGCGCGCTTCGTTCGGGACGAAGAGGTCGTGGGTTCAAATCCCGCTACCCCGACAGCCAGAGAAACACCCTCCCACCTGCTAGTTAAGGTGGGAGGGTGTTTTCGAGTCACAGCACCGAGCGCAGCGGGCGCAGTGCCACCTCCGCAATGCGTGCCATGGGGTGCTCGTCACGCCATGCAGTGGAGTTCACCGGCTCGCAGTGCTCCGAATCCGCCAGAAAGACCTCCTCCATCCTGGAGGCGAAGTCACGGTCGATGATCTCCGTGTTGGTCTCGTAATTGAAGGTCAGGGACAGCCGGTCGATGTTGCAGCTCCCGACCGTCGACCATTCCCCGTCGATCGTCGCTGTCTTCGCGTGGATCATGCTCGCGGTGAACAGCAGGATCTTCACTCCCCCGTCGATGAGCTCGCCGTAGAACCCGCGGCTGACCCAGTCCGCGAGGACATGGTTGGATTCCTTGGGCACCATCAGACGGACGTCCACGCCGCGTCCTGCCGCCCGCAGCAGGGCCTGCAGGATCTGCTGGTCGGGGATGAAATAGGGCGTGTTGATCCAGATGCGGTCCCTGGCCCGCTCGATGGCGTTCAGGTACATCGTGCGCAGCGGGTAGACCAGCTGCACCGGCAGGTTCGCCACGACCCGGATGTCCGAGGCCCAGTCGTCCGGGGCTGTCCACGGGATATCGCCACCGTCCGGCCATTTCAGGTTCCACACCCGGGCCACTGCATTGCGCAGCCCCCACACGCCCGGGCCCACCTCCCGGATGTGCGTGTCACGCCAGTGCTCCGCGAACAGGGAACCGATGTTGTACCCGCCGACGAACCCCACGCCCCCGTCGGCGACCAGGACCTTCGCATGGCTGAGCCCGGTCGTGCGCAACGGAGCGTTCCAGAGTTTCCGGGTGACCATGGGGAGTCTCGCCACGTGGACCTTGTCCGAGAAGTTGCGGTAGAAGGACCGGGGGACGACGGCGTTGCCCACCCCGTCGTAGATGACGTAGACCTCGACGCCACGATCGGCCGCGCCGTTCAACGCCTCAATGAACTGGGCCCCAACCTCGTCATTCTTCCACATGTAGTTCTGCATGATGACCTCGTCGGTCGCGGCACCGATGGTGGCCAGCATGTCACCGTAGAGGGTGCCACCGTCGGTGTAGATCGTCAGGTCCGACTCCCCCACCGTCGCCGAGAACGTCCCCGGGCTCGGCGCCGGACGCTCACTGCGCGACCGGCGTTTCACCAGGTCGACCGTCAGTGCGGGCAGGGCGGCTGCGGCGGCGAGGGCGGTGGCCCCGCCGGCGGCGAGGGCGCCGTAGGCGACCACGGACCGCCTCGGGCGCTTCTGTCGGGTCAGTCTGGACGCGGGACTTCTCGGGGACGGGATTCTCATCCCCCTGATAGTAGTCCGTGTCGCCCACCTCACCGGTGGGTTTCACCGTGCACCCCCAAGGGTGTTTCCCGGGGTGCGCCGTCTCCTATAGCTTCGACACCATGTCGATCCGCACGCCAGGCACCGCGCCCACCGGCGCCCCGGACCTCCACTATTCCCGGGCCCGGTTCGCGCAAGTCAACGCGCTGCGATCGCTCGAACTTGCCGCTGTGGCCACAAGCTCACAGGACGCCACCCGCAATCCCGCAGTCACCGACCGGGTGGCCGACACGACTGGGGAATGACATAGCTTCCGCAGCACCCATCCTCACCTGCCTCATCGGCGCGGTGGTTCTGCTGTGGACCGTGGGGCTGATCACCCGAGGGACCACGGGGAAGCAGCTACTCCTTCTGCGCGACCGCGGGCGTCATGCCGTGCTCCATCCCCCACCGCACGGCCTGCGGTCGACGTTCGACACCCATCTTGCGGTAGGCGGAGCGGATCCGCGATTTCACGGTGTTGATCGTGATGAAGTTCAGTGCTGCGATCTCCACGTTCGTCAGCCCGCGGGTCACCTGCGCGATGATCTCCGCTTCACGTGCCGTCAGCCCCTCGTCCTGGCCGGGCCAGGCGGGCTGCTCCGCCGCCCCCGTGTCACCGGCGGAGCCGGACACCTCCGACTCCCCGGATACGACGGTCTCCCCCCGGTGGATCGCCTCCAGAGACTCCACCAGCGCCGTCGCCGGCATTGACTTGTCGAGGTAGCCGCGGCACCCCTTGTCCAAGGCGGAACCCACCAGCTCCGGGTGCATGTTCCATGTGTAGACGACCACATGTCCGGCGTTGATGTCCCGGAGCGCGTCATCGATCTCCCCCTCGTCGGACCGGTTGAGGCCGAAGGTGTCGTAGAGGGTGAGGTCGGCGTCCCGGTCAGCCGTGTCGTTCACGTCCGTCTCAACGATCCGGATCCGGTCGGAGAACGGCAGCAGCATGGATCTGAGCCCCTCAACGACGACCTCGAAGTCGTTGAGGAGACGGAGGCGGAGGGGGCGGGGCGTCGGGAGGGTCACGCTCATGACCATACCCGCTGCGACGGGCCTAGAACTCCTCGTAGGTGGCGGGGTCCTGCCCATTCAGCCGACCGTCCGGGCGTCCCAGGGCACTGATCGCGGCAATCTCGTCCTCGCTGAGCGTGAGCTGCAGGGACTCGAGGTTCTCCTGCTGGCGCGCACGGCCGGAGGCCTTGGGGATCGCCAGCGAGCCCAGCGCACGGTGCCAGGCGAGGACGACCTGGCCAGGGGTCGCGCCGTGCGCGCGGGCGGCGTCCTTCACCGGGGCGGCGTCCAACGACGCACCCCGGCCCAGCGGACTCCACCCCTCGGTCGTGATGCCGCGCTCCGCATCCCATGCCAGGGCATCGGTCTGCGGGAACGACGGGTGCAGCTCGATCTGGTTGACCACGGGAAGTTCGCCGGTCTCGCGTTCCAGCGTCTCCAGGTGCTCCGGCACAAAGTTGCAGACGCCGATGTGCTTGACCAGCCCACGTTCGCGGGCCTCGATCAGCGCACGCCACGCCTCCACGTAGTGCCCCTGCTCCGGGTTGGGCCAGTGGATCAGGTAGAGGTCGATCGCGCCGATCCCGCTGCGGAAGTAGGATTCTGCGACGGCCTCCAGCGCCTTGTCGCGCTCGTGGTAGCGGCCGGGGAGCTTGCTGGTGTAGGTGATCTCCGCGCGGGAGACCGTCCCGGCGTCCACGGCGGCCCGGATACCGGCGCCGACGCTCCCCTCGTTCTCGTAGTTGTAGGCCGAGTCGATCAGACGGTAGCCGAGGTCAATCGCGCTGGAGACGGCGTCGCGCCCCTCTTCACCGCGGAGTTTGTAGGTGCCGAATCCGATCGGCGGGAGCTCCAGGCTGTGTCGTGACGGGTTCTGTTGTTCGGGAGTTTCAGTCATGTGTCCAATCGTAACCCCATCAGACCTGGCCGTACCCGTGTCGGTGACGCCTGTTAAAGTAGGTCACGTTGCTAGAGGTCGTTTTTGGTTGAATGCCGTTCACCATCTGCGCTCTGTGAAGTACAGTCCCAGGACAAATGTGAGGTGTTGGTGAGACCGTGGCCCTGATCGTCGTTCCAGTGGTGCTCGCCATAGCCCTCGCACTGACCCCGGTCCTGGTCAAGGTACTCGACCGAAACACCGGCTGGCCGCTCGCCGCCGTGTTCCTGGCGCTCGCCGCCTACGTCCTGTCCCACGCCGGCGACATCGTCGACGGGCAGGACGCGACGTTCTCCGCCACCTGGCTGGAAGGCATCGTGCCCGGCGGTGACGGGTCGGGCGGGGACGTCGAGTTCGCCCTGCGGATGGACGGCCTCGGCCTGTTCTTCACCCTGCTCGCCCTGCTGATCGGTGCGGCGGTGTTCGCGTACTCGGCCAGCTACCTGCACCGCGGCGAACACATCATGAACTTCTACGTCCTGATGACGGCGTTCATGTTCTCCGTGGTCCTGCTGTTCCTCGCCGATGACGTCACCCTGATGTTCATCGGCTGGGAGCTCGTCTCGCTGGCCTCGTTCTTCCTCATCGCCCGCGCAGGCCACACCGGCGAACCCGGTGCGGTGCGCACCCTGCTCCTCACCTTCACCGGCGGCCTGAGCCTGCTGGTCGCCCTGGGCATCGCGGTCATGTCCACGGGCACAACGAACCTCTCGGAGATCATCGCCAGTGACGTCTGGGCACAAAACGGCACCCTCACCGGCATCGTCGCGGTACTCGTCGCGATCGGTGGCTTCTCCAAGGCCGCGCAGCTGCCTTTCCACGTCTGGCTGCCCGGGGCCATGGCCGCCGTCACCCCGGTCTCCGCGTTCCTGCACGCCGCCGCGGTGGTCAAGGCCGGTATCTACGTGCTGCTCCGGTTCTCGGGGATCTTCTCCGATGTGCTGGTGTGGAACCTGCTGCTGATCATCGCCGGCATGGCGACCGCGGTGATGGCCGCGGTCTTCGCCTTCCAGCAGACGGACCTGAAGCGGCTCACGGCCTACTCCACGGTCTCCCAGCTGGGCTGGATCGTGGCCACCATCGGCATCGGGACCCCGTTCGCCCTGGCCGCAGCGGTGGTCCACACCGCCGCCCATGCGATGTTCAAGTCCTCGCTGTTCATGATCATCGGCGTCGTCGACCACCAGACCGGCACACGCGACATCCGCGAGCTCGGCTCGATCTGGCGCCGTATGCCGTGGACGTTCGGGGCCGCCGCCATCTCCGTGGCCTGCATGGCCGGGATCCCGCCGACCCTGGGCTTCGTGTCCAAGGAGGGGATGCTCGAATCCTTCACCGAGTCTCCGCTGATGGCGGGCTGGGAAATCGTCCTGCTCATCGTCGCCGCCCTGGGCGCCCTGGCGACCTTCATGTACTCCGCGAAGTACCTCATCGGGGCCTTCATCGACAGCGGGTCCGCCAGTGACGCCGCCGGCGGCTCCGGCACCGCCGACCGCCCCGACGCCAAAGACGTCACCGAGGCGGGCGTCTCCTTCTGGCTCCCCGCCGCGATCCCCGGCGTCCTGTCCCTCCCCGTCGTGGCCTTCCTCTCGTTCGCCGACACCCCGCTCGACGCGGTCGTCGGCTCGATCGGGGCCGGGGAGTCGCACTCGCACCTGGCCCTCTGGCACGGTTTCGGGATTCCGCTCTACATCACGGTCGGCGCGATCGTGGTCGGCTGCCTGCTGCTGGCGCGGCGCCAGCCCCTGGCGGACTGGCTCGAGGACCACCGTCTGTTCCCCTTCACGGGCAACGAACTCATCGCCTTCTCGATGCGCCTGGCCAACCGGTGGGGACGCCTGGTCAGCCGCCTGGGCAACACTCTGAGCCCGAACAGCCACCTGCTGTGGATCTTCGCGATGATCCTGGTTCTCACCATCGCCGCGTTCTTCGGCCCGGGCGGCCTGGAGCACATGGGTGCCCTGCCGCCGCGCGAGCACGGTATCGACAACATCGGCGACGTCGCCGGGCTGCTGATCATGTTCCTGGTCACCATGGCGATCATCTCGACCCGGTCCCGGCTCGGCTCCGTCGTCCTGGTCGGTGTCGCCGGCGTGGGCGTCTCCTGGATCATGCTCACCCTGGGTGCGCCGGACGTCGCCCTGACGAACCTGATGGTCGAGTTCATCGTCACCGTGTTCCTCATGCTCGTCGTCCGCCACCAGCCCCGCCTGTACCTCAAGGAGGGCGAGAACCGCACGAAGTTCGCCGTCACCCTGGCGGCGATGGTCGGGCTGGTCGTCTTCGTCGGGGTCTGGCTGCTGGTCGGACGCCACCCCCGCCCCGAGCTCGCCGAGTGGTACATCACCGAGTCACCGGAGGTCTCCGGGGCGAACAACATCGTGGCGACCATCCTCGTGGAGTTCCGTGCACTGGATACCCTCGGCGAGCTGTCGGTGCTGGGCATGGCCGGGATCGTTATCGCGGCGATCGTGGCCTCCGTCCCGAAGTCGCCGGTCCCCGGCTACGGCCCCGGCTCCACCGCCGAACTCTTCCGCAAGGAGGGGTCCACCAAGTTCCCGGACGTGCACAAGATCCCGGAACTGGCCCCCTTCTACTCGAAGTACCTGCGCAGCACCCACCTGAACTCGATCCTGGGCCGTACCGTCGTCTGGCCGATGCTGGGCATCCTGGTCGTGTACTCCGCGGTGACCTTCTACCGCGGCCACCAGGCACCGGGCGGCGGATTCCTCGCCGCGCTGATGCTGGCCCTGGGGCTGGTGTTCTGGTACCTCGTGCAGCCCTCCGCCCGCCGGATCGGCCGCAAGGACCTGGGCTACCAGCTGGTCGGCGGCGGAATCGTCCTGGCGCTGGTCACCGGCATCGCCGGCTTCGCGGAGGGGAGCTTCCTGGCTCCGATCCACTTCTACATCGGCAACATCCACTTCAGCTCCTCGCTGTTCTTCGACGGAGGTGTGTACCTCGCCGTGATCGGCACGGTCACCATCGTCGTCAGCACGCTGGGCGGGCGCGACCGGCCGGGTGCCGCACCCGGGACCCTGCTGAAACCCAGCCCGGTCGAAACGCCCAGACCGATGACGAACCGTCCGGAACTCCAGGCGGTGGCCGACTCCAGTATCGCCATCACCGCCGGTGGATCAGCCGTACCGCTCAACCCCTCCGCCATTGCAGAGGAACGCCGGAACAGCGACAAGAACGACAAGAAGAAGAACAACAACGACGGGAAGGACGGTGACAACCAGTGATCATCGCGGCAATCATCGCCCTCCTCGTCGCTGCCGGCGTCTACATGGTGATGCAACGCGGCATGGTCCGCGTGATCATCGGGACAACGCTGATGAGCCACGGGGTCAATCTGCTCCTGCTCGCCGCGGGGATCGGCGCCTGGCGGGGCGACCCCCTGGCCGACCGCACACTGCCCGAGGACTCCGCCGACCCCCTGCCCCAGGCCTTCGTCCTGACCGCCATCGTCATCTCGATGGCCGCCACCGCGGTGATGCTCGCCCTCGCCGCCCTCGGACGAGACGATGACACCCGCTCGGGTGAGGACGTCGAGCGCGCCCGCCGCGAGTTCCGATCGCTCGACACCGTCGGACGCCGTTCCGCCCACCACATCGACCAGGACTCGCCGCAGGCCCAGCGTCGCCGCGAGAGAGAGGAGGACTACTGATGACGTCCCCCGACACCCTCGGAGCCCTCCTCGCGCTGTTCGTGGTGGTGCCGCTGTTCGCCTCCGGCATCGCGGCCTTCCTGCCCTGGGAACTCCCCCGCCGCCTCCTCGGCCTCGCCGTCCCCGCCGCCGGCGGTGTCGGTGGCGTCCTGCTGCTCACCCAGGTGATCGGCGGTGGGGAAACGACCGTCATCGCGCACAACATCGGTGACTTCATCGGCGGCGTCTCCATTCCCCTCGCCGCGGACGCCCTGTCCGCCGTGATGATCGTGACGACCTCCATCGTCGCCTTCGTCGCCAACTGGTTCGCGGACACCGTCGGTGAATCCCGCTCCCGGTTCTACCCGGCGATGACCCTGATGCTGCTGACCGGTGTGTGGGGCGCGTTCCTGACCGCCGACCTCTTCAACCTCTTCGTGTTCATCGAGGTCATGCTGATGCCGTCCTTCGGACTGCTCGCCATGACCGGAACCTGGGCCCGGCTGGCCGCGGGCCGCACGTTCATCCTGGTCAACCTGGTCACCTCACTCACCCTGCTATCCGGTGTCGGGCTCATCTACGCCGTCGTCGGCACCACCAACATCGCCGCCCTCGCCGGGGCCGCGGGCCCACGGGCCGAGGGCGGATTCGCCGACGGCATCCACGGCACCCAGTGGCAGTTGTGGCTGGCACTGGGCATCGTACTGATCGCCTTGGCGGTGAAGTCCGGTGCGGCACCGGTGCACACCTGGCTGCCGCGCGCCTACGGGTCGACCTCACCGTCGGTGATGGCACTGTTCTCCGGGCTGCACACCAAGGTCGGGGTCTACGCGATACTGCGGGTGTTCATGACCATCTTCGAGGGTGACCAGCGGTGGGCCGTGACCATCCTGGTCTTCGCCGTGATCGGCATGCTGATCGGCGGTTACGCCGCGCTCGGCGAGACCACCCTGCGCGGTGTGATCGCCTACCAGATGGTCAACGGCATCCCCTTCATCCTCGTCGCCCTGGCCTTCCTCGGCGGCAGCGCCGAGCTGATGCTGTCCGCCGCCATCTTCTACATGCTCCACCACATGATCACCGCCGCCGGCATGATCATGGCGGCCGGCGCGGTCGAGGAGACCTACGGCACCGGACGCCTGCGCCGGCTCTCCGGCCTGATGCGCCGGGACCCGCTGGTCTCCACGGTTTTCGCCGCAGCCGCGCTGTCACTGATCGGCTTCCCCCCGTTCTCCGGGTTGTGGGGCAAGCTGATGCTGATCTTCGCCATGGTCCGGGACTCCGGCTGGCTGGCCTGGATCGGTGTCGGAGCGGTGGTCATCGCCTCGGTCGGCGCGCTGCTCAGCATGCTCCACGTGTGGCGCAAGTGCTTCTGGGGCAAGCCGATGGACAAGCAGGACATGGACCCGTCCCTCGCCGTCAGCGTCCCGCTGACCCTGCCCAGCGCCACAATGATGGTGCTGAGCCTGGGCATGTTCCTCTTCATCGGGCCAATGACCCAGGTCACCGGGGACGCTGCGGCGTCACTCACCGACACCACCGCCTACGTGCACGCCGTCCTCGGTGATCCGTACGAGTCGGTGGGCGTCGTACTCCCCTCCGACGAGTACGGAATGGACCACGCGACTACCGTGGGGGCAACCGAGGAAACCGATGGAGGTGGGCAGTGATGGGCCTGAAGGACGGAGTGCGCCGGGTCTGGCACGTGATCGTCTACGTGGTGTGGTTGATCGGCCAGATCATCAAGGAATCCACCATCATGGCGTTCGACACCTTCACCACCGGTCGGCACATCGCACCGGTGATGATCTACTACCCGCTGCGGCTCACCCGCGAGCGGGACATCGCCGCGTTCATCGCGTCGATCACCATCACCCCGGGCACCCTCGCCCTGGGTGTGACCGGCCCCAAGGAGGTCGACGAGGACGCCGCCGCCGGCAAGCGGAACCTGCAGGACGCCGCGTCCGTCGCCACCTCCGAGTTCCGCACCCACGGCCTGACCCGCGTCCAGCGCTTCCTGGCGGTGCACGCGATGTACGGTGCCGACCCGCAGGAGCTCCTCCACTCGCTGGCGGTGATGGAGGGCAAGCTCGTTCCCGCCGTGCGCAAGCGCAAGATCGAGTTCGACGTGGAGCACCTCGTGGAGCGTGGCGTCCCCGGCCCCCGCGGTTACCGTGGGAACCGTGGTGGCCGTGCCAGCGACGATGGTGTCTTCGACATCGAGAAGGTCGACTCCACACCGCATGCCGCCGCGTTCGTCGCGGCGATCATGCGCCAGGAGGACAAGCTGGACGAAAACGACCTGGAGGGGCTCTCCCGCGAACAGCGCGAGAAGATCGCCAGGGAGCACGCACGCAAGGCCGCGGAGGAGCGCCGCAGGCTCGCCCTGAAGGAGGAGGAGCGTCGCCGGCGCAAGCTCGCCGAGGAGCTCAGCCCGCCGCCACTGACCCTCGACGACGATGAGTCGGACGACGACGAAGGACTGGACAGCCAGCGGGTGGCACCCCACTCCGAGGGCGGGGTGTCGGCACTGGCGGACTCCGGTGCCGCTGGCGCCGGTGTCGCCGGCGGGTCGTCGGCCGCCAAGTCGGGCCGCCGGACGTCCCCCATCGCCTCCCTGGTCAACGCCCTCGAGGTCCGGTCACGGCTGCCGCAGCCGAACCTCAACCTCAGCGGCGCGAAGGGGACTCCCCTGGCGAAGCGTCCGAAGACGGAGCACCCCACCGGTGATGCCGCCAAGGACAGCACCGGCAAGGACACCCCAGCCAAGGACACTCCGGCGCCGAAGAAGGACACGGAGACCCCCACCGGGGACGACAAGGGAGAGGACGGAACGAAGTGACTCCGACCCAACTGCTGTGGATCTTCGCCGGCGCGGCCGGCGCGATCGTCGCGGTGTCCCTGACCCTCGTGCTCTGGCGTGCGGTCTCGACCCGCAATGACGCCCGCCGGGCCGTCCTCGCCGACATGATCTTCCTGACCGTTGTCGCCGGCTTCCTGGTGTACAGCCTGTTCGTCAATTCGTCGATCACCTATGACGTCGTGCTCATCGCGGGACTCGGTGGTGCGATCAGCACCATGGCGTTCGCCCGTGTCATCACCCGTGGACGGAGGTAGGAGCCGCAATGACCATTCCCGCATCATCCTCAGTGACCCTCCTGGCGGCCGAGGGCGGCCAGGTCCTCGAGACCAACGAAATCGGCTGGGTCCCGGCCATCATCGCCGGCGTCCTGGCACTCGTCGGCGCCCTCTACATCATGGTCCCGGCGGTGGCCATGTACCTCGCCCCGGACGCACTGAGCCAGGTCAACATGCTCGGCCCCGCCGTCGGCATGGGCCTGCCGCTGCTCGTCGCCGCGGACCTGGTGCATTCCTGGGCGCTGGAGGGTTTCGTCCCCGGATACTTCATCCGCGCCATCGTCGCCGTGTTCGCCCTGCTGGTGGTGCAGGCGGTGGGCTCCTACGTGATGGGCCGTGCCCTGCACGCCACCCTGTGGGACCACACCGTGCCGCTGTCCGGCGGCGAGCCCGCCAAGGAGACGAACTGATGTCCCGTCCCGGTGACGAAGCCGTCACGGACCTCGCCCTGCGTGCGGCCTCCGGGGACCGTCGGGCACTCACCGACTTCATCGAGGCCACCCACGCCGACGTCTGGCGCCTGCTGGCGCATCTGGCGGACGCGGACCGGGCCGACGACCTCACCCAGGAAACCTACCTGCGTGTGATCAGTGCGCTCCCCCGCTTCGCCGCACGCTCGTCGGCCCGGACCTGGCTCCTGGCACTGGCCCGCCACACCTGGGTCGACAGCGTCCGCCACGACATGGCCCGGCCGCGGAAGTCCGCGGAGCAGTGGGAGGAGGCGGCGGGCACCACCAGCTCACCGGACACCGCCGGCAGCCAGACCTGGGCCGAACTGGTCGACGCCCGCGCCCTCCTGGACCAGCTCCGGCCGGAACGCCGTGAGGCGTTGATCCTCACCCAGATCCTGGGCCACACCTACGCCGAGGCCGCGGACATCTGCGGCGTCCGGGTGGGGACGATCCGTTCACGGGTGGCCCGCGCCCGCGCCGACCTGCTCGCCGCGTCCGGAAACGCGAACCGCGGCACGGGCAGCAGCGACGACGACGCAGGGGACGACCCGCTCCTACACTGGGGCTCGTGACCCACACCTACCGCCAGAACCTCGAGTTCCCACGGCCTGAGGTCTGGGACTGGCACACACGCCCCGGTGCCGTCACCAGACTCACACCCGGTTTCGCGCACGTCCATGTCGCCAGCGAGGCATCCTCGTTGCGTGACGGCACAACCGTCCTTCGGTTGCCGGGTCTGCGGTGGGACGCCCGGCACCTGCCCGGCAGCTTCCGCGAGGGCAGCCACTTCGCCGACGAGTGCAGCAACGCACCGGTCAAGCAACTGACCCGGTGGCGCCACCACCATGACCTCGCCGATGCCCCTGCCACGGACACCGCGCAGGACGGCACCCTCCTCACCGACTCCGTGGACACCACCGCACCGTCCGCGCTGCTGGACCGCATCTTCGCCTACCGCCACCGCCAGCTGACCGAGGACCTCACCTTCCTCTCCCACCAGGATCACGGGGCACCCCGCCACACCGTGGCCGTCACCGGCGCGACGGGACTGGTCGGCACCCGTCTCACCGCACTGCTGCGCAGCACCGGCCACACGGTGGTCCCCCTGTCGCGCTCGGCCCAGCCGAATGAGCCGGACGCCCGGATCTGGGACCCGGGGCACCCCGACCCCGAACTGCTGCGCGGGGTGGACACGGTGGTCCACCTCGCGGGGGCCTCCATCGCCGGAAGGTTCACCGACCGACACAAGGCGAAGGTCCGGGATTCGCGGGTCGGGCCCACCCACCGCCTCGCCGACCTGGCGGCGGCGACCGACGGCGTGGGGAGCTTCGTCTGCGCCTCCGCAATCGGCTTCTACGGGCACGCCCGCGCCGGACGCGTCACCGAGCAGGCGGGCGCCGGGGACGGTTTCCTCGCCCGCGTCGTCTCCGACTGGGAGGCCGCCTGCTCCCCCGCCGCGGACGCGGGGCTGCGGGTGGTCAACATCCGCACCGGCATCGTCCTCGGTGGCGGGTCACCGCTGCTCAGCGCGCTCACCGCATCGTCCCGGGCCGGCGGCGGCGTACTGGGGAACGGCCGCCAGCATTTCGCGTGGATATCACTGGAGGACCTGGTCGACATCTACCACCGCGCCATCGTCGGTGTGCCGGGGTCGGAAACGCTGCACGGCCCGGTCAACGCGGTGGCCCCGGAGCTGCTGACCAACGCGGAGTTCACCGACACCCTCGGCGAACTTCTCCGGTTCCGCGTGCCGACCAGCATCCCCGTCCCTGCCGCGGCCCCCGCCCTGCTGCTCGGCGTACAGGGGGCCGAGGAGCTCGCCCTGGCCGACCAGAATGTCTCGCCCCGTGTCCTGGAGAAGGCGAACCACCGCTTCCGCCACCCCCGTCTCAGGACGGCCCTGGTCCACGAACTCGGTCTGTCCGGCGGGTAGGCTGGCCCCATGGCTCACAGCACACGGGCACTGCTCGTCCTTTCCTTCGGGGGTCCCGAGAAGGACGAGGACGTCCTCCCTTTCCTCGAGAACGTCACCCGGGGACGCGGCATCCCCCGCGACCGTCTCGCCGAGGTCGGCGAGCATTACTACCGCTTCGGGGGAAAGAGCCCGATCAACGACCAGAACCTGGGGATCATCGATCATCTGCGCGCCGAACTGGGTGCACGTGGCGTGGATCTTCCGGTCTACTTCGGCAACCGGAACTGGGAGCCGTACGTCGAGGACGTGACGAAGCGGATGGTCGCCGACGGGATCACCGAGGTACTGGTCCTGGCCACGTCCGCGTGGGGCGGCTACTCCGGTGACATCCAGTACCGCGAGGACATCGAGCGTGCCCTGCAGTCCTGCCGTGACGCCGGGATCACCCCGCCGTCGATGACGAAGATTTGTCCGTTCCACGACCACCCCCTGTTCCGCGCCGCGTTCGCCCGACTGGTGGACGAGGCGCGTGCGTCGCTGCCCGCCGCGCAGCAGGCGGACGGCCGTCTGCTGTTCACCGCACATTCCATCCCGGTCGCCGCGGACGAGGCATCCTCGGCGGATTCCACCCACCGCTATTCAGGACAGGTGCTGACCGCCGCCCGGGAGATCCGTGCCCTCAGCTCCTTCGCCATCGACGGGGAGGACCACGACGGTGTGGAGGCCGCGGACGTGGAACTGGTGTGGCAGTCCCGCTCCGGCCCACCGCACGTGCCGTGGCTGGAACCGGACATCTGCGACCACCTGGAGGCCACGGTGGGTGGCTCCGGTGACTCCGCCGACGGCGACCGGCGCCCCATCGTCCTGTGCCCCGTCGGGTTCCTCACCGACCACATGGAGGTCATGTGGGACCTGGACAACGAGGCTGCGGAGACCGCTGCGGAGCTGGGGGTGACCATGGTCCGCGCCGCAACACCCGGGCTGGAGCCGGAGTTCACGCGGTTGGTGCTGGACCTGGTCCACGAGCACTGGGCGGACGTCCCCGGGGAGTAATTACCCCTTATCCCCCGCCCGCCAACCCGATTCAACGTCCTCGATCGCCTGTCCGAGGATCGTGAGCCCCTCATCGATCTCATCGGCAGTCACGGTCAGCGGTGGCGCGATACGGAACACACCACCCATCCCGGGCAGGTTGACGATATTCATGTGCAGGCCCAGGTCGAAGCACGTGTCGGTGATCCGGTTGCCCAGAGTCTCCGAACGGACCTTGGACGCGGAGCTCTCCACGATCTCCAGTCCCTGGAGCAGGCCGCGGCCCCGGGCGTCCCCGACAATGTCGTGGCGGTCCACCAGGTCCCGCAGACCGGCACTGAGCTGCGCCGCACGCTCGCCGGCATTGTCCAGCAGACCCTCGTCCTCGATGACGTCCAGGACGGTGTTCCCCACCGCGGCAACGACCGGGTCGTTGACGTGGGAGGTGTAGAAGATGAAGCCGTTGTGGTGCGCTTTCTGCTCCAGCGCCGCTGTGGTCAGCACCGCTGCCAGGGGCAGGCCGGCACCGAGGGTCTTCGACAGGCTGAGGATGTCCGGGGTGACCCCCTCGTGCTCGAAGTCGAACCAGGAACCGGTGCGTCCCATGGCGGTCTGCGCCTCATCGAGGATCATCAGCATGCCCCGTTCACGGCATTTCTCCCGCAAGGCGGCGAGGAACCCGTCCGGCGGGACCAGGACACCACCGCTGGAGATCACCGGTTCCACGATGCATGCGGCCAGGCTGCCGACCGACTGGGCGTCCACCATCTCGAAGCCGAAGTCCAGCAGGCGCCGCCAGTCGAGGTTCCCCTCCGGATCCTCGATGTCCGGCCGGTAGTCGTAGGGGGTGGGGATCGCGATCTGCCCCGGCATCCCTGGTGTGCCCGTTGTCCGGGCGGAACTGTACGTGGCCCCGGCAGCGGCCGCGGTGATCCCGTGCCAGGAACGGCTGAACGAGACGACCTCGAACTTTCCGGTGATGGCCTTGGCCATGCGGATCGCAGCATCGTTGGCCTCTGAACCGGTGGAGAGCAGCAGTGTCCTCTCCAGTGGATCGGTGGACGGATCGATGTCGGTGACCGCACTGGCCTTCTGCGCCAGCCGGGTGGACAGATTCACCACGGGACGCGACAGCATCCCGCTGAACAGGTGGTCCAGGCGCGGATAGGACTCCTGGACGGTCCGGACGATCCTCGGGTGCGCGTGCCCGAGCGTGGCGCACATCTGGCCCGAGGTGAAGTCGAGGATCCTCCGCCCGGACTCGGTGCAGACGTAGCTGCCCTCGGCCCGGTCAATCATCTCCGGGAAGTAGGGCGGCGCACCGTAGCGCACCATGTGCTGCTCTACATCGGGCCAGGGATTGCCGTTGTGTGCGAAGGCGGAGCCGGTGGCGGTTTCAGTGGTGCTTTCTGCGGTCGTCATGCTGACGACCTTGCGCGCCCCGGGCAGCCCCCGCAACCGGAACGCCCGGCGCAGCGGGGCGGTCTACACCAGCAGCTCGGCGATCTGGATCGTGTTCAGAGCCGCACCCTTGCGCAGGTTGTCCCCCGCCACGACCAGGACCAGACCCCGGTTGCCCTCGACCGACTGGTCCTGGCGGATACGTCCCACCAGCGACTCGTCGATGCCGGCGGCCGCCAGCGGGGTGGGGACCTCCTGGAGCTTCACACCGGACGCACCGGCGAGGACCTCTGCGGCCCGCTTGTCGCTGATCGCCTTGTCGAACTCGGCGTGGACCGTCATGGTGTGACCGGTGAACACGGGTACGCGCACGCAGGTGCCCGCCACGGGAAGGTCCGGGATGTGCAGGATCTTGCGGGACTCGTTGCGGAGCTTCTGCTCCTCATCGGTTTCCCGTGTGCCGTCGTCCACCAGGTTCCCGGCCAGGGGCAGGGCGTTGAAGGCGATCGGCTCAGCGTACGGGCCGAGGTCATCGTCGGGGACCTCCAGCGCGGACCCGTCTGTGACCAGCTGCTCGAGCACGTCCAGGTTGGCACGCACCTGGTCGGCCAGGGCCTTCACCCCGGCCAGCCCGGATCCGGAGACCGCCTGGTAGCTGGACACGTGGAGGCGTCTCAGCCCGGCCTCGGCATGCAGTGCGCCGAGCACCGGCATCGCGGCCATGGTGGTGCAGTTCGGGTTGGCGATGATGCCCTTGGGCACGTTCTGCGCATCGCCCGGATTGACCTCGGAGACGACCAGCGGGACCTCGGGGTCCTTGCGCCACGCCGAGGAGTTGTCGACCACGGTCGCACCGGCTTCCGCGAAACGGGGGGCGTGCTCCTTTGAGGTGGCACCACCCGCCGAGAACAGGGCGACGTCGATGCCGCGCAGGTCCTCCGTCGGGGTCGCCGCGACGTCCTCCACCACGACCGTGTCCCCGCGAAACTCGATTTCTGAGCCCGCGGACCGTGCGGAGGCGAAGAAGCGGACCTTCTCCAGCGGGAACGGGCGCGACTCGAGGATGTCGCGCATCACGCGGCCGACCTGGCCGGTGGCGCCGACGATGGCGAGAGTGGTCATTCCTTGGTTCCTTTCGACGGTGCGGTGTCTATCGGCCGGTACCGGCGTACACGGTGGCCTCTTCCTCGCCACCGAGCTGGAAACGCTCGTGCAGCGCGGCGACGGCGGCGTCCAGGTCGGTGTCGCGGATCAGGACAGAGATACGGATCTCGGAGGTGGAGATCAGCTCGATGTTGATGTCCACGTCGCGCAGTGCCTCGGCGAAGTCCGCGGTCACGCCGGGGTGGGACTTCATGCCCGCACCCACCAGGGAGACCTTGCCGACCTGGTCGTCGTAGAGGAGCTGGCTGAACTTCTGGTGGTCCTCGGTGCCCTGCAGCCCCTTGAGCAGCTCGACCGCGCGGGGGCCGTCCTCCCGCGGGCAGGTGAACGTGATGTCGGTGAGGTTGTCCGCCACCGAGGACACGTTCTGCAGCACCATGTCGATGTTGATCTCGGCGTCCGCCAGGGCGCGGAAGACCCGTGCGGCCTCGCCCGGCTTGTCGGGGATGCCGAGGACGGTGACCTTCGCCTCGGAACGGTCGTGGGCCACACCGGTCAGAACTGCTTCTTCCACGGGGATATCCTCCAATGATCCGGACACCAGGGTGCCGGGCTCGTTGCTGAATGACGAACGGACACGAATCGGGACGTTGAACGCGCGAGCGTACTCCACGCAGCGCAGCATCAGGATCTTGGCGCCGACCGCGGCCATCTCCAGCATCTCCTCGAAGGAGATCCTGTCCAGTCGCTTGGCGTTGGGGACGATGCGCGGGTCCGCGGTGTACACACCGTCGACGTCGGAGTAGATCTCGCAGACATCGGCGTCCAGCGCGGCGGCCAGCGCCACGGCGGTGGTGTCGGAGCCGCCGCGTCCCAGGGTGGTGATGTCGCGGGTCTCCCGGTTGACCCCCTGGAAGCCCGCGACCAGGCAGATCATGCCGTTGTCGAGGGCCTCCCGGACGCGACCCGGGGTGACGTCCACGATGCGGGCGTTGCCGTGCCGCTCCGTGGTGATCACGCCGGCCTGCGAGCCGGTGAAGGACTGTGCCTCGGCACCGAAGGAGTCGATCGCCATGGCGACCAGGGAGTTGGAGATGCGCTCACCGGCGGTGAGCAGCATGTCCATCTCACGCCCCGGGGGAACCGGGTTGACCTGGTTGGCGAGGTCGAGCAGTTCATCGGTGGTGTCGCCCATGGCGGAGCAGACGACGACGACGTCATTGCCCTGTTTCTTGGTCTCCACGATCCGCTGGGCGACGCGCCGGATGCGCTCGGCGCTCTCCAACGACGAGCCGCCGTACTTCTGGACGATCAGGGCCACTGTTCCTTGCTCCACCTTCTGTTTTGATTCGTGCGCGAGACTCAGACTACCTGAGTACGTGCTGTGCCCGGTAGCCCGGGAGTGTCCTCCACAACGCCGCTCAGGACGGCACGGCGACCACCGCGTGGCTACCCCAACCCACCGGACGGTCGGCGACCCCCGTGAGTCCGGCCTCCGCGATCGCCCGACCCAGGTCACGCCTGGTCGGGACGCTCCGGCCGTCGAGCAGGAGCCGGGTGATGTCCTCCTCGTAGTCGTGGTCCTCGTCCCCGCTCTCCGCGAGCAGGCGGGAGATGACGACCACGGCGCGCCCACGCGAGGCCGCGGACGACAGCAGCGCGGGGACGTCCTGCGGCACGGCGAGCGCGAAAGGGTCGACCAGGACGACCAGGTCCACGGACCCCCCGTCCGCACCACCGGCGCCCGGGGTCCACGCCTGCACCGAGAACCGCTCCCGGCGCGACTCGCCAACCTCGCGGGCCAGGCGTTCCTCCGCCACGACGGTGCGGCCGCCACCTGCCCCACCGTCCAGGTTCAGGACGCTGACCGCCAGCTCCGGGTCGTGGCGCAGCAGTTCATCGGCGTAGACGGCCGCGGCGACGCCCTCCCCCGCACCGGCGACGGCGATGGTGCTGACAGGACCGGCAGCCGCGGCGACGGTACCGAGGCCCTGGGCGAGGGCGGGCGCGACCCACTGCGCCCTGGTGGCCTCGGCGTCGGCGAGGGTGTCGACCACCGCGGTGTCCCGGGCGCGCAGTCCGGCCCAGTCCAGGCCGGTTGCCCCGACGTCGACGGGCCGGCCGCTGCGCAGGCCCTGCTCCAGGTGCAGCCAGGCCAGCGTCCGCAGCGAGTCCGGGCCGGTCAGCCTGGCCACCGCACCGTCCGGGTCGGCGAGTTCGCGCCCCAGGGACGTCAGCAGCACGGTCGTGTCCCCCACACCGGTGCTGTCGTCAGGCACGCTGAGATCCACCAGTGACACGGACTCGAGGTAGCGCAGGAACCGGACGAGGATGTCCACGTCCACTCCGACGGCACCGGCCACGGCCGCCGCGGTGACCGGACCACCCTGCTGCTCGACGGCGGTGTCCACGGCCTCGAAGATGCCCAGGCCCGCCGCGGCACGCAGGGCGAACCCGGGCGCGACCTCGGCCATCTCGTGGAGCTGCATCAGGGGCGCCAGACTGGACGTCGCCGGCTCCTTCTCCCCGGTACCGGACTCGTTCCCGTCCACCGCCACGGCGTCGTTCTTCCGCCAGTAGCCGGTGATCTCCACGTGCTCGCGCGGGACCCCGGCCTCCTTGACGAACCTGCGGACCGTCTTCAGCCGCTTCGACTCACCGGCGGCCCACACGAATGGCACGCCGGACGGCAGCCCGCCCCCGCCGCCCGCGACCGCCAGCAGTTCCTCGGTGAAGTCCCCACCTTCCGCACGGACCACCCAGTGCAGGTCCAGGGTCTCCGCACAGGCAACCCCGGCCAGGTCGTGCTGGATGTCGGCACGGTCTGCGACCTCGACCACGGCGATCACCCGGTGCCCTGCGGGGGTCTCCTCCAGGCACCGGCCGATGGCCGGGAGCGCGGTGTCGTCACCGACGAGCAGCAGCCAGTCGGTGTGCACCGGCAGGGATCCGCAGTTCTTCGGCCCGGCCGCGTACACCCTGCCGCCGGGGACCGCCGTGGACGACCAGTCCTCCGCGAGCCCCGTACCGTGGCGTGCGAAGTCGACGACGAGTTCCCCGTACTCCCCGGCGTCGGGGCTCCATTTCCGCACGGTGTACGTCCTGAAAAGGTCGTTGACCTCGGCGTTCCAGTCGAGCCTGCCGTCGCCCAGCGATGCCGGGTAGGGGCGTTCCCCGGTCACCGGGTCCGGGAAGATGATGCGCATGTCGTCGTCGAAGCCGTCGGACACGATCGCGGGCACCTGCTCGCCGTCGCGCTCGTGGGCCAGCAGCCCCTCCCCTCCGAAGGTGACCCGGCGCATGCCGGGGGTGATGTCCTCGACACTGAGGACCTCCAGTTCACGCATGGTGATGGGGTAGATGTCGGTGTCACGGCTGATGCGTGGCATGTGTGGCCTCCGGGTCCTTCTGGTCGGTCGATCCGTTCCGCGGCGGGGTGGCGGCGACGGTGTAGTGATGGCGCACGCCACACTACAGAGGTTAGGATAACTTGTTGTTCCGTTTCCCCACCCGGGGAGCGACGTTCACTAGGAGAGAACATGTCCCATCAACCCACCCTGAGCCGTCGTGCGGGCCGCCGCATCATCGGCGCGCTCGCCGCAACCAGCCTGGCTTTCAGTGTCGTTTCGTGTTCCAGCGACGACGATTCCGGCGACGGCTCCGGCTCCTCAGCCTCGGATTCCGACGGTGACTGGCCCCGGTCCGTCGACTCCATCGCGGTCGACAACGGCACCCCGACGGGCGAGACCGAGGAGGTGGAGATCCCGGGGAAGCCGGAGAAGATCGTCTCCACCGCCGCGACCCTCACCGGCAGCCTGCTGTCCATCGACGCCCCGGTCGTCGGCTCCGGAACCGCCGCCGTCGGTCCGACCTCCGACGACAAGGGCTTCTTCAGCCAGTGGGCCGGGATCGCCGACGAGAACGACGTGGAACCGGTGGGGGAACTCCAGGACATCGACTTCGAGAAGGTCATCAACCAGGACCCCGACCTGATCGTGGTCTCCGCCTTCGGCGCCGACTCCGCCCTGCCCCTCTACGACCGTCTGAAGGACGTCGCACCGACCGTGGTCCTGGACTACTCCGACAAGGACTGGACCGAGGTCACCACCCAGCTCGGCGAGATCACCGGCCACGAGGACGAGGCCGCGGACGCCATCCAGGACTTCCAGGACCGCGCCACCGAAGTGTCCGGGAACATCGAGGAGCCGGAGCAGCCCGTCCAGTTCGTGCTGCCCACCCCGGACGGCAACCTGAACTTCATGACCGCGGAGTCGGCCCAGGGCCGGATCATCGAGGAGCTCGGCTGGGACCTGGATGTCCCGGGGGAGGGCGTCGCCCGCACCGACGGTGACTACGCGGGACGCACCGACGTTGTCCAGGTCACCGCGGAGAACCTGGACAAGGGGTTGACCGGCAGGACGGTGTTCGCCACCAACGCCGACCCGGGCAGCTCCGTGTCGTCGAAACTGGAGGCCCAGCCGGCCGCCCGCGGCACCTACGCCGTGGAGAACGACCGTGTCTTCGAGTTCGGTGCGGAGACCTTCCGCATCGACTTCTACAGCGCGATGGCGATGCTCGACCAGATCGAGGAGTACTTCACCACGTAGGTGCCGCGGCCACCGAGGTATCCGGCGTGACCGCAGGTCGGCTAGTCTGAACTCTCGATGATGCACAGCAACCTCCTCGCTGTCGTCTTCGCCCTGCTGTCAGCGCTCACCGTCGCCTGGGGGACCATCCTCCGTCACCAGGCCGCGGAGCAGACGTCGGGTGATCCCGACGACGCCCACGGCACGCCGGTCCTCGCCGCGCTCGCCCGCCCACTCTGGTGGGCGGGCGTCCTGTGTGCCCTGGCAGCGTACGGCCTGCAGATCGTCGCCCTGGGATTCGGGACGCTGCTCGTGGTCCAACCCATCCTCGTCCTGTCACTGATGTTCACCCTGCCCCTGGCGGCCCGCTTCGACGGACGCCGGGTGTCCCGCCAGGAGATGGCGTGGGCGGGACTGCTCACCGTGGCCGTCGGCATTCTGGTGGTCTGGGGGCGTCCGCTTCCCGGCCTCTCCACCCCGCCGCTGAACCGGTGGCTGCTGGCGCTGGCCATCGGGATCGTGGTCATGGTCGCGGTCGCCTGGTATGCGTCACGCCAGGTGCCGCGGCAGCGGGCACTGCTGCTCGGCGCCCTGACCGGCGCGATCATGGGGTACGTGGCGGTGCTGTCGAAGGCCGTGGTGGACGAGTTCACCCGGGGCGGACTCTCGGGCCTGTTGACCAGCTGGGAGATCTACGGCCTCGTGGCAGGGGCGGTGATCGGGACGCTGGTGCAGCAGGCGAGTTTCAACGCCGGTGCGCTGAAGAACTCGCTGCCGGCGATGACGATCACCGAGCCGATCGTGGCGTTCATGCTGGGCTACGCGATCCTGGGCGAACGTTTCCAGGCCGAGGGCGCGGGGTGGCTGCTGATGGCCGCCGCGCTGGTGGTGATGGTGGTGTCCACGGTGGTGCTGTCACGCAAGGGTGTGGACTGAGCGTCAGATGGCGTAGTCGAAGTCGATGAGCATCTGCCCCGACACCCAGACACCCAGGACACACCACAGGACGCAGCACACCGCGACCACGCCCAGGCCCGCAGTGCGCCGCCGGGACGCCGGCCCCTCCCAGACCCACCGCACCGCACGCACCACGAACGGCAGGAGCAGCAGGAGCACGGGGAGCAGCAGCAGACGGGGACGCGAGTGCATGATCCCGTCCGAGCCCAGCACGATACCGGCGGTCACCACACCCGTCAGCCAGACCTGCCACGGGATCCAGCCCCGCACGAGCGGCCACACGGACGCCGCGCACAGCAGAGCGACCAGGATCATGGACCAGCTGGAGACCACGTAGCCGGTCGTGTCACCGCTGAGGTTCCCCGCCAGCCAGCGGAGGGTCGCCGCCCCGACGTCGAAGCCCGAATGCCAACCGCGCTCCTGGGCGGCGAAGTAGCCGCCGATCTCGGCGACGGCGTTGTTCGCCCAGACCAGGTAGGCGATGATGCCGAGTGAACCGATCACGGGCGCAGCGACCGCACGCGCCGGGAACGCCGGCCGGGACGCAGCGGGCGCCTCCGGGTCCTGCCTGGCCCTCCACCATTCCCGCGCCTCCATCACCGCGGCGATGCACAGCACCAGGATCAACGCCGCGGCCGTGAGCCTGGTCAGTCCGGCGAGGAGCACCAGGGCCCCCGCCACCAGGTACCTGCGCCGCAGCAGGAACACCAGCGTCCACACGGTCAGCGCGGTGAACAGTCCCTCGGAGTAGGGCATCCAGTAGACGACGCCCATCGGCGCACCGAAGACCAGCACCGTCACGGTGGCGGTCAGGCAGACCGAGGCACCGACCGACGGCCGTCCCGACCTCCCCCGCATGCGTTCCCACATGTCGGTCGCGAGGCGCGAGGCACCCCAGGCGAGCAGCAGCGACGCCACCGCCGAGACCACCAGGGCGGCGATGTAGGTGGAGTCGGTGCCGTCGAGGACGGCGGAGGGTGCGGCGACGATCCTGACCAGCACCGGGTAGCCGGGAAAGAAGGCCACCGACTCCCATTCGACGGGATCGGTCTGGTCGGCCGACATCACGAAGCCGGAGTACCCGTACTCCGAGATCAGCGTCATCCACTGGGAGTCCCACTGCATCAGGACGTCCCGCAGGTCCATACCGCGGCGCCCACCCCACACCTGCATCGCCAGCAGTTGCAGCAGCCCGGTCACCAGCGCCGACACGGCTGCGGCGACCGGGATGACGGCGTCGGACACCCGGGGGCGCTCGGGGACGGTGGAACTCATGACCGATGAGCCTACCGTCCCGCGGCAGAGTGCGGCGTGCCCCCGGGCAACCCCGGAAAGTAACCCCGGTCACACTGCTGGCTTGTCGGTCGCCGGTGCCCCCGTGTTACTGTCGTCGACATGAATTACTCGCGCGCGCAGCTTCTCCTTCTCTGCCGCGGCGGGGTCAGGTTCTAAATCCGACCGGCTCCCCGTCGCGGAGTTGAGTCGTGCCGGTCGGTGTAGAAAACACACTTCCACCGATTGCCAAGGAGCAAGACCATGACCCCCACCGATTCCTTCATCTCGGCCCCCGCCCGCATCTCCACCCCCGCCGGCGACATTCCCGAGGGCCAGAAGGCCTGGAACAAGCAGCGTCCGTCCCAGATGCCGGTACACCGCTACCAGCCGCACTTCACCGAGGTCGAGACCTTCCAGCTGCCCGACCGCACCTGGCCGAACAAGGTCATCGACAAGGCCCCCCAGTGGTGCGCGGTGGACCTGCGTGACGGCAACCAGGCCCTGATCGACCCGATGAGCCCCGAGCGCAAGCGCCGCATGTTCGACCTGCTGATCACCATGGGCTACAAGGAGATCGAGGTCGGGTTCCCGTCCGCCTCCCAGACCGACTTCGACTTCGTCCGCGAGATCATCGAGCAGGACAAGATCCCCGAGGACGTCACCATCCAGGTCCTGGTCCAGGCCCGCGAGCACCTGATCCGACGCACCTTCGAGGCCTGCGAGGGCGCGAAGAACGTGATCGTGCACTTCTACAACTCCACCTCCATCCTGCAGCGCAAGGTCGTGTTCCGGAAGGACAAGCCCGCCATCAAGAAGCTGGCGACGGACGCGGCCGAACTGATCAGGGAGGTCGCCCAGGACTACCCGGAGACCAACTGGCGCTGGCAGTACTCCCCGGAGTCCTACACCGGCACCGAGGTCGAGTACGCCCGGGAGGTCTGCGACGCGGTCATCGGGATCATGGAGCCGACCCCGGACAACCCGATGATCATCAACCTGCCCTCCACCGTGGAGATGATCACCCCGAACGTCTACGCCGACGGCATCGAGTGGATGAGCCGCAACATCGCACGCCGTGACTCGGTGATCCTGTCGCTGCACCCCCACAACGACCGCGGCACCGGCGTGGCCACCGCCGAGCTGGGCTACATGGCGGGCGCGGACCGCATCGAGGGCTGCCTGTTCGGCAATGGTGAGCGCACCGGCAACGTGGACCTGGTGACCCTGGGTCTGAACATGTTCACCCAGGGCGTGGACCCGCAGATCGACTTCTCCGACATCGAGGAGATCCGCCGCACGGTGGAGTACTGCAACCAGCTGGAGGTCCCGGAGCGCCAGCCCTACGGCGGCGACCTGGTGTTCACCGCCTTCTCCGGCTCCCACCAGGACGCCATCAACAAGGGCATGGACTACATGGCCGATGAGGCGCAGCCCGGCCACCACGCCAACGAGATCACCGACGAGCAGTTCCGCCAGGTCCAGTGGGAGGTCCCGTACCTGCCGATCGACCCGAAGGACATCGGCCGCAGCTACGAGGCCGTGATCCGGGTGAACTCGCAGTCCGGCAAGGGCGGCGTGGCGTACATCATGAAGACCGACCACGGCCTGGAACTGCCCCGCCCGATGCAGGTCGAGTTCTCCACCGTGGTGCAGACCGTGACCGATGCCGAGGGAGGCGAGGTCAGCTCCAAGGCGATGTGGGACATCTTCACCGGCGAGTACCTGGACCGCGACACCCCCCTGGAGCAGATCTCCGTGACCGTCGACGGCCCGCAGACCGAGGGCTCGGAGACCAAGGTCACCGCCGAGATCGAGTGGGAGGGCGAGACCAGGACCGTCCAGGGACGCGGCAACGGCCCCGTCAACGCCTACTGCCAGGCCCTGGAGTCGCTGGGTGTCGACGTGGAGGTGCAGGAGTACTCCCAGCACGCCCGTACCGCCGGCGACGACGCCGAGGCCGCGGCCTACGTGCTGGCCGAGGTCAACGGGCAGAAGGTATGGGGCGTCGGCATCGCCAACTCGATCACCTACGCCTCGCTGAAGGCGATCACCTCCAGTGTGAACCGTGCCCGTGCCGCCGAGCCGGTGGCTGCACCCGCGCTGTAGGCACGCGCAGGGCTCCCCCGGGGCCGCAGGCCCCCTGCCGTGGGCCCCGCGCCGGGTCGCTCTTAGGCGCACCGGGCCGCAGAACGTATGATGTGATCCATGACATCCACCGGTTCCGGCGCCGACGACGGCGCTGACGGCACTTCACCCGGTGCTCCGGACAGCGGAACCAACCGCTCCCGACGACGGCGCCGCCGCCAGGTCCACCGCCGTTCGGCTCCCCCGTCGCAGCAGGCACGCGAGCGCGCGGAGAACCTCGCGGCGTCCCGTCCCTCGCCCGCGGAGCAGCAGGACGCGGCCCCGGGTCCCCCGTCCGGCACGGAGCAGGACGGGCCGCGGCCATCGTCCACCGCCAACGGACGCAACATCCCGAAGACCTTCCACGGCTCACTGCCGTCGGCGGAGGACGCCCCGTTCGTCGAGATCACGGTGGCTGCGTCCGGCATTCACCCGTCGACCTCACGCATGGTGGCATTCTCCGCCACCCTCCACTCCGCGGACGGCCAGCGGATCGGGGTCGCCGGGAACCGTCCGGCCTCCGCCGACCCCAACGCCTCCGCCCTCCGGGACGCGACCGGCCCGGAGGGGGCGGTGACGGGCATCGTGCAGCAGATCAACCCGGGCGAGGACCCCGGGCCGTGGCACCTGCACGGGTACACCGAGGCCGACCTGGGCCAGGCCCCTGGTTTCGCCACGGTGGCCTCGCTGCTGTTCGATCTCATCGACGGCCGCACCCTGATCTGCCATAACATCCCCTTGACCTGGGGATTCATCCAGTACGAGTACCGTCGGGCACAGCGTGCCGCCAACCGCGGCAACCAGCGCGGCGGATCCCGCGGGCGCCGGCGCAACCAGCGGCGTCCGAAGAAGATCGCCGTACCCGTGCCGGAACGGATCATCGACACGCTCGGCACCGCCCGGCGCCAGTCCGTGACCGTGGAGGACCCGCGGCTGCGCAGCATCGCCGACGTCTACGTCCGGGATCATGGCCTGGACCTGCCCGCCGACGCACTCCCCGGTATCGGGGCGGCATCGAGCGGTGAACGCGCCGACCTGGTTCCCGACGACATCCTCCTGGCCGACAATCGCATCCTCTTCCCGCTGTACAGCACACAGAGGGACCTGGCGGTCGCCGGCGGCTCGGACGACAACGGTCCCGGCGGTATCTCCGTCGCTGACCCCTCCGACCTGACGGCCGACCGGTTCGGCCTGCAGCGCAGCATCGTCCGGGTGGACGCGACAACGTCGCCGCGGCCCTTCGGCAACCCTGGCACTCCCGACAGCTTCCGCCTTGTCCAGGGCATGGAGTTCGTGGTCAGCCCGGACGTCTCCACCGACCCCGACGTCCTGATCAACTCCGCGATGCGGGCCGGGCTGGTGTACAGCGAGAAACTGAACCGGACGTCCAGCCTGGTCGTGTGCAACGGCAACCACCCGCTGCGCGGCAAGGCGATGCATGGTGAGCGCAAGAACATCCCGCTGCTCACCGACGTCGAGTTCCTCGGTGCCCTGGATGACGTCGCTCCCGGCTCCACCGACATCAAAGGCGCGGACGCCCGCCCCGCCACCCCGAAGATCCCCGCACCGCAGACCGGACAGGGACGCGGCGGCGGAGGCCGTGGGCGCGGCGGCAACCGTAACGGCAAGGGCAAGGGCGGCAACCGCGGCAACCGTGGCGGCAAGGGTCGTGGGAACGGCTCCGGCAAGGGCGGCCAGAACAACCAGGGCGGCCAGGCCAACCAGAACAAGCAGGGGGGCCAGGCCAAGCAGGTGGGCAAGGGCTCAGGCCAGGCCTCCCAGAACCGCCGCCGCAGACGGCGCGGCTCAGGCCAGAACAACAACCAGAAGCAGGGGTGATCCACCAATGGGGCTGTTGACCTCAGTGGCCGTCAAGGCCGCGGATGCGGCGACATGGGCATCGAAGAAGACGGGACGCGGTTCCGGCGGCATGATCGGCGGTCTCGTGGCCAACTTCATCGACCCCAAGCTCATGGAGCAGCTCGGGGTGGGACGGCCGTGCGCGATCGTCACCGGCACCAACGGCAAGTCCACGACCACCCGGATGCTCGCCGAGGCAACCCGCTCGTTGGGCACCGTCGCCACGAACGACGGCGGCGACAACATGGATGCCGGCGTGATCTCGGCGCTGCTGGCCGGACGCGGTGCTGAGCGGATGGTCCTGGAGGTCGACGAACTCCACGTTCCGAGCATCGGCGAGAAACTCGACTGCTCGGTGCTGGTACTGCTGAATCTCTCGCGCGACCAGCTCGACCGTGTCGGGGAGATCAACAAGATCGAGCGCGTCCTGCGTGAGTTCGCGGAGAAGCGTCCGGACATGACCATCATCGCGAACTGCGATGACGTCCAGGTCACGTCCGTGGCCTGGGACAGCCCGAACGTGCAGTGGGTGTCCGCCGGGGTGGGGTTCACCGGGGATTCGACGTCCTGCCCACGCACCGGTGGCGCGGTGGTCCGCACCGAGAAGGAGGACGGGTCACCGGACTGGTTCGCGGTGAAGAAGCTGCCGGACGGCCGTGAGTTCCGGCGTCCCGAGCCGACCTGGGTGATCGGCGACGAGGGATTGACGACACCGTCCGGCGAGCTGCTGCCGATGACACTGAAGCTGCCGGGCACCGCGAACCGCGGCAATGCGGCGCAGGCCATCGCCGCTGCGGTGGCGCTCGGCACCGGGGAGAACCAGGCACTGGCCGCCGCCGAGCGGGTCGACGATGTCGCGGGACGCTACTCCACCGTCAACCTCGACGGGCGCGAGGTGCACCTGCTGCTGGCGAAGAACCCGGCTGGCTGGCAGGAGGCGCTGTCGATGGTCGACCGCTCCGCCGACGGCCTGGTGATCTCGGTCAACGGGCAGGTCGCTGACGGGCAGGACCTGTCGTGGCTGTGGGACGTGAAGTTCGAGAACTTCGAGTCGCTGAAGGTGGTGGCCGCCGGGGAACGGTCGTCGGACCTGGCGGTCCGGCTGGGCTATGCCGGGGTGGAGCATGACACCGTCGAGGACACCGTGGCGGCGATCCGGGCGTGCCCTCCGGGGCGCGTGGAGGTACTGGCGAACTACACCGCCTTCCGTGACCTGCGCAAGAACCTGCAGAAGGAGATTTCCCAGTGAAGGAAGCAACGTTGAACATCGGGCTCGTCCTGCCGGATGTGCTGGGCACCTACGGTGACGACGGCAATGCCCTCGTGCTGCGCCAGCGGGCGCGGATGCGTGGCATCAGCGCGGAGATCCACACGGTCAACCTGGGCGACGCGGTGCCGGAGTCACTGGACATCTACACCGTGGGTGGCGGTGAGGATGTGGCGCAGATCCTCGCCGCGGACCACCTTCTCGCCGACGGGGCAATGACCCGCGCGGTGCAGGCAGGACGTCCCGTGCTGGCGATCTGTGCCGGCCTGCAGGTCTTCGGCCAGTCCTTCCGCGCCTCCGACCGGATGGTGGACGGACTGGGGCTGCTGGACGCGACGACGTCGTCGCTGCAGAACCGGACGATCGGTGAGCTGCGCTCCGACCCGAACCTGAAGGGGTTCGGGCTGACCGCGGGCTCCGTGGGCTCGGCCGGGGTTCTGACCGAGCCGCTGACCGGGTTCGCGAACCACCAGGGGGCGACGCTGCTGGGACCGGACGCGACTCCCCTGGGCTACGTGACCGAGGGGGTGGGCAACACGGATGCCCATGGCGCCCTCTCCGGTGGTCTGGGACATGACCGGGCCGGCAAGGAGGTCTACTTCGAGGGCGCGGTGCAGGGCTCCATCGTGGCGACGTACATGCACGGTCCCGTACTGGCCCGGAATCCGCAGCTGGCGGACCTGCTGCTGGCTGCGGCGATGGAGACGACGCTCGATGAGCTGCCGTCGTTCACCAGCGACTTCGCGGCCCAGTTGGATGCCGAGGTCACGCAGCTGCGCTCCGAGCGCCTGCAGGCGTAGGGGTCCGGGGAGAGGTCCGGGACGGGTGCATCCCGCGCATCAGTCGTCGGTGACCTCTGTGCCCGGTGGGGTGCGTCCTGATCTCCTGAGTTCCCGGCGCTCCATCCGTTCCGCCCGCATCCGGCGCCGCCGACGCCGCATGGCACGGGCCAGGCCGATGGGCTGACGCACACCGGGGAGCGAGGACAGCGCCACGACCTGGGTACCCGGGAGTTTCCAGCCGCGCCAGTACGCCAGGATCACCACGCCGGAACCGACCACCGACGACAGAATCATTCCGGTGGCAAGGACGGGGAAGTCGGGGAGGGCACCGCTGTCATGCAGCGCGTACGTCCCCACCATGAGTCCCGCGGTGAAGACGGCGGGAGTGGCGTACAGGGTGGTGCCACCGAAGACGGCGGGGACGGAACCGGTCATCATGTCCCGGATCATGCCTCCGCCAACGACGGTGATCACACCGAGGAAGAGCGCCGACGACCAGAGCAGGTCGTTGGCCAGGGCTTTGGTGGATCCGGTGACCGCCCACACCCCGAGCACAACGGCGTCGCTGTGGACCCGGAAGACCTCCCATCCCCTGCTGTCGAAACGGACCAGGGCCGAGAGGAGGGACCCGGCCAGTGCCATAGCGAAGTACCAGGGGTTGACCAGCGCGGCGGGTGGACCGGCGTCAATGAGAACGTCACGGATCATGCCTCCGCCGAGTGCCGTGGTGATGGCAAGGAAGGCCATCCCGACCAGGTCGAAGTTACGGGCACGGGCGATCGTTCCGCCGATGATCCCGCACAGGAAGATCCCGATCAGATCGAGGGTCTGGTAGACGACGTCGATCGACGGGTCGAGGCCGGCTATGTCCATGTCAGCCTGGCATCCGCGGAACCGCGGAACGGTCCGTCATACATAGTCACCTCAGCGTGTCAAAAGGGGGGGTTGGGGGAAGTCGGTCACTGGCGGAAACACAGTGAACTTGTTGCCCCAACACTATCGTCATCACCCGGCCGGTCGTGGAGCGGCTCCGGCGTCACCGGTCCCGGAACCGTTGCACGTCTTCCTCCGTGAGGTCCATGTAGCCGAGGAGGATGGGTGCCAGCGCTTCTTCGTGGACGTTTCCGCCGTCCCCGACCGTGATCCTCGGGCTGACGGCGAACACATCGTAGGCGTCGTGGTCACAGTCGAGCGTGAAGCTGACGTCGAAGTCCACTCCCCCATTCCCCGTACTGTTGCGGACAGTCTGAACATCGTTGATGTCTACGCCTGGGGCATCAATGGCCACGTCAACGATATCGACTCCCGGGCCGTGGTCCGCGCTCAGGTTGAGCTTCTGCTCCCCACACCCGGCAGCACTCGCGGGGTAGTCGTGGGTAGGAGAGAGGGCGGACTCGGCCTCGTTGCGGTGGAAGCTCCAGTCGCCGACATCGTGGTCCTCCAGGGTGCCACCCTCGTCAACCATCACCCGTACCGTGGAGAGTTCGAGGTCCTGCACATCGTCCGGGATATCGACCAACACGGCACCCACGCGGTCGTCACCGACCTCATCCCCGGGGTCGAGCTCAACCGAGTCCCCGGCCAGCACGAGGTCACCACCATTCGGTGCGTCGTTGACCACATGGAATTCGTGGATACCGTCCCACACGGGATCATCGGCCGGAGCTGTGAGGGCAAGGTTGATCGAGGCGGTCCCTGCGAGGTCCGCAACATCACCGGAGTGGGTTGCGAATGCCACGTCCGAGAATTCCTGCTCTTTGTCCGTGGTTCCGTCCTCACCACAAGCGGCAGTGAACAGGAGCCCGAGGGCACCCAAGGGCACGAAAGCCTGCCGTGTTCGACGCATACTCGATACATTCCTTCCATGAAGTTCTGCGTCTCAGGTTTCCCACAGTATGGACGTTGCGCTGCGCTGACAACCTCACAGTTCCCCGTGTACGATCACCGACCGTGAGTTCAATCGGCAAGACCCAGGCTTGGTGGTGGCTGTCCTGACGGGCAGTCACCGAATGAACCGCACTCATTTCCGGACGCTGCCCCACCACGGGCGGCGTCTTTTTGCGTGTCTGCGCTGCTTCGCCGGGTGGGGACGGCCCCGACCACCCACCGAAACCTCGTGAAGGAACAGCCATGACGGACACCCCGTCCCTCACCACCGCCCAACACCGCAGCGACCAACTCCACCGGATCATCGACGGCCCCGACGCCTCCGGACGGGGAAACCTCCGCGTCCTCACCGGTGACCGTCCGACCGGCCCCTGCATATCGGCCATTACCTGGGACGCTGCGCAACCGCGTCACCCTCCAGAACAAGGGGGTCGACACATTCCTGCTCATCGCCGACTACCAGGTCATCACCGACCGTGATTCCCTCGGTGACCTGCGCGGTAACGTCCTGGGGCTTCTGGCGGACTACCTTGCCGCCGGTATCGATCCGTCCCGGACCACGATCTTCGCCCATTCCGCCGTCCCCGCCGCCAACCAGCTCATGCTGCCGTTCCTGTCCCTGGTCACCGAGGCGGAACTGCACCGCAATCCGACGGTGAAGGACGAACTTGCGGCGTCCGCCGAGAAGAATGGCCGCGCCATGTCCGGGCTGCTCCTGACGTACCCGGTGCACCAGGCCTGCGACATTCTGTTCTGCCACGGCACCGTGGTACCGGTCGGACAGGACCAGTTGCCCCACATCGAGCTGGCCCGGGTGATCGCACGCCGGTTCAACGACCGCTACGCCAGCGGTGCGCAGGTGTTCGCTGAGCCGGAGGCGTTGCTGACCTCCACTCCGTTGGTCACCGGCACGGACGGGCGGAAGATGAGCAAGTCGCGCGGCAACGCGATTGCCCTGGGCGCGACGGCGGATGAAACTGCGAGGATCGTGCGGAAGGCGGTGACGGACGGGGAGCGCCGGATCACGTTCGACCCGGTGGGACGCCCCGGTGTGGCGAACCTGCTGACGATCGCCGCGGGATTCACCGGGGAGGATCCCCGCGCGATCGCTGAAGGAATCGGCGACCGCGGCGCCGGGGAGTTGAAACGTGTGGTGACAGAGGCCATCAACGGGCACCTGTCCGAGCACCGTGCCCGGCGCGCGGAACTGATTGCGGATCCTGGCTACCTGCTGGACGTTCTCCGCGAGGGCAACGAGCGCGCAAACGCCGTCGCCGGGGAGACGCTGCGGACGGTGCAGGACGTGATGGGGATGGTGTACTGAGCCGCCCACAGTCCCTACTTCACGTGGGAGACGGCCTCGATGTCTCGGTTGCTGCCAGCGAAGTGCTGGCTGTGGGTGTGCTCAATTGTCCCTCGGTCTTCGGCGAGCCCGGCCGCGCGCCGACCTAAATGACCGCCGCACGGTAAGCGGGCGCGGCCCCCGGGAAGCCCTGTCGAATGTGCCGCCGCCTGTGGGCATCGGCAATCTCGAACCGCACGCCCTGATCCTCGCCGGCCCGCTCCTCCGTGGTCCGGCCCTCCTCGGGAATGCCGTCGTCACTCCCACCACGGTTGCCGTTCCTGGCTGCCTTCTGCATGAAGTTGCGGAATCGGTGCCGTAGCCCGTTGCCACGTGATCCGGTGCTGCCCGCACTGCCGTCCGCGCGGTTGTCCAGACTGTCGTCCGTGCCCATCAGTGCCTCCTACGGTGTTTCAGTGTCTCGGTGTCTCTGACACCCACGGAGTCTGCCGCCCGAACCTCGGACAGCAGTGGGAGACATGTGACACGGGAGTGCGGAGTTACTGCCGGGAACCCTGTGATTCCTTCGACGCAACCTGACCGCAGCTACGGCCGTTCATCCCACGGGTCGAGGTGGCCGGCGATCACACGGTCATTGGCACCGTCCCACGCCTGCACGGTTGCCTCAGAGATCTCGTCGTCCGTGAGCCACCGTGATACACCCGAATCACGCTGGTACCCCAGGAACAGGTGCCGCATGATCCACGGTCGCTCGACCGACTCCCCCGCCACCTCCCGGGGATCCTGAAACCCGCTCCCCCACAACTGCAGGACAATGGCGTCCAGGGGAAGCAGCCCCTCCAACTTATCCAGGACCGGCTGACGGTACGGCGAATGCACCCACACGATCGCACCGGCGATATCCGACGACCGGATACCGTGAGCGTCCAACGCCCCGCGGATCCCGTCAACCAGCTCGTCCGGCCTGCTCCAGTCCCCCTCGACCGGTATGAATGTCCCGTCGCCGTCCGGCGCACCGCGTTGCGGACGCCGGGCCACGGCAATCACCGGGTCGCCGCGTCCCACCAGTCCCCTGACGGCGGAGCGCAGCATCCCGGTCCCGCCGATGACGAGGACACACTGCCTGTTCACGTCATGGTTCATCGGTACCAACGGTACGCGACCGGGCACACCTCCGCCTGACAGCACGCCGGGTGCCGCTGTGAGGGGGGCACGCACCCCTACGGCCGCCACTCCCCGACCACGAAGGCCTGGGCGACCGGGCCGTCATGCGAGAGGCTCAGGTGCCACACGGCGTGGCCGGACGGGGAACCGTCGCCGAACTCCCGCGACAGCGCACCGGAGACAATCGACGCCAACGGCTCATGCAGCCGGATGTACGGCCTGCCCCAGCGGTCCTTGACGACCTCGATCTGCGACCAGTCCATGCGGGCACCGGGGATCTCGTCCCCGGCACCGGCCAAGGTCCAGGCCTTGTAGAAGGCCTCCTTCGCCGCCCACCGGGCCGCAAGGTGCTGGGCCTCGTTCCCACTGGTCTCCGCGAGCTTCCGGCAGGCACGCCGCTCGGCCCCGCTGAAGGACCGGGCGAACTTCGAGCCCGGCAGCTCCAGCTGGTCGGCGAAGGACGGGATATCCACGACATCCACGCCGATGCCGAGTACGGAGCCACCGGGAGCCGTCACCGGAACAGTCCGTCCTCACCGGCACGGGAGGCCGGGTCGAGCAGCATGTCCGGTTCAGCGGAATCGATGTCGACTCCGTCGGCGAAGCGGCGGTGGTCGATCTCCTCGAACAGGGCCCGGTGACCGAGCATCCCGGCCTCACGGCGGCGCACACCGGCACGCAACCGCGCCGATGCCCGCTCGACCCACTCGGACGCGGCGGACTCACCGAGCTGCGACTCGACCGCCACCCGGAAGGCCTCCGGGTGGACCAGCGCCAGCAGCGCGGACACGTGGCCGAAGCCCAGCGAGGTCAGCAGACCCGCCTTGATCGTGCGGTTGAGCTGCAGCGGCTCGCGCAGCCACACCAGGTTCGGTGCGGACGCCATCTCCGGGTCCACGCAGTCCAGCGAACGGTTCGCCGGGAGCCTGGAGGTACGGAACATGTCGCCCAGACCCGCGGTCTGGAACACGGCGGCGCCACCCTTGGCGTGCCCGGTGAGCGTCTTCTGTGAGACGACGTACATCGGGTTGCCCTCGGTACGGCCCATCGCACCAGCCAGGCGCGTGTGCAGGCGGGACTCGTTCGGGTCGTTGGCGTTGGTGGACGTGTCGTGCTTGGACACCACGGCGATGTCATCGGCGGACACACCCAGGGACGCCAGCGACGTCGACAGCTTCGACTCCGTGCCGCCGCGCGCCGCGCCCAACGCACCCTGGCCGGGGGCCGGGATGGAGGTGTGCGCACCGTCGGCGTAGGACGCCGCGAACCCGACCACGGACTGCACCGGCAGACCCATCCTCGCCGCGACCGAACCGCGGGTCAGCAGGATCGTGCCGCCACCCTGCGCCTCGACGAAGCCGCCGCGGCGACGGTCGTTGGCACGCGAGTAGAAGCGCTCGTTGAGGCCCTTGCCGGCCATCTTGTCGGAGTCGGCGGTCGCGTTCATCGACGCGAAGCCGCTGATGGACTCCACATTGATGTCGTCGGTCGCGCCGGCGACCACGAACTCGGCCTTGCCGAGCATGATCTTGTCCACGCCCTCCTCGACGGACACTGCCGCCGTGGCGCAGGCACCCACCGGGTGGATCATCGAGCCGTAACCGCCCACGTAGGACTGCATGGTGTGCGCGGCGACGACGTTCGGCAGGGTCTCCTGCAGGATGTCGGACGGGATGTCCTCCTCCAGGAACCGGTCCACGAACAGCTTGCGCATCGAGGTCATGCCACCGAAACCGGTGCCCTGCGTCATGGCGATGTCGGACGGGTGCACGGCCTGAAGGATCTCTGCCGGGGAGAAGCCGGCGGAGAGGTAGGCGTCCACCGCGGAGACCATGTTCCAGATCGCGATGCGGTCCACCGCCTCGATCATCGAGGCGGGCACACCCCAGCGGGACGGATCGAAGTCCGTCGGGAACTGGCCACCGACCTTGCGGGCCAGCGTCGCCCGGCGGGGAACACGCGTCCGTGCACCCGGCAGGCGGGTCACGGACCATTCACCGGTCTCCTCGTTGAGGTTCGCCCGGGTGAAGTCCGGGTCGGTCTCGACGAAGGACGCGGCATCCCCGGCGGAGTCCACCGCGAAGGTGACCTCGCGGTCGAGGAAGATCTCGACCTCCTGCGGGGTCTTCAGGTCCTCGAGCGCGACATCGTCGACGAAGGTGCGCACGCCGGCACGGGCGGCGACCTCATCACGGTAGCGGGTGAAGATCTCCTCCTCGGGAACGATCTCGCCCTTGGCGTCGTACCAGCCGGCGACCGGGGTGTCCTTCCAGGTCAGCAGGCCGGTCATCCAGGCGAGCTCCAGCACACCGGCGGCGGACAGGTCGACCGATCCGTCGGCCTGGATGCCGTACTCGGCCTCGAAGCGGGTGCGTCCGGAGCCCCAGGCGCTGACCTCGCCGAGGCCCACGATGACGACCATGTCCTCGAGGTCGGTGGAGACCTCGCCCCAGTCGGTGCCGTCGCTGTAGTCGGCGCCGACGGGCTGGGAGACGCGCACCGGGGAGGGCAGGGCATTGACGGTCACCGGCTGCCCCGCGTCCTCGGCGGGTGCGGACGCCGGGGCATCCGCCGCCTCGGCCAGGGCCTGCTCACGCAGTTCGGTGAGGTTGATCTTGTCCAGTCCACCGGTCAGGTCGGCGTCGACCGGACCGATGCCCGCGGCGGCGCGGATCTCGGAGGTGCACAGCCGGACGAGCTCACCGGAGATGTCGGACGGGGTCCACACCCGGACGCCTGCCTCGACAGCGGCATCGACCAGCGGGTCGTTGCCGCCCATCAGGCCGGTGCCGGAGACCCAGCCGATCCGCGGGTGGGCGATCGTGACGCGCTCACCCCACGGCTCGTTGGACCACTTGTTGCAGATGGCGTCGAAGGCGGCCTTGGTCTCGCCGTAGGCGCCGTCGCCGCCGAAGGTGCCGCGGTTCGGGGAACCGGGCAGCACCACGTGCAGGCGGTGGGCCAGGTTGGCCTCGTGGCCGATGCGGGACAGGGCGGTGAAGGACCGCTCCACGCTCCACAGCAGCAGGCGGGCCTGGGTCTCGGCGTTTCCGCCGGCGTCCTCCACGGTGCCGGTCACCGACGGTGCGGCGAACGGCAGGAAGAGGTCGGGCACCAGGGCGGGCTTGATGAGCTTCCGGTCGGAACCGACGGTTTCTGTCTGCTCGTTGCCGATCCAGTCGACCAGCGCATCAATGTCGCGGTAGGACGACAGGTTCGCCGGCACCAGCCAGATCTTCGCGGCGTTGTTGGCGCGCTCTCGGTAGAGCTTCTTGATGAACTCCAGGCGGGACGGGCCGATCCGCGAGGCGGTGATCACGATCGTCGCGCCCTCGGCAAGCAGGTCCCCGACCACGCCACCGGCGATGGACGCCGGGGTCACACCGGTGACCACGGCGACCTGGCCGGCGAAGTCGCCGTCGGCCTCTGCACCGCTGAGGCGGGCCTCGGCCGCGATGGCGCGGAAACGCTCCGCGGCGGACGCGTCGTCCTCGACCTCGGCGCGGGCCGCACGCAGGTCGGCGTGCTTGGCCACGGTCTCACCGGTGCCACGGAAGCTCACGGTCTCCGCCAGGGACTCCCCGGCGGCGAGCCGGTGGATGTCCTCACGGGCGGTGGCCCAGCGGTCGTCGATGAGGATCGCGCGGGCCTCGTCGAACACCGGGGTGACCAGCGTCGGCCAGGTGGCGCCGAGCTCCTCGCTGACGGACTGCAGGATCGCCGCGGTCTCGTCGGCCTCCGGGTCGGAGAGGGAGCTGGACTCCGGCACGTCCAGGTTCAGGTCGTGCAGCAGGTGACGGGCCAGGCCGGCCAGCACACCCTCCTCACCGGTGACCTCGTCGGCGAAGGCGTCCAGCGCGGCGGAGTCCACGGTGCCGCCACCTGCACCACCTGCGGTGGGCATGGCCACGGGGATGCCGTGGGCGGCTCCGACCTGGGTCACGGCCTCGTCGATGATGCCGTTGACGTCCGCCATGGAGGTGGCGGAGGTGGCCAGGGTGGCGAGGTCGCCGCCGCGGGAGGATGCGCCGTCACGCGAGCCGAGCAGGATCTGCGCGGTGGCGTGGTCGACCCACCCCGGTCCGAGCTCCCAGGTACCGGTCAGCCGGTCGGCGATGGCCGTGGCCTTGGCGCCGGCGGCTCCGAAGAGCTTGCGCAGGCGGTCCTTGACGGCTTCCGCCAGCACCGGCCCGAAGGCGGAGTAGTTGTGGGCCGCGGCGTCCACGGTGGCGGACAGGGTCGTCACGTCCGCCTCGGCCGCACCCTCGACGCTGGACAGGCCCAGCTCGGCCGAGATGTCCATGAGCAGCTGGTTCAGCCGCGAGGACACACCGTTGGTCAGGGTACCGGTGGTGTCCGCACCACCGATCTGCTCCGGACGCAGCTTGTTGGCGTAGGCCAGCAGCGTCTTGATCGCGTCGGACGCCTTGTACGGCAGGTCCGCGGGACGCTCCACCGAACCGGCCGGGGCCACCGAACCGGTGGCGGCGGTCGGTTCGTTGATCGGCTCGACCACCGGCTCCGGCACGGACGAGGACGGCGCGGAGGTGTCCGGCTCGGCGTGGGAGGCGGCGTCGCCGGTGGGCACGGAAGCGGCCTCGACCGTGCCCGCACCACTCTCGTCCGCCGGTGCCTCAATGCTCTGCACGTCGGTGTTGTAGACGAGCTTCTCGTCGCGCTGGACGTTGCGCACGGCAACGTCCGCACCGGTGAACCGCGGCAGCTTCAGGGTCTTGGTCGCCAGGTTCGACAGCGTCGGCGAAGCGCCGAGGCCGACCTCGACGAGCTCGTCGATGTCCAGGCGGTCGGACGCCAGCAGCAGGTCCTGGGTCTCGATCCAGCGCACCGGGGAAGCGAACTGCCAGCACAGCAGCTCAATGAACAGCACGCGGGCGGCCTGGGCACGCCCCTCCTCCGTGCTGGTACGGCCGTCCCAGTCATCCAGCAGCGCCTGGGCGGGCTCGGCCGGGACGACCGTCAGGATGGACTCCACGAACTCGGGTGTGAGCTCGAAGGGGCGGGCGACGAGGTTCGGGATGTAGCGTCCGACGAGGATCTCGTAGTTGATCCGCTCCGGCAGGAGGCCCTCCAGCTTCTCGCGGAAGTCGGGCACCCCGGGGTGCAGGACGCGCGAGTGGAAGGGCACGTCGATGCCCGGGACCATCATGAACGAGCCCTTGCCGCCGGCGGCGGCGGTGCGCTTCTTCGCGTCCGCCTCCAGGGCGGCGAGCCCGGCGACGGTGCCGGCGACGGAGTACTGCTCGCCGGCCAGGTTGAAGTTCACGATCTCGAGGAACTCACCGGATGCGGCGGCGACACCCTCCACGTACTCGACGACGTGCTCGTCGTCGACGCCGAACTGGTTGGGGCGCAGCGCGCCCATACGGTAGTCGGACCGGCCCTGCGCATCGCGCGGGATGAGGTGGTGCATGGTGGATCCGCGGTGGAACACGACCTCCAGCACGGTCTCCAGCTCGATGGTGCCGGCGTAGGCCGACAGGGCGGTGTACTCGCCGAGGGAGTGCCCGGCGTAGTAGGCGTCGGCGACCAGGGCGTCGGCCTCACGCAGCCGCGCGGTCTGCGCCAGCGCCAGGGTCGCGAGCGCGACCTGGGTGAACTGCGTGAGGTACAGGACGCCGTCCGGGTGGTGGTAGGTCACGCCGTTGGCGGTCAGCGAGGTCGGGTTGTCCCGGACCACGGTGAGGATGGAGAAGTCCAACGTCGCACGGGTGTGGGCGTCGGCGCGCTCCCACACCTCGGCGGTGGCCTTGGACGCGCTGCGCTCGTCGAGGCCCATGCCCTTGGCCTGGATGCCCTGGCCGGGGTACACGTAGGCGGTCGTCGGCGCGGCGGTCACGGCGGTGCCCTGGGACACCAGCTCATCGTTGATGCGGCAGGTGACCTCCAGCATCAGTCCGCCACCGGCGACACGGCCGGTCCGCTCGACCTGGATGTCCACCGGATCATTGAGCTGCACCAGCCCGAACATGCGGTAGGTCCAGCCGGTGATGTGGTGGCCGGAACCAGCGGCCGAGGCGGCGTGCTGCGCGGTCGCGGAGAGCCACATGCCGTGCACCAGCGGTGCATGCAGGCCAGCGACCTTCGCGGCGACGTGCGAGGTGTGGATCGGGTTGAAGTCGCCGGAGACCCACGCGAACGGGGTCATCTCGGCCGGGGCGTAGACCTTGGTGCGCAGCAGGGTGGAGCGCGGGGTGTCGGTGATCTCCGCGCCGGTGCCTCCGGCCAGGGCCGGCTCCGGCGGCGGGGTGGTGCCGAAGGCGCGGCCGCGGATGGCGAAGCGCTCGGTCTGCCGTCCCAGGTACTCACCGGCGTCGTCGTGCATGATGTGGTGCACGGTGACGACGCGGCCTGAGGAGGACTCCTCGATGCTGGCCGCCCAGCTGGTCACGTTGACGGTGAACGGGTTCCCGGCACGGGTGGCACGGTCGGCACGCTCGGCGATCTCCTCCGCCGGGACCTCCAGGGCCACGGTGTGGTCCAGGTGCACGGCGTTGAGCAGGCCCTCGATCACGGGGTAGTCGTTGACCATCGCCGAACCCAGGGCCGCGTAGATCGCGGGCCAGTTGGTGCCCAGCAGGGCGTCCGGCACAATCGTCGCGCGGTGCGAGCCGCCGCCGACCTCCGAGAGGTCGCCGAGGCCGTCCCCGGTGACGCCGGCGTGCTCGGCACCGAGGTTCGGGGTCAGGGTGTAGCTGTAGTGGGCCTCGCCGAACTCGGAGCGCTCGGAGTCGGTCATCACCGGCATGGCGGTGATGTCGTCGCCGGTGACCGAGCGGTTGCCGACACCGGCGGTGCCGGCGAGCAGGCCGTACATCGTGTCCGGCAGCTTCTCCTCGTCGACGACCGGCAGGGCGCCGGTGGACGCGGAGGTGTCCAGGATCAGCGGCACGGGGAGGGAACGCACGGCGTGGACGAGGTTGTCGCCGGAACCGGCGGCGGTGTTGTCCCACGCGGTGTCCAGGTGCAGGTCGATGGTGACCTTCACCGGCGAGCCGTCCGAGCCGTCGTCGGTGACGACCAGGTCGAAGCGGTCGGCGTCGATGACGTGCGCCGGGTTGTCCATCAGGTGCCCGGTCCAGGAGATGTAGGGCACGGACTGCAGGTAGGACGCGACGTCCTGCGCATCCGCGAGACGCGACCACGCGGAGACGGGGGCGGTGTCCTCGCTGAGGGAGTGACGTCCCGTCGGCTCCGCGGCGGCGGCCACCCGTTCGCGGCAGGCGCTCTCGAACCGTCCGAGCAGGTCTGCGACCGGCTCGTTGACGGTGGTGATGCCGGAGACGGACACCGGGCCGGGGATGATGCGCACCTGGTCGGCGGAGTAGCGGTCGTCCTGGGCCTGCCAGAGGCAGTCCTTGCCCCACCAGGCGAGCAGGTCCTCGTCGATGGCGGGGACGAAGCCCATGGGCTTGGGGTACTTGCGGCACAGTGCGATGAACCAGGCGGTGTCCAGCGGGGTCAGGGTGTCGACCTCGGCGGAAGGGTAGGCGGCGACCAGCGTCGCGACCGCGGCCTCGGGGTCCTGCGCGGACTCCTCGGTTGGGAAGAGGGTCTCGACCGGGCCGTGCTCGGTGTCGGTGAGGCGGGCCTCGACGCGCTGCAGCAGTTCCTGGAAACGCTTCAGCCAGGACGGGTCGACCCACGGGAAGCTCAGCTCGGCGAAGCGGCGCACGACCTGTGCGTAGGTCATCTCCTCCAGCTCGCCGAAGTAGGGCTTGGCGGTCTTGTCCAGCGCGGTGATGATCTCGTCGCGCCGCGCGTTGACGGCCTCCAGGGATCCACCGACCTCCTGGATCAGGCGCATGCACTTCGCCGCGGAGTTGTCGATCTCGTGGATGTCCGCGCGCAGGTGGGACAGGCCGGAGGTCGCGCCGCCGGCGGAGTTGCCCGGGGAGATCCAGCCGCCGTTGGGGGCGGTGAAGGCCGCACCGGACGCGTCGGCGACCCCGGGGGTGTCGACGAGCAGCTGCTTGATCTCGTCGGTGGTCTTGGCTTCCTTGGCGGTCATGGCCGCGGTACCGACCATCACGCCGTCGACCGGCATGGCGGGCAGGCCCAGTGCCTTCGACCAGTCACCGGAGAGGTAGTCGGCGGAGCGCTCGGGTGTGCCGATGCCGCCGCCCACGCAGAGCACCACATTCCTCTGGCGGCGGATCTCGGCGTAGGTGGCGGTGAGCAGGTCGTCGAGGTTCTCCCAGGAGTGGTGGCCACCGGCGTGGCCGTCCTCGACCTGCAGGATGATGCTGGTGCCGGTGTCCTCGATCTGGCGGGCGATGCCCAGGCCCGCGCGGATCTGGTTGACCGTGCCGGGCTTCAGCGCGATGTGCGAGAAGCCGGACTGACGCAGCGCGCCGATGACCTCGGGGGCCTCGTCGGGCTCGGGGATGCCGGCGGAGATGACCACGCCGTCCAGCGGGGCGCCGGACTCACGGGCCTTGGAGACCACGCGCTGGCCGCCGAAGTGGAGGTTCCACAGGTAGCGGTCCATGAACATGGCGTTGAACTGCACGGCCCGGCCCGGGTCGAGCAGTCCCTTGAGCTTGGTGAGGTTGTGGTCGAAGACCTCGGCGGTGACCTGGCCGCCGCCGGCCATCTCGGCCCAGTAGCCGGCGTTCGCCGCCGCAGCGACGATCTCCGGGTCGACGGTGGTCGGGGTCATGCCGGCCAGCAGGACGGGCGAGCGTCCGGTCAGGCGGGAGAACGCGGTCTCCACGGCCTGGCCGGTGGGCAGGTCCAGCAGGCGCGGGGCGAAGGAGGACCAGTCGACGGTGCGGGCCGGGTCGTCCTCCGGGGAGGACGGTGCGGCCAGCTCGTCGATGTCGTCGAGGGTGCCGAGCGCCACGATGCCTGCACCGGAGCCCTCGATGAGGTCGGCGGACAGGCGGGACACCACAGTGCCGGGACCCAGGTCCAGGAACCAGGACGTGCCCTGGTCGTGGGCGTCCGCGATCCGGGAGACCCAGTCGACGTGGTCGGTGAGCACGGCCCGGGCCAGGGACTCGGCCTCGACGACCGGGAGTCCGCACGCCTCGGCCCAGGAGATGACCTGGGCAACGGCGGGCTCCATGGAGCTGTGGTGGAAGGGAACCGTGACCTCGAGGTACTCGGTCTGCGGGGACAGCGGGGCACCGCCGCGGGCCTTCGCGGCGAGCTCGGCGGAGTCCTTCTCCCCCAGCGTCAGGACGGTCTGCTCGACAACGCCGAGGTCGTCGGGGGCACCGGAAAGGATGAAGCGGCGGTGGCCGTTGCGGATCGCGACCTGGACGTCCACGCCGGCCTCGTCGATGACGGAGTCCAGGTGGCCGCGTTCCAGGCCACGGACCGAGAGCATCGGGGTGGTCTCGTCGACGGCGAAGCCGTGGGAGCGGGTGGTGCGGGCCGCGGCGGCGCCGATGAGACGCGCGATGGCGAAGACCCGGGTGGCGTCCTGCCCGCCGGTGACCAGCGCGGCACCGAGGGCGCCCTGGGAGTGCCCCAGTGCGGTGGCGCGGCCTGCGGCGACGGCGGCAGCGGCGTCGAAGCCGGCGGAGCGCAGCGCGGAGAGCTGGGTGAACTGCACGGCGGTGATGCCGGGGACGGACAGCGCGGCGGACACCGGTCCGGAGGCGGAGGTGTCGGCGAGGCGCTCGAGGGTCAGCGGGCCGGCGGTGGCCGCGGTGACGGTGGCGGCGACCGGGGCGAGCAGCGCGTCCGACGCGGTGATCAGTTCCCGGACCTCGGCGGCGAGCGTGGGGTCCTCGGCTACCTGCGCGGCGGCGGGGCGCCACGGGGTGGCCTGTCCGCCGAACAGCAGGGCGAGATGGTGGGTGCTGGAGCTGTCGCTGCCGCCGTTCAGGCGGGTAAGGAAGCTGGAGGAGCTGGAGGAGTCAGTCATGTGGGTGAAGTCCTTACTGTCTGTGCCGGTCACAGGGGCCCGTTGGAGTGGTACTTGAAGTGGCGGCGGTCGCGGTCCTTGGTACGCAGCGCGCGCAGGGCCGAGGCGATGGTGTCGCGGGTGTCGGCGGGAGCGACAATGCGGTCGATCTCACCCGATTCGACGGAGAAGTTCGGGTTGATGTTCTCCGCGGCGTACTCGTCGGCGAGTTGCTTGGTGTACTCCACCTTCTCCTCGTCGGGGACGGCGGCGATGTCGCGGCGGCGCAGGATCTGGACGGCGCCCTCGGCACCCATCACGGCGATCTCGGCGTCCGGCCAGGCGAAGGCGAAGTCCGCGCCGATGCCCTTGGAACCCATCACGATGTAGGCGCCGCCGTAGGACTTGCGGGTGATCATCGTGACCACCGGGACGGTGCAGTTGCCGTAGGCGTAGATGACCTTGGCGCCGCGGCGGATGATGCCGGCGCGTTCCTGGTCGGCGCCGGGCAGGTAGCCGGGGACGTCCACCAGCGTGACGACGGGCAGGCCGAAGGCATCGCAGCAGCGCACGAAGCGGGCGGTCTTCTCCGACGCTTCGACGTCCAGGGTGCCGGCGTTGTGCATGGGCTGGTCGGCGACGATGCCGACGGGCTTGCCGTCGATGCAGGCGAAACCGATGACCATGGACTTCGCCCAGTGCTCCTGGACCTCCACGAACTCGCCGTGGTCGACCAGCGCCTCAATGACCTCGACCGCGTCGTAGGGCATCCGGTTGTCGACCGGGACGATGTCACCGACACCGCGGGCGGCCTGGGTGTCCTCGTCGGACGCCACGTAGTCGTAGGAGGGGGTGGGCTCGTTGCAGTTCTGCGGGAGGTAGTTGAGCAGGGCACGGGCATAGTCGATCGCGTCCTCCTCGTCCTCGGCGAGGTAGTGGGCGACACCGGAGACGCTGTTGTGCATCTGCGCGCCACCGAGGTCGTCCAGGCTGATCACCTCGCCGGTGACCGCCTTGACCACGTCCGGGCCGGTGACGAACATGTGCGCACGCTCACGCGGCATGATCACGAAATCGGTCAGTGCCGGGGAGTACACCGCGCCACCGGCGCAGGGGCCGAGGATCAGGGAGATCTGCGGGATGAACCCGGAGGCCTCGCAGGACTTGCGGAAGATCCGGCCGTAGGACGACAGTGCGGCGACGCCCTCCTGGATCCGGGCTCCGCCGGAGTCCAGCAGGCTGAAGCAGGGGACGCGCTCGGCGATGGCGCGGTCAATCAGGTCGGTGATCTTCTGGCCCTCGACGTGGCCCAGCGTGCCGCCCCGGACGGAGAAGTCCTGGGAGTAGATCGCCACGGTGCGGCCGTCGATGGTGCCGAAGCCGGTGGCGACGGCGGAGCCGAGGAAACCGCTCGCCGGATCGCCGCCGAAGAAGCGGCCGTGCTCGACGAAGGACCCTTCGTCGCAGAGCATGTCGATGCGCTCACGGGCGGTCAGCTTGCCCTTGGCGTGCTGGAACTTCTGGGCCTTCTCGTCGGCGGCGGCGGCCAGGGCGTTGTAGTCGACGGTGGTTCGTTCAGCGGCGGTCATTGCGGTGCCTCCTCGGTGCTCTCGGTGTCCTCTGCGGCTGCGGCTGTGTCCGCTGCTGCGTCGATGTGCAGCAGGCACTCGCCGGCGTTGACGTTCTGGCCGACGGCGACGTCGATCGACGCCACGGTTCCGGTGGCGGGGGCGTGGATGTACTTCTCCATCTTCATCGCCTCCAGGACGATGACGACGTCCCCCTCGTTGACCTGGGTGCCGGGCTCACAACCCATGCGCACCACGATGGCCTGCATCGGGGACTGCAGGCCCCCGTCGGCGGCCAGGGCGTCGCCGGTGGCGGCTGTTCCCGCCCCGTCACCGTTGCCGCCGCGGCGGCGTGAGCCACGGCGCGGCTGGCTGCGGCGTCCCGAGTTCCCGGCACCGCTGATGCTGTCGCCGATGCTGCTCAGGCCGGAGGACATCATCGCGCCGAACCCGGCGAGCCCCTCCGGCAGGGTGATGCGGTGGCGGCGTCCGTCGATCTGGGCGGTGAAGGTACGCAGCGCTGCGGCGATGCCGCTGTCGGCGTCGGCCTCCTCGTCCCCGGCACCGGGCTGTGCGAGGTTCTCCAGGTCGATCCGGGGAAGGAACTCGGTCTCCAGCCAGCGGGTGCGCACGCGCAGGTCGCCGAAGTTGTTGGTGCCGTTGAAGTCCGGGTGGGCCATGATCAGGTCCAGTACCGGGGTGGAGGTGGCGATGCCCTGGATGTCGAGTTCCGCCAGGGCACGGCGGGCGCGGGAGATCGCGCGGGCACGGTCCGGGCCGGTGACGATGAGCTTGGCGATCATCGAGTCGAACTCCGGGGAGACCTTGTCGCCGAGGCGTACACCGGTCTCGATGCGGACCCCGTGGCCGGCCGGCCAGTCCAGGGCCTTGATCTTGCCGGCGGTGGGGGTGAGGTCCTTCGCCGGGTCCTCGGAGGTGATGCGCAGCTCGATGGAGTGGCCGCGGACCTCCGGGACCTCCGGGATGGTGCCGCCGTCGGCGATGGTCAGCTGGGCCTCGACCAGGTCCAGGCCGGTGACCTCCTCGGAGACGGTGTGCTCGACCTGCAGGCGGGGGTTGACCTCGAGGAAGAACAGCTCGCCCTCCTCGGTGAGCATGAACTCGCAGGTGCCCAGGCCCACGTAGCCGGTGTGGTTGAACAGGGCCTCGGACCAGGTCCTCAGGGTCTCCTCCGCGCCCTCGGGGAGGTCGGGGGCGGGGGCCTCCTCGATGACCTTCTGGTGGCGGCGCTGCACGGAGCAGTCGCGGGTGGTGACCACGTTGAAGTTGCCGTGGGAGTCCCGCATGCACTGGGTCTCGATGTGGCGTCCGGAGATGATGAACCGCTCCATGAAGAACTTGTCCAGGTCACCGCCGGCCATGGCGTGGCCGGCGCCGAAGGCCTTGAGGGCGTCCTCGTTCCGGATGACCTCGATGCCGCGGCCACCGCCTCCGTCGGAGCGCTTCAGGACGATCGGGTAGCCGTGGGCCCTGACGAAATCCTCGACCTCCTCCATCGAGCCGACCGGGTCGGTCGTGCCGGGGACCGGGGAGACCCCGGCGGCCAGGGCGGTGCGCCGGGCACTGATCTTGTCGCCGAGCTGGCGGATGGTGTCGGCGCTCGGGCCGATCCAGGTCAGACCGGCGTCGGCGACGGCCTGGGCGGCGTCGGGGACCTCCGAGAGGAACCCGTAGCCGGGGTGGACGGCGTCGGCCCCGGAGCGCTGAGCAACGTCGATGATCTTGGCGACGTCCAGGTAGGTCTGCTGGAGTGTGGTGCCCTCCAGGGAGTAGGCGTCATCGGCCAGGGCCACGGCTGGTGAGTCGATGTCCTGGTCGGAGTACACGGCGACGGAACGCAAACCCAGGTCGCGGGCGGTTCGGACGACTCGTGCGGCGATTTCGCCACGGTTTGCCACGAGAATGGTGGACGGCATCGGGCTCCTAACGACTTAATGCGGATGGGACGGTTCGCGACTGGCATGCTGATGCCCGGGGGTTCCTCTCCGGATGACCCCCGGGAATGCCGGGCTTGATTCGCGCGAATAGTGACGAACAATAGGAACCCGAGCTGGAATCACGGTTTCGCGGTGTTGTGTCCGTATATATGTCTCACCCCCGCTCCCCACCGGGACGGTTCTGACCCCCACAGAACTTCATGTAGGTCAAGGAATGTTTTGGCCGGCGTTCACCCGTGCCCCCCGACCCACACTTCTGCTACCCCCGTTCAGCGATCCGCGTGTCGCCGTCCCTGCAGTTTTGTGTCCCGCGTCACTGTATCGGGACAGGTTTAACCACATAGTGATCACCAGATGGTCATCGACCAAACGTAACTACCGGGGACCGCCGGAAACTACCGCGCGGCGATCTCCGGCGTGACCGCATCCATCGCCCGTTCGGCGACCGCTGCGATGGTCATCGAGGGGTTGCAGGCCGCCGTGGTCCCCGGGATCAGGGCCCCGTCCAGTACGTAGAGACCGTCCTGGCCCTTGACCCGTCCCTCCAGGTCACAGACCGTCCCCATGCACGCCCCGCCGAGTGCGTGCCACGTGGAGTTCACCACCTCGTTGGTGTCGGAGAGCACGCCCGGTGCTCCCCCGGCACGGATGATCCGGTCGGCGGTCGGCCGGATGTGGTTCTCGATCAGTTCCCGGTCACCGTTCGCCGGCCAGTGCAGGTCGGCGGTCCTCGCCTGTTCGTTCCAGCGGAAGGCACCCCGCCTGTCACTGACGCCGAAGCCAACCATCATCGTGGAGTGGATGTCCGCCCCCATGCCCGGCATGGACGCCTGGATCACGGTGTGGGCGTGGGCCGGATCGTCCCACTGCTTGGTGCCGTAGACGACCGGCCCGCCCTGGACGGCACCGAAACCGGCGGTGGGGTCGGTCCACACGTAGATGCGGTCACCGTTGGTGCCCCAGCCCTCACCGAGCTGGTCGGGAAGGTCGGGGATGGTGCCGGTGTGCTTCGCCCGCATCAGCAGACGGGTGGTGTTCACGCTGCCGGCACCCATGACCACCGAGTCCGCCGTCAGGACGAGCTTCTCCAGGACGTGCCCGCTGTCGTCGGTGTGCAGTGCGTGCACCCGCCACGTCCCGTCCTTCGCACGCTCCACGTCTGTGACCTCGGTGTGGGTGCGGACGGTGGCCTTGCCCGTCGCCTCCGCCTGTGCGATGTAGGTGACGTCCACGGAGTGCTTGCCGCCGTTGTTCACACCCATCGCACCGCTGCCGTCCATGTAGGACGGTGTCATCTCGCCACGGAGTTCCCGGCGGGCGTAGTCCCAGTCGATGGGCATGGGGATCTTCTCCGGCTCCAGGCCGGCGTCCCGGCACCGCTGGGCGAAGACGCGGGTGACCTTGTAGGGGGCGGATTCCACGATGTCGTCCGGGCAGACCGCCAGGTCGAGCATCTCCGCCACGCGCGGGTAGTGGACGCGGTCCAGCAGGTCCCAGTCGAGCTGTTCCGGGAGGGTCGCGTTGAAGACCTCCTTCGTCGGTTGCAGGGACATGCCCTGGTAGACCAGCGACCCTCCGCCGAGCCCGGTGGGACACAGGGCGGACATGGTGGGGGTGGCGACGGCCTCGAGGATCCCGACGTAGGGGTCGACGGGGAAATGCCTGCCGAACAGCTGCGGGGCCGAGCGGTGCCACAGCATCCGCTTGTCCGGACTCGAGGGCGAGGGGAAGGTCGTCGCGTTCGGTCCCGTTTCCCAGCGGCGTCCCCGCTCCAGGACGGTGACCTCGACACCTGCCTCCGCCAACCGGAGGGCGGACACCCCTCCACCGAACCCGAAGCCGATGACAATGACCTTGTGCCGCTCCTCGACCGTGGGCGCATTGCCGGTGTCCGCCTCCGGCCACCCCTCGGGGAACGACGACTGGGCCGACGCCTGGGCGCCGAGGGACCCCAGAACGGAGGAGATCCCGAGGGCCGCCGACCCTATGAGGAACTGGCGGCGGGACGGGGTGCGGTGGATGGGACGGTGGGGAGAGTTCACGGGGTCCTCTGGTCAGGTGATGGGGAACTGGTTCATCCAGCTACAATTTTTCTATCACTACCAAAGGTGTCCGCGGCCCCGAATAGCGGATCTGCTGCCCGGCGGTCCCCCCGTTTTCCCCTGACCGCCACCCCCTTTGCGGACCTACCGCAACCTGCGCACCGACGCGATCATCGGAACCTGCGCGGCCACCCTGGCCCAGGCCCCGACCTTCATCAGCATGGATGTGCGGGAACTCCGCTGCCAGTCGAGGGCCATCTTGATGTTGCCCGGCCAGACCCCCGCCAGGAACCAGGCGGCGGGTGTCCCGATGACGGCCCTGGTCCCCGGGATCACGATGGCGGCGGCGAGCCCCAGTTCCAGGACCCCACTCCCCCAGGTCCAGTACTTCCTCTCACCCGGGAGCTCCTCCGGGACGAGGCCGTCGAAGAACCGCCGCTGCGCGAAATGCAGGACACCCGCGCCTCCGAAGACGGTCGCCCACACCGCGGTGCGGATCGTGTCCCTGACGCTTCCGTCCTGGTTGTCCCTGGTGTCCTCTGTGGTCCTGTTGTCCATCCATCCCACGCTACCGGCCACCATGGCTGTACGGCTCCGGAATACGGGACTCCCTGCCGCCCGGCACCAGGGTCACTTACTTTCCGAGGGCAACCCCACAGGATGGTTGGACCGTCCTGTGGGGTTGCCGTCGGAAAGTTAGTGACCGCGTGCACCGGGGCAGCGCGCCGGTGCCCGAGACTTCAGCGGATCGCCGTGCGTCCCTCGAAGGCCCGCGACAGTGTGAGCTCATCGACGAACTCCAGGTCGCCGCCCATGGGAATACCGGAGGCCAGCCGGGAGACGGTCAGCCCGGGGAACTCCTTGAGCAGGCGGCCCAGGTAGGACGCGGTGGCCTCCCCCTCGGTGTTCGGGTCGGTGGCGATGATCACCTCGGTGATCTCCGGTGGGTCCGGGATCTCCCCATCGGCCGTGGCGACGTCGTCGACCCGTCCACCGATGCGCTGGACCAGGGCGGTGACGTTGAGTTCCTTCGGCCCGACACCGTTGAGCGGGTCGAGTGCCCCGCCGAGCACGTGGTAACGCCCGTCGTACTCACCGGTGCGCTCGATGACCTGGATGTCCTTCGATTCCTCAACGACGCACACCAGGGCCGCGTCCCTCGAGGAGTCCGCGCAGATGCGGCAGACCTCCTCGGAGGACACGTTGTGGCAGATGCGGCAGTACCGCACACCGTTCTGGAGTCTCGACAGCGCACCGGTGAGCCGGTCCAGGTCCTCGGGTTCGGCCTGGAGCAGGTGGAAGGCGATGCGTTGGGCGCTCTTCGGCCCCACTCCGGGAAGCCGGGAGAACTCGTCGATGACGTCCTGGAGGGGACCTTCGAACACGCGCGTCCGTCCTAGAAGCCGAGGCCGTCGAGGCCCTGGGACAGCGGGCCCATGCGCTCGGCGGAGAGCTTCTTGAGGTTCTCGCCGGCGTCCTGGTAGGCGCCAATGACGAGGTCCTGGAGGGTCTCGACGTCCTCGGGGTCGACGACGGAGGGGTCGATGGTCAGGCCCTCAACCTCCCCGGAACCGCGCAGCGAGACCTTGACCAGGCCATTGCCTGAGGTTCCTTCGACGGTGGAGGCCATGATCTCGGCCTGGGCCTCCTGGAGCTGCTGCTGCATCTGCTGTGCCTGGGCCATGATGTCGTTCATGTCGGGCTGGCTCATTTTCTCGGGTCCTTTCAATCGGGACGTGTCAGTTGCGGTTGATCCGGTGCGGTTGTCTGGTGCTGCTCGCAGGCGAGTCTACCGGGGATTACCGGGTTCGTTCGGCACCCAGTTGATCCTCGATCAGTGCGCCGGCGATCTCGAGGGCACTGCGGTGGTCGATGTTCGACGACGAGGGGTCGTCGAGTTGGGCCATGGCCTCCTCGGCCTCGGCACGGTCCATGGTGCGGGAGGTGTCGGGGTCGGGTGGGACATTGCCCGGACCGCCCAGGTCACCGGGACCATCGTCCCAGGGTTCGGACGGCTCCTCGGGCAGTGGAACGCCGTCGAACCCGGGGTCACCGCTGGCAGGGTGGGATGGTCCTCCCTGCTGCGCCTGTTTCCGCGCGTCGAACTTCGCTTTCCTCGCGCGCCACCCGGTCAGCTGCTCACTGCCGCTGTCCGGGGCCGGACGTGCCGGGGCGGCCGGAGCCTCCTGTGCGACCGCGGCGGGAGGGGCCACCGGTTCGGGGTCGGGTGCTGGTTCAGGCGCTGGTTCCGGCTGCGGGTCAGCCGCAGCCTCAGCTTTTCCCGGCGGCCCCTGGGCGGTGGTCCCCTGTGCCGCCGGGGCTGCGGGGGAGGGTCGGGATCCACCACCGACATGGGCCCTGAACTGTATGTTCGCACCAGTGACCTGCTGGGCTGCCCGGGAGTAGACAGCGGCATGCTCCGGATCGTTGATGTAGTTCGCCAGGGCACCGGTGTGGTGGGTCAGGTCGATGGTCGGTTCGCCGTCGGGACCGGTCGCCCCCTCGGCGGCGGTCGCGTCGCGGGCGGCGATCCAGGCGGCCAGGTTGTTCTCCTTCACCACCCCGAGAATCTCGTCCCATTTCTCGACGGGATGCCCAACCTGGCCCGCGGCGGGATCCTGTGCCGCTGCCGGTTCGGACTGGTTCTCGGAGTCGGGCTCGGGCTCCGGCTCGGGTTCGGACTGCGGCTGCTGCTCCTGCTCTGCTTCCGGTTCCGGTTCCGGTTCAGCGGGTGGCTCGGGCTGCTGCGGGTACGCAGCAGGCTGGCGCCGACGGCGCATGATCTCCCTCGCCCGTTCGGCCTCGGAGCGGCGGGAATCCTCCCCGGGTTCCTCGGGGTGCGCTGGTTCAGCAGGGGTGTCTCCAGCGGCCACCGGGGTCTCCGCGGGTGCAGGCGTGTTGTCTGCGGCAGGGGACGTCTCCGCAACCGCCGGCTCCGCGGTCGGGGACACGGCGGGCTCAGCGGGGCCAGCAGTCTCGGCAGGCTGAGGGGATTCAGCAGGCTGGGCCTGGGGCGCAGCATCCTGATCGCTCCTTGCAGCCCGCGCCTCACGCTGTGACTTCCGCACGTAGACGCGACCCGACCCGGACGCCGGTGCACCGCCGGAGCCGGATCCAGCGGTCACCCCGGCAGTGCCGCCGGCCTCGAGGGCCTCGACCCGCTGCGCCAGGGCCTCCACCGTCATGCCCGCCGCGGGGAGCGCCATCCGGGCACACAGGATCTCCAGCAGCAGTCGCGGTGCCGTCGCCCCACGCATCTGGGCCAGTCCCTCGTTCACCAGCGCCGCACACCGGGTCAATGTCGCCTGGCCCAGGTTCCCGGCCTGTGCGACCAACGCGTCCCGCTGGTCCGCCGGGACGTCCACCAGGCCGGTGTCGAAGGCGTCCGGCACCGCCTGGACCACCAGCAGGTCACGGAAACGGTCCAGCAGGTCCATCGCGAAGCGGCGTGGATCATGGCCCGCGTCGATGACGTCGCTGACGCAGCCGAACAACCCGGCCTGGTCCTGCTCCACCAGCGCGTCCACCGCCCGGTCGATCAGGGCGGTGTCGGTGAAGCCCAGCAGTGCAACCGCCCGGCTGTAGGTCACGCCCCCGGTGCCGGCACCGGCGAGCAGCTGGTCCATGATGCTCAGTGAGTCACGCGGAGAGCCACCACCCGCCCTGATGACCAGCGGGTACACCGAATCCTCGATATCGGCGTGCTCCTCCTCGCACACCCGGCCGAGCAGTCCCCGCATCGCGGGCGGTGTCAACAGACGGAAGGGGTAGTTGTGCGTGCGCGACCGGATGGTCTGCAGCAGCTTCTCCGGCTCGGTGGTCGCGAAGATGAAGATGAGGTGCTCCGGCGGCTCCTCCACGATCTTCAGCAGGGCGTTGAACCCCGCCTGCGAGATCATGTGGGCCTCGTCGATGATGAACACCCGGTAGCGGGACTCCGCCGGCGCATAGAACGCGCGGTCGCGCAGCTCCCGCATATCGTCCACACCATTGTGCGTCGCCGCGTCCAGCTCGGTGACGTCCAGCGTTCCCGGGCCGCCGGGTGCCAGCGCCTGACAGGAGGGGCACTCCCCGCACGGCGTCGACGTCGGTCCCTGCACGCAGTTCAACGAGCGTGCGAGGATCCGTGCCGAGGACGTCTTGCCGCAGCCGCGTGGCCCCGAGAACAGGTAGGCGTGGTTGATCCGCCCGCTGTCCAGAGCCGTCGACAACGGCTCGGTCACATGTTCCTGCCCCACGACCTCGGCGAACGTCGCCGGACGATACTTCCTGTAAAGAGCCACGGGCCTAGCCTACAAGGCGGGGCGGACACATTACCGCCATACGTCGTTGAGGTTCACCGACGAGCTCGCCAGCATCTGCTGCACCGCCGCCGGGCCCCCGTCTACCGCGACCCTGTACTCGTCCTCGGTGAGCATCACGAGCTGGGCGAACACCGTCATCCGCCCGGGGTGGGTGTACTCGTGGTAGTCCCCACCGCCGTGGCGTCCGCCGAAGTTCTCCTCGTGGACGTTCGGGACGCCGTCCTCCCAGAGGAACGGCGGGACGAGGAGACCGTGCAGCGCCGTCATCGTCTCGTCGACGTGCCACCCCAGTTTCGGCAGCAGCAGGCCGGGCTGCGGCGAGTGCTGGTGGGGGTCCTTGGCGATCATCGTCGCCGCGGCCGTCACCAGGTCAGGCGCGGCACGGCTGTGCCCGCTGGTGACGGTGATGTACTCGACACGCAGGTCAGCACCACCGTCGGTGACGAGATCAGGTTCGATCCGGGCGGCATCCAGGGTTGCACCGACGGTCTCGGCGGCGGAGCCGTCGGGGCCGCCACCGATCTCCAGTGAGGCGACGTTGAACTCCGGGAAGCCGACGTTGACCCGGCGGTGGGTGATCTCCGCCTCGCCGGGCAGCAGGTCGGAGAGCCAGTACCGTGTCTCCTCCAGATTCACGCCTGCGCCTCCGCTGCCTCGATCGCGGCCAGCAGGATGCAGGTGGCCACCCCGTCCATGGCGACCTCCACCTCGTCCAGCGGGGGCATGGACGGTGCGAGCCGGATGTTGCGGTTGTCCGGGTCGTCCTTCAGAGGGAAGGTCGCCCCGGCGCCGGTGAGGGCGATGCCGGCTTCCTTGGCCAGCTCCACCACCCGGGTGGCGGTCCCGTCGATGAGGTCGACCGAGATGAAGTAGCCGCCCTCGGGGTTCGTCCACTCGGCGATGCCCAGGTCGCCGAGGCGCCGCTGCAGGATGTCGGTGACCGCACGGAACTTCGGGCCGAGGATGCCGGAGTGCTTCCGCATTACCGCGCGAACCCCCTCGGCACTGCCGAAGTAGCGGGCGTGGGCGAGCTGGTTGACCTTGTTCGGACCGATGCCGCGCACCGAGGCGGTACTGCGGTACCAGTCCAGGTTCTCCTTCGAGGAGTTGAAGAACGCCACCCCGGCACCGGCCAGGGTGATCTTCGAGGTCGAGGAGAACGCCCAGACACGGTTCGGGTGCCCCTGCTCCGCGGCGATGGAGACGATGTCGAGGATCTCGGGGAATTCGTCGGTGAGGGTGTGGACGGCGTAGGCGTTGTCCCAGACGATGCGGAAGTCCGGGGCCCCCGTTTCCATCGAGGCCAGGCCCTCGGCGACCTCGCGGCTCACCGAGTAGCCGGTCGGGTTGGAGAACACCGGCACCGTCCACATGCCCTTGACCTGCGGGTCCTTGACCAGCTCGCGGATGGCGTCCAGGTCGGGGCCGTCCTCGTTCATGGGGACGGTGAGCATCTCGAAGCCGAAGGTCTCCGTGATGGTGTGGTGGCGGTCGTAGCCGGGCACCGGGCAGATCCACTTGAGGGTGTCCTCCGCGGCCCAGGGCTGCTCGGAGTCGTTGTTGCCGAAGGTCACCGACCAGGAGACCAGGTCGAACATGATGTTCAGGCTCGACGCGTCCGCGGCAATCAGCAGGGACGGGTCGATGCCGAGGACCTCTGCCCACAGGTTCCGGATGTCACTGATGCCGTCGCCGCCGCCGTAGTTGCGGGTGTCCACGCCATCGCCGGTGCGGTAGTCGCTCCCGGGCAGACTGAGCAGGGGTTCCGCCAGATCGAGCTGCTCCGACGAGGGCTTTCCGCGGGTGAGGTCGAGCTTCAGGTTCCGGTCCTTGAGTTCCTGGTAGGACGCTTCGGCGTCACTCTTCAGGGTGGCGAGAGTGCGCAGCAGATCGGTGTTGGCGTGGGTGAGCTTCATAGTCCCGGAGGACCTCCTCGACGTCGGAAGGTGTGTCCGGGTCAAGTGTAGTGCGCAGGGGTGCGGACGGACAGGGCCCGGGGCACCACTGCCCCTTGACATCACCTCCACTCTAGGCAACCCTAATAATGACGCATATTCATTGTTTTCCGTGCTGAAGGGATCCGCATGTCCGAGACTCCCATCGTCCGAATGGATTCGGTGACCAGGACCTACTCCGGGCGCGGCAGGACGACCCGCAGCGTCACCGCCCTCGACACCCTGAGTCTGCACGTCAACCGGGGTGAGGTCCTTGGCCTCCTCGGTCCCAACGGTGCGGGCAAGACCACCGCGATCAACGTCCTGTCCACCCTGGAACGCCCCGACTCCGGCACCGCCACGGTCGCCGGGCACGACGTCACCACCGACCCTGCCCGCGTCCGCGACTGCATCGCCCTGACCGGGCAGTTCGCCGCGGTGGACGGGGAACTCACCGGACGCGAGAACCTTGTCCTGTTCGGTCGCCTGCGCGGGCTGACCCGGCGGGACGCACGCTCGCGTGCCGATGACCTGCTCGACCGCCTCAGCCTCGCCGACGTCGGGGGATCCCTGGTGAGGACGTACTCCGGGGGCATGCGCCGGCGCCTCGACATCGCCGTGTCCATGATGTCCGTGCCCGAGGTGCTCTTCCTGGACGAGCCGACGACCGGCCTCGACCCCCACGCCCGCACCGAACTCTGGGAGGTGGTCCGCACCCTCAACGACCAGGGGGTGACCATTGTGCTGACCACCCAGTACCTGGAGGAGGCCGACCGGTTGGCGGACCGCATCGTGGTCATCGACCACGGGCGTGTGATCGCCGAGGGAACGGCCGAGGAGCTGAAGGACCGTCTCGGCCCCACGGAACTGCTGCTCACCCCGGAGGATCCCGGTGACCTGCACAGGCTCGCCACGGAGCTGGAGGCGTGGGATGCACGGCTCCACGGCGGTGAGCCAGAGGACGACGGACGCGGTGGGGAATCCACCGGGAGAACGGTCGCCGTCCCCCTCACCGACGGTGCACGCACCGCCGCGGTGGTCATGCAGACGGTCGGGGCGTCCGGCATCGAGGTGTCCGGCATGACGATGGGCAGCCACTCCCTCGACGACGTCTTCTTCGCCCTCACCGGGGAAGGTGCGCAATGACGACGGCAGTGTCCACGGGAGTGACGGTCCCCCGGTCCCCCACCCTGGCCGGGGCAACCACGGCCCTGGCCGCCCGCAACGTCCGGCGCATCCTTCGCAACACCGGTTCGATGATCAGCGCGACGGTGATCCCCGGCCTGTTCCTGGTCTCCCTCTACATCGTCTTCTCCACGGTGATGGAGGCCAATGACATCGACTACGCCCAGTACCTGGTCCCGGCGGCGAGCATCCAGGCGATCCTGTTCACCGCCGGAGGCTCGGCGATGGCCATCGGCGTGGACAAGACCAGCGGCATCAATGACCGGCTGCGCGCCTCGCCGGTGCCCACCGCCGCACCCGTGCTCGGGCGGCTCATCGCCGACCTGGTCCGCGCGGTCATGTCCGTCGCCGTCGTCTCCGCACTCGGGGCGGTGCTCGGCTTCCGGTGGCAGGGCGGCGGGCTGGACCTGGCGATCTACCTGGTGGTGGTCACCGGCGTCGCGACCGCGGCGTCGCTGGTCTACGACGGGATCGCGTTGGCAGCGTCCACCCCGGAATCCGCGGCATCCATCCTGCAGGCGGTCAGTATCCCCCTGATCATGCTGTCCACGTCCTACGTCCCCGCCGGGACCCTGCCCTCTGGCGCGGCACCGGTCATCGAGGCCCTGCCGGTGTCCGTGATCGGGGAACTCCTGCGCCAGGCGTCCACCGGAACGGTCTCCGCCGGAACGTTCTGGGCAGCGAGCGCGTGGGTGGCCGGGCTCATCCTGCTGGGCGGGTTCCTGTCGTTCCGCGCTTTCAGGAGGACGCCATGAGCACCGCCGCCGTCGCCACTGTCACCACTGTCACCACTGTGACCGTCCATGCCGGACGGAACCTCCGCGGCTGGTCGCGGACCCCGGGGATCCTCGTCCAGAGCATCGGCATGCCGGTCGGCATGCTGGTGGTCATCACCTTCATGTTCGGCAACGCCATCGAGATGGCCACCGGCCAACCGGCCATCCAGGGCCTGGTGCCGCTGATGATGAGCACCGGGCCGATGTTCGCCGGTGCATCCAGCGCCGCGGGCCTTGTCACCGAGCGGCAGGAGGGGTTGCTGCAGAGGTTCAGGACGCTGCCCGGGCCGGTGGCGGCACCCCTGGTCGGCCGGGTCCTCGCCGAGACATTGCGCGGGACGGTGGCTGCGGCGCTGATCCTGGCTGTGGGCTTCGCGATGGGCTACCGGATGGGGACGTCCACGGTCGCAGGGGCCGTCCCGGGGATCCTGGGCATCCTGGGCCTAGCGGCGCTGGTCGCCCTGGCATTCAGCTCAATGCTGACGTGGGTGGGGATGATCGCGAAGACGCCCGAGGCCACCGTTGCCGCGCTACCGGTGATGATGTCCCTGCTGTTCTTCAACACGGGTTTCATGCCCGCCGACGGATTCCCCGGCTACATGCGGGGCTTCGTGGAGGCCAACCCCCTGAGCGCCGCAGTCCAGGCGATGAACGCGTGTGCCGGACACGGCGGTTCCGTGGTCCCGGCACTGCTCTGGTTGGGCGGGATCACGGTGCTCGGCATCGTGTTGCTGGCGGTGGCGGCCCGTCGTCCGCGGTGACTCCCGATCCCCTGTCCCCTGAAGTTCACGGACCCCGCGCACCCGTCAGAGCTCGCTGACCCTTGCTGCATTCCTGCCCTGGGGGAATTCACAAGATGAACGCCGCACGGGATCCGGGCACCATGGTAGCCCAGCGATGCGGAACGGACAAAGAACCAGGGCCGCCGCCGGTCATTCCGCAGACCCACCAGGGGTTCTTCAGGTGTTTTGCTTCCCGGACACCCAGGTGTGTATATTTCTCGGCGGAGGATTCGACTAGCGGCCTATGTCACACGCCTGGAACGCGTGCGGGAGTCACATCCCTCAGGGGTTCAAATCCCCTATCCTCCGCCACTACCCCGGCGCGGAATATCCGCGACCGGGGTTTTCACGTATGCGCGGCCGCTGGGGGTTCCCCCTACACTGGTCCACGACACCACCGACGACCACACACCAGGAGACCACACGTTGGACACACGGATCGCCGTCGTCGGGGAATCACTGGTGGACATCGTCGCGGACGGGGAGGCACATGTCGGTGGATCACCGCTCAATGTCGCGGTGGGACTCGCCCGGCTGGGAATCGACACGAGTCTCCACACCAGGGTGGGGACCGACCGGTACGGCGACCTGATCACCGAGCGCCTGGTGGGCGAGAAGGTCGGCATGCCGGAAGGCACCGTCGACGACGGACGCACCCCCACCGCGACGGTCACCCTCGACGGCAACGGCGTCGCCACCTACGAATTCGACCTGGTCTGGGACATCCCCGAGCCCGATCTGACGGGGATCTCCGTGGTCCACACCGGATCGATCGGTGCCGTCCTGGAGCCCGGCGGCACCGTGGCCCGGCACACCGTCAGCACCGCGGATGCGGGGGTACTGCGCAGTTACGACCCGAATATCCGTCCCGACATCATGGGCGACGCCGCCACGGCACGCCGGGTCATCCGCGACCTCGCGGCGTCCTGCCACGTGGTCAAGTTCAGCGACGAGGACGCCACCTGGATCGGCGCGGACACCGGCGCCACCGCCGAGGACGTCCTGGCGTCGATCGCGTCCTCAGGGCCCGGGATCACGGTCATGACCCGTGGTGAGCACGGGTGCACCGCCGTGGTCGACGGGACGGTACTCGAGTGGCCGGGCCATCCCGTGGATGTTGCGGACACCATCGGCGCCGGCGACGCCTTCACGTCGGGACTGTTGTTCGCGCTTGTCCGGGACGGCTGCGACCGTCTTCTCGTGGACGGCGAGCCACTGCCACGGGAGCAGGTTGACCGGGTCCTCGAGACCGCACTGGGCAGCGCAGCGGTTGCTGTCTCCCGTGCAGGCGCGCAACCACCCACACCGGCGGAGCTCGACCTCGGCTGACGGGCGACGGACCCCTCTTGACAGCGCAGCGCGGGGAGCGTTAGTTGTTCACACATGGGTCACGTGACAGCCGGACCCCGTAGCCGACCGAGGGCGGTAGCACTGATCGCCCCGATGGTGGTGCTCGCTGGCCTGCTGCTGGTCACCGCCGGGCAGTACGGCTACCACCGAGACGAGCTGTACTTCCGGATGCTTCCGCTCGACTGGGGTTACGTGGACCAGCCACCGCTGGTACCGCTGCTGATCAACGTGAGCACGGGGATCTTCGGCGACTCGGTGGTCGCACTGCGCCTCCCCGCCATCCTCTGCGCGGTAGCATCCCTGCCGGTACTCGCGGCGCTGGTGCGGGAGGTCGGCGGCAGCCGGAGGGCGCAACTGATCGCCGTGTGGGGCATGACGGGAGCGACCCTCACGTTCCAGTTCGGACATGTGTTCCTGACCGCCAGCACCGACCTTGTGGTCTGGCCCCTGACGCTTCTGTTCGTCATGCGGGCGGTCGGACGGAACGCTCCGGGAGCCTCCCGGTGGTGGCTCGCAGCCGGGGCCGTGGTGGGGATCGCGACGTACGCCAAACTGCTCGTCATCATCCTCTGCCTGGGCATCGCACTCGGGCTCGCGGTGTTCGGACCCCGCTCACCATTCCGCTCCAGGGGCCTGTGGGCCGGGGTCACGCTGACCGGTGTCCTGGCGCTGCCGAACCTCATCTACCAGGCGACGAACGGCTGGCCGCAGCTGGAGATGGGGGCCGCCCTGGGCGGTGAGAACGCCGCCGGGGTCCGGGTGCAGGTGTGGCCCTTCCTCATCCTGTTCGTCGGCCCGGTGCTCGCGGTGTTCTGGGTGGTTGCGCTCGTCGGCCTCTTCCGGCGTGCGTCCTGGCGTCCGTACCGCTTCCTGGCCATGGTCTTCGCCGTCATCGTTCTGTTCGTTTTCACAGCAGGCAGCCAGGTCTACTACACCGCGGCGATCCTGGGCGTCCTCGCCTCGGCGGGGACGGTGGTCGTCGACGAATGGGCCACCTCGCTCAGACGTACGACGATCGTGGCGGGCGCGCTCGGAGCGAATGCGGTGGGCTGTGCCGTGACCACCCTGCCCCTGTTCCCCGTGGATTCTTCCCCTGCCACCGCAATCGCCGGGCTGAACGTGACTGTGGGCGACCAGGTCGGGTGGGAGCAGTACGTCCGCCAGATCGACGACGCCACAGCGGCCACCGATGCTGACGTGGTCATCACCAGCAACTACGGCGAGGCCGGGGCCCTTGACCGGTTCGGGGATGCCACGGTGCCGGTGGTGAGCGGCCACAACGCGCTCCACGAACTGGGCGGCCCGCCCGGGGATGCTGACGTCGCCATCATCGTGGGCGGTCAGGGGGAACGGGCGAGCGGGTGGTTCGCGTCCTGCGACACGGTGGCGGAGCTGGACAGCCGGGTCAACGTGGACAACGAGGAACAGGGCCAGCCGGTCCTGGCCTGCACCGGTCCCGATGAGCCATGGTCCCGGCTGTGGCCACGCTTCGCCCACCTCAGCTGAGCACCGCCGGAAGGGGTTGGGCAGTTACTCCCCCAGGAAGAAGTCCGCACCCGGGCCCAGCGGCAGGTCCACGAAGTAGAACACCGCGAGGATTGCCGTCCACACCAGCCAGAAGGGAATGACGAAGGGCAGCATGCGTGCGATCAACGACCCGAGACCCGCACCGGGTTCGTACTTGCGCAGCATGCCGAGCAGCACCACCATGTACGGGTTCATCGGTGTGATCACCTGGGTCGCGGAGTCGCCGACGCGGAACGCCGCCTGGATCGCTGCCGGCTCGTAGCCGATGATCGCGAACATGGGCACGAACACCGCCGCCATGATCGTCCACATCCCCGACCCGGAGATGATGAACAGGTTCAGGAAGCTCGCCAGGATGATGAAGGCGACGAGTGCCGGGAAGCCCGTCAGGCCCATGCTCTCCAACCCGTTCGCACCACTGACAGCGATCCAGGAACCGATCCCGGACCAGTTGAACAGGGCGATGAACTGCCCCAGGATGAACGCCAGGACGAGGAACGGCAGCATCTCCTTCAGCGCGTCCGACATCATCCGCACGAAGTCCCGGCTGTTCTTCACCGTTCCCACGATCAGGCCGTAGACCAGGCCCATGACCACGAAGTACGCGAACACCAGGAACACGATCGAGTCGAGCAACGGGGACTCCGGCAGGAACCCGCCGCCCTCGTTGCGCCAGGGCGAGGACGGGATGAGCACCCCGACCAGCACAACCGCGGTGAGCACCGCCGCACTGACCAGTGCGATGCGCAGACCCTTCGTCTCCTGCGGGGAGAGCTCGGCCCGCATCTGCTCGGCGTCCGTGCCGTCCGAACTGCCACCGCCGTCACCGTCTTCGACGGCGGCCTCGTCCACCGGGATCCCCTGGCGAAACATCCGCGGCTCGATGACCCGGTCGATGATGAATCCCGCGACGAAGCCCAGGACCAGGGAGGACGCGATGTTGAACCACCAGTTGGACACGGCGTTGACGTCCGTGGCCCCGAGGCCGGGGAGCGTCTCCATCACCGAGTTGGTGATCCCCGCGAACAGGGCATCCAGGCTGGTGGGGATGATGTTGGTGGAGTAGCCGGCACCGGCGGCGGCGAAGCCTCCGAGCAATCCGGCCACGGGGTGGCGTCCCGCCGCCTTGAAGACCAGTGCGGCGAGTGGCGGGACGACGACGAACGCGGAGTCCGCCATCACCGAGGCGATCACGCCGACGAAACCGACGACGTACGGCAGCATCCACTTCGGAGAGGAGCCGAAGGCCTTGCGCACCGCCGCGGCGAGCATGCCGGAATGCTGTGCCACGCCGATGGCCAGGAGGATGGGCATCACCGTGAGCAGGGGTGGGAAGCCGATGTAGTTCTCGGCCATGCTGGTGGTCAGCCACGCCAGCCCGTCACCGGTGAACAGGCCCTTGACCACGGTGGGTTCCTCGGCACCGGGGACGTCCACCACGACGTCGGCCAGTTCCATCAGTGTCGAGACGACACCGGTGATCAGGAAGAGGATGAGGAAGAGCATGAACGGTTCGGGCAGTTTGTTGCCCATCCGTTCGACCCAGTTCAGGACGCGGTCCATCCTGGTCTGGGGGGTGTCGGTCGCTTCTGGGGCGTCGGATGCACTGGTACTGGAGGACATGAGGGGCTCCGCAGTGTTGGAGGGATGGGGGGGATCAGCTGAAGTAACGTGCCACGTCGAGCGCTCCGCCGGCAGCCTGGAACTCGGCGACGACGTCGGCGGCGAGCCGGGGATCATGCTGGACGTCGAGGAGGGTGGCGGCAAGCCCGTAGGCACCGTCGACCACAGCGGCGCGTCCTGCCCCGGTGAAGGTCGCGGCGGCGAAATCGCGGGTGTGCAGCGCCACCGACGAGTCGCTGACCTTGATCAGCGGGTGGATTCCGGGCAGCCGGTAGCTCACGTTGCCGAAGTCGGTGGACGCGGCGAGTGTCTCGGAGACCACGCCCCGCGGGTACGGGTCGCGTCCCCGGCGACGTTCGGCCTCCACCCAGCGTCCGGTGAGCGCCTGGTTGGTCCGCACGGGAAGAGACGGCGGGTGGTCATCCCAGTGGATGGTGACCCCCACACCGGCCATCAGCGCGGCGCCGTGGGCGACGTCCTCGACCCGGTGGGACAGGTCGCGCAGGGTTTCCGGTGCCGGGGAGCGGACGTACATCGTCACCTCGGCATGGTCGGGGATCACGCTGGCACGTTGTCCCCCGGAGTTGATGATCGCGTGGATGCGGTCGGTGGGCGGCGTCTGCTGCCGCAGCAGGCCGATCCCCTGGTACATCAGGGACGCGGCGTCGAGCGCGTTGCGTGCCGAGAACGGCTGGGCGGAGGCGTGGGCGGAGTGGCCGTGGAATTCTACGGTGAGGGTGCGGCGTCCCAGCCACAGCTGGTCGGCGACGTCGTCACCGTAACCGTGGGCCATCACGGCGATGTCGATGCCGTCGAAGGCACCCTCCTGTGCCATGTACTCCTTGCCGGTGTGGCCCTCCTCCGCCGGGGTTCCGAGGAAGACCACGCGGGACGGGACGGCCTCCGGGGTTTCCTCGCGCAGCTTCGCCAGCCCGATGAAAGCACCGAGGCCCATGGCGGCGATGACGTTGTGCCCGCAGCCGTGGCCGATCTCGGGCAGGGCGTCGTATTCGGCGAGGACGGCGGTGACCGGGGCGTCAGGAGCCGCCGTGGGTAGGGCGGGCAGCTCGGCGCGGATGGCGGTGTCGAGGCCGTGGACGCCCACCGTGGCGGTGATGCCGTCCGGTGTGAGCCGGTCGAGCAGATCCGCCACCGCAGCCGCGGACCTGTGCTCCCGGAACGCGGTCTCGGGGTGCTCGCCGAGGTCAACCATGAGGTCGACGAGGTCGTCCCTGGCGGCGTCGATGTGCTGGCCGAGTCTGACCTGGAGTTCCTCCGGGGCTCCGGGGTAGGGCGAACCGGGATGCCGGACAGTGGCTTTCGCCGCGTCCGATGCCTCCTGCAGTTGGGCCGGGAAGTGCGGGGACGGCGGCAGCGGTGCGGAGAGGTCCCGGATCTGAGACGGAGAGTCGGTCATACTTCGACAGACTACATTCGGCTGTCAGGCTCCCGCTCCGCCGGAGGGACAATTTAACGGGCAGGAAACGACCCCGGCTCCCCTGTGGGGTGCCGGGGTCGTTTGTGGTGGTCAGACCGGAGTCAGAACCGGGTCGTGCTGAGGTGGAGAGTGATTACTCCGCCAGCGCACCGGCCTTCCAGTCCTCGACGAACTGCTCGTTGTCACCAACCCACTCAGCGACGGCCTCGTCCATGTTCTCACCGTCGTAGTTCTCCTCGGAGAACATCACGTTCTCCAGTGACGACAGGTTGTCGTCGTTGATCACGAGATTCTTCAGCAGCTGGGACACATAAGGGTTGTCCTCGGAGAAGCCGCTCCGGGAGAAGTTGTAGATGTTCTCACGGTCACCCATGGCACCCTCGGGGTCCTCCAGGTCACGGACCGGGTAAGCATCGTAGGCCCAGTGCGGACGCCAGAGACTCACAGCGATGTCGTCCCCGCTTTCGGTGGCATTCTGGAGCTCGGTGAGCATCGCCGGGGTCGAGGAGATCTGGAAATCGAAGTTGTCCAGGCCGTACTCCGGGATCGCCTGATCCTGGATCTGGTCGGTCAGTCCCGCACCGGGCTCAATGCCGACGATACGGTTGTCGTAGTCGTCGGCGTACTCGTTGAGGTCACCGATCTCCTGTGCCGGGGAATCCTCGTTGACGGCGATGGTCAGAATTGCATTGTCGTACCAGCAACCCTGGGCCTCCATGTCCTCGCCGTACTGCTCGATGTAGTCATCGTGCGTGACGGGGAGCCAACCGTCCATGAAGAGGTCAATGTCGCCCTGGGAAACTCCGGTGAAGGCCGGAGCAGCATCGTACCCGTCCACCTCGACGGTGTAACCGTCCTCTTCCAGGACATGCTTGAGCAGGTAGGACGCGGCGAAAGACTCATCCCAGCCGTTGAAGGCCGCGATGGAGATCTCCTTGTCTCCGTCCTCGTCGAGGTCGGCCACATCCGAGGACTCCTCGCCAGGGGTGCAGTCCGCGTATTCGCTGACGTCGGTGCCGGCCGTGTCGTCGCCGTCACCGCCGCCTCCATCGCCACCGCCCTCGTTCTCGGCGCCGCAGGCGGACGCCACCAGTGCCGTCGTGACCAGTAATGCGCCGATTGATGTGGCGCGTCCTGTCTTCTTCCGTAGGGACAAACTCATGGTTCTCTCCTTCTTGAAAGTCTTGAAAGTCTTGAATCTCTTGAGGTTCAGATCGGCGACGTCAGCTACGCCGATTTCTTCACCTTGGCCCGCTCCAGCGGGGTGAACTTCTTGAGCCCGGCAGTGACCCGGTCGAGGAAGATCGCCAGGATCACCACGGACACACCGGCGTTCACCCCGAGCGGGACGTTCAGGGACTGCAGTGCCTGGGTGATCGGACCACCCAGACCGTCGGAACCGGCCATACCGGCCAGCACCACCATGGACAGGGCCAGCATGATGACCTGGTTGATACCCGCCATGATCGTGGGCAGCGCCAACGGCAACTCGATGCGGAACAGGATGTGCTGCGGCGTGGCGCCGAAGGCGTTACCCGCCTCGACGGTCTCCTGGTCCACCTGCCGAATGCCCAGCTCGGTGAAGCGGACACCCGGGGGCAGGCAGAAGATCAGGGTGGCGATCATGCCCGGGACCACACCGATGCTGAAGATCACCATGATCGGCACCAGGTAGGCCAGCGCGGGCATGGACTGCATGAAGTCCAGGATCGGCCTGACAATCGCCGACACCGTCGTCGACTTCGCAGCCCACACACCCAGCGGTACCGCGATGATCACCGCGAGCAGCACGGCCACGAAGACCATGGCCAGGGTGTCCATCGTGTTGTCCCACTGGTTGACAGCGCGCACCAGGTAGAAGCCGAGCACGGTGAACAGTGCCACCTTCCAGCTGGCGCACAACCACGCGACGATCGCCAGGATCGGGATCATCGCCAGGAACACCGGGGCACCGAGAACTGGGGCGACACCGTCGTACATGCCGCCGAGAACCATCTTGATGAAGTCGATGAGCCAACTGAAGGTGTCGTTGAACCAGTCGATGCCGTCGGAGACCCAGTCTCCGAGGGGGATGCTCGGGTTGAGGAACCAGTTCATGTCAGCTCACCGCCCCTGCCCCAGCCGGAGTCATCGAGGACACCAGGGCATTCTGGTCGACGACGCCGATCACCGAGCCGTGCTCCACGACCGCCAACGATCCGCCCGCTTTCGCGGACAGGGCGAACAGGTCGGAGACCACGGTTTTCGCCTCAACGGTCGGGAGGTCGGATACCCCGGACGAACCGTCGGCTGGCGACATGATGTTCTTGGCGGTGAGGACCCGGGACCGGTCGACGTCAGCGATGAACTCAGAGATGTACTCGTCCGCCGGGTTGGTGAGGATCTCGGTGGCTGTGCCTGTCTGGGCGATCCGGCCGCCACGCATGATCGCGATCCGGTCTCCCAGACGCATGGCCTCGTTCAGGTCGTGGCTGATGAAGATGATCGTCTTCTGCAGTTCACGCTGGAGTTCGATGAGCTGGTCCTGCATCTCGGTGCGGATCAGCGGGTCCAGGGCGGAGAACGCCTCGTCCATCAGGAGGATGTCCGTTTCCGCTGCCAGCGCCCGGGCCAGGCCCACACGCTGCTGCATACCGCCGGAGAGCTCGCCGGGCAGGCTGTCGCCCCACCCCTCGAGGCCCACCTGGTGCAGCCAGTGGTTGCCCTTCTCCAGGCGGGTTGTTTTATCGACCCCCTGGATCTCCAGGGCGTAGGCCGCATTCTCGCGGACCGTCCGGTGCGGAAGCAGCGCGAAGTGCTGGAAGACCATGGAGATGTGGTCCGCACGCAATTCACGCAGCTCCTTCTTACCCATGTCGGAGACGTTTTTCCCGGCGATCTCGATCGACCCGGAGGTGGGTTTCCACAGTCCGTTGATCATGCGAATCAGGGTTGATTTACCGGAGCCCGACAGGCCCATCACGACGAAAATCTCCCCCTTCTCCACGGTGAAATTCGCGTCGATGACCGCTGGGGTTCCCAGTTCCGCCAATTCACTGCGATCCGCCCCCTGTTCGAGCCTCCGTACCACCTCAGGGCCGTTTTTCCCGAACACCTTGTAGACGTGCGATGCACTCACTACGCTCACGGCATGTCGCCTCCGTCGTCAATCATCGTCGAACCGTATTCAGGATCGTTCTTTCTCGGTACCTTCACCACCCTATTGATTATCGGGGACACGTGCGAGGTTTCCACATACACCTCCGGGTAGAATGACGCGCAGAATGCCCCCGAAACCAGCGCTTCACCAGCGCCAATGACAGGGATTCGGAGCATACGAAAAACAAGGCGAAAAACTTGCCCTGATACACCCGATCGAGTTCCCCCAACCATGCCCGGCCGCTGCCGCCTGCCGGGGCACGCCAGTCACCGCGCAGCGACAATTCCTATTCCCCCGCAGCTACTGACAGCCCACCGCATCGCGGGATATCACGACAACGGGACGTGAGCAGGCCCCGGTCAACGGTCGTACCCAGACGTATGCGATTCGTGCGACAAGCATGCCCGGCACCGATTACCTGTACCGGAGGTCTACGACACCTCCGGATATTCCGCGTCGAGTTCCCCCAACCACGCCCGGGCGTTGCCGTCCGACGGGGCACGCCAGTCACCGCGGGGCGACAATGACCCTGCCGGGGAGACCTTCGGGCCGTTCGGAATGGCACTGCGCTTGAACTGCGCAAAACCGAAGAACCGCTTGAGGAAAGTGCGCTCCCAGGACACGATCGTCGCCAGGTCGTAGGTGTAGCGGTCCTCGTCGGGGAAGCCGGCGGGCCAGACACCCGTGTCAGCGTCCTTCCACGCGTGCCATGCCAGGAACGCGACGGTGGAGGGCTTCGTCCCCCGCAGGACGTGCCACAACGTGAAGTCGTGCAGCGCATACGGGCCGATCGTGTCCTCGGTCGACTGCACCTGCCCGTCCGGTCCCGCGGGGACGAGCTCCGGACTGATCTCGGTGTCGAGGACGGAGCGTAGGACGGCCGCCGCGTCCTCCCCCACCACGTTGCCGTCGGCGATGACCCAGCGGATGAGGTGCTGGATCAGCGTCTTGGGCACACCCGAGTTCACCGCGTAGTGGCTCATCTGGTCCCCGACGCCATACGTCGACCAGCCGAGGGCGATCTCGGAGAGGTCACCGGTGCCGACCACGATGCCGCCGAGGTGGTTGGCCAGGCGGAAGAGGTAGTCGGTACGCAGCCCAGCCTGGACGTTCTCGAAGGTGACGTCGTAGACGGCCTCGCCGGCGCCCGCCGGGTGACGCATCTGCTTGAGCATCTCCGTCGCGGCCGGGCGGATGTCCAGGGTCTCGACCTGCGCACCCATTGCCTCAGCGAGCTTCACCGCATTGGACTTGGTGTGGTCGGAGGTGGCGAAGCCGGGCATGGTGTAGGTCAGGATGTCGGAGCGCGGACGCCCCATCCGGTCCATTGCGCGGGCGATGACCAGCAGAGCATGGGTGGAGTCCAACCCACCGGAGACCCCCAGCACCGGCCGCGGGTTACCGATGGCCTGCAACCGCTGGACCAGGCCGGACACCTGGATGTTGAAGGTCTCGTAGCAGTCCTGGGCCAACCGTGCAGGGTCGCCGGGGACGAAGGGGAACCGTGCGATTGTGCGCTTGAGTCCCACATCGCCGGTTGGCGGGTTGAGGGCGAAGCGGATGGTCCGGAAGGTGGATGCAGCGTCCTGCACCCTGTCCTCCACCGCCCGCCGATTGTCGTCGAAGGTGCCCTGCCGGAGGCGAGCGGCGGTGATCCCGTTGACGTCAACGTCCGCAATGCTGTGGCGCGGGCCATCCGGGAAACGCTCGGTCTCGGCGAGAAGTTCACCACGCTCATGGATCATCGTCAGCCCGTCCCACGACACATCATTGGTGGACTCCCCCTGACCAGCGGCGGCGTAGACGTAGGCCGCCAGGTTCCGCGCGGACGCGGAACCAGCCAGCAGGTGACGGTCGTCGGCGCGCTGGACGGTGATCGGGCTGCCGGAAAGGTTCAGCAGGACGGTCGCGCCGTTGAGCGCCGCAAGCGAGGACGGCGGGACGGGGACCCACATGTCCTCGCAGATCTCGGCGTGGATGGTCAGCCCGCTCACGTCGGCTGCCTCGAAAAGCAGGTCGACGCCGAAGGAAACCTCGCGGTCGCCGACGCGGATGGTCTCCCCTCGGAGATCATCACCCGGTGCGTACCAGCGGCGTTCGTAGAACTCCCGGTAGGTCGGCAGATGCGATTTCGGTGTGACACCCAGGATCTCGCCCCGGTGGATCACCACCGCGCAGTTGTAGAGCCGGTTGCCGTGTCGCAGTGGCGCTCCCACGACCAGGACGGGGAGGAGTTTCTCGGACGCCGCGGCGATGGCGTCCAGTCCGTCGACGACGGCACTGAGCAGCGCGTCCTGCATGACAAGGTCGTCGATGGCGTAGCCGGAGAGGCTGAGTTCGGGGAACACGGCGACGGCGACGTGCTCCCCATGGAGAGCGGCGGCCTCGTCCAGAATGCTCTGCGCATTGGTCGCGGGGTCGGCGACGGCGACCGGGATCGTCGCGGCGGCGACGCGGGCGAAACCGTGGGTGTAGATGCCGCCGGGCGGGAACTGTTCAGTCATGCACCTAGTCTGCCAGCTTGGGAGTGGTCAGGCGTCCCACGGGTTGAAGTCGACCCCGATGTCCTCGTCCATTCGGAGCCACGTGCCGAGGCCGGACGGGACAGGTGGAGTATCGAAGATCAGCGAATCGTTGATGCCGATGGCGGCAGTCGCCCAGGCTGCAGCTGCACTGATCAAATCCATCTCGGAATCCATCGACCGGGCGTCTGAACGGGCAGGCAAGGGTCTGGACGTCAGTGCGGCCGAGCTGGCTCGTTCGATCGCCGATGACGCCTTCACTCGAGATATCGCGGTGCATCAGCAGGTCCTCGGAACAGCCCTGGACGAACCAGAGGTAC
>NZ_JBQEDF010000009.1:0-83583 GCF_052107835.1 Corynebacterium sp.
GCCGCTGGCCCCGTTTTTTTGGGGTTGGTGGTCGGGGCCACACCTTTTTCGTGTGCGTGCCTCGGGGGGTTGTGCGTGTGCCCGGGGGATTGGACGCCTGGCGGTGTTGCGCTGTGGGGTGGGGGTGGGAGTCGTCACGTTTCGGGTGGTGTGGTGGCAGTCCGGGGTGGATTCGGGGATGCCAACCGCCCCACCGCCGGGGGCCGGGGCCTCGGGAGTCCGTGAAACTACCCCAAACCTGATCGGTTCACGTAAGTTTCTTTTATGTCGAACATCAAAAGTACATCCGGTCGGGGGCGTACCAGGGTCCTCGCGCTGGGCCTCTCTGCCCTTCTTGCGTCCGCGGCCCTGTCGCCGGCGGCAGCAGGAACCGCGGTCGTCGACCCATTGACAGTGGATCCGGTGCACGGCGTTGAGCAGGCGCCACGTCCTGCGCACCCTGTCACGCCAGAGCAGGCAGGCAACATCAGCATGCAGGATCCCCATCGGGATCCGCCGGGCGCCAATGACTGGAGCTGCGCACCCACTGAACAGCACCCGAATCCCGTGGTCCTGATACACGGCACCTGGGGCAGCGCCTTCAATGCATTCGGGGGATTGTCCGCCGAACTCAAGGCGGACGGGCACTGCGTCTACTCCACGAACTTCGGCGGGGCGTCTATTGAGGAGAAGGGCGGCGTGCAGTCGCTTCCGTCCAACGCCTTCGCCGCAGGTGACATCGCAGAGTCCGCTGTGGAGATCGGTGGGTTCGTTGACCGCGTCCTCGCCATTACCGGCGCGGAGCAGGTCAACCTCGTCGGTCATTCACAAGCCGGTGTGGTCGCCCGCCAGTACACGAAATTCAACGGCGGCGCAGAAAACACGAATCACATCGTCACCCTGGGGGCCACCAACCACGGCACAACCATGAACGGCATTTCGGAACTCTACGACACCGTCTCCGCGACCGGTGCCGACATCGATTTGGCGTTGGACTACATCGTCGGTGAGGCCGGAATGCAGCAGCTCGTGGGGTCCCCGTTCATCACCGCGCTGAACGAAGGAGGGGACACCGTACCCGGCGTCGACTACACCGTCATCGGCACCGTCAACGACCAGGTGTCGACCCCCTACAACGCGACGTTCCTCGAGGCAGGGCCGGGTTCGGAGGTCAACAACGTCACACTGCAGGACACCTGCGCCATCGACCAGTCCGACCACAGCACAATGATGTATTCACCGCACGCCTTCGATATCGTCCGGGACGCGCTGGCGCCGGGTACCGTCCCTGAGGATTCCCGGCGCTGCACCGCTAACCTGTAGATCCAGCAGACAGCCGCTCGCTTGCGGTACCTGCTCAGTCCGTGGTCATCCGCGGTCGCGTGTCCACCTGCTGCGGAAATCCCGGTCATCGCCGGTGAACGGGTCCACGAACCGCATGGACGCGGCTGTCAGCGCCATCGGGAGGGAGAAGTCCTCGTCCGATACGGCGGGCACGAACGGCATGGCAGCGTCCACGTCCCACAACGCCGCATCGGACAACGGCCCGTAGAGCGGATCGTTGACGATCGGGACACCGAACAACCTCATGTTCACCCGGAGCTGGTGTGTCCTGCCACTGTGGGGCTCGAGGTTCCACTCCACAGCGTCCCGCCCATCGGCGGTCACCGGGCGGATCCCGGTGACGCGAGTCTCACTGTTCGGCCCGCCATCCTCCAGGTAGGTCGCCATGCGTCCCCGGAGCTTGATCATGCGGTGCCGCAACAACCAGGGGGCAGCAGGCGAGGGTACCGGGAGCGTGGTGGCCGCGCTGCCGCACGACAGTGCGCCCTCCGGGACAGGGAGGTGTCCGGACGTGAACGCGTCGGCCCACCCGTCAGGAAACGGCGTGACCGCCGTGTACGTCTTGACGACCTCCCGAGACTCGAAGAGGCGCTGGTACGCGCCGCGCACCTTAGGATCCGCCGTGAAGAGCAGGACGCCCCGTGTGAGCCGGTCCAGGCGGTGCGCCGGGGAGAGTGCCGCGATCCCGAACTGCCTCCGTGCGCGGACAACGGCAGTCTCGGTGATGTGCTGCCCACGCGGCAGCGTCGACATGAACGGCGGCTTGTCGACAACGAGCAGGTGGTCGTCACGGTGTATCTCCGTCAGCTCGCCGGGGACCCGGCGTTCAGGGGCGGGACGCCGGTAGAACCAGATGAACTGGCCTGCCGGCACCACCGACGACGGCGACAGACGCGTGCCGTCGTCGAGACGCACCAGACCTGCGGAGAAACGCGCGATGAGGGCGGCATCGTCGTCCGTCGGATCGTGGTGCTGCTGGGTGTCAATGAGATGCCGGACAATTGTCCGCGCGGTGCCGGCGGTCTCCACCCGCACACGCGACGGATTCAGCCCGTCAGCTATTGGAAGCGGTGGGTTCCTCAGGCTAAGCTCCTGTCCATGGATCTTTCTGCAGTCACTGACTTCCTTCAGACCGGAATCGGCCGGGCCATCCTGGACGGCTTCCAGTTCATCTATGAACTGTTCTACCCGAGCAACGCCCCGGGAGTCCCGAACCCGCTTCAGTAGGTGGGGCCTGTCCGACTCTGCTACCCCCGCTCACCCCACCCTATCATTCGGGTGCGCCCGATGTGGCTACCCCTGAATGGGAGGGTTTCTGCGGAAACGTCGCCGGTGGGGGGATAATGGTGGGTAGAGAAAAGTCCCCAACCAGAAAGGGGTCCGTGATGTCGGACACCAAGGCCACCAATGAAATCGTCGTCGCTGTCGACGGGTCTGATGCCGGCGCCGCGGCCGTCGCATGGGCGGCGAACGCAGCCGTCAAGCGCAACGCCCCGCTGAAGCTCGTCACCGCGTACACCATGCCCCAGTTCATGTACGCCGACGGCATGGTCCCGCCCCAGGAGCTCTACGACGAGCTCGAGAACGAGGCGATGGACAAGATCAACAACGCCCGCGACCAAGTCCGCGCCTTCTCCGAGGACATCCCGGTCAGCCACTACATCGCCGAGTCGACCCCGATTGACCTGCTGCTGCAGATGTCGGAGGACGCCGACATCGTGGTGATGGGCTCCCGCGGCCTCGGTGGCCTGTCGGGTCTGGTGCTGGGCTCCGTGTCCTCCGCCGTCGTCGCGCACGCCGCGTCACCGGTGGTCGTCGTCCGCAAGGACAATGACGTCAGCCCGGAGACCAAGTACGGTCCCGTTGTCGTCGGTGTGGACGGCTCGGACATCTCCCGTGAAGCCCTGGCCTACGCGTTCCGTGAGGCCGACGCCCGGAAGGCGCCGCTGCGTGCGGTGCACAGCTGGGCCGACGCCCAGGTGCAGACCAGCCTCGTTGGTCTGGCCGCTGTGCAGAGTCAGCTGGACTCCATGTCGGCCCAGGAGCGCAAGATCCTGGACGACGAGCTCGCCCCGTACAGGGAGAAGTACCCGGACGTTGAGATCGAGGAGGTCGTCGAGCGCGACCGTCCGATCCAGGTCCTGAAGGAGAACGCCGACGACGCCCAGCTTCTGGTGCTCGGCTCGCACGGTCGCGGCGGTTTCCGCGGCATGCTCCTGGGCTCCACCTCGCGCGCGCTGCTGCAGTACGCACCGTGCCCGATGATGGTCGTTCGTCCGACGTCCAAGAAGTAGGACGCGGGGGCGCAGCCCCGCGACGCACCGCCGCCGACGCACCGTCGGCGGTGGTGCATTGCTTGTGTAAACTTGGCACGCAGCAAACACCCGTACTCATGGAGGGAAGACATGGCCGGCTCCGGTTCCACGACGACCGACGGCAGTGGCATGTCCGGCTCCCCGGCCTCGAAGGGGAAGTCCTCGGCGAAGTCGGGTTCCCGGCGGCGTAACCGTCCGGGCCCGCGCCAGCGTCTACTGGCCAGCGCCACGGAACTGTTCACCACCGAAGGAATCCGGGTGATCGGCATCGACCGGATCCTGCGGGATGCTGACGTGGCGAAAGCCAGCCTTTACTCCCTGTTCGGATCGAAGGACAATCTCGTCGTCGACTACATCAGGGAGCTCGACACCTCGTGGCGTGCCCACTGGGAGACGATGTGCGAGGAGCGCCCGAAGCCGGAGGACAGGATCCTCGCGTTCTTCGACATGTGCATCGCCGACCAGCCGAGGGAGAATTTCCGGGGGTCCCACTTCCAGAACGCGGCGAGCGAGTACCCGCGTCCGGAGACCGACAGTGAGTACCGGATCCGTGAGGCCGCACTGGAACACCGCCGGTGGTGCCGCGACACGATGGCGGATCTGCTCACCGAGAAATTCGGCTACGCTTCCAGGACGTTGGCCGATCAACTGATGGTGTTCCTGGACGGGGGAATCGCGGGGGCGAAGATGAGCAAGACGGTGTCGCCGCTGGAGACCGCCCGCGAACTGGCGAAGCAGCTGCTGTACACCGCACCAATGATGTACTCGATCTGAGACCGCCACCCCAGTGCGGTTCCGGCGGCGAAACCGCCCTGGAGCGGGCGACCCGGGATGGATGCGGGGGCACAGTGAGCTGACGCGAGGTCAGTTACCGAGACGGTGACGTCCGCGGTAGGGGGCCGTCTCGTCGTCAATGGTTCTCGGTGAGGCGGGTTCGCCGGGGGACCCGGTGGACGCCCCGGCATCCGCGACCTGGGTGCTCCCGGCTGAAGACGGGTCGTTGTCCTCCGGAGACGCCTCGCCGTCCTCCGCCCCCTCGGGCTCCTCCGACGCCCCCGCCTTCTTGGCCGCAGCACGCTCAGCGCGGGCCTGACGGTCGGCACGCTGGGCCTCCCGCCGCGCCCTCTTCCGTTCCTCCTGCTCCCGTTTCTCCCGGTTCGTGAACTCCTCGACCGTCTCGTGGTCCAGGGCGTCCTCGTCCAGCAGGGCCTCGCGCTCGCTGGCTGCGTCGGTGCGCACGGAATCCACCGATGAGCGCTTGATCGTCCGGTCCAGCTCACGGATCCGGGCGGCACGGTCACCGGACCGTTGCTTCAGCCCGTCCCGCGCCTCGCGGATCTCCCGGTGACGGGCCTTGCGCGCCTCGCCGACCTCGCGCCGGTGGTCACGGAACTCGTCGGTGTACGGCACCTGCCTGTCCAGGATCACGTGCAGGCTCACGTTCTGCACCATCGTCCACAGGTTGTTCATCACCCAGTAGCACAGGATCGCCACGGGGGCGGGCCCGAGCAGACCGAACAGTAGAGGCACCGCGACGGCCACCGCGGCCAGCACGAACATGATCTTGAACAGCCCGCGGGCCGTGCCGTTGTTCTCGTCCAGCGTCATCCAGTTGCGGTAGATCGAGTAGGCCATGTTCAAGCTGGTGAACACGGCGGCGGCGATGCACAACGGCAGGGCGAACCGGAGGACGTCCGACCCGTCGGTCCCCAGCAGGGTGAACTGCGAGTCCGGCATCGCCACGTACGCAGAGAGCGGGATGCCGAAGATCTCTGCCTCGAGGAAGTGTGCCACGTCCTCGCCGCTGAGCACGCCGACACCGGGGAAGGTCGATGCCTCCAGGTTGGCCGGGCGGGCGACCTGGAGGAGGATCCGGTAGAGGCCGATGAAGAACGGGAACTGGATGAGGATCGGGATGCAGCCGTCCCGCACGCGGTAGCCGTGGGATTTCTGGAGGTCACGGCGTTTCTGCAGCAGCTCCTTACGGTCCGCCGCGCTGAACCGGTCGGCGTACTCGGCGTCCAGCGCGGTCATCGCCGGACGCAGGTTCACCAGCAGCCGGGTTGACCGGTAGGCACGGTAGGCGAACGGCAGCAGGATCAGCCGGATCGTGACGACCAGCAGCACGATGGACAGCGTCCACGCCGGAGCGTCCTGCATCCCCAGCGCGGTCAGCGCCATATGCCACAGTTTCATCACTGCGGATACCGGGTACTCGATGAACTCCACGTGTCGAGGATACTGTGTTCCCATGGACAAGGACGTGGCGGCTCGGGATTCAGCACTGATCAGGGGTGGTATCGCGGTACTGCTCGGATTGCTGCTGGCGGTGACGGTGTGGGCGTCGGCCGGACGTGATGGCGGGTCGACGACCCTGGTCGTCATCACCGCCGTGCCATTTGCCCTGGTGGCTGCGGTCGGGCTGGCGCGACCGATCGTGGCTCCGCTGCCGGCGAGGGTGGCATGGTTGACCACGCTGACGGCCCTGTGGGTCCTGCTGGCGATGCAGGAGGCCGCCTCCGCGTACCTCGCGATCCCCCTGTTCGTGCTGTACCTGCATCTGCTGCCGATGTGGTGGGGCATCATTGCGACGTCAGTGGTGATGGTCGTGGCGGCGGGACTGTCCGTGGCGGTGGCCGGCCCGAGCATGGGGGCGGTGCTGGGGCCGGTCCTGTCGGGGCTGGTGGCGATCGCGATCGGCATCGCGGTGGAGGGGATCTACGCGGTCAGTGAGGACCGCCGGCGGTTGATCGACGAACTCATCCGGACGCGCGGACTGCTCGCTGAATCGGAGAGGGAGGCAGGTGTCGTCGCCGAGCGGCAGCGTCTGGCGCATGAGATCCATGACACGGTCGCGCAGGGCCTGTCGAGCATCCAGATGCTGCTGCATGCGGCGGAGCGGGACATCCCGGACGGTTCCCCGGCGGTCGACAAGCTGCAGCTCGCACGCCACGCGGCGGCCGAGAACCTCCGCGAGACCAGGGCGATGATCTCCGCCCTGCAACCCCCGGACCTGGAGGCCGGATCACTGCCGGACGCACTGCGCCGGCTCGCGGACGCGGCGAGCGGGGACGGTCTGGACGTCAGCGTGGACGCCGAGGACAGCGGCAGGGACGCCGACCTGCCGATCGTGGTGGAGGCGGTGCTGTTGCGGATCGCCCAGTCGGCGGTGTCGAACGTGCGGCACCATTCCGGGGCGACGCGGGCGCGGCTGACCCTGTCGACCGCGCCGGGGACGGTGCGGCTGGACATCGTGGACGATGGACGGGGCTTTGACGTGGACGGAGTGATGGCCCGGTTGCAGGAACGGGCAGGGGAGGGGCACATCGGGCTGTCGACGATGCAGCGCCGCGCGGCGGACATCGGGGGCACCGTGGAGTTCGAGTCCACCCCGGGGCACGGCGCGGCAGTGGCTGTCAGCGTGCCATTAGAATCGGAGACGGATCCACCCACACCGACAGGAGACCAGCCATGATCCGTGTACTGCTGGCGGACGACCACGAGATTGTCCGAATGGGCCTGCGGGCGGTCCTGGAAAGCGCGGAGGACATTGAGATTGTCGGGGAAGTCGATACCGCTGATGCCGCGGTGAAGGCGGTAACCGCCGGCAATGCAATCGACGTTATTCTCATGGATCTCCGTTTCGGCGCGGGGGCCGCCGGGCACGAGGTGGAAACCGGCGCACAGGCAACTGCCAGAATTCGTGAACTTCCGGGAGTGGATCATCCGCCGAATGTTCTTGTCGTGACGAACTACGACACCGACGTCGACATTCTTGGGGCTGTCGAAGCCGGTGCCGTGGGATATCTTCTCAAGGATGCGCCGCCGACGGAATTGATTTCCGCGGTCCGTTCGGCGGCGAAGGGAACCACGGCGATGTCGGGTTCGGTGGCTAATCGCCTGCGACACCGTGACCGGGAACCTGCGACAACGTTGTCGGCCCGGGAACTCCAGGTTCTCCAGGCCGTCGCGGAGGGAAAATCGAACCGGGCCATCGGAGTGGAACTGTTCCTCTCCGAGGCAACCGTGAAGTCGCATCTCGTCCATATCTACGACAAGCTCGGGGTCCGTTCGAGGACCTCGGCGGTCGCCGCAGCGCGGGAGTCCGGGATGCTGTAGATCAGGCGGGGATCAGCGGTCCGCCGGGTTCGCCGCCTCGTACGCCTCGATGACGTCGTGGGAGATCTGGCCACGGGTGGAGACCTCACGGCCCTGGCTGCGTGCCCATTCGCGGATACGGCGGTTACGGTTCGGGTCCGACTTCGGGCCGCTGGCCGCGGCACGGCCACGGGGACGTCCGCCGGCCTTGCCCACCTTGGTGCTGACGGCGATGTAGGGCTCCAGCACCTCGGCGAACTTCTGGGCGTTGGCGTCCGAGAGATCCAGGACGTACTCGGTTCCCTTGTAGGAGAACTCGGTCACAACCACGTCGTCCGACGTCAGTGCGGTTCCGTCAAGATCATCGAAAAACTGGGTTACTTCCTTGCGGGCCATGGGATTCCTCACGGTTGATTGCTGTTGTTGCCCGAAAGTGTAACCGATTGCCGGGGTAATTGTCACGCTATTTCAAACCTCTTTAGACCTTTTCAGCGAGCTGCCGGTCAAACAGGTCAAGTTCCGTGGAAACACTGGACGTGAGATTGCTCACCTGGGAATCGGACATCCCGGAGGCATTGTCGAGGGAATTCTCGAGTTCATCCAGACGTTCGGTCGCGTCCTTCGTGAAACCGGAAGGAACATCACCCCGTTCAATTCGGGACCGAAGATCGGCAATCCGTGCACGTTGCGGCGCGCCGACTCCGACGAAAGATGCATTCGCCCCGGAACCCTTCAGTCCGGAAAGCGCCCCCTTCCCCTGGGAGAACTGGGTGAGTCCACGGTAGGCCAATGGAATTACCACCGGGAGCAGCAGCCGCAGTGCACCGGTGTACCGCAGCACATTGGAGGCATTGAAACGGCCGGCCTTGATCTTCTCGACGGTGGCCGTCGCCATCTTCTCGTCGTGCTTGTGCTGCGACTTGAGCTGCTTGGCGTCCTGCTTGCGGACCTTGCGGGCCATCTTCTGCAGGTACTGCTCCTTTTTGGCGTCGAGCTTCGCGTACTCACGGGCCTCGGTCTTGGCCTGGACCTTGGCGGCCTTGTAGGTCGCCTTCTTCTCGTGGCGGCGCCGACGCGCCGAACTGAAAACTCCCATGGTGCTTGGACTCCCGTAACTGATTGCTTGTGGTTCGTGGCTCGTGCAGTTTTCTCCGCCACTACTCTAGTCAATAGTATGGGGGCATTGTGACGAATGACTCCAGCTTATCGGCGGCACCGGCGGCACCGGTGACGCCGGCGGACCTGACCGGTTGCCGGCACCGGCGCGTCCTCAACCGTGCCGCGGAGTCCGGGCGTGTCCACCCGGAGCTCTCCGCCGCCGCCGTCGCGGGACGCCTCGGCAGCCGGCACCGGGCCCGGCTGCGGCGTCAGGCAGTATGGGATGCCCTGCCGACGGTGCCCCGGATCGGCGAGCGTCTGGTCCCCACCCGCGTGGACGTCGCGGCGGACGGTACGCAGGAGGAGCAGACGCTGGAGGCGTTGGCGTCCGGCGCGCGGTTGATCACCGGCGCCCGCCTCGCCGATGGTCCGCTGGCCTGCGACATCGACCTGCTGGTCCGCACCGACAGTGGGGCGGGCCCCACCACGGACATGACGTACATGCCCGTCGCCGTCACCGCACACACCGTGGCATCACCGGGCACGAAACGCTCCGGTGTCCGGCTGGTGGACGTCGCCGCCCTGGGCTTGGCGACGCCGCTGCCCGTCACCCTGAAACACCGCAGTACCCCGGTCGACTCCCAGCGCGTGGCCGTCGCCCACACCCTGCTCGGGGTGCTCGGCATGGCGTCCGGCGCCGTGGGGTTCATCGGCGCGGGACCCCGACCGTTCCAGGCCTGCCTGGTGATTCCGGCCGAGCGGGTGGTTCCCGGCCTGAAGCGGGCCCTCGAGGCTCCGGTGCCGGACGAGCCGGTACGGGTCAAGGAGTGCTCCGGGTGCGAGTTCCACAACCACTGCCGTGCCCGCCTGCTCCGCAGCGGCGACCTGTCCCTGATGCTCCCCGGTGACAAGGCCACCGAATGGCGCGAGCGCGGCATCGGGACCCTGGGGCAGCTGGCCGAGGCGGAGGCCGGCGAGGTGTCCGCCCTGGCCACGGCATGGATGGCCGGCATCGGCTACCTGCGTAGGCCGTTGCGGCGATGGATCACCCGCCGTGACCTGTGGTGCGGGCACGGGTTCCGGATGCCCTCGCCGGGGGACGACGGTCCGCCGATGACCGCCGAGCTCGCCGGCGCCGTCGAGATCGACGTCGACATGGAGGCCCACCCCAGCCGGGGCACATTCCTGTGGGGCACCTTCGACGGTGCGGTGTACCGCTCCTTTACCGACTTCGGGATCGCACCCGACGGGGGACGCCACGTCGCCGCCTTCTGGACGTGGCTGATGGCACGCCGGTCCGCCGCACTCGCCGACGGCCGCCCCTTCCGTGCCTACTGCTACTCGAAGCAGGGCGAGAACCACTGGTTACGGCACTACGCGGGACGATTCGGCGGGACGGTCTACGCCACCGCCGGCGGGTCCGTGGTGATGCCGACCCTGGACGAGGTCAACGCATTCCTGGCGTCAGAGGAATGGGTTGACGTCTTCGCCCTGGTCAGGGCCGCGGTTGTGGCGAACTCGTCGCTGGGACTCAAGGCGGTGGCGCCGTTGGCCGGGTTCACCTTCAGCCAGCAGGAGGTCGACGGCCGCGCCGCGGTGGACCTGTTCGAGGTCGCTGTGGGCAGTTCCACCGGGTCATCGGTGGCGCAGCGTACCCTGGAGCGTTACAACGCCGACGACTGCTACGCCACCGCCGCCGTCCGACGGTGGCTGCGGCTCGGCGCCCCGGGAATCCCGTCGCTGTCCCAACCGTTGGAGAAAGTATGAGCTTCCTCGACCGTATCCTCGCAATGAACGCCGCCAACTCCGGTTCCGCCTACCAGGCGGAACGTCCGACCGCCGAGACGGCACTGTCCGGCGGACGCCATCCCGTCCTGCCCGAGCCGAAACCGCACACCGTCCTCGGCACACCGATCGCCGGACCGTGGAAGGACGGCCAGGAGCACATCGTGCTCGGACTCGGCTGTTTCTGGGGTGCGGAGAAGCTCCTCTGGCAGCTCGACGGGGTGGAGTCCACCTCCGTCGGCTACGCCGGCGGCTACACACGGAACCCCACCTACCGGGAGGTGTGCACCGGACGCACCGGCCATTCCGAGGTTGTCGACGTGATCTACGATCCGTCGGTGGTGGACGTGCGATCCATCATCCGCACCGCCCTGGAGAACCACGACCCGACCCAGGGCGACCGGCAGGGCAACGACGTCGGGTCACAGTACAGGTCGGTGATCTACCCGGTCACCGAGAAGCAGGAGAAGGTCGCCGCGGAGGAGGTCGTGGCGTACGGCGAGAAACTGGCCGAGGCTGGGTACGGGGAGATCACCACGGAGATCACGCCGCTGGCCGCGACGCCGGCCGGGGCGTATTACCTCGCCGAGGATGAGCACCAGCAGTACCTGGACAAGAACCCCAACGGGTACTGCCCCGTCCACGCTACGGGCGTGACCTGCGGGTAGTTCGTGTCAGCGGTCGATGGGGGCGGCCGTGGCATCCAGGACGCGCACCAGGTCGGAGGGGGAGATCTCGATGTCGAGACCGCGGCGCCCCCCGGAGACGAGTATCGTCGTGTGCTCCGTGGCTGATTCCTCCAGTACGGTGGCCAGGCGTTTCTTCTGCCCGAAGGGGCTGATCCCCCCGACGACGTAGCCGGTGGACCGTTCGGCGGCCCGTGGGTCCGCCATCGTTGCCTTCTTCGCGCCGAAGGCACCGGCCACGGCTTTGAGGTCGAGTGTCATCGTCACCGGGACAATGGTGACACCCAACTGTCCGTCCCGCCCGCCGCCGTCGAGGCTGACCAGGAGCGTCTTGCAGATCCGGTCGGCGGTGAACCCCTCCTCCCCCAGGGCGTCGGCCGCCTCCGATCCGAAGTCGGTGACGCCGCTGGTGTGCTCGAAGGTGCGGACGCTGAAGTCCACCCCGGCCCTCTCCAGGGCGAGGGTGGCCGGTGTTGCGCCGTGCTTCTGCTTCTTTCCCACCGCGCCTAGTTTACCCGTGCCACCGGGGGTGACGCGCCACCGGACCTACTACCGCTCTCCTGCCGTCAGACACAGCAGAACCCCAGGTCGCAGAGAGTGTATCCCACCGAAAAAGTGGTGACACCCCTGGACGCTGGGGCTGCTGGGATGGTCCGCAGGTCAAACCTGTGGACCAGCTACGTGAGCCGTGAGCCTAGGCCTTCGCGGCGGCGAAGCGCTCGGCGACGTCGTCCCAGTTGAAGACGTTCCAGACGGCCTTGACGTAGTCCGGCTTGACGTTCTTGTACTGCAGGTAGAAGGCGTGCTCCCACATATCGAGCAGCAGCAGCGGCTTCAGGTTGATCGAGGTGTTGCCCTGCTGGTCGGTCAGCTGCTCGACAACGAGCTTGCCGCTGATCGTGTCGTAGCCCAGCACGGCCCAGCCGGAGCCGTAGAGGCCCAGTGCTGCGGAGGAGAACTGGTCCTTGAACTTCTCGAAGGAACCGAAGTCCTTGTTGATGGCCTCGGCCAGCTCGCCGGTCGGCTCGCCGCCACCGTTCGGGGAGAGGTTCTTCCAGAAGATGGAGTGGTTGGTGTGGCCACCCAGGTTGAAGGCCAGGTTCTTCGACAGGGCGCGGATCTGGTCCGGGTTGGTTCCCTCCTCGCGTGCCTTCTCAAGCGCCTCGAGGGCGGTGTTCGCGCCAGCGACGTAGGTGGCGTGGTGCTTGTCGTGGTGCAGCTGCATGATCTCCGCGGAGATGTGCGGCTCAAGCGCGTCGTAATCGTAGGGGAGGTCAGGGAGCTCGTAGACGGCCATGTCCTGATTGTCCTTTCTGTCGTAATCGTTTGTTCCGTCCCCCAGTGTGGTCAGTTTCCACCACCCTCGCAATGATCAGCATCGCTAAGAAAAGAGTTCAATCATAAGAACAAATCTGCTACCCCTGGAAAGGGCCGACGACCAGCAGGTTCTCCGTCATCTGCGTACCGTGGGAATTGATTCACCCCGTCGGTCGGCCCATCAGCAAACCCGAGAATTTCCGGAGGTAGACATCATGAAGTCCCTGAAAACGACACGGATTGTCCTGATCGGAGCGGGGGACGTCGGCGTGGCCTACGCCTACGCCCTGGTGAACCAGGGGTTGTGCGATGACCTGGTCATCATCGACGTTGACGAACGGAAGACCTGGGGCCACGTCCAGGACCTGAAACACGCCGTTCCGTGGGCCGGGCACAACACACGCGTGACCCAGGGCGGGTACGCGGACTGCGCCGGGGCGACACTGGTCTGCATCTGCGCCGGGGCCGCGCAGAAACCGGGGGAGACCCGCATCGACCTCGTCGACAAGAACGTGGCGATCTTCCGCGACATCGTCGGGAAGGTGAAGGGTTCCGGCTTCGACGGGATCTACCTCGTGGCGACCAACCCGGTCGACATCCTCAGCTACGCCACCTGGCAGTTCGCCGGCGTGCCCTCCAGCCAGGTCATCGGCTCCGGGACGGTCCTGGACACCGCCCGGCTGCGCTCCGCACTCGGTGAGTACTTCCAGGTGTCGCCGACGTCGGTGCACTCCTACGTCATCGGCGAGCACGGTGACACCGAACTGCCCGTCCTGTCAGCGGGGTCGGTGGCCGGAGTGCCCCTGCCGGTGCGCCTTGCGAAGCTGCCGCAGGGCGAGGAGGAGGTCGGGGACATCTTCCGCCGTACCCGGGACGCGGCCTACGAGATCATCAACGCGAAGGGCTCCACGAGCTTCGGGATCGGCGTCGGTCTCGCCCGCATCACCCGGGCCGTCCTGCAGAACGAGGACGTGGTCCTGCCGGTGTCAGCCCTGGTCGAGGGGATATACGGCCGCGGCGACGCCCCCGCCCTGTACATCGGGACACCTGCGGTCATCAACAGGAACGGCATCCGCGAGGTCATTGAACTGGATCTCGACGACACCGAACAGGGCCAGTTCGCCCACTCGGCGGACACCCTGCAGCAGGTGATGCAGGACGCCGGGGTTCTGGAGTAACTACGCGCCCAGGAAACGCCTGATCAACGGCATTTCCTCGCGTGCCTGCGCCAGACCTGCCTCGTAGGTCTCGGCGAGTTCGTTGAGTTTGCGCGTCCCGTTGCCGAGCGGCATCCGGTGCGGGGCGAAAATATAGGCTTTGCCCAGCCGTTCCTGCTCGTACACCCAGTCGCGCGTGCGGTTGTAGCGGGCGTGCCGGTCCAGCATCGACTTCGCCAGCGCCGGGTACTGCGGGAACGCCTTCTTCACGAACCAGGTGAACCGGGTCTGGCTCTTGCGGTAGGACCGCGTGCGTGTCATGACCACCAGGAAACGGTCGAACCCCTCCATCTCGATGGCGGAGTCCACCGGGATGCCGCCGGTCGGGCCGAAGGCCCCGTCGAAGAAGATCTCCGTCCCGATCTTCGTGGGCGGCATGATGATCGGCAGTGACGCTGAGGCGCGGGCGTGGCGCAGGAAATCGTCCAGGCCATGCATGTCATCGCGTGACCAGTGCACCGTCTCACCGGTGCGGCCGTTGAACCCGGAGATGCGGAAGTTCCCGGGGTTCGCGCTGATCGCATCCCAGTTCGGCACCATGCTGCGGTCCTCGACCATGGCGTCCGGTCCGAAGATGTAACGCGCGTTGAAGAAGCCGTCCCCCCGCAGGAACGGCCGGATCCCGCCGAACAACGGGTCGCCGGGGAAGACCGTGAAGTACTCGCGGGCGAGGCGGACGTCCTGCGACAGGTACGTCGCCACGTGCACGGCCGAGGCGGAGTTGCCGTAGGTCCAGTCGAACCGGATCCCGGCCTCCAGCAGCGCCTGCACCATCGCCGAGGAGAAGGCGGTGCGCATTGCCCCGCCCTCGAACACCAGCGCGGTGTCTTTCACTGCCGCCTCGGAATCAGTCACGATCCCTGATGATACAGGTACCCCAGTTGAACAGCGGGTGAAAGGTTGACCAAGGTTTCTCCCCCACGGGTGACACCCGGGGTCCGGGGGACAAGAATGAGGGACGTGAAGATCATCGCGCACCGCGGCGCCAGCGGCTACCGTCCAGAACTGACCCCCGACGCCTACGAACACGCCGCTGACCTCCACGCCGACGGCTTCGAGTGTGACATCCGGCTCAGTGCGGACGGCGTGCCCGTCATCATCCACGACGCCACGGTCGACCGCACCTCCGACGGCTCCGGCGCCGTCGCCGGGAAGCCGCTGGCTGAACTGAAGGAGCTGAACTTCGGGACGCCCGAACGGCCCCAGCAGATCCTCACCCTCCGCGAGCTCCTGGATTTCACCCTCGACCAGCAGAGTGCCGACTACCGGCCCGAACTCTTCGTGGAGACCAAGAGGCTGGGATCCCGTGGCGAGCGCGCCGGGCAACTGGAGACCGCCTTCAACCGCGAGCTCCACGGCATGGGCCTGGACCGCAGTGACCTGGTGCACCTGATCTCCTTCGACCACGGGTCACTGGCCCGGTTCCGGGACATCAACCCGCACATCCACCGCATCTACCTGCGAAAGGAGTACCGGTTGTGGATGGCGCTGCGCCATGCCGAACACGCGGCCGTCGCCCCGTCCCAGGGCTTCTCCGTGTACCGCGCACGCGTCGCGCCGGGGGCGGTGGTGGGGGACGCGTCCAACACCTACCTGTTCACCGCGAACCGGGAGGACGACCTGCTGTGGGCGTACCGCCACGGGGTGGAGTGGGTCGCCACGGACTACCCGGACCGGGCGCGTGAGGTCACGCGCGGGGCCATCGCCATCCGGTGACGGACGTACCCCTCACAGCCCTGCCTGGCACGGTGGTCCCCGCCGTGTCCGTTGCACACGATAGACTGTGCGCGTGGCTAAGAAGAACAGGAAGAACAAGAACGCTGACGCCGACCTGCCCGAGGGCATGAGCCGCCGTCAGGCGAAGCTCGCGAAGCGCGCCGCGGAGCGTGCCGCGCTGGAGCGCGACCCCCGCCCCTACGACGGCTTCGCCGCCGAGACCGACCTGATCGCGTTGCAGGAGTTCGTGCCGTCCGCGTACTTCACCGCAGTTACCGCGCAGACCGGGGCAGCGGACTTCGACCGCCCGGTGATCATCTGCACCGTCCTGCCGGGTGCTGCGGCAGCCCTGGTCCGCGCCGAGGACGAGGGTGGTGAAGCCCTGGTCGCCCTGCAGACGCAGCACCGCGGCGACAACCCGAACCGCGACCTGGCCTTCGCGCTGGACTGGGCACGGACCGCAGAGCCGGGCAGCACGCTGGAGGTTGCCGTGTCCGACGGCTCCGAGCCCGCACTCTCCGACCTGCTGGACGTGGCGCAGACCCCGGAGATCACCGTGGAGGACGACTTCAACTGGTGGCTGACCGAGGGGCAGCGGGACAATCCGCAGGTCGCCGCATCCCTGCAGCAGGCCAATGACTCGGTCCTGCCCAGCGTGCGGGTGGACGCGGAGGTCACCGGCTCGGCATGGTGGATCGACCCGGGCGAGAAGGCGCACATCCGCTGGGTACGCCCGGAAACCGAGGCGCAGCTGCTGCCCGCACTCGCCCGTGTGCACGCCGCCGACGGCCTGAACCTCGGCGAGGGCACCCGCTTCGCCGGGGTGTTCCGCACCCACGGCATCCTGGTGCCGGTGTTCGACCTGGACAACACGATGGACCCGTCCGAGTTCGCCGCGCCGCTGGCGGTGCTGGAGAAGAAGCTGGCGGAAGCCCTGGCCTCGACCGGCGCAGGTTCGGACGGCCAGCTCACCGCGGACGAGCAGAAGTCCCGGCAGACGATCATCGCCCGTGAGGTCACCATCCGGTAGTTATCGTGTAGAAACGGGGGCATGGCTGATACCGCATTTGATGGAAACCCTGCCCACACTGTCGGCGACCTTCCCGAAGTCGGGACCAAGGCGCCGAACTTCACCACCGTCTCCGCCGAGCTCAAGGACGTCCACGGCGATTCCCTGCTCGGCAAGCGCGTGGTTCTGAACATTTTCCCCTCCGTCGACACCGGCGTGTGCGCGGCTTCGGAGCGCGAGTTCAACAAGCGCGCCGCCGGGTTGGACAATGCCACCGTGGTGTCCGTGTCCAAGGACCTTCCCTTCGCCCTGGGACGCTTCTGCGCCGCGGAGGGCATCGAGAACGTCGTGGCGACCTCGGCGTTCCGCTCGTCCTTCGGTGAGGACTTCGGCGTGACCCTGGAGGATTCCCCGCTGGCCGGCCTGCTGGGCCGGGCGGTTCTGGTCCTCGACGCCGACGGCACGGTGCTGCACTCGCAGCTGGTCCCGGAGATCACCACCGAACCGGACTACGACGCCGCCCTGGCCGCCCTGGACTGATCTCCTGGATCTCGGAGAGTCACTGATCAGGTACTCCACCCAAACGGACTTGACCTGCCGAGGGGTGTTCGTAGTATGTGAGAGGTGAACGAGGTACTTGATGAGGGACCGTTCTTCCACGGCACCCGGGCGAAATTGCAGCCTGGTGATCTGTTGACGGCGGGGTTCCCGTCGAACTACCGGCCTACGGTCGTCATGAACCACATCTACTTCACCGCGCTGCCGGACGGCGCGGGCCTGGCCGCTGAGATCGCGGCGCTCGACGCAACACCGCATGTGTATGAAGTCGAGCCGACCGGCGTGTTCGAGAACGATCCGAACGTGACCGACAAGAAGTTCCCCGGCAACCCCACCCGGTCCTACCGCAGCACCGCACCCCTGCGGATCGTCCGTGAGGTCACCGGCTGGACCAGACTCAGCCCCGGAGCCCTCCGAACCTGGCGGGAACGCCTCGCCGCGCTCCGCGACGACGACACCGCCCAGATCATCAACTAATCCCGCTCCTGACGGGCTGAGCGGTGAGAGTTGGTCGCCGATGCCCGTCGCCTCTACTGCACGAACTTTCGCACTGTGTACCCATCCCAACCTGTGGGAACCGCAGGTCAGGGCGCTGCGGCGGCTGGCTGATCCGCCGCGGCGGTGCGAAACTTCGGTGACACGGGGCCGGGGCGGCGCCGCAGCACCGTGGGACTGCAGCACTGTGACACCGCAACACCGTGGCACTGCGCGACCACGCTACCGCAGGTCGCTGAACAGCTCCTCGGCGGCGTTCTCGTCCCACTGCACCACGTTGCCGACGTCGGTGTCGGCGAAGCCGCCGACGGGGACGGTCTCCTGCTCGGCGCCCCGGATCATCCCGAACGCCAGCCAGGCCAGGTGCCACACATGGTCGCCCTCGTCCACGGTCAGGGCGTCGGTGAAGGCGTTCATCAGCGGGACCGCGCGGAAGGGGTTCGCCAGTGTCCCGAAGGAGCCGACCTTGGAGACCACCGCGGAGAGGAACTCGCGCTGGCGCTCGACCCGGTCCAGGTCGCCCGAGGCCGAGGTGTAGCGGGTGCGGACGTACCCGAGAGCGGTCGGTCCGTCCATCTCCTGGCAGCCGGCCTCGAGGCTGAGGCCGGCCATGGGGTCCTCGATCGGTTCGGCCGGGCAGAGTTCCACGCCGCCGACGGCGTCGACGATACTGCCGAAGCCGCCGAAGCCGATCTCCATGTAGTGGTCCATGCGCAGGCCGGTGGCCTGTTCCACGGTCTGCTGCAGTAGTTGCGGGCCGCCGTAGGAGAACGCCGAGTTGATCTTGTCCATGCCGTAGCCGGGGACCTCGACGTAGGAGTCGCGGGGGATGGACACCATGGTCGGTTTCCCGCCGAACGACGGCACATGCACCACGATGATCGTGTCCGTGCGGCTGCCTTCGTCGGAGAGGTCGCCGGCCGCGTAGCGCTCACCGTCCTCCTCGCTCATCCCCTCGCGCGAATCCGAGCCGACGAGCAGCCAGTTCGAGCCGGAGGTTCCGCTGACCTGGCCCTCGTAGCCGGAGAGTGCGTCAACGCGGTTGATGCTGGAGTCCACCCACCAGGCCATGCCACCGGCGACCAGGATGATGACCAGCAGCAGGACGCCGACGAACCGCAGCGGCCGGAACCGGCGGCGTCGGCGGGGTCTGCGCTGCTTCGGCGGTCGGTCGGGGCGACTGGGACGCTGCTGCGGTTGTTGCGGAGGCTGCTGGGGCGGGTACTGACCCTGACTCTGCCCCTGCCCTGGGCCGGGCCGGTCCTGGTACTGCCGGGGCTGCATCTGGTGCGGCTGCTGCTCGTAGGGGACGGCCCGGGGCGGCTGCTCGGGCTGGCGCCGGTACCGGGGCGGTTCCGGCTGGCCGGACCCGGATTGCCCGTTGGCTTCCCCGGCACGGCGGTGCCGGCCAAGGGGCGCGTCCTGCCCCTGCGCGCCGTCCCCCAGGACGCGTGTGGAGTCCGCGGGAGGCGGAATCGGTGCTGACGACCGGCGCTGCACCGGGCGACCGTAGCGGTCGAGGACGGGGCGGCCGTACTTGTCACGGGCGATGTTGTCGTCGTCGGGGTACTGGGGCATGAGCACAGCTTAGCGGCCGGGGTTCACGGCACGGGTCATCCTGCGGGATGAGTTCGGCGGCCACGTAGAGTGGGATTCATGGGTGAGCAGTTGATGGCGGTGGCGTTTCCCGCGGTGATGGCGGTCGTGATTGCCATTGTGATGTCGTCGGTCTCGAAGGCGGGGGCGCGTGGCGACCTGCCGAGGTCGGGTGCCGTGGGTATCCGGACGAAGGCGACGAAGCTGAGCGACGCGGCATGGGCTGCAGGGCACGGGGCCGCTGTGCCGTTGACGAGGAAAATCTCGCTGCTGACCTCCGTGGTGGCTCTGGTGATCATCCTGCTTGGCATCACCGTGGAGGCGGGGTGGGTCACCGCGGTGGGGATCGTCCCGTTCGGCGTGGTGATCCTGGGGATGATTCCCGTGGTGCAGGCGGCGAACGCCGCAGCGCGGGAGGCAGCTGCCGCTGAGGATGCGGAGAAGAAGACTGCGACGAAGACCAGGAGGAAAGGGAAGGAGAAGGGCTCGCAGAAGAAGCGGCGTTAACACGCTGCACTCTGTTTCGATGGGAAATACAAGAGGCACTCATCCCATCGGAAAGGAATCCCCATGCCTTCGTACGCCACCCACTCCGCCCAGCGCACGAACCGCAGTCTTCTTCGCCGTGTGACCACCGCAGCGGCGGCCACGCTCCTGGCCGCCGGTACCGCACTGTCGGTCGCCCCGTCGGCGTCCGCGCAGGGTCTTCCGCCGAGCGTCCAGGGCTCCTATGAATCGCTCCACCCGTACGCGCAGCAGGCGATCGGCAGCACGATCGTCGGATCGTACGCTGCTGTCGCGCTCCCCTACCTCACTTTCGTGTGCCCGCTGATCCATCCCGAAGCGGACCGGGGTGCCTGCGCCTTCTGACGGGGCGCCGCCCTCCCGCACACGGGAAACCCCGGACGGTGGAATCCTGATTCCACCGTCCGGGGTTTCTTCCGCGTGCGGGGCATCGTCGGACGCTGCCGGATGCCGTGGACCGCTAGGCGTTCGCGGCTTCCCGTCCGACGGCGCGCAGTCCCACGTCGGTCATGTGCAGCGGCAGGTTGCGGCGCTGCGAGGTGGTGTCGATGATGCCGGTGACCCACCTGTCGTTGGAGCACATTTCGTGGCCGCGGCTGACCGGCTTCAGGCTCACGAACTGCCCGCCGGCCTTGTTGGCGCCGTCACGCAGGCCACGCTCCAGTGCCCACTCCAGGTCGCCGACCTGGATGAGGGCGCTCGGCACCTGGACACCGGGGACGAGGTTGACCGGGCAGACCTGGCCGGCACCGTTGGAGATGTGCGGCATGCCGAGCACCTTGACGTTGGCGTTCGGCGCGAGGCGCTTGACGTGGGCGACGGTCCGCTCGACGGAGCCGCGCAGGTTGCTCTCGATCTTCGGCACCGGAAGCTTGTCGTTGAGCACGTAGGGGTAGGTGTCGTTGGTGCCCGCCCAGATGACGACCTCGCCGGTGCTGCCGTTCAGTTTGCCGGCGGTCCGGGCCTTGTCGGCCTGGGTGGAGATGCGCATGCCACCGGTGCGGTAGGATGATCCGGCGCAGCTGAAGTTGTCGACCGCGCCGCCCTTGGCGCTGCGGTAGGCGTTGGCGAACCGGTTGTCCGTGCCGCAGCCGGAGCCGCTCAGGATGGGGTCGGGGAGAGGGAGACCCTTGCCGGCGAGGAAGTTGTAGAGGTCCGGGTTCGCCACCACCGAGTCGCCGAGGACCACGGTGTTGCCGGGAGCTGCCTGGCTCTCCGGTGCGGACAGCAGGGTGCCGGACAGTGCGGCGACGGTGGCGACGGCCGCCGCGGCCAGTCCGGCGATCTTCCGTCCTGTGCGCGTCCGGGCGCTGGGGGATGCGCTGTGTCGTGAACTCATTGCTTCGGTGGTCCTCTCGTGAAACGTGTGTCGAGACCCTGCGTCTCCCCGACAGGCCTGTGTTCAGTCCAGTCGTCTAAACCGTTCTCCAGGGGAACGACGTTACAGTAACGTGACTTTAACCGACAATCCGGCAGAATGTAACCCTTGTGGCTAAAGTGACTGGAGTTACCTATGGTGCCACTGGTGCCCGGGATGCGCGTCGGCGCTGTTGAAAGCTCGGGTCGCGGGTGCTCGAACACGGGATTCCCCGGTTCGGTAACGTTTCATCACCCGCAGCCGGTATGGTTACCGAAAGTAGTTTGTCCGCTTCAGATCTGAAGTTCCGGACCAGTCAGAGAACAAACGAACAGCAGTGCACCACCACAGAAAGGAGGGGCAGTGTTCGAGCAGCTGTCCTACGACCTCAAAGGCGGCATCAGGGGTGCCAAGGCCTTCCTGGACACGGGCTTCCTCAAGGGATCCACACCCGCCGGCGGGCTCGGTGTCGCCAAGGCACTGGGTCGCTACGGGACCAGCCTCGCCGGGCTCCTCGAGGGCTCGGCGGCCAGATTCCCGGACCGCCTCGTCCTCGTCGACGACCAGGGGGAACTGACCTACCAGGAACTCGCAAACCGGGGTCGTCTGACGGCGCACACCCTGGCCAGCCACGGTATCGGGCCGGACAGCCGGGTCGGCATCATGGCCCGCAACGGCCGCGGCTTCTTCACGCCGCTGGTGGCCAAGGGCTACCTGGGCTACACCGTGTTCCTGCTGAATGTCGGCGCCAGCAGGAACCAGCTCGCCTCCATCGTCGAGGAGCACAAGCTGGACGCGATATTCGTGGATTCGGAGTTCGACGACCGCTTCCCTGAGGACCTCACCGATTTCGGCTGCACCCTGATCCACGCGGACGCCGCGGAGGGGTACCGCAACGACTTCGACTACCCGACGATCGAGGAGTTCTGGACCTCGCCGGGCAAGCACGACGACTCCTTCCCGAAGCGTCCGACGCAGGGCGGCATCATCCTGATGTCGTCCGGCACGAGCGGCACCCCGAAGGCGGTGTCCCACACCGAGCCATCCTTCCCGGTCGGCGTGCTGGGCCCGGCACTGAACGGCCTGGGGGTCAAGGCCGGCGACCGCCTGCAGCTCACCGCGAGCCTGTTCCACGTCCTCGGCTGGGGCGCGTCCGTCCTGGCGATTGTGGCGGGTTGCACCCTTGTCACCCAGCGTGTTTTCGAGCCGAAGAACGTGCTGAAGCAGATCCAGGACTACAAGTGCACCGGAACGATCAGCTCCGCGGTGTTCCTGAAGGACGTCCTGGCAGCCGACGACGGGTCCTATGACACGTCCTCGATGACCTGGATCATGAACGCCGGAAATGCCATGAGCGAGGATCTCGTGGTGGGTCTGCAGGAGCGCTACGGCAACATCGTGTCCAGTGGCTACGGCTCCACCGAGGGTCTGCTGGTGGCGTTCGCCGGACCGGAGGACCTGGCCGCGGACCCGAACACCGCCGGTTACCCGGTGTGGAACGGTCGTCTCGAGGTGCTTGATCCGGAGACCGGCAAGGAGGTTGCCCCGGGCGAGGTCGGCATCATCCACGCGATCAACGCCTTGTCGATGAAGGGCTACCTCGGCGACCGCGACAAGGCCGAGTACCGCGACGGCATGATCGACCTGGGCGACAAGGGTGTCATCGACCCGGAGACCGGTCGCCTGCGCGTGCTCGGGCGCAACAACGACATGATCATCGTGGGTGGCGAGAACATCTGGCCCGCCTCGGTGTCGGACATCATCGACCGCCTCGCCGGGGTCGCGGAGTCCTACTGCGTGGGTGTGGACGACGACGAGAAGTTCCAGCGGGTGAAGGCCTACGTGGTTGCGGACGGCTCGACGGACGTCTCGGAGGACGAGGTCCGCCAGTACGTGGAGGACCACTTCATGAAGCCGGCGATCCCGCGGGACGTCGTCATCATCGACTGCCCGCTGCCGCGCAACGCGATCGGCAAAGTCGTGAAGCGGGAGCTCGCCGTCCACGGCTGATCCGCAGTCACGCGCCGTCGCCCCTGCCCGGCATCGCGGCATTTGAGGTTGGTGTGGGGTGGCCTGCACCAACCTCGGATGCCGTGATGCTGTTCTCTACAGTCCAGGAGTCGACCCGATCACCTGGTAGCCCACGAAGGCGACGGTGTCGATCAGCCCGTGGGCGATGACCAGTGGCCACACCCTGCCGGTGCGGTAGAAGACGTAGACGAAGATCACGCCCATCAGCATGTTGCCCAGGCCGGCGGAATAACCCTGGTACAGGTGGTAGCTGCCGCGCAGGATCGCGGAGGCGACGAAGACCCACGCCCAGGGGACCTTCAGCTGCCGCAGCCGGCAGCACAGCCAGGCCACGACCAGGATCTCCTCGGCGAACCCGTTGGCCCAGGAGTTCACGACCAGCAGTACGAGGTCCTGGATACTGCGGTCCAGCCCGGTGGGGATGACCTCCCTCGACAGTCCGAGCTGGACCGCCCCGACGTAGAAGGCCAGCCCCGGCAGCCCGATCAGGGCGGCGAGGCCCGCGCCGGGCAGAAGATCGCGCCACCGGGGACGCAACGCCAATTCGAGTGGTTTCCCCGGTGTGCCCAGCGTGCCGAGGGCCGGGGGAAGATGCCTGATCAGCAGGAAGACGGCGAGCCCGCCCCAGGCGAACAGCACACCGGAGGAGATCAGTTGGAAGGCGGGGTCGAGCCAGGCGAGCGTGGACTGCCGGGCGTTGAGGGTGGTGGACTGGTCATTGAGGTCCTCCGGCATGGCCGCGACCTCCAGGAGCCGCAGGAGGGACCGGAGACCGGACGCCCCGAACGTCACAGCCAGGACAATGACGATCTCCCACCGCAGTGCGCGCTTGTCCGTGGGTGTCATGGCACCCCCACCGTCGCCGTCGACAGCACGTCCGGATCCGCGGCGATCTGCGCGGCCACCGTGTCCTGCAGGTGTGCCCCTAGATCCAGCAGCTCGGGTGCACTCACCCGGTCGGACACGGCACCCAGATGCACGGAGACGGGCCAGCGTCCCGACGACGCCCCGGGGACCAACGGCACCGACAACCCGGACCACCCGGTCAGGTTCCACAGTGTCGCCCAGGGAGTCCACGCCGTCTGCGCGGCGAAATCCTCCGCCGGGGACAACCGGGAGAAGGAACCCACCGTCGGCGGAGCGGTCGACAGCATCGGCGTGACCACCACATCGAACTCGGACCAGGCCTGCTCAACAAGCGCAGGCAGTTCCCGCACCGCCGATGTCGCGGCCGCCAGATCCGCGTCCGACAACGCCCGTCCCTGATCCCGCAGCCAGCGCGGCATCACCGTCGTCGGTTCCGGCAGACCACGGCACCGGGCGGCCATCACCTTCGAGAACACCCCGAAGCGCTCCACCCCGTACGGCGGCGGCAGGGGTGACACCCCGGACACCCCCGGATGCGTGACCAGCAGCGCCGCGGCCGCCGTCGTCGCATTCGCCACCGTGGGGTCCACCGGCGCCGGCGAATGGAAGGGCGCATTCGTGTGCCCCACACGCAGCCCCGTGCCCGATGCGCCGGTCCGGCGCGACACAGACCCCCGCCATGGTGCCGCTGATTCCGACAGTCCGTACGCCCGCGCCGTCAGGTCCAGGTCACCGGCGATGAATCCCTGCGCCGCCGGGTTCGGCACAGCGCCGTCGGATGCGAACACCTCGTGCCGCGGCTTCAGGCCGGGCAGCCCCACACTCGCCGCGGGCACCCGGATCGACCCGCCGCCGTCGCTGGCGTGCGCCACGTCCACGATCCCGCGGGCGACCGCCACCGCCGCACCGGAGGACGACCCACCGGTGGTCCACCGTGCATCGATGGGGTTCACCGGTCCCGGGCCTGCCACCGGCTCCGTGTACACGGTCGCCCCGAACTCCGCCGACACGCTCGCGCCGACCAGTCGTGCCCCGTCCCCGAGAAGCCGCACTGCGGCCCCGTCCGACTCGGACGCCACCACAGCGTGCTCGGCGGCACCGAAGGTTACGATCTCGCCTGCGACCCGGTTCAGGTCCTTGACCAGCACATCCAGTCCGCGCAACGGGCCGAAAGCGTCCGGGTCCACGTGCGCACGGTCGTAGAGACGAGCCACCCCCAGCTCCGCGGGCGACAGTCCCGTGCGCACGCACACCCGGTGCAGCCGCAACGCCACGGCATCCGTCCCGCTTTCCATGCCGCCACACTACCGCCGCCCACAGGAACCACCGGTAGGTTGGGGTCATGAGCGAAACCAACGACAACGGGACCACCGTTGCCTACCTCGGCCCGCGCGGTACCTTCACCGAGCAGGCCGTCCTGAACCTCACGGACGGCGGGCACCTCCCGGCGGATGTCGTCCACCGGGCCGTCGACTCACCCGCCACAGCGCTCGACCTGGTGCGCAGTGGCGAGGTCGACAAGGCGGTCGTCGCGCTGGAATCCAGTGTGGACGGGCCCGTGACCCAGACCTTCGACTCCCTGGCCACCGGGGACCCCCTGCTGATCCTGCGCGAGCATGACGTCCCCGTCGTTTTCTCCATCCTCGTGCGACCCGGCACCCGGCTGGAGGACATCGGGACCGTCACCACCCACCCGGTCGCCGAGGCGCAGGTCCGTGGGTGGCTCTCCGAGCACCTTCCCACTGCGACCTTCGTCCCCTCCACCTCCAACGGCGCGGCGGCAGCCGCCGTGAAGGACGGCACCGCGGATGCCGCCGCGGCCCCCGCCCGCGCCGGTCAGATCCACGGGCTGGACGCCCTGGCCGAGGACGTCGCCGACGTTGCGGGTGCGCGTACCCGCTTCGTGCTCGTCGGACGCCCCCAGCAACCCACACCGCGCACGGGCCACGACCGCACCGCCATCGTCCTGCAGGTGCCGAACGTGCCGGCGTCGCTGGTCATGGCATTGTTCGAGCTCGCGACCCGGCGGGTGGACATGTCGCGGATCGAATCCCGGCCCACCCGCGAGAAGGCCGGGACCTACAATTTCCACGTCGAACTCGTCGGCCACATCGAGGACGAAGCGGTGGCCGAGGCCCTCGCCGGGCTGCACCGCTTCTGCGACAGGATCCGGTTCCTCGGCTCCTGGCCGCAGGAGGGCTGGGTCGGGGGAGTGTCCGGCCCTGCCGGGTCCGTGCCACCCGACTACGACGATTCGCGGGAATGGGTCCGCAACCTGAAGGGGGGTCGGCACTCGTGAGCCGCCTGCTGCTCATCCGCCACGGGCAGACCACCTCGAACATCCGGCATGCCCTCGACACCGCGCTGCCCGGAGCCGCGCTGACCGATCTCGGTTGGTCACAGGCGCGCGCAGCCGGTGAGCTCCTCGCCTCCGAGACGGTCGGCGGGCTGGACGCCCCGCTCGCCCTGGTCTCATCCGAGGCCCTGCGGGCCCGCCAGACCGCCGCCGGGATCTCCGCCGCCGGCGCGGAGCTGGGACTGTCCCTGGCCCCGACGTCCCCCGGCAGTGACTTCGCGTCGTCGCTCGCGGCCTCCGTCACGATCACGGACGGGCTGGCCCACGACCAGATCGAGGGGCCGTCCTCGTCGGCCACGGCCGCGGCACCGGCGGCCTTCGGCGGTGGCGGGCGGGACGCCACGTCCCTCGACACCTCCTTCGTGAGTTCCCCGCCCCTGGTCATGCCCGGTGCGGTGCCCGGGATCTCGGAGATCCCCGCCGGACGCTACGAGATGCGCGTCGACGAGGAGGCGCACCACGACTACCACCTCACGTTCCACCGGTGGCTCGGTGGATCGCTGTCGCAGCCGATGCCGGGTGCCCTGGACGGGGAGGCGGTGGTCGGACGCTACCTTGACTCGCTGCTGCCGATGCTGGCGGCGGTGCAGCGGGAGGGCTCCGACCTGGCGGTGGTGAGCCACGGGGCGGTGATCCGTCTGGTGGCCGCCTACCTGGGCCGCGTCCAGCCGCAGTTCGCGGTCGACACGCTGCTCCCCAACACCGGCCGTGTCGAACTGGAGGTGCCGGACCTCGGTGTGCCGGATCTCGCGGCCCTGGCCGCCCCGACGGCCCCTGCCTTCAGTGATGCGGTGCAGGAGGGGTGGAAGGTCACCGACTGGGCCGGTCTGGGCGAACCCCCGCGGGGGTGACAGGGGATTGGGCGGACTGAACGGCCCGTAAGTGCCGGGGTCAGCCCCAGCCGAGGTCGTGGAGGCGTTCGTCGTCGATGCCGAAATGGTGTCCGATCTCGTGGACGACCGTGACCGCCACCTCCTCGACCAGCTGGTCACGGGTGTGGCAGTAGTCGCAGAGCGCATCCTTGTAGATGCTGATCTTGTCGGGGAGGAAAGTCGGCCACTCCACGGAACGGTCGGTCAGCGCCACACCGTGGTACAGCCCGAGCAGCGTCGGATCCTCCCCGTTGTGGTCCTCGACAACGATGGCGACATTGTCGAGGGCATCGAGCAGCTGACGGGGGATCAAACGTAGACCGTGGTCGACGAGTTCCTCGAACTCCTCGTCGGTGACCTCGACCATGAAACTCCTCGGTTCGTCGTGGGTGGGCATTCAGCGCCCATTCTAATGCTTCGCACCGCCGAACTTTCGCACTCCAGCAAAGCCCCGGGAGCGGCCAGAAGTGGTCTGACCTGCAAGTATCACATCGTGGGAAGGGGTGGGAGTGCGAAAGTCCAGCAGTGGCCGAACACCGGCGCGGCCGGTGGACGGCTAGGGTGCAGGGGCCGGGGTGGGGGTATCGGCACCGGCATCGCTGTCGGCGTTGTCGTCGTCCTGCACGGGACGGCGCCGCGGGGGATCCTCCTTGGGCTCCCCGTCCACCGTGAACTCCTGGCGGGTGTCCCCGCGCAGGTCGGCGAAGGAGTCGTCCTCACGGGCCTTCGTCAGTGCGCAGTTCACGGTCCGCGACCCAGCGTTCCACGACTCCTGCGGCAGCGTCGTCCAGAACGGTGTCAGCGTGGACTGGTAGAGGGCCTCGTCATTGCCGCCGGGCTCGCCGTTGAGGAAGTCGATCCCGGCCCGGGTGCACACCTCGTCCAGGAACTCGCCCTGCTGCTCCAGGTTCGGCCACGGCGCGTCCGGCTGCGCCCCGAACTCCTCGCCGAGGTTCACCACGGAGGTCACCTGCCAGGAGTAGGGCTGGTCGCACGGCACCGAGTTCACCGTGTCGCCCTGGGCCCGCACGCAGGTCTCGTCGGGCACCGCCGTGGACTGGTCCGTCTCGGCGGCGCGTCCGGTGGCCTCGGTGTACTGGCCGTCGCCCTCCGGGACGGCGACGCCGCAGATCATCGTCCTGTCCCCGTCGTCCCATGCGGCCCCGGGAGGGAGGATCGGGGCAACGGCGTAGCGGCCCTGCGGGTCCAGCCGTCCGTCGAGGTAGCTGCGCGTGGGGCCGGCACACAGGTCGGCCGTCAGCTGGCCCTGGCGCTCCAGGTCGGGCTGCGGTGCGTCCGGACCGAATTCGCTGGTGGGGTACTGCGACAGATCCTCGCGTGTCGCCACCTCGAAGCGGTGCGGCTCGGCGCAGTCGACCACGGTGAAGTCCGTGGCGATCTCGCCGTCCTGTGTCCAGTTCACGCAGTCGCCGGTGTCCGCGTCGGTGAACGCGACCGGTTCCGGTTCCTCCGTTGTGGAGGACCCGCCCTGCGCCACCACGGACGATCCCTGGGGGGCGAAGGATTCGTAGGCGGCCGCGCCGACTCCACCCGCGAGGGCGGCGGTGAGCATGACTGCGAGCGTCCTGCGGCGCTTCCGGAACTTCCGGGGCTGCGCGGCGTCAGGACTTTCGGGACGGTCGGAACTGTCGGTACGGTCAGTCGGCATAACAGGCATTCTCTCACGAGGACCGGACATCTCCGGCAGGGCTGTAACCACTATAGCTAAGCTAATGGGCATGATTGATCTCAAGTTCCTCCGGGAGAACCCCGACACAGTCCGAGAATCCCAGCGCACCCGTGGTGAGGACCCGTCCCTGGTGGACCAGCTCCTGGAGGCGGACCAGCACCGCCGCGAGGCCATCGGCGCGGCCGATGCAGCCCGTACCGAGGCGAAGGCCTTCTCCAAGTCCATGGGCAAGAGGATGAAGGACGCGACGCCGGAGGAACGGGACGCCCTGCGCGAGGAGGGGCAGGTCTACTCCGCGAAGGCCAAGGAACTCGACGCCGAGCAGACCGGGGCCGAGCAGGCCGTCCACGACCTGCAGATGCAGCTGTCCAACGTCGTCACCGGCGCCCCCGCCGGCGGGGAGGACGATTTCGTCGTCCTGGAGCACATCGGCGAGCCCGCGCAGTTCGACTTCGAGCCGAAGGACCACCTGGAGCTCGGCGAGTCGCTGGGGCTGATCGACATGGAGCGCGGGGCGAAGGTCTCCGGTGCCCGCTTCTACTTCCTCACCGGCGACGGCGCCCTGCTGCAGCTCGGCCTGCTGCAGCTCGCCGCGCAGAAGGCCCGCGACCACGGTTTCACCCTGATGATCCCGCCGGTGCTGGTGCGCCCGGAGATCATGGCCGGCACCGGGTTCCTCGGCGCGCACGCCGACGAGATCTACCGCCTCGAGGCCGATGACATGTACCTCGTCGGTACCTCCGAGGTCGCGCTCGCCGGCTACCACAAGGACGAGATCATCGACCTGAAGGACGGACCCGTCCGCTACGCCGGCTGGTCGTCCTGCTTCCGCCGTGAGGCCGGGTCCTACGGCAAGGACACCCGCGGTATCCTGCGCGTCCACCAGTTCGACAAGGTCGAGATGTTCGTCTACTGCAGGCCGGAGGACGCGGAGGCACAGCACCGGGAGCTGCTCGCCATGGAGAAGGACATGCTCGCCGCGGTGAACGTCCCCTACCGGGTGATCGATGTCGCCGGCGGTGACCTGGGCTCCTCGGCGTCCCGCAAGTACGACACCGAGGCCTGGGTGCCGACCCAGGAGACCTACCGTGAGCTGACGTCCACCTCGAACTGCACCACTTTCCAGGCGCGGCGTCTGAAGACCCGCTACCGTGATGAGGACGGTAAGGCGCAGACCGCCGCCACGCTCAACGGCACCCTGGCGACCACCCGCTGGCTCGTGGCCATCCTGGAGAACAACCAGCAGGCGGACGGCTCGGTCGTGGTCCCTGAGGCGCTGCGCCCGTTCATCGGCAAGGACGTCCTGACTCCAGACTCCCCGAAGGAGAAGTAACCGGCATGTGGATTCCCAAGGGCTTCGAGCTCCCGGGCGGTGTGCCCGACGCACCGGTGCACCCGGAATCGAAGGAACTGTTCTACGGGCGCATCATCATCCCCTTCGCGAAGCTCTGGATGCGGCACATGCAGCACCTCTCCGTGGAGATCCAGCACCCGGAGCGCATCCCGGCCAGCGGTGGGGCGGTGCTCGCGGTGAACCACACCGGCTACTGGGACTTCGTGTTCGGCGGGGTGCCCGCCGCCTTCCACGGCAAGCGGCTGATCCGCTTCATGGCGAAGAAAGAGATCTGGGACAACCCGGTCGCCGGCCCCGCGATGTCCGGCTGCCACCACATCCCGGTCGACCGCGCCGACGGTGCGGCTTCGGTCCGTGAGGCCACCTCGCGCGCCGCCGGCGGCGACCTGATCGGCATCTTCCCGGAGGCGACGATCTCCCGGTCCTTCGAGATCAAGGAATTCAAGGACGGTGCCGCACGCATCGCGCAGGACGCGGGCGTCCCGCTGATCCCCGTGGTGCTCTGGGGCTCGCAGCGGATCTGGACGAAGGGCCGCAAGCCGCGGTGGTGGATGAGGAATGCCTCCCTGATCATCTCCGTGGGCGAGCCGGTCTCCCTGGACGGCACTTCCCGCGAGGCCACCGACCGGCTGCATGACGCGATGGTGACCCGGCTGGACGATGTGCGCACCCGTTACGACGAGTTGTTCGGCCCCTTCCCGGAGGGGGAGTACTGGATGCCCGCGTCGTTGGGCGGATCTGCGCCGACCTTGGAGGAGGCCACGGAGAAGGACCGGGCGGACGCAGAGAAGCGCCGCGAGGAACGCGCCGCCCGGGAAGCTGAACTCGCTGCGAACCCGGAAGCTGCGGCCGCTCCCACCACCCTGATCGGCAAAATCAGGAAGAAGCTGGGACGCTAGTGTCCCTTCCCACCGTGTCCGAGGGCACGCACACCGCTGCCCCGTCCCTGGTCGTCAGTGACCTGGACGGCACATTGGTGACCTCCGCCGACCGGGTGTCGCCGCGGACCCGTGACGTGGTCGGACGCCTGGTCGCATCAGGTGTGCGGTTCATCCCGGCGTCCGGACGGCCCGCACGGTGGATGCTGCCGGTCATCGAGCAGTTGGGGATCCGTCCGACGTGCGTCTGCGCGAACGGCGCGGTGGTCTACGACTCCGCCAGCGACCGGATCACCTACGCCGCCGAGCTCTCCGCCCCCGTGCTGGAGGAGGTGGTGGCCGCCGTGCAGGACGCCACGTCCCCGGTCCTTGCTGCCCGCGGCCTGCCCCCGGTGACCTTCGCCGTGGAACGCGCCGGGGCCAGCGCCTTTGACCGTGCGGCGGAGTTGTTCGCGGTGGAGGAGACCTACCCGCACGCGTGGGAGTCGGTGGAGCATTCCGTGGAGCAGCATTCCACGCTGTTCGCCAAGCCGGCGGTGAAGCTGCTGGTGCGTCATGAACAGGTCGGAAGCGCCGAGCTGTGCGACCTGGTGGCGCCGGTGGTGGATCCGGCGTTGGCGGACGTGACGTGGTCCTTCCACGGTGGTCTGCTCGAGATAAACCGGCCCGGGGTCACGAAGCTGTCCGGGCTGGCGCATGCGCTGGGCGACGCAGGCGGGGCCGGCGGTGCCAGCGGTGCCGTTGACGTGCCTGCCGTTCCCGCGATCGACCCGGCGGAGGTCGTGACCTTCGGTGACATGCCCAATGACGTGGCCATGCTGCGCTGGGCGGGGCTGGGCGTGGCCATGGGCAACGCGGTCGACGAGGTCGCCGCCATCGCCGACCACCGCACCGCGACCAATGACGAGGACGGGGTGGCGGTCGTTCTCGAGCGCTGGTTCTGAGCCGGGGATACGACCTAACTTTCGCACCGCGCCAGTCGATCGCCCCCGTAAAACCCCAGGTGGCCGTGTCCTTCGGCTCGCTGGAAGTGCGAAAGTTCAGGTTCAGGTGAGGAGAGGCACGTCCTACACCCGCACAGCGAGCTTGCCGGTGACGTGCCCGCGCTCTACCTCGCGGTGCGCCTCCGCCAGGGTGGACGCGGTCAACCCGATCATCGTCTCGCCGAGCGTGGAGATCAGGCGTCCGTCGTCCACCATCTCCGCGACCCGGTCCAGGATGATCCCCTGCTCGTCGAGGTCCTCGGTGTCGAAGACGACGCGGGTGAACATCGACTCCCAGTGCACCGCGATCGACTTCTTCTTGAACGCCAGCAGGTCGAAGTCCTCCGGGTCGTCGATGAGGCACAGGTGCGACTGCGGCGACATCATCTCCGCGAGATCCCCCGAATGCCCGGTGGTGTGGGTGGTGAACACGAAGTCGATGCCGTCGGGCTCCAGGTCCAGGACCTGGTCGGCGAGGTTGCGCCGGTGGTCCACGACCTCGTGCGCGCCCATCTCCACGACCCAGTCCCGGGACTCCTCGCGCGAGGCGGTGGCGATCACGGTCAGCCCCGTCAGCGCCCTGGCCAGCTGGATCATGATGCTCGGCACGCCGCCGGCACCACCCAGGATCAGCAGGGAGCCGTTCGAGTCGATCGATGCGCCCAGACGGTCGAACAGTGCCTCCCAGGCGGTCAGGGCCGTCAGCGGCAGGGACGCGGCCTCCACCGCCGAGCAGGTCTTCGGACGGTGGCCCACGATGCGCTCGTCCACCGCGTGGTACTTGGCATTCGTCCCGTCACGCAGCTGGCTGCCGGCGTAGAACACGCGGTCACCGGGGATGAACCGGGTCACGTCCTCGCCCACGGCCTGGACCACGCCGGCGGCGTCGTATCCCAGGATCGGCTGCTCGCCGCGTCCCACCGCGTCTGCGGCGCGGCGGCGCATCTTCGTGTCGATCGGGTTGACGGACACGGCCTGGACCTCGACCAACAGGTCGCGGGGTCCCACCGTGGGCAGGGGGACGACGACATCCGTCAGGCACTGCGGATCATCGACGGGAAACTCGCCGGTGACGGCGACGGCGGGCATGGTGGTCGGCAATTCGACGGCGCGGGAACTCATGGGGCACCATCGTACCGACAGGCATTCAACAGGGACGACCGGCATGGCTCCGCACGGCGGAGGGGTGTGCCCTGTACCCTGACTCACCATGAGCGACAGTAACGAATACGATCTGATCGTTGTCGGCAGCGGATTCTTCGGACTGACCGTCGCGGAGCGCGCCGCGAGCCAGCAGGACAAGAAGGTGCTTGTCATTGAGCGCCGCAGCCACATCGGGGGCAACGCGTACTCGGAGGCCGAGCCGGAGACCGGCATCGAGATCCACAAGTACGGTGCCCACCTGTTCCACACCTCCAACAAGAAGGTGTGGGACTACGTCAACAAGTTCACCGATTTCACGGACTACCAGCACCGTGTCTTCGCGATGCATGACGGCACCGCCTACCAGTTCCCCATGGGCCTGGGCCTGATCAACCAGTTCTTCGGCCGGTACTACAGTCCGTCCGAGGCGCGGGAGCTGATCCAGGAGCAGACCGACGGGCTGAACCCGGAGGACGCCGCGAACCTGGAGGAGAAGGGTATCTCCCTGATCGGGCGTCCCCTCTACGAGGCTTTCGTCCGTGACTACACCGCCAAGCAGTGGCAGACCGACCCGAAGGAGCTGCCGGCGGCGAACATCTCCCGGCTGCCGGTGCGCTACACCTTCAACAACCGCTACTTCAACGACACCTACGAGGGGCTGCCGGTCGAGGGCTACACGGCCTGGCTGGAGAACATGGCCTCGCACCCGAACATCGAGGTGCGCCTGGACACGGACTGGTTCGACGCGCGCTCCGGGATCCAGGACGCGTCGCCGGACGCGCCGGTGGTCTACACCGGGCCGCTGGACCTCTACTTCGGTTACAGCGAGGGGAAGCTGGGCTGGCGCACCCTCGACTTCGAGACGGAGGTGCTGGAAACCGGTGATTTCCAGGGCACCCCGGTGATGAACTACAACGATGCGGACGTCCCGTTCACCCGCATCCACGAGTTCCGCCACTTCCACCCGGAGCGCAAGAACTACCCGAACGACAAGACGGTGATCATGAAGGAGTTCAGCCGCTTCGCCGAGGGTGAGGACGAGCCGTACTACCCGATCAACACCCCGGAGGACCGGGAGAAGCTGCTGCGCTACCGCGAGTTGGCGGATACCGAAACTGACACGAACAAGGTGTTCTTCGGTGGACGCCTGGGCACCTACCAGTACCTGGACATGCACATGGCGATCGGTTCGGCGTTGACCATGTACGAGAACAAGGTCTCCCCGCTGCTGTAGCCGGAGCCCCGGGCCACCCGTAGATCCGTGTATATGGTGGAGATGTCAGTGACGTCAGCCACGTCAGTCACTGCATATATCTCGATCTAACTCACCAGCGGATCCGGGAGGAACCAATGAGCACCATCACCATCTTCGGCAGCGGGAACATGGGACAGGCGATCGACGGGGTAATCGCCAAGGGCGGGGCAACCGTCCAGCACATCGGCAGCAAGGATACCGGGGCGAGCATCGACGGGGACATCGTGATCTTCGCTGTCCCCTACGGCGCGCTCGCGACGATCGCTGAAACCTACGGCGCCCAGCTCGCCGGCAAGACCGTGGTCGACATCACCAACCCGCTCGACTTCGAGACCTTCGATTCTCTGGTGGTCCCGGCGGACAGCTCCGCCGCCGCAGAGCTGCAGGCTTCACTGCCGGATGCGAAGGTCGTCAAGGCGTTCAACACCACCTTCGCCGCCACGCTCGCCGCAGGGACGGTCGGCGGGTTGCCCACCACCGTCCTCATTGCCGGCGACGATGCTGACGCCAAGAATGGCCTCATCGCTGCGATCGAGGCGGGCGGACTCGCTGCGGTTGACGCGGGAGCATTGTCCCGTGCCCGTGAGCTCGAGTCTGTCGGATTCCTTCAGCTCACCCTCGCCGCATCCGAGAAGATCGGGTGGGACGCCGGGTTCGCCGTCACCCGTTGAGTCGCGACTTTTCGCGGTACTCCGCGATTCCGTAGGTCTTCCCCTGCGGCGGCAACGACCGCGGATTGTCGCGCACATTCCGATCGACCGCGCCTCCAGCACCTCACCTGTGACAGGGCCTGGCTATTGCCTCGGAACTGCCCGGTCCTGACCTTCGACACCGTCGTGCCCGGCAGACCGCTCGGCTTCCAGCTGGGCAGCCTCCAGCCGTTCCGCCTCGTCCCCGGCGACGGCTTCACCACGGGCGACCATGCCCGCCTCGTCCTGCAGGGGGATCTCCTTGAGGAACAGGGAGACGACCAGTGCGAGGACCAGGAACGGAATGACGTACCAGAACACAGGGGCCAGGGCGTCCGCGTAAGCGCCGACAATGCCGTCGCGTACGGTGTCCGGCATGCTGTTCAGGGCCTCGGGCTGGATGGTCGAGGTGGCGGCAGCGGCATCGTCCGCACTGGCGCCGGACTCGGTGAACACGTCCGTCAGGCCGCTGGTCAGCCGCGATGTGAAGAACGCGCCGAAGACCGCGGTGCCCAGGGTGGAGCCGACCTCACGGAAGTAGTTGTTGGTGCTGGTGGCCGTACCGACCTGGTCGGCCGGCACGGAGTTCTGCGCCAGCAGGACGATGATCTGCATGAACAGTCCCAACCCGAAGCCGAACAGTGCCAGGTAGGAACAGATGACCGGGATCGAGGTGTCCGCCGAGATTGTCGTCATCAGCAGCAACGCACCGATGGTGACGGCCAGGCCGACGATGGGGAACACCCGGTAGCGGGAGACCTTCGGCAGCAGGAAACCGGAGCCGACTGAGGTCAGCATCATGGCAGCCATCATCGGGATCATCAGCAGGCCCGAGGAGGCCGCGGAGGTGCCGGAGGCCATCTGCAGGAACGTCGGCATGAAACCGATGGTCGCGAACATCGCGACGCCGAGGCTCAGCCCGATGACCGCGGTCTGCACGAAGATCCTGTTGCGGAACAGGCTCAGGGGGATCACCGGGTCCTCGGCGCGGGACTCGGTCAGGATGAACAGTCCGCCGGCGACGAGCATGCCGGCACCCCAGGCGAGCGTGGTGGACGAGGTCCAGCCGTAGGCGTCGTCGCCACCGAAATCGGTGAAGAAGATCAGGCAGGTGGTGGTCACCGACAGCAGCAGGACGCCGAGCCAGTCGATGCTCTTCCGGGCCTTCTTGCTGGGGAGCTTCAGGGTGGTGATGGCGATGACCAGCGCGGCAACACCAATCGGGATATTGATCCAGAAGCCCCACTGCCAGGTGAGGTGGTCGACGAAGAAGCCGCCGAGCAGCGGACCGGCCACGGAGGAGAGGCCGAAGACGGCGCCGAGTGCGCCCATGTACTTGCCGCGTTCCTTGGCGGGGACGATGTCCGCCATGATCGCCTGGGAGAGGATCATCAGACCGCCACCGCCGAAACCCTGCAGGGCACGGAAGACGACGAAGGCCCAGAAGTTGGTCGCGACGGCACACAGCAGTGAGGCGACGGTGAAGATGCTGATGGCGGCGAGGAAGAGGTTACGGCGTCCGATGATGTCGCCGAACTTGCCGTAGATCGGCATGACGATGGTGGTGGCCAGCAGGTAGGACGTGGTGATCCACACCTGGTGCTCCACGCCGCCCAGGTCGCCGACGATGGTGGGCATGGCGGTGGAGACGATGGTCTGGTCGAGGCTGGCGAGGAGCATTCCGGCCATCAACGCGCTGAAGATCAGCCAGATGCGCCGTTTGGTGAGGAGCACCGGCGCTGGTGCTGTGGCAGTTGTGGTCACGACGACCCCTTTCACGATGTGCAGTAACTGCAATAACTAACTACAGTATCTGCATATTCCGGAATCGTGTCAAATGTTGCGAATGCGGTGACCGGAACCCCCGGTGTGAGACATTGGGGGATGTGCGGGACCGACCGCGATCACATTGCCGAGAGTCGAAAGTAGGACTGTCATGCCGGGTCCACGGGCAGCAACCACCATCGCCTCCATTGAGGAGGCCGCCCTTCAGCTCGCACTGGAACAGGGGTACGACGCCACGACAGTTGACCAGATCTGCGAGCGCGCCGGTATCAGTCAGCGCACATTCTTCAACCACTTCCCCGTCAAGGAGGATGCGCTGCTCGGCCATGACGACCCGCGCATCGACGAGAAGGCCGCCCGCGAGTTCATTCTCGCCGACGGCCCGGTGCTCACCGATGTGCTCCGCGTCATCAGGCTCCCGGACTCAGCGCCCGAGCGCGAGCGTATGAAGGTCATCAGCACCACTCCGACCCTCCTGGCGGCGCAGGCCGCGCGGATCTCCGCGATCGACGAGGAGATCCGGGAGTTGGTGGCGCTGCGGCTGGGACGGCAGGGCGGTATGCGGGGCGCGTCGAGCATCGAGGAGGACGCCGTCATGGTCACCAATCTCGTCGGCGGCGTGCTGCGGTGGATGGCAATGACGGGGTCGGACATCGGGCAGGCGACGTCCTGCGTGCGGGGGGTGTTCGACGACGCGGCTGGTGCGGCTGGTTGAGCTGCGTCGGGCTAATCGGCCTCGATGCTCACCATCCAGGCGACGCCGAAGCGGTCGCGGAGCTGGCCGAGCCAGTCTCCCCACTGCTGCTTCTCCAGGGCGAGGGTGATGCTTCCGCCGTCGGCGAGGGCGTCGAACCAGCCGGCGACCTTGTCGTACTCCCCGGCCGAACCGCCGACACTGAGGACAACCGACGGGGACGCGAAGTCCCTGGGGTTATTCTCCGCGGTGTCGCAGGCCATGAAGGTCCAGCCGTCCGCGGTCTCCAGGTGGCCGTGCATGACCAGATGGGCACGGCTGTCATCGTCGGACGCGCCGGCCTGACCGAAGGTGAGGGTCTCGGCCGTCCCGCCGAAGACCGACTGGTAGAAGTCCAGCGCCTCCGCGGCGGTGTCGCGGAACATCAGGTACGGGTTTATCCAGGTGGACATGACGGCCCCTTCCGGTGGTGTGACGTGTCCCACTCCATGCTACGCCGCAATGCGACTACCCCAGCTCCAGCGTCTCCGCCTGCTCGTTGAGTTCGACCGGAATCGAGTTCTCCGTGACTGTCAACTGTTCGCCGTCCCAGTGGAACGTCGCGCTGCCCGGGGTGAATACCCCGCTGGCCGCGGGTGCTCCATTGACGTCGTAGAACTCGTAGTTCACCCGGACCGTGCTGTCGTCGATGCGGTCCACGGAGTCGATGTGCCGGGCAAGGATCGGGGCGGGGTCGGTGACCAGCTGACCGTCGCCGAAGAAGGCGATGGTCTCCCTTGTGCTGCCGGACGTCATGCCTGGCCCGTCAGTTCCGTTCGTCCCGGCCAGCGTCACCCAGCTCAGCGGCATGCACGGGTCCATCTGGTCATCGCTGACGGAGTAGTGGAAGTGGACGTCCGCTGGGCTCTCATGCGCCATGGCATCCGCGGAGCGCACGGGGAGGGGGTCACCGCCGCCGAGGGGGTTGGTGGGGGCAGTGTCCTCGCAGGAGGGTCGGGACGGCTCGGCCGGTGGCGGTGGTGGTTCCGTTGCTGCCCCGGGCACGGTCTCTGTGACGGTGACTTTATCCGTGCCGGTGGCCGGGGCTGGATCGCCGGAATCGTCCGTCCCCTCGCTCTGTGCACACCCCGTGAGGAGGAGCGCAGTGCAGGCGAGGAGCGGAAAGCCCGTGCGCAACGTCGATGCCATACCCACTACCGTAACGGTCCTCCCCAGTGGTGCACCCCCGGGCGTAGCCTCAGTGACCATGAGTGAGAACACCCCCTCCACCTCTGAACCCGCCCGGAACGACAGGCCCTGGCTCGAGCACTACCCCGACTGGGTCCGTCCCGAACTCGACTACACGGCGGACCACGAACGCACCCTCGCCGAGGTGTTCGACCATGCCGTGCGGACGTGGCCGAAGCGCCCGGCCATGACCTTCTTCGGCATGAGCGTCACCTACGGGGAGTACGGGCGGCAGGTCCGCCAGTGCGCGGCGATGCTGCACAACCGTGGTGTGCGCAAAGGCGACAAGGTCGCCATCGCCCTGCCGAACTGTCCCCAGGCACTGGTCAGCTTCTACGCCGTGGTCTCCCTCGGGGCGACAGCCACGCTCCACAACCCGCTGTACACCGCCCGCGAACTCGCCGTCGCCTTCAAGGACCACGGTGCGAAGGTCGGAATCTTCTGGGACAAGGCGGTGGACGTTGCCCGCGAACTGCGCACCGTCACCCCGCTGGAGCAGATCATCCCGGTGACGATCACCCGCGCGATGCCCTGGTACCTGCGGGGCGCCCTGAAGCTGCCGGTCAAGCCGGTCAGGGCGATGCGCGACAAGCTCGCGGGCGACACCGACGGGCTCACGGAATGGTCCGACCTGGTGCAGGACGCCTCGGAGTCCGAGGGGCGTGCGCTCATCGAGACCGCCGGGGTGACCCCGGAGGACATCGCGCTGGTGCTCTACACCTCCGGTACCACCGGCAGTCCCAAGGGCGCGGGGCTGAGCCACGCGAATCTGTGCGCCGTGATCATCGAGGGCCGCGAATGGGTGCCGGGGTTGGGCGAGGGCAGGGAGCCGGAGCGGATGCTCGCGGCCCTGCCGATCTTCCACGCCTACGGGCTGACGATGAACATCACCCTCGGGCCGCTGATCGGTGGCACGGTGATCCTCCTGCCCGCCCCGGAGAAGCCCCTGCTGGCGACGGCGATGAAGAAGCAGAGGCCGACGTGGATCCCGGGCGTCCCGGCGCTGTACCAGACGATCATGGACCTCGCGGAGGACCGGGGCATCGACATTTCGGGGGTGAGGGCCAGCTTCTCGGGCGCGTCGAGCCTGCCGGTGGAGGTCGTGAAGCGGTGGGAGAACATGACCGGCGGCCTTCTCGTCGAGGGCTACGGACTCACCGAGACCTCGCCGATCGTCCTCGGCAACCCGATGAGTGCCGACCGCCGCCCCGGGTACGTGGGCATTCCCTTCCCCGACACGCAGGTGAGGGTTGTGTCGCAGGACGACCCGACCCGGGTCATGCCCTCCGGTGAGGCCGGTGAACTCGTGGTGCGCGGTCCGCAGGTATTCGGGGGATACCTCAACCGGCCGGACGCCAACGAGGGCGCTTTCGTCGGGGACGGGGATACTCCCGGAGACTGGTTCCGCACCGGAGACATGGCCGTGATGGAGTCCGACGGGTTCGTGAGGATCGTCTCACGGATCAAGGAGATGATCGTCACCGGCGGTTTCAACGTCTACCCCGCTGAGGTCGAGGAGGTGCTCTCGGAGCACCCGTCTGTGGGACAGGCCAGCGTGGTGGGACTGCCACGGTCGGACGGGTCGGAGACCGTGGCCGCCGGGGTCGTCCTCGCGCCGGGTGCGCGCCTGGATGAGGAGGTGCTCAAGGACCACTGCCGCCAGGGGTTGGCCCGGTACAAGGTGCCGCACGTCTTCCAGGTGTTCGGTGAGCTGCCGGCCGACCAGCTGGGCAAGGTGCGCCGCGTGGAGGTCCGGGCGCAGATGCTGGGGGAGTGACCCCAGGGGCCCGGGCCGGCGCCTCAGAACACTGACGGGTCCAGGTCGGCGAGCAGCCGGTCGGGGTGCGCCAGCCTCTCCAGCACCGGATCGGCCTTCGGCAGTTCCCGGGAGAAGAAGTAGGACGCCGCCGCCTCCTTACCCGCGGCCAGGGGGGATCCGGTGTCCCGGGCGACGACGGCCATGTCCAGCCACAGCCATGCGACCACGATGTGCCCGGTGGCCTCCAGGTAGTCCGTGGCGTGGGAGAACGCCAGCGGAACGTCCAGGTCCGCCCACAGTGCGGAGGTCGCGCGCATCAGGGCGTCCACCCGGGACTCCAGTGCCGCGGACCACTCCGGGAAGGTCTCCGACGTGGAGGAGACCGTCTCCATGATCCGCTGGGCCAGCAGCCGCAGCCCGGCACCGTTCTTCATGGTGACCTTGCGTCCGAGCAGGTCCTGGCCCTGGATGCCGTGGGTGCCCTCATGGATCGGGTTGAGCCGGTTGTCGCGGTAGAACTGCTCCACGTTGTAGTCCCGGGTGTAACCGGCCCCGCCGAGCACCTGGATCGCCAGGTCGTTGGCCGCGGGGCCGTACTGGGAGGGCCAGCTCTTCACGACGGGCGTCAGGACGTCCAGGAGTAGTTCGTGGCCCTTCCGCTCGTCCCCGGACGATACCGCCGCCAGGTCCACGAGGTGCGCCGCGTACAGGCACAGGGCCATCGACCCTTCGGCGTAGGATTTCTGTGCCAGCAGCATTCGCCGCACGTCGGCGTGCTCGATGATGGGCACCTGCGGCTGCGCCGGGTCCTTGGCCCCCGCCGGGCGCCCCTGCGGCCGCGTTCTCGCGTACTCCAGGGACTCCAGGTACCCGGTCGCCGCCAGTGCGGCGGCGCCCGTGCCGACCCCGATGCGGGCCTCGTTCATCATGTGGAACATGTACTGCAGTCCGTGGCCCTCCTCGCCGACGAGGTAGCCGACAGCGCCGTCCGGGCCGGACGCGCCACCGGGCCTGTGGGTCCCCTCCCCGAAGTTGAGCAGGGTGTTCGTGGTGCCGCGGTAGCCCATCTTGTGGTTCAGCCCGGCGAGGACGACGTCATTGCGCTCCCCGGCGTACGGGCCGTCGGCGAGGGTCTTGGGGACGATGAACAGACTCAGCCCCTTCACCCCGTCCCCGGCGGCGCCGGTGCGTGCCAGGACGAGGTGGATGATGTTCCCGGTCATCTCGTGGTCGCCGCCGGAGATCCACATCTTCGTCCCGGTGATCCGCCACCCACCGTCCGGATCGCGCCGGGCCCGTGTCCTCACATCCGACAGCGAGGATCCGGCGTGTGGTTCGGAAAGGCACATCGTTCCCGAGAACTCTCCGCGCAGCTGGGGTTCGGCGTAGGTCGCCACCTGTTCCGGGGTGCCGTACTCCAGGAGCAGAGCGGCGTTGGCCATGGTCAGCATGGGGTAGGCGGCGGTGGCGATGTTGGCGGCCTGGATCCAGGCGAAGCAGGCCCGGGACACCGTCAACGGCAGATCGATGCCCCCGTGCTCGGCGCTGAAGGTGGCGGACACGAGACCGGATTCGGCGAAGGCGGCGAGCGCGGGCGCGATCGCCCCGTGGGTGGTCACCGTCGCGCCGTCGAAGGTCGGTTCCTCCAGGTCGGAGGCACGCATGTGCGGACGGAACCAGGTCTCCGCCAGGTCACGGGACGCGTCGAGCATCGCGTCGAAGGTCTCCCGGGAATGCTCGGAGAAGCGCTCGTGGCCGGTGAGGTCCCCGACGTGGAGCCAGTCGTGGAGGAGGAAACGGAGATCGTCCTGGGAGAGTATCGGGGCGTCCATGGTTTTGATACTAAATCAAGATCCGGCATGGTGGACCCGTTATGTGCTTCACACCTGCACAAGCGGGCCGCCACTCGTCATCGGTCCTGCATGCGGCGCTTGGAACCGGGCGGGGTCGAGAAGTTCCGCTGATCGTTCCCGAAGGGTCAGTCGTCGTGGTGAGGTGTACCCATGAAAAACCAAAGAGCAACATTCAATTCACATGCCCCAGCCCGTATAATTGCGGCGGCTGCGGCAGTTGTCACTGCAGTGAGCCTGGCCGCGTGCAGTGATGACTCCGGCAGTGACTCGGCCGGTGCATCCTCGTCCGAGGGGGAATCAGTCGACTACTCCGCGATCGTCGACAAAGCCGGGGAACTGGGCTACGACTGCGTCGAGAACCCCGACGAGGATCAGAACAGCGGTTTCAGTGGGGGCCTGGCCTGTAGCCCCGGTGCCGACAAGGTCGCGGAAGATCCGACCTTCGTGGTCTTCGGGACGGACACGGTGGAGTCGGGTGAGGCCGCTGCTCAGGCGGCCATCGACACCTCGAAGGAACGTGACGGGGAAGGGGCCATCGACGATACCGTGTACGGCGACATGTACCGGACCGTCGACGGGGACGGTTTCGCCGGATACTGCATCAACACCGGTGACAACTGCGACCGGGTCATTCCCGGCTTCGGGCTCACCACCGATGCATTGGACGGCGCGCAGACCGTCGAGGAATTCTCCCGGGGGCAACAGGACGAAGCGCAGGAGGAGGCCGACCGACAGGCTGCGGAAGCGGAACGGGAGGCTGAGGAGTCCGAGGCCGCCGCCCGGGACTACGAGGGCTGGGAGAGTATCGATGATGCCGTTGAGCAGATGGACGCATGGGACCTGCACTGCATGGAGCCCTCGGACGAACAGGGTGTTGACGGCACCGTCTGCGGCCCCGACGATGATCTCCTGGTGTGGGACGCTGACGGCGATGCGCTCGAGGACATGGGATTCTTCGAGGGGGAGAACCAGTCCCGGGACGTGCTCGTCGGGGTCTCCGATGGTGACTGGATGCTGATGTGCAGGAATGACGACCGGGACACCTGTGACGATGTTGCCGACAGGACCGGTCAGGACGTCGACGACAGTGTGTAGGAGCAGCGTCCTTGCTGAACCCACAGCCGACTCACAGGGCCTTGCAGCGCGTCCGACTACGCCCGGAGCCCCCCTATGGTGAATAATCGTCGGCGTACAACTGTCTAACGGAGGCCGGCGTAGAAATACATGAGCGCAACCACTGAGATGAGCGACACCCCTGACCTGCAGGAGGAGCCGACCCGGGAAACCGGGGACGACCAGCAGTTTGATCCGCGGCGACTGGCCCGCGTGATTCTGCCGAAGCGCGGTGAACCGCGGGACGTCCGGTCCCTCTACATCGTGGAGGACGAAGGTTCCCAGGGCCGCGTCACCGCCCTGGGGCGCACGTCGGCGCGTATTCCCGCCGGCGCCGAGGTCAGCTTCGAGACCTACTTCAATGGATTCCCGGCGTCCTACTGGCGCCGCTGGAGCCAGCTGGAGGAGGTGCAGCTCCGCGTCGAGCTCACCGGAGACGCACGCATCGACATCTACCGTTCCAAGATCGACGGTTCCCGCATCGCCGTCACCGGCGGCATTGTCGAGGTCGACGACGCCGGCCACGGACTGGCGGAGTTCACCGTGTCCCTGGCCCCGTTCGAGGACGGCGGCTGGATCTGGTTCGACATCACCTGTGAGTCGGAGACCACGATCCACCACGCGGGCTGGTACGCCACGCAGGACGCCGAGGGCCAGGCCCTGGTCTCCGACACCGTCGTCGTCGACCAGGTCACCGGGGAGCGGAACACGCTGCGTGCCGGGGACGTCCTCCCCGCCCGCGAGCCCCGGGTGACGGTCGGCATCCCGACGTTCAACCGTCCGGAGGACGCCGTCGCCGCGCTGGAGGCGCTGTCCTCCGACCCAGTCGTGGATTCCGTGGTGGACGCCCTGATCATGCCCGACCAGGGAACGAAGCACCCGAAGGACCAGCCGGGCTTCCCGGCGGTCGAGGCCCACTACGGTGAGCGTCTGCGCATGCCGGAGCAGGGCAACCTCGGCGGCTCCGGCGGGTACTCCCGCATCATGTACGAGGCCCGCCATCCGGAGCGCGGCACCGACAGCCCCTTCATCCTGTACATGGACGATGACATCGCCATCGAGCCGGACAGCGTCCTGCGCTCGCTGGCGGCGTCCCGCTACGCGGCCTCCCCGATGCTCGTCGGCGGGCAGATGCTGAACCTGCAGGAGCGCTCCCACCTGCACACCATGGGCGAGATCATCGACCGCGGCAGCTTCATGTGGACCGCCGCGCCGCACACCCACTACGACCACGACTTCTACAACCACCCGCTGCGCGACCGCGGCGAGTACGGGGAGACCCCGTCGGGCGAGTACGTGGACTCCAAGGACCTGCACCGCCGTATCGACGCCGACTACAACGGCTGGTGGATGTGCATGATCCCGCGCGTGGTCGCCGACACTGTCGGCCAGCCGCTGCCGCTGTTCATCAAGTGGGACGACGGTGAGTTCGGGCTGCGCGCCCGTGACCACGGTTTCCCGACCGCCTCCTGGCCCGGCATCGCGATCTGGCACATGGCCTGGTCCGACAAGGACGACGCCATCGACTGGCAGGCCTACTTCCACCTGCGCAACCGGCTGATCGTCGCCGCGCTGCAGCACGAGGGCAGCCCGAACGGCATCATCACCTCGATGACGAAGGCCACCGCCAAGCACATCATGTGCCTGGAGTACTCCACCGTGGCCATCCAGAACGAGGCCATGAAGGACTTCCTCGCCGGCCCGGACCAGCTCTTCGACATCCTGGGGACGGCCCTGCCGCGCATCAACGCGCTGCGCAAGGAGTTCCCGGACGCCGTCGTCGTCCCGTCCGCCGCGGAACTCCCCCCGCCCGCCGGTGGACCGGCGAAGCTCACCGACATCCCGCTGTCGGCGGCGAAGAAGGTGAGCCGTCTGGCGAAGGTCGTGGTGAACAACCTGCGTCCCGAGGACCCCCACTTCCACGACGTCCCGCAGGTCAACCTCCCCCCGATCGAGGCACGCTGGTTCTCGCTGGGGCGTCTCGACGGCGTCACCGTGACCACCGCCGACGGCCGCGGTGTGGTGTTCCGCAAGCGTGACCGCGAGAAGGCGAAGGATCTGGTCAAGGAGTCGATGCGCCTGCAGAAGGAGGTCATGACCCGCTTCGACGAGATGCGGCAGCGTTACCGCGTCGCACACCCGGAGCTGACCAGCGTGGATGCCTGGGCGAGGATCTTCGAGCCGGATGCTGCGCAGGACGGTGCGCAGGAGACCACGGATGAGTGAGCGTGAGGCGGACGTCCTCGTCACGCTGCAGGACGCTCTGCTGGGCGGGTCAGGGGACACCCCCGACCCCGCCTCCACCGTGCAGGCCGGTGCCCGCGGCCTGAGCCACTTCGGTGAGCACGCCCTGGGCTGGTTCGCGCTGGCCGGGGCAGGTGCCGCGGTCAACCTGAAGCGGCCCGAACAGCGGGACCGCTGGCTCGAGCTCGGGGCGTCCGCCTTCACCTCACACGCGGCGTCGGTCGTCCTGAAGCGGGTCGTGCGGCGCAAGCGGCCCAGCGACCCCCGTATCCGCGTGGGTGTGGGCACCCCGTCCCGGCTGAGTTTCCCGTCCTCGCACTCGACCTCCACGGCGGCCGCACTGGTCTCGCTGTGCAGGATCACCGGTTCGCCGCTGCCGCTGGCGGGCATTCCGGTGATGATGCTCTCCCGCCTGGTGCTCGGGGTACACTACCCCACCGACGTCCTCGCCGGGGTCGCCCTCGGAATCGCCACAGAGCGCGCCGTGCACAGTACTGTGAGAACCGTGAAGGAGAACAACCGATGACGCGCCCCGGATCTGACGGTACCGACCCCGAGTTCGATCCGGCGGAGGGCCAGGACACCAATGAACGACCGGTGTTGATCGGCTCCGAACCGCACACCTCGGGGCTGGAGGAGCCCGCGGAGTGGGAGGACCGGACCTACGCGCAGCCGGAGACGGATGGCGCGTCGGACGCGGAGGCCAAGACCCCGAAGGCGCCGAGGAACCTGCCGGAGGCGATGTTCAAGGCGCTGCGCCCCAAGCAGTGGGTGAAGAACGTCCTCGTCGTCGCCGCTCCCGCGGCCGCCGGCGGGGAGCTGCTGTTCGACGGCACGGTCATCACCGACATCCTCATCGCTTTCGTGGTGTTCTGCCTCGGCGCATCGTCGATCTACCTGGTCAACGACGCCAAGGACGTGGAGTCCGACCGTCAGCACCCCACCAAGCGCTTCCGCCCGATCGCGGCCGGCGTGCTTCCGGTGGGCCTGGCCTACGCGATGGCGGTGATCCTGATCGTCGCTGCGCTGGGGTTGAGTCTCCTGGCGTCCAACGGGGTGTCGCTGGCGATCGTCATCGGCGTGTACATCGCCCTGCAGCTCGGCTACTGCTTCGGTTGGAAGCACCAGCCGGTGATCGACATCGCGCTGGTCTCCTCCGGGTTCATGCTGCGGACGATGGCCGGTGGCGTGGCCGCCGACATCGAACTGTCCCAGTGGTTCCTGCTGATCGCCGCCTTCGGCTCACTGTTCATGGCCGCCGGGAAGCGTTACGCCGAGCTGAAGCTCTCGATCCGTTCCGGGGCGAAGATCCGTAAGTCGTTGGAGAGCTACACCCCCACCTACCTGCGGTTCGTGTGGACGATGTCCGCCACCGCGGTCGTTGTGTTCTACGCGCTGTGGGGTTTCGACATGAGCCAGCAGCACCCAGGGCACGCCTCGGTCTGGTACCAGGTGTCCATGGTGCCGTTCACCGTGGCGATCCTGCGGTACGCCGCGGACGTCGACCGCGGGGAGGGCGGGGCGCCGGACGAGATCGCGTTGAACGACCGGACGCTGCAGGTCCTGGCGTTGGCCTGGGTGGCGGTCATCGCGGTGGCCGTCTACCTGATCCCCGCGATCACCTAGACCCGGTGTGCGGGGGGGGTCGGGTGTAACACCCCGGGGCGTTCCCCCGATTACTTGGTGGAGAAGATCACTGTTTGGTAACGTCCCTGCGGTGATGTTTGCGTCCCTAAGTACGCTGGGACGCCAATGGCTTGATTCAAGAGACGCTTGCAAAGGAAAACATGAAGACTGCCGCCGGAAAGCACCGGTCCGGGACCGGGACGATGGGCCGTAAGATCCTGGCTCTCATCGTGGCCATCGGTACCGCCCTGGGTATCGCGACCGTTGCTGCGCCGAGTGCGGCAGCCGACGACCGTGCCAATCTCGGTCCGAATAAGTGTCGCTGGAGCAACGACAACTACTACGTCCAGAACTGCTGGTTCTACTCGAACGCGATGGGCCAGGAGATCCAGGTCCAGATCAAGCGCTCGAACAGCAACGCCGCGATCTACCTGCTGGACGGTCTGCGCGCCCGCCAGGACTGGAACGGCTGGACCAAGCAGGGCACGGCGCACCGTGACTTCGTCAATGACGACGTCAACGTGGTCATGCCCGTCGGCGGCCCGTCGCAGTTCTACGCGGACTGGGTCGGTCCGCACCACGGCTCCAAGGGGCCGCTGAAGCCCCGGTGGGAGACCTTCCTGACCAGGGAGCTGCCGGCCCAGCTGCAGAGCGGCTTCGGCATCAGCCCGACCCGCAACGCGATTGTCGGCCTGTCGATGGGCGGCACCGCCGCGATCAACCTGGCCTCCCGCCACCGCAGCCAGTTCAAGCAGGCCACGTCGCTGTCCGGCTACCTGAACACCACCTACCCGGGGATGTACATGGCACTGCAGTTCGCCATGGGCGAGGGTAACCCCGGTGCGAACGTCTGGGACATGTGGGGCCACCCGTTCCACCCGACCCGGTTCGAGAACGATCCGCTGCTCAACGCCCCGAAGCTGAGCGGTCTGCCGGTGCACATCTCCGCCGCGGGCGGCATCCCCGGCCCCCGCGACGACTTCATGGCCGACCCGGCCGGCGGCGTCGCCGGCATCGGACTGGAGTGGGCGTCCCGCGGGACCACCGCCACCTTCGAGCTGGCGGCCCGCGCGGCCGGTGCCCGTGTGAACGTGAGCTACCCGGCGACCGGTGTCCACAACTGGACGCTGTGGAAGCCGGAGCTGCAGAAGGCGCGTCCGGAGATCCTCGACGCCCTGAATATCTGCTACCGGGCCGGAAAGGTCACGTGTTGACGCGCGTGTGAAACGCTGACCTGCGTGAACCCCGGAGTGTGGAATCCGACAGAGATTTCACCCTCCGGGGTTCCTCTGCGTTCTACACTGGGTCACTATGGATCCAGAATCAGCGCCACATGGCCCACGGCTTTCCCGGACCCGCCCCATCGACCGGGGCGAGCGGCCGTACCTCAGGGGGCGTCTGCACGAGAACGCCGCATGGTACTTCGGCGGTACAGGCACCGCACTGACCGTCGCGTCCTTCGTCCTGCACGGGACCGCCGCGCTGTCCTGGATCACCGGCCTGTACACCCTGTGCCTGATCGGCCTGTTCACCGTGTCGGCGTTGTACCACCGCGCACCGTGGCGCAGTGTGACGACCGTCCAGGCGTGGCGGCGGGCGGACCACTCGATGATCGCCGTCTTCATCGCCGGTACCTACGGCCCGGTGGCGGTCTTCTCCTTCGACGATTTCGCGGATGGCCTGTGGATACTGCCGGTGTGCTGGGTGCTGGCCATCGCCGCGGTCGCGTTGAACGTGTTCTGGATCGGTCATCCGCGCTGGGTGGACGTGGTGGTCTACCTGGCGCTGGGGTGGCTGGCGCTGCTGAAGATCGGGGGCTTCGTCGACGGGATGCCGTTGGCGCCGGGCCTGCTGATCATCCTGGGGGGACTGGTGTACACCGCGGGGGCGGTGATCTACGGGATGAAGGTCCCGAACCCGTCGGCACGGTGGTTCGGGTTCCACGAGGTGTTCCATGCCGCGACGATCGTGGCCGGGGGGCTGCACCACATCGCGATCTGGTTGCTGGTTCTCGCCTAGGTCCGCCGGTGCTAAGCTCCAGGACAGAACCTAAGTCTCAAGTAAAACTTGAAAGTTGTGGCGTGTTGTCCAGGGTTTCGTCCTGCTGGTTGCCATAATGACCGGTGACCTAATCACATACATCTAGTACACACTGGCCGGATCCTGGTCCCGGCCGGGGCCCGGCAGCGGGAGGGGAACCCGCTGCCGCCCCGGCGGACCGGTGGTGCACCCGCACCGTCGGCGCGCTGACACCATCGCCAAGAGACTGCTCACACGAAGGAAGAACGCAACCACCATGCGAATCGCCGCGAACACCCGTTACGGGAAGTCCCCTGTCAACCGCACGTCGCGGCGTATCGGCGCCGCCGTTCTGGCGGTTCCGCTCTCCATCGCGCTGGCCATGCCGCTGACCACCCCCGCCGTCGCGCAGGTTCCGAGCCCCGGCTCCGGCACGAGCTACCTCGAACCGGACGAGATCCCCGAGCGCGTCCCCCAGGACGTCACCGGACAGGACCTGCCCGGCCTGCCGGACGGGGTGGACGTCGACCGCGTCGAGTGGATCTCCGACCGTTGGGCCAACGTCTACATCAACACCCCGTCCATGCCGGAGGAGCCGGTCATGGTCCAGATCCTGCTGGCCCGTGACTGGTACAGCCAGCCCGACCGGGACTTCCCGTCGATCTGGAGCCTCGACGGGCTGCGTGCCCGCGACGACGAGTCCGGCTGGACGCTGATGACAAACATCCAGCAGTTCTACGCCGACAAGAACGTCAACGTGGTCATGCCCGTCGGCGGAAACTCGTCCTTCTACACCGACTGGGACGAGCAGCCCGAGGACGGGAAAACCTACAAGTGGGAGACCTTCCTGACCCAGGAGCTCCCCGCCGTCCTGCGTGAGGGCTGGCGCACCACCGAGCAGCGTGCGATCACCGGTATCTCCATGGGCGGTACCGCCGCGGTGAACCTGGCGCAGCACAACCCCGGCCTCTTCCAGTTCGTCGGCTCCTACTCCGGCTACCTCGACACCACGTCCACCGGTATCCCGCAGGCGATCAACTACGCCACCAACGAGGGGGCCGGCTACGACGCACAGAAGATGTGGGGCCCCTACGGCGGACCCCGGTGGGACGAGAACGACCCGAAGCAGCACGCCGACAAGCTGAAGGACACGACCGTCTACGCCTCGGCGGGCAACGGCAACGCGGGGCCCTACGACGAGGTCGGCGACATCCCGGGCTTCCCGGCGAACCCGGCGGCATTCGGCCTGGAGGCCATGTCCCGGATGACCACCCAGACCTTCGTCAATGCGGCGAAGGAGGAGGGTGTGGACGTGATCGCCAAGTACCGTCCGTCCGGCACCCACGACTGGCCCTACTGGCAGTACGAGATGACGCAGTCCTGGCCCTACATCGCCCAGACCTTCGGCCTGTCCGAGGAGGACCGCGGTGTGGACTGCAAGGCGGTCGGCAAGATCGCCGAGGCCGAGAAGCGCCAGCGCAGCCACGACCTCGGAACCTGCACCACCGACGAGTACGACGGCGCGGACGGCGGCAAGGTCCAGGACTTCAGCGACGGCCGCGTCTACTGGAAGAAGGACGAGGACAAGGCCTTCGCCGCATGGGGACGCATCGGCGCCCGTTACTCCGAGATGGGCGGCTCCAACAGCTGGCTGGGCTACCCGACCGGTGAAGAGGTGAAGATCAAGGGCGGCTTCCTGCAGAACTTCGAGGAGGGCGCGATCTACTGGACCCCCGAGCTCGGCGCGGTGCCGGTGAAGAAGGACGTCATCGATGCGTGGGGCAAGTCCGATTGGGAGACCGGGCCCTACGGTTTCCCGACCGCCCCGGCCGAACAGGTCGACGGCGGCGGCGCCATCCAGGAATTCCAGAACGGTGTGGCCGTGCGCGACAAGGACGGCAAGGTCCACATGGTCCAGGGCAAGATCGCCGAGAAGTACCTGGAGGCCGGCGGCCCGCAGGACTCCGGGGTCGGCTTCCCGACGTCCGATGAGATCGGGATCAGGGGTGGCGCATTCTCGCAGTTCGAGGACGGCAACATCTACTGGTCCGCCTCCGCCGGCGCGAACATCATCAAGAAGGGCAAGATCTTCGACGCCTGGGGCGAGGACAACCACGAGCAGGGACGGTTCGGCTTCCCGACGTCCGACCAGGAGTCCATCCCGTCCGGCGGTGAGCGCGTGGAGTTCGAGCACGGCGAGATCCGCGAGGTCAACGGCAACATCGAGAAGGATCCGCGATGAGCATGAGCGCGCTGAAGAAGATGTCCCTGGCTGCGGCGGGCATGCTGTTCGCGGGCTCGCTCGCGGCCTGCGGCGGCGACTCCACCGTGGACAATGACTCCACCGACGTCCCGAGCGTGGCCTCGGACGCCGGGTCCACGGAGGGCTCCGCCACGTCCGCGGGTTCTGACGCCCCGGACACCTCCGCATCGGCGGCACCGTCCGAGGACGAGGATCCGGCGGCCGACAACGGTGGCGATCCCTCCCCGCAGGACGGCGAGGTCGAGGAGGTCGACCCGCAGGGCGAGGCCGCACCGCGCACCGGGCAGGACGACGCGTTCCTGTCCCAGCTCAAGGACAACGGCATCGACGTCGAGGACAGTGACATCGAGGATCAGATCATCGCCTCGGGCCACGAGCAGTGCCTGGCGAACGACGAGGGCCGCGACAGCTTCGCGGTGCCGATGATCGCCGGCCAGCTCGAGGTGCAGGGCATCACCGACGTTGATCCGGAGGAGGCCGGGCGTATCATCGCCGAGGCCGCGGAGGCGCACTACTGCGGATAGGCCCGGGAATGGGGGGTGCCGGGGTGACATCGGAAGGTGCACAGTGCCATCGCAGAGTGTCGCTCCCGGGGGCCGGAGCGACATTCTTCGAGGGCGCCTGACCGCCTGCGATGGCGGGCTCTCGCGCGCCGGTGCCTTCCCCGATGTCGACCACATCACCTATGTGACCTGAGTGGCGCATGAGATGTCGTGGTGTTTCCGGGGATTGGTGGGGACTTATGCTGTGTTCAGGGCTGTAGGGCCGCTACACTGTCTCCACTGACTTTTCCGAGAAGGAGACCCCTATGCATCCGACCCGTCGTCGGACCACGTCTGCCCTGGGCACCCCCGGTGCCAGGGCAACCGCACTCATCGCCAGCCTCGCCCTCGCCGCCTCCACCGTTGTCGCCGTGACGCCCGCCGCCGCGCAGGACGCCGACCAGGACGCAGAGCAGGACGCCGAGCAGGATGCCCCGGAAGTCCGGGACATGCCGGACAACGCCCGTGGTGTCGTCCCGCCCAGCGATTCACCGCTGGCGTTCATGGACCCGGGCCCAGCCCCGGACCGTGCCCCGATGCGGACCACCGAGCAGAACCTCCCGGACCTGCCTGACGGAGTGTCCGTGGAGAAGGTCGAGTGGATCACCGACCGGTGGGTGAAACTCCACATCAACTCCGCGGCCATGCCGGAGGAGACCGTCAAGGTTCAGGTCCACCTGGCACGCGACTGGTACAGCCAGCCGGACAAGACCTTCCCGTCCGTGTGGCAGCTCGGCCCGCTCTACAGTGACGAGAACGAGTCCGCCTGGTCCTATGCCTCGGACGCGGTGCGGTTCTACGCCGACAAGAACGTCAACCTCGTGCTGCCCATCGGCGGCGGTGGCTCGTTCTTCACCGACTGGCAGGCCCCGGACGGCGGCAAGAACTTCCAGTGGGAGACCTTCCTGACCAAGGAACTGCCTCCGATCCTGGAGCAGGGCTGGCGCACCAATGAGCGCCGCGCGGTCAATGGCCTGTCGATGGGCGCGACCGGTGCGATGGTGCTGGCGGGGCGCAATGCGGAGATGTTCGACTTCGCCGCGTCCTTCTCCGGCTACCTGGATTCGACGTCGCCGGGCATGGCGAACGCTTTCGGCATGATCGCCGGGCAGGCCGGATTCGACGCGACGAAGATGTGGGGGCCGTACTACTCGGCGGAGTGGTACGCGCACGATCCGAAGCTGCTCGTGCGCAACTTCAAGAGGGAGGGGACGCGCGTCTACGTCGCCGCCGGCAACGGTACGGCCGGCGCGTGGGACGAGGACACCCAGATCCCGGGGAGCCCGGACAATATCCAGGGTGGCGGCATGGAGGCGGCGTCCCGTGTCACCAGCCAGACCTTCGTGAATGCGGCGAAGCTCGCTGGGGTGGACGTGATCTCGAAGTTCCGTCCCAACGGAACGCACATCTGGCCCTATTGGGAGTACGAGATGATGCAGACCTGGGGGCCCATGGCCGAGTCCCTGGGGCTCGACGAGTCCGACGGCTCGGTCGAGTGCGAGGCCACCGGCAAGTTCGACGAGGCCGTCGAGCGCTACAGGGACAACGAGAACAACTACGACCTCGGCGACTGCATCAGCGAGGTCTACGAGATCACCGACGATGACGGTGAGGTCAACGGTACCGCGCAGGACTTCCGCGGCGGTGTGCTCTACCTCAAGGGTGGTGAGCTGGATGATCCTGAGGCCGGCGAGGACGAGGCCATTGCCACGTGGGGCCGTACCAGTGGCAAGTACCGCGAGGTCGGCGGCCCGGACTCCTGGCTCGGATGGCCGACGGCCCCGGATTCCCGGGGACGCGATGACGGCGCCTGGGCACACTTCGAGAACGGTCACATCTACTGGCACGCCGTCCAGGGTGATGCGGGCCCGGTCACGATGAGGGACGACATCTTCGAGAAGTGGGGTACGACGGAATACGAGTGGGGTCCCTGGGGCTACCCGGTTTCCGAGGAGCGCGACATCACCATCGGTGGCGAGACCGGCCAGGTGCAGGACTTCGAGAACGGTATCGCGGTGCGCACCCCGGACGGCGATGTCCGCCTGCTGCACGGGGCCATTGCCGAGCGCTACCTGGATCTGGGTGCCGGGGACCGCAACCGGCTGGGTTTCCCGACCGGTGACCACGGCACCACGCATGTGCCCGGCAACTACACCGATTTCGACAATGGTGTCATCTACTGGGCGCAGAATCACGGGACGTCTGTCCTGTACCACGGTCCGATCTACGATGCCTACCGTGAACAGGGCTTCGAGGGTGGTGACCTCGGCTTCCTCGTGGAGGACGAGGTGATCAACGCCGACGGCAGCCGTGAGGCGGTCTTCGAGAACGGGACGCTGCGGGCGGACGCGGATGGGAACGTCACCGAGGAGGCCGGTGCCATCCAGGAGAAGTTCGATTCCCTGACCTCTGCGCAGAAGTCCCGGCTCGGGGAGGGGAAGGACTATGGCACCACCCGTGAGTCCCCGGCTGGAACGTCCGGTCGTTACCGTAACTACGACAACGGCGTCATCTACTGGTCGCAGGAGCACGGTGCGGTGCTGATCTTCCACAGTGGGGTCCTGGACTTCTACGCCGCGACCAATCACGAGAGCGGGCCCTACGGCTTCCTCGTCGAGGACGAGACGGTCAACTCGGACGGCAGCCGTGAGGCGGTCTTCGAGGAGGGCACAGTCACGATGGACGCGGACGGGAACGTCACCGGTTCGCTGGAGGACCCGGAGGATGACTCCGGCGAGGAGTGAGCCCGCGTTGACCGCCATGCTGAAAGGAACGCATGTGACACAGGTCAACGCGAGTTAACACAGTGCTCCCAGCAGCCTGCCAGCCTGACCGGGTACGCTGACACGGCATGAGAAAGTTCCTCACCATCGCCGCAGCCCTGGTGCTCGCCGTCGTGCTCGTCCTCGGCGTCGGCACCTGGATGAGCCGTGACTCCGATGACTCCGCAGGTCCGGGGCCCGGACCGGGGCCGGGACCCACCGGCACCGACCAGCCCGACCAGCCAGAGTCGTGCCCGGCATACGCCCTGTTCTCCGCGCCCGGCACCTGGGAGTCCACCGCCGACGATGACCCGATCCATCCGTCCTCCCGCCCCCATTCCCTGCTGCTCAACGTCACCCAGCCCCTGCAGGAGGAGTTCGGCGACGGTGTCGACGGTGGACAACTGGAGAGCTGGACGCTGCCCTACAGTGCCGAGTTCCGCAACGTCGGCGCACTGCAGGAGAAGTCCTACGACGACTCCCGCAACGAGGGCTACAGCAAGCTCGAGGCCGAGATGGTCTCCACCAACGAGGCCTGCCCGCAGACCCGGATGATCATCGTCGGATTCAGCCAGGGTGCCGTCCTGTCCGGTGACCTGGCCACCGCCATCGGCAACGGCGACTCCGCCGTACCCGCGGACGCCCTGGCCGGCGTCGCACTGGTCGCCGACGGGCGCCGTGAGGACGGCAAGGGCGAGCTGATCGGGAGCCCCGAGGTGGAGGGCATCGGCGCGGAGATCGCGCTGAGCTCGGTCGAGCCCCTGGTGCAGCCCATCGTCCCGGGCGCCTCCATGCGGGGGCCCCGTCCCCAGGACTTCGGTGAGCTGCAGGACCGTACCCTGCAGTTCTGCGCCCCGGCGGATCTGGTGTGCAGCGCCCCGCGCGACGTGGGTAATGCGATCCAGCGCGCGCACGATCTCATTGACGCGAACAGAATCCACGCCCAGTACTCCAGCAACGGTGGGGTCGTCGACGGCGGCGGCACCGTGCCTGAGTGGATCACGGGCTGGGTGCGCGACATCGTGAACGAGGGGCGATAATCCCCCAACCGCCGCGGTGAAGCGATAGGGTTTCTTCTGGAAAGAAATCACGCAGGATCACACGGACAACCTCCGAGACGAAGGGATTTTTGATGGACATCAGCGACGCGATGGGGCAGTTCTACGACGAGAACGGGGAGATCGTCATCCCGGACCAGCTGTCGCTGTCCGCCATGTGCGAAATGCTGTACACCATGGCGCAGATGGAGGGTTCCACGGACAACCCGCTGATCACCTTCCACGACTACGGCGACAGCGCCGAGGGTGAGACCGTCACCTGGACCCGCGCCGAGACCAACACCCGCATCAAGGCGGTGTGCGTCCGGCTGCAGCAGGTCACCGAGCGCGGGGACCGGGTCGCGATCCTGGCCAACAACAGCCCCGAGTACCTCTTCGGGTTCATGGGGGCGCTGTACGCCGGGACGGTACCGGTACCCCTCTACGATCCGACGGAACCGGGGCACGCCGCGCACCTGACGGCGGTGCTGGAATCCTCCACCCCGAAGGTCGTTCTGACGAACAAGACCTCCGCCGGCCACGTCCGCTCCCACTTCTCCGCCACCCCGGCCAAGGAGCGCCCGCGCATCCTGACGGTGGACGCCCTCCCGGACTCCCTCGCCGAGGAGTGGGAGAACCCGATGATGAAGATGATGGAGAACCCGGAGCTCGCCCCGAACTCCGGCGACCCGGCGTTCCTGCAGTACACCTCGGGTTCGACCCGCACCCCGGCCGGTGTGGTCCTGACGCACCGCAGCATCGTCACCAATGTCCTGCAGGTCTTCCAGGCCGGCCAGCTGCAGATGCCGCTGCGCCTGGTCAACTGGCTGCCCTTCCACCACGACATGGGCATCATCCTGTCGTCCTTCGTCCTGATCCTGGGGCTGCCGCAGGACATCATGGCGCCGCGTGACTTCATCCAGGACCCGGGACGCTGGATCCGTCAGCTCTCGGAGAAGACAGCCGAAGACGGCTCGTTCACCAACGTCTACACCGGCGTGCCGAACTTCGCCCTCGAACTCTCCGCCCGCTACGCCGACCCGGCGAAGCGCGGGGACCTGGAGGACGTCGACCTCAGCCACGTCGAGGGCATCATCAACGGTGCCGAGGCCGTCAGCCAGTCCTCGGTCGACCGGTTCAGCGAGGTCTTCGGCCCGGCCGGCTTCCGTCGCTCCACGATGCGCCCGTCCTACGGGCTGGCGGAGGCGACCGTGTTCGTCACGACCCCGCAGACCGAGGACCGTCCCAAGCTGAGGGTCTTCGACCGCGCCCAGCTCAACGACGGCCAGGCCGTGGAGGTGGCCGGCGAGCTGGCCGCCACCGGCAACGCCGTGCCGATCATGAGCGTCGGCGAGCCGGGCCCATCCCTGTTCATGGCCATCGTCGACCCGTCCAGCGGCAAGGAGGTGGAGGACGGCACCGTGGGTGAGGTCTGGCTGCACGGTGGCAACATCGCCGCCGGCTACCTCGACCGCGAGGAGGATACCGCCGAGACCTTCCGAAACTCCCTGCCCGTCGCCGACCGTCTTCCCGGGGGCAAGGCGGTGGACGCGCCGGACGATGACGCGTGGCTGCGCACCGGTGACCTGGCGGTCGTCTTCGACGGCCAGCTCTACATCACCGGACGCATCAAGGACCTGGTCGTCGTCGCGGGACGCAACCACTACCCGCAGGACATCGAGGCGACCGCCACCGCCGCGGCGGCCGGCCACGTGCCCGCCGGAGTCATCGCAGCATTCGCGGTGAACAGCGCCGGGGATTCTGGCTCGGAGGGCCTGGTCATCGTCGCCGAGCGTGACCCGGAGGCCGACCCGGCGAACGATGCGAAGGTCATCTCCGATATCAGAAGTGCGGTAACCTCGACCCATGGTGTGCAGCCCGACGATGTCCGGATCGTGGAGCAGAACACGATCCCGCGGTCCTCGGCGAGCAAGATCGCGCGCCGGGTCTGCGCGAAGCTCTACCTGGAAGGCCGCTTCGACTAGAATTCGACAGCAGTCTGTGTAGCGTGGCGTCGGCCACCGTCGATGTCATACTGACGGTGGCCTTTAGTCACGTCCGCCCCCTCCGCCTCTCCGACTCGATCCGTTACCCCGAAGGATGAACCTCCCCGATATGTCTGACACCGAGAACAACAGCGCAGCTGGTGCCGTACCAACCACGGCCGCGGCGATGCGGGAGTGGCTGCGCGACTGGGTGCAGACGACCACCGGGTTGGACGCCCCGGAGATCACCGACGACCGGCTGATGGAGGAGTTCGGCCTGTCCAGCCGCGACGTTGTTGTCCTGTCCGGCGAGCTGGAGCGGCTCACCGGGGTGTCGCTGGACGCCACGGTCGCCTACGAGTACAACACGATCGCCGCCCTGGCGTCCTACGTCATTGCGCAGGTCAACGGTGCGGGGTCGGGTCCCGCTTTCCGGCAGGACGCGGTCGGGGCCGGGCATTCCGCACTGACCCCGGAGGACCGGCAGGTCGCCATCGTCGGCATGTCCGGTCGCTACCCCGGGGCGGAGTCCGTCGCGGAGATGTGGAAGCTCTTCGAGCAGGGGCGCAGCGGAGTGGGCGAGCTGCCGGAGGATCGCTGGAGTGAATTCTCCGGTGACCCCGAAACCGTCCGCCGCATGGACGAGGCGCAGCTCACCGGGGGCTACCTGGAGGACATCGCGTCCTTCGACGCGGAGTTCTTCGGCCTGTCACCGCTCGAAGCGGCGAACATGGACCCGCAGCAGCGCGTGCTGCTGCAGCTCGCGTGGGAGGCGCTGGAGGACGCGCACGTCCCCGCCAACCGGCTTCGCGGCAGCCGTACCGGCGTGTTCATGGGCACCACCAACAACGACTACGGCATGCTGATCGGTGCTGACCCGAGCGCGGCGCACCCGTATGCGCTGACCGGGAACTCGAGCTCGATCATCGCCAACCGGATCTCCTACGCCCTCGACCTGCGCGGCCCCTCGGTCGCGGTCGACACGGCCTGCTCCTCCTCCCTGGTGGCGATCCACCAGGCGGTGCGGTCCCTGCGCGAGGGCGAGTCCACCATTGCCCTGGCCGGTGGCGTGAACATCCTGGCCAACCCCTTCGGCACCGTCGCCTTCTCTGAGCTGGGTGTGCTGAGCCCCACCGGCGGTATCCGCGCGTTCTCCGAGGACGCGGACGGCATCGTGCGGTCCGACGGTGCCGGCGTCGTCGTCCTCAAGCGCCTGTCGGACGCCCGCCGCGACGGCGACGACATCCTCGCCGTCGTCGCCGGGTCCGCGGTCAACCAGGACGGACGCTCCAACGGCCTGACCGCCCCGAACCCGGAGGCCCAGGTCGAGGTGCTGCAGGCGGCCTACGCCGATGCGCAGCTCGACCCCGCCCAGGTGGACTACGTGGAGGCCCACGGCACCGGCACGATCCTCGGCGACCCGATCGAGGCCGGGGCGCTGGGCCAGGTCCTCGGCAACGGGCGTGATGCCGCCAGCCCGCTGCTGCTCGGCTCCGCGAAAACCAACTTCGGCCACACGGAGGCCGCCGCCGGCGTCGCCGGCGTGATCAAGGTCGTCACCTCCATGCGCCACGGCGTGCTGCCGCAGTCGCTGAACTACACCGGGCCGAACCCCTACATCGACTTCGACCGTGACCACATCGAGGTCATCGAGGATCCGCGGGAGTGGCCGGAGTACTCCGGCGCGCCGGTGGCGGGCGTGTCCGGATTCGGCTTCGGCGGGACGAACGCGCACGTCGTGGTCGTCGCACCGGAGGGTGCCGCCCCTGCGTCGGACGTGCTGGACGCCCCACGTCCCGAGCTGTTCGACCGCACCGTCGCACAGGATAACGGTGCCGGGATCGGCCACCTGCTGCCGGTGTCCGGCCTGCTGCCGTCGAGGCGGCGGACCGCCGCGTCCGACCTGGCGGCCTGGCTGGGGGAGAAGGGCGCGAAGGCGACACCCGACGCCACCGCACGCACCCTGGCGGGACGCAACCACGGGCGCTCCCGCGGCATCGTCCTGGCCCACGACGCCGAAGAGGCGAAGGCAGGGCTCGACCGCCTGGCCGAGGGGAAGAAGGGCGCGGGTATCGCCGTCGCCGACAGCCCCGACCGCGAGGGCGCGGTGTGGGTGTACTCCGGCTACGGCTCCCAGCACCGCAAGATGGGCAAGGAGCTCTACGGCCTGTCCCCGTTGTTCGCCGCCCGGCTGCGCGAGATCGATGAGGTCATCGACTACGAGGCCGGCTGGTCGCTGGTGGAGAAGATCCTCGACGACGAGCAGAACTTCGACCTGGAATCCGCGCAGGTCGGCATCACCGCCATCCAGATCGCGCTGACCGACCTGATGTTCGCCGCGGGCCTGCGTCCCGCCGCCGTCGTCGGCCAGTCCATGGGCGAGATCGCCGCCGGCTACGCGACCGGGGGACTGTCCATGGAGGACGCCCTGCGCGTCGCCGCCCACCGCGCCCGCCTGATGGGCGAGGGTGAGGAACTGCTGCCCGAGGACAAGCTCGGTGCCATGGCCGTGATCGAGCTCGGTGTGGTCGAGCTCGAGGAGTTCAAGGTCGGGCACCCCGAGTTCGCGGCAGTGGAACCCGCGGTCTACGCCGCGCCGGGCATGACCACGGTCGGAGGGCCGGAGAAGCCCGTCACCGACCTGGTCGAGTACCTGGAGGGCGAAGGGAAGTTCGCCCGGAAGATGCAGGTCAAGGGTGCTGGTCACACCAGCATGCTCGACCCGATCCTCGGCGAGCTCCACGCGGAGATCACCGACATCGCACCGCGTCCACTGCACACCCCGCTGTACAGCACCGTGGACCGCGGCGTGGTCCACCAACCGGGGTCCGTGGTGCACGACGCCGACTACTTCGTGCGCTGCACCCGCCACACCGTGTGGTTCTCCGACGCCACCGGCGCCCTGTTCGACGAGGGGCACCGCACCTTCATCGAGTTCTCCCCGAACCCGGTGGCCCTGATGCCGATGATGAACACCGCCTTCGCCCACAACGCCGGCGAATCCAGCCTGATGTTCCTGCTCAAGCGCAAGGAGCCCAGCGGCGACACGCTGCTGACGACCATCGCCGAGCTCTACGCCCGCGGTGCGGACGTCGACCTCGCCGCCTTCGAGACACCGGGAACCGCGGACGGTTACGCCGACGCCCCGGGCGTGCACTGGAACCTGCAGCGCTACTGGACCGAGGCGCGCCCCGGTGGAGGTGCCGGACGCGCCGGGCTGCCCGGTGCGCGGGTCGCCCTGCCGGACGGCCGCGTCGCCTTCTCCTGCTCGGTCTCCGACGTGCCCAGCGTGGACGCCGTGGCCGAAGCCGCCGCCGCTGCGGTGGTGCCGGGATCCGAGGTCTCCGCCGTGGAGTCCTACGGGACGCTGCCCACCGACGGGGAGGTGACCACCCTGGTCAGCCGGTCGTTGGGTGGGCTGTCGATCCTGGTGCACACGGTCGCGGCGGACGGTACATCCGCTCTGGCCGGGGAGGCTTTCGCGCCGACGCTGCAGGGCAGGCCGTCGGACGGCGCCGGCAACCAGTCCGGTGCTGCGTCAGGTAGCGCAGCTGCAACACCGCCTGCCCAGCCGACCCAGCCGGGGATCCCCACGTCACGGTCCGGCGACGCGGCGGCGGATGATTCCGAACGCTGGGACCCGGAGTCCGGCGAGAGCGCGGCCGACCGTCTCCGGGGCATCGTCTCGGAGTCGATGGGCTACGACATCGACGACCTGCCGGGCGAACTGCCGCTGATCGATCTGGGGCTGGACTCGTTGATGGGCATGCGGATCAAGAACCGGGTGGAGTACGACTTCGACCTGCCGCCGCTGAACGTCCAGGCCCTGCGCGACGGCTCGGTGGACGAGGTCATCGCCCTGGTCGAGGAGATGATCGAGGAGCGGCACTCCGGTGGCGCTGCATCGACCGGTGAGGCGGAGCCCGAGTCTGCCCCGGCTGACCCCGCACCGTCCGACTCCGCTACGTCCGACCCCGCCACGTCCTCCACCGGCGGCGGCGTCGGTGTGGCGCCGCGCGATGCGTCCGAACGCATGGTCTTCGGCACGTGGGCGACCCTCACGGGGAGCGCCCCCGCCGGCGTGACCAGCGAACTCAATGAAATCGACGCCGAAACCGCGCAGAGGATCGCCGACCGTCTCGTGGAACGCTCCGGCGCGGAGATCACCGCGGACCAGGTCGCTGCCGCAGAGACCCTCGAACCGCTGGCGAACATCGTGCGGGAGGTCTTCGAGACCTCCGTCGAGGGAAATATCCGCGTCCTGCGCGCCCGTCCGGAAGGATCGCAGCGTCCCTCCGTGTTCGTCTTCCACCCCGCCGGCGGTTCCAGCGTGGTCTACGAACCGCTGGCCCGCCGTATTCCCGGGGACGTCCCCGTCTACGGTGTGGAGCGCATCGAGGGCACACTCGATGAGCGGGCGGACGCCTACGTCGCCGACATCACCGCCCTCGCCGACGGCCACCCGGTCGTCCTCGGCGGCTGGAGCTTCGGCGGCGCACTTGCCTTCGAGGTCGCCCACCGGCTCGAGCAGGCGGGGGAGGTCACCGTCGGCCACCTCGAACTGCTGGACCTAGTGCGTCCCGCGAACCCGGCGCCGGACACGACCGAGGAGATGCACGCCCGCTGGGACCGTTACTCCGCGTTCGCGCAGAAGACCTACGGCATCGAGCTGCCCGTCCCGCACGACCTGCTCGACGAACAGGGCGAGGAGGCGTTGATCGGCATGATGACCATGTTCCTGCAGAACACCGACGCCTCCGAGCACGGCCTGGCCGCCGGGGTGCTCGAGCACCAGCGCGCTAGCTTCGTGGACACCCGGATCCTCAACACCCTCGACTTCGAGCGCTGGAGCCAGGTCAAGGCGCCGGTCACCCTCTACAAGTCCGAGGGCATGCACGAGGGTGCGATTGAGCTCGAGCCGTCCTTCGCCGACATCCCCGCCGACGGCGGCTGGGACGGTGTGGTGGACGTCGAGCTGGTCCAGCTCGCCGGGGACCACCTGGCCGTGCCGGACGAGCCGTCCATCGGGATTGTCGGGGCCACGGTTGCTGAGCACCTGGACGAGTTGGGATAGCCTGGAACCCATGACAGGAACACCGGAGAACCCCTGGTTCGGGGATGTGGACGCCTCCGCGGACCACCACGCGCCCGGCACCGGACGGTCGACCGCCGAGAAGCTCGACGACCTGCACTCCAGGTTGGAGGAGTCCCTCGATCCCGGCAGCGAGCGCGCCCGGGAGAAGCGGGACGCCGAAGGACGCAGCACCCCGCGGCAGCGCATCGACGCGCTGCTCGACGAGGGCTCCTTCACTGAGATCGGTGCGCTGGGGCGTACCCCCGGGGTGGAGGACGCCCCCTACGGCGACGGTGTGGTGACCGGCTACGGACGGATCGACGGACGCCCCGTCGCCGTCTACGCCCACGACAAGACCGTGTACGGCGGGTCCGTCGGCGAGACATTCGGCAACAAGGTCTGCGAGGTCATGGACTTCGCCACCCGCATCGGCTGCCCCGTCATCGGCATCAACGACTCCGGTGGCGCCCGCATCCAGGATGCCGTGATGTCCCTGGCGATGTACTCGGAGATCTCCCGGCGCCAACTGCCGCTGTCGGGCCAGTCGCCGCAGATCTCCATCCTGCTCGGCAACTGCGCCGGCGGTGCCGTGTACGCCCCGGCGACCACCGACTTCCTGGTCGCGGTGGAGGAGCAGACGACGATGTTCGTCACCGGTCCGCAAATCATCGAGTCCGTCACCGGCGAGAAGATCTCCATGCAGGACCTCGGCGGTGCACGCGTCCAGGCCGCCAACGGCAACATCCAGTACGTCGGCGCCGACGAGGACGACGCATTCGGCTACGTCCGTGAATTGCTCGCGCACCTGCCGACCAGTGCCTTCGAGTCCACGCCGCTGCACCCCGCACCGTCGGACGCGCCGACGGAGCGGGACGCCGAACTCGCCGACCTGATCCCCGACGACCCCAACGCCGGCTACGACATGATGGACGTCCTGACCCGCATCTTCGACGACGAGGACTTCCTGGAGGTCCAGCCGGACTACGGGCAGAACATCATCACCGGCTTCGCCCGGATCGACGGTCGGCCGGTCGGTGTGGTGGCGAACCAGCCGATGTCGCTGGCCGGGTGCCTGGACGCCGAGGCGGCCGACAAGGCGTCCCGGTTCATCCGGATCTGCGACGCCTACGAGGTGCCGCTGGTCTACGTGGTGGACACCCCCGGCTACCTGCCCGGTGCGGAGCAGGAGAAGCTCGGTCTGATCCACCGCGGCGCGAAGCTCGGCTTCGCCATCGTCGAGGCCACTGTGCCGAAGATGACCGTGGTGATCCGCAAGGCCTTCGGCGGCGGCTACGCGGTGATGGGGTCGAAGAACCTCGGTGCGGACGTGAACCTGGCGTGGCCGACCTCGCAGATCGCCGTGATGGGCGCCGAGGGTGCCGCGGTGATGATCCAGGGCCGCCAGCTGGCCGCGCTGCCGGAGGAGCAGCGCCCGGCGGCGAAGAAGACCTTCATGGACTTCTACAACGCGAACATGACCAGTCCGTACGTCGCCGCCGAGCGGGGTTACATCGACGAGGTCATCGACCCGTCACAGACCCGGCTGCGCCTGCGGCAGTCGCTGCGTCTGCTGCGGGACAAGCAGGTCGTGGAGCCGGCCAAGAAGCACACGATCATGCCGATGTAGCTTGGCGTCCCGCTGCCCGCTGCCCGCTGCGCTCCAACCCGCCCCGCCCCGCCCCGCCGATTTTCACACCCTCTGCGATTTCCACATAGTGAGACGTGCAGGTCAGGGCGCTGCGGACGCGTAATGAAAATCGCTGACAGTGTGAAAATCTGACAGACACCTATCTCAGGGCTCCTCCCAGAGGTAGGTGTGGCACGACCAGGGGAACTCGTCGGGTGTCGGCGTGAACGCCCGTCCGGCGTCGAGGGACTCGTCTTCGTACCGGGCGTGCGGGCAGATGACATTGATGATCGTCTCACCCACCAGCTGCCTGTTCCGCCCGGAAACACGGCCGACGATCTCGCGGACCCGGCGATCGCCGACCGGCTCGTCCGGATGTTCGTGACCCCACTGCCTGCGGAGATCCGGGTCGTCCTCCGTGTCGACCAGCTCCAGGCCCGCGGAATCCGCGGTCGGCCCATCGTCGACCCGGTCGAGTTCTGAACGGATCGCGTCCATCACCCGTGCTTCGTCGGCCGGGGCGATGAGGAGCGTGACAAGGGGGTCGGGGTCGGACATGGTGGCGAAGCTACCATTTCGGCACCCGTACCGCCGGAATCCCGTTATGATCAGGTGCACTGACACGGGGACCGGGAGGGAAACCATGGCCTACATGGGTGCGGGGTTGGACGGGTACATCACAGGAAGAGTGGGTACACCCGCCACTTTCCGCAGCATCCGGGCGCCGGGAACGCCGGAGCATTATGCGGGTGAGCATGCAACGGAGGATCCGCTCCCGGGTTTCACGGAGCGTGACGGATTATGGATCCCGGACGAAGCCTTTCGCCCACCCGACGAGGTGAGGTACGGAAGTCAACAGCATCCCCGCGGCATCGGGTACGACATGGGGGCCGTGTCGCGGATCAGGAAGATCGCGCTGGAGCATCCGGGGTGGGTGGCGACCGGGTGGAGTGCCTTGGCGGGATGGGGGTTGACGTACTTCTGCGATGACGCGGATACATGCGTGCTGTCCGGCGGGCGCCCACGACTGGCCAGTCACCGCGGTGACGTGACCCGGCGCCGGAACCAGGGGGTCCACGCCGGGGTGACGGTCTACCGGCCCGACCCCTGGTGTCCGGAACTGATGATGGTGCCGCCGGTACTCGCGCTGGCCGACTGTCTTCGCTCCCTGGCACGTGGGGAGCATCGCTGGAATGTGTTGCCTGGGACGGGGCTGCCTGACAGTGAGGTTCGCGTGGTGCAGTTGATCGATGCGGTGAGCCAGGTGTTCGACGTGCCCCCGGGCGCATGGCCGGACGCATGCCTGAACCAGACGGACACGGCCAGACTGCGCAGGTTGGTGAAACTGTGCGACCAGGGGGCGGAGTCGCCGATGGAGACCATGATGCGCCTGCTCGTGGGCCGGTTGTTCCCTGGCTTCATCTCGCAGCTGGTCGTGCACGGCGACGGGTCGGTGTCCGATCCCGTCCACGGTGGGGACGCAGGGGCAGGACGCATCGTCGCCCGGCTGGATCTGGGTCATCCTGGGCTGAAGCTGGCGCTGCAGTACGACGGGTCCGCACACCTGGCGGCGGGACGGCGGGACCGCGACTCCCTGGTGAACACCAGTCTGGCGAACCTGGGGTGGCACGTCCTACGGGTCACCCACGGTCACCTGCGTGACCTGGACCTGTTGGCGGAGACACTGCAGGACGGGATACGGATCTGCCGGGGCCGGTCGGCACCGCGGTCGTAGGGAGGCGGAGGACGAGCCGTCGGCCAGCGACTCCACCCGTTCGAGTTTCACACCTTCGGCAGTTCCCATACTTTGAGACGTGCAGGTCAGGGCACTGCGGAAGCGTAATGAAAATCGCTGACAGTGTGATAGTCCCGCGGATCCCGTGGGACGAACCAGGAAGCCAGGCGCGGAGAAAGCCCCGGTTGCGGTGTGCAACCGGGGCTCGGGGAGGAGAGAACGTGGGGGAGTCGGACCAGACAGCCGGTCAGTCCACCGCGTGGTAGGGGCCGGTATCCTCCCAGTCCTTGATCTCGTTGGTCGGGAACTCCATCTTGTCGGCCATGACCAGGTAGGTCTCCATCCGGCCGTCCAGCACCCGGGTCTCGCCCGAGAGCAGGTCCGGCAGGCCCACGCCGACCTTCGCGAGCTCGGCGGCGATGTCGTCCGGCGCCCAGTCCGCATCGATGGTGATGGGGATCATGGTGTCCTGGCCGAGCAACTCCAACTTCATCGTCAGCTTCTTCACGAAGATGTGGAAATTGCCGGTCAGCGTGCTGGTGTCACCCAGGGTGTCCTGCATCTTGTCGGTGCCGACAGCGTTGGGGAACTGCACCTTGAGGTTCTCAAGGATCGTCTGGTCGGAGTCGATCCGCAGCGACTTCTTCGGCCCCTGCATCGTATCGACGGTGACGTAGGACATCTTCATGTTCGGGGTCATCGCCGTGGCATCCGACTGGATGGTGAACGTGTTGCCGTTCGGCAGCTGCATGCCGGGGACAGGCTCCGGCGGTGCCACGTTCAGGCCGGGGATCTCGACGCCGAGATCCTCAAGGGTGCGGTCCAGGTCGCCCTGCAGTCGATTGCCGTCGATGTCGAGCTCCGGCGGTTCCGGAAGGTCAGGCAGGTCCGGAAGATCCGGGAGCTCTGGACGGGGGAGGTTCGGCAGTCGGGGGGTGTTCGGCGAGTTGTTCTCGCCGCCGTTGCCCTCGCCGCCGTCATTCCCGTCACCGTTGCCGTCGCCTTGACCGGGGTCCGGGAACTGCGGCAGCTCGATGTCCGGGACGTCGAGCTCCGGCAGGCCGGGGATCTGGGCACGGGCCTGCGGCGACTGGATGCCGACGCCGACGGCCAGGGCGGCCGTCACCGCGATCACGGACTTGGCGCCGGACTTCCCGGCTTTCGCCGCCTTGCCCTCCTTCTTGGCCTGCTTCTTCGCCTTCTTGGCGGCCTTGCGCTCGGCCTTCTCGGTCTTGTACTCGGCCTTCGGCTGCGGGTCCCAGGCGAGCGCCAGGGCACCACCGACCAGGCCGAGGATCAGTCCGACACCGAAGCCGCCGAAGTTGGACTGCCACAGCGCCAGGATGGCCAGGATGATCGCGGCGACACCGGCGAAGATGCGTCCTTCGCCACGGAACCAGGTCATGATGCCGCAGGTCACCAGCAGGATGCCGATGACCAGGGTGGACACGCCACCCATCGAGGAGATCTGGATCTGGATGTTGGAGATCGTGAAGTCCAGGTAGGTCGGGACCATGATCACGATCCCGGCGAGCATCATCAGCAGGCCGGCGGTGAACGGCCGACCCCTGCGCCACGTGGTGAAGCGGCGGTTCTGCTTCTCCAGCTTCTCGGACCGGGATCCGGCGGCATCGTCCGTCGACGGGTCAGATTCCTTCTGTGTGTCGATGACCTGCGTGTCATCGTCACCGGACGTCGCGCCCTGATCCCCGTTCACGCCCTTGGGCGTGGTGGAATCGTCAGGCATCAGCACTCACTCTCGTCCGCATCAACGATGGAGACCTTGGAACCGGCGGCGGTGAGCTGGTCGGCGCTGATGGAGGTGGCCTTGATGACCTGGTCGAAGGCGTGGATGGCGTCGGCGGAGATGCCCCAGGAGCCGGCCTCGGCCTCATCGTCGAGCTGGCTGGCGTCCACACCGATCTGCGGCTTGTCCAGGGTCATGCCACCATTGAGGCCGGGGGCGCCGATGACCAGGTTGTCGGCGGTGAAGCCGTCGCCGGGCACCAGCATCTGGAACTTCTTGTCGCCGACGCCGGGCAGGGACAGCGGAGCGGCCATGCACAGGTCGGTGACGGTCGCGTCCTCGAACTTCAGCTTCGAGACGGCGGTGTCGCCGTCGTGCTGGTTGTCGACTCCGCCGTAGATGGAGACACCGGTTCCGTCGAGCCCGGAAACCGTCTGGTCGAAGATGGTGTTGGACAGGGCCAGGTTGGCGGACAGGCCACCCTGGGCCATTGCGACGCCGACGCCGGCCGTGGCGAGCAGGCCGACGGCCATAACGCCGGCGAACCGCTTACCCTTGATGTGTCCCATGTTCGTTCCTCCGTTGGTGAGGGGGCACGTGCGGCGACCCTCTGTCAGTGAATGTGAAGCTGTCTGACGGTCATCGTATCCCCCGGCAACTGTTTTCTGGAAAGAATGGGGATATTTTTGTGACCTAGATTGCCCCTGCCCGTATATGCGCAGGTCGCCGGAGGGCGATTCCGGGCGGTTTCACGGCGTCCGGTGTGGCGTTCTGCGCCGTTCGCGGCGTCCCGCGGCCCGGACGGACACCACGCACAGTGCCAGGGCGGCGATCTGCAGCGCGACGAGCACGCCGATCAGCGGTGCCCAGCCGGCGTGGAACACGTACCCGGCCAGCCACCCGACCACCGATGACCCCAGGTAGTAGCTCATCACGTAGGTGGAGGATGCTTCGGCCCGGTCCCGGTCGGCGAGCTGCCCGACCAGGGTGGACGCGGTGGAGTGCACGGCGAAGAAACTCGCGGTGTAGACCAGCACGCCCACGATGGTCACGGCGAGGTTCGGCACCAGGGCGAGCAGCAGGCCCACCGTCGCCAGGATGGTGCTCAGGATCAGGACGCGTCCCGCCCCGTACTTCTCCACGAGCATCCCCGCCCGTGCCGAGGACCACGTCCCCGAGAGGTACAGGATGAACACCATCCCGGCGAGGACTTCGGTGAGCCCGAACTCCCCGGTCAGCCGGAACCCGAGGTAGTTGTAGAGGGAGACGAAGGTGCCCATCATCAGGAACGGAAGGATGAACAGGGCTGCCAGGGACGGGGTGCGCCAGTGCCGCCGCATGGCGCTGATCTCGTGGCGGAGGGTGATCTTCTTCGGTGTGAAGTTGCGCTGCGGTGGCAGTGCCCACGCGCACACCACCGCCAGGACGAACGCCACCAGGCCGCCGGCCAGGACGGCACCGCGCCAGTCGGTGACGCCCAGCACGCTGGACGGCACCAGGCGTCCCAGCAGTCCACCGAGCGTGGTCCCGGCGATGTAGAGTCCCATGACCCGGCCCAGGTGGTTGCCGCGGATCTCCTCGGACAGGAAGGTCATCATGACGGCCGGCACCCCGGCCACCGCGATGCCCTGGACCGCGCGCAGCACGATCATCGACTCGATGCCCGGCGCCAGGGCGAGGAGCAGGCTCAGTGCGGTGGCGGTGAGAACGGATACCTGCAGGACGCGCCGCCGCCCGAACCGCTCGGACAGGACGCTGACCGGGACGACGGCGAGCGCGAGCATGCCGGTCAGCGCGGAGACCGTCAGTGCGGCGGTGCTGGGCGAGACACCGAGCCCGTCGTGCAGTGACGGCAGGAGCGCCTGGGTGAGGTACATGGCATTGAAACTGGCCAGTCCGGCGGTGGCCGCGGCGACCATGATGCGCCGGTAGCCGGGGTCGCCCGGGCCGAGTCCGGTACGTTCCGGCTGTCCGGTACGTTCCGGCTGCCCGGTGGTGTCCGGCTGACCTGTGTTGTCCGCGGTGGTCTCTGTCATGCCCCCATCCTCGCCGGACCCCGTTGTGTCTCAAAATGCATTAAGGTAGTCACTGTGTCCCGATTGGAGCATAGGTAACATGACCGACCTCGACTGGTTCATCGACCTCGCCGACACCGGCAACATGGTCGACACCTCCCTGGCCACCGGCATCAGCCAGTCCGCCCTGTCCCGCCGACTGGCGAAACTGGAGCGCAGGGTGGGGACGGCCCTCTTTGACCGGCACGGACGGCACCTCGTCCTGAACCACCGCGGTGCCGTCCTCGCCGACGCCGCGTCCCGCACCCGCGCCACCTGGCACGCCGGCGTGGAGGAGGTCCAGCGCATGGTCGACCCGGAGCGGGGCTCCGTCCGGCTGGCCTTCATGCATTCGCTGGGGACGTGGTTGGTCCCTGACCTTCTGCGGAGCTACCGCACCACCCACCCCACCGTCCGGTTCGACCTGGTGCAGGGCGCTGCGCTCGACCTCATCGACCAGGTGCTCGCGGGGCGCGCGGACCTGGCGCTGGTCGGGCCGCGTCCCGACGCCCAGATCCGGGACGGCCAGGTGGAGTGGGTGGAACTCGACGAGCAACGCCTGGGGCTGGCGGTGCCGTCCAACCACCGGTGGGCCGAACGGGACACCATCGACTTCGCCGAGGCCGCGGGTGAGCCGTTCGTGGCGATGCTCGAGGGCTACGGCACGCGCCTGCTGCTCGACGAACTCGCCGCGGACGCGGGTTTCCGGCCGAGGCTGGTGTTCGAGTCGATGGAGCTGACCACCGTCGCGGGTCTGGTGACCGCCGGTCTGGGGGTGGCACTGCTGCCGTTGGATGACCCGAACCTGCGGTTGCCGGGTATGGCGGTGGTGCCGTTGGCGACCACACGGTCACGTGAACTGGGCATCGTGTGGGAGTCCGGTGCGGAGCTCGTCCCCCCGGTCGCCGCCTTCCTGGAGTTCGTGGAGGGCAGGAGAGGCCCGGGGGAGCGTCAGCGGGAACGCGTGACCAGGTAGGCGATGGCACGCCAGCCGATGAGCAGGATGCCGAGGAAGATCAGCGAGGTCACCACGAAGCCCCAGGCCACCGAGAGGTTGATGATGCTGCGCACCACGATGCCGATGAACCATGTCGAGAGCAGGATGAGCACGCCCGTCCCGGGGGCACGCCGGAGCTTGCCCGCGTAGAGAAGTCCCCAGGCGACGGCCAGTCCGAGGAGGAACGGCCAGGCGGTCTGCAGCCAGCCGCCGAGGGTGAAGCCCCCGTCACCGCTGTGCATGAGTTTACCGAGCAGCGCGAAGACCAGGACGGCGATGGCGTCGAGAACCAGGGCGACCGTGGAGCCCACGCCCGCGGTGGTCGAGAAGACGCCGGCCGGCTCGTGGGGGAGGGCCGGCTCGGCACGGTCTGCGGTGTCGCGGTCGTCAGTCATGCGTCCATCCTAGGTGCCGGGCTGGCCATCGGGTTCCCCACCGGGGGGCGTTTCCTGGTCACCGGGCGTGCCCGGACCGTCGGACGCGCCGCCGCCCCAGGAGTCGCCGGATTCCGTGGACCCGGAGTCCGTGGACCCGGAGTTCGGGTGACCCCACGAGTTGCGGGACCCCGGGTAGGGCGGGATCTCCGGGGGATCCGGCACGTCGCGGGGTGCGTCCTGCGCTGTGGGCCCGTACATCCTCCGGGCCGCGGTGCCGTCGGTGATCTGCCGGACGGTCGGCCCCTGGCTGGTGCGTCCGTACGTGGACGAGCCCGACTGCCGGTCGTCGCCGGAGGTGTCGTCGGAGTTTCGCTCGGCCTCCTCGGCGCGGACGAACGTCCAGAGGAACACCAGCCAGCCGATGATGGTCAGCAGCACGAAGCTGATCATCCGGAACACGATCACCGCGGCGAAGGCCTGGCCGGAGGACAGTCCCGCCGTCCCCACCAACATTCCTGTGAGCATGATGTCCACAGGGCCGAGGCCCCCCGGCGTGATCTGCGCCTGGCCGACGAGTTTGGCGGTGATGAAGGCGATCACTGCGCCGGCGATGTTCGGCTCGGCCCCGATCGCCATGATGCAGAGGAACAGGCAGAGGATCTCGAACAGCCAGTTGAACAGGGAGAGCAGGATGGAGTAGCCGAGCCGTTTCGGTGTCAGGTCGACCGCCTGCAGCTGGGACGCAAACCCGCTGACCTGCTCGTGGAACCGGTCCTCGGGCTTGTGGCGCTTCCTGTTGAACCAGGTCACGACCTTCAGCAGCCACGCCTTGACCTTGTCCGGGTGGTGGGCGACCCAGTTCGCCGCCAGGGTCAGCGCGGCGAGGCCGATGATCGACAGGGTCAGCGAGAATATGTGGACGTTGGCCTGCAGGAAGAACACCGCGCCGAAACCCAGGATGGCCATGCCCGCCCCGGAGAGTGCCCCGGAGATCACCATGTACCAGCTGGCGACGACGGCGGACGCGCCCCACTTCATCTGCTCGCGGAAGATCATCGCCGCCGAGATGGCGGGACCGCCGGGGAAGGAGGACGACCAGGCGTTCGCGGACAGCGCCAGGGCGTTGGCGCTGGTGCGCTTCACCGGGACGTCCGCCGACCGCAGCAGGACCACGATCACCTCGGCCTGGGCCACCATGGACAGTCCCATGGCCACGACGGCGGCGAGGATGTACCAGTTGTTCGCCTGGAGCATGGCCTCCCACCCCTCCTCGAGGAAGTGGTAGTGGTCACGGGCGAGGAAGATAATGACAGCCAGCAGGGCCAGTGTGATCAGTGCGCGGACGCGGGGGTCCTTGAGCCACTGGAGGATGGTCCGCCATGTGGAGCGGCCGGTGCCGCTGGCGGAGTTGTGAGGGGCGCTGGGGGTGGTCATCGCGGGCGTCAGTCCCCCTTCTTCCGGTCGGGACGCTCGCGCTCCAGACGCCGCATCAGTTCATCGAAGGGGATGGACGCGGACTCGCCGCTGTGCGCCCCGCGTGGGCCGTCCGAGCTGTCCGAGCCGCCCGCGGTGTCCGGGCTGACTGTGTCGTCCGATCCGGCTGCGGGTTCGGGTACCGGGCCGCGTGACTGGACCGCGGACGCCCCCGCCATCGCGGGTTCCGCCGGCGCGGCTTCCGTCTCCGTCGAGCTGAAGCCCTCGAGCCGTTCGTTGTGCCCGATCTTCTGCGACAGCCTGGTGATCCACTTCGGGGCCCACCAGCAGTCCTCACGCAGCAGGTACATCACCGCGGGCACCAGCAGCATGCGGATGATCGTGGCATCGATGATCAATGCCGCGATCATGCCGAAGGCGATGTACTTCATCATCACGATGTCGGAGAACGCGAACGCCCCGGCGACAACGATCATGATCAGCGCCGCGGCGGTGATGATGCCGCCGGTCGTCGCCGTCCCGAACCTGATCGCGCGTGCCGTGGAGGCCCCGTGGGCCCTGGCCTCCACCATCCTGGACACCAGGAACACCTCGTAGTCCGTGGACAGACCGTAGATGATCGCCACGATCAGTACCAGCACCGGGCTCATCAGCGGGCCGGGCGAGAAGTTGAACAGGTCTGCCCCGACACCGTCGACGAACAGCAGTGTCAGGATGCCGAGCGTCGCGCCGGTGCCCAGGATGTTCATGATCACCGCCTTGGCCGGCAGGATCACCGAGCCGAAGATCAGCGACAGCAGGATGAAGGTCACCGCGATGATGTACAGCAGCATCCACGGCAGCTGGTCGAACAACGCCTCCAGTGACTCGACCTCCATCGCCGGGGTGCCGGCGACCAGTACCTCGGCGTCGGCGGAGATACTGCCCTCGATGCCGCGGAGCTCCGTGACGATGTCCTCGTTGTCGTCCCGGTCGGCAATGCCGGCGGACAGGACGGTCACCCCGTCCTGGGTGGGGCGGGACACCTGGAAGTCGCCGGTGAGGCCCTCGACGGCATTGGCCTGCTGGTAGACCTCACCGACGGCGGCGTTGTCGCCGGAGACGACCAGTTTCACCGGTTCGGTGCGGAACTCCGGGAACGCGTCGTCGAACTCGTTCTGCGCCACCCGGGTGTCATTGTCCGGCGGCAGGTAGCTTTCGTTGATGCCGCCGAACTTCATTCCGGTCATCGGGATGGTCAGCACGATCAGCAGGCCCACGATGCCCACCACCATCAGCTTGGCGTGCTTCATCGCGAAGGTGGGGATCCTCCCCCACCAGGAGTGCACGGTGGCGTCGCGGGTGCGGCCACGGCGGAAGATCGTGAGTCTGTCGATGTTCGGGCCGATCATCGCGAAGATGCTCGGCAGGACGGCCACGCTGATCAGCGCTGCGAGCCCTACCGCGGAGATCGCCCCGTAGGCCACGGACTTCAGGAAGGCCTGCGGGAACATCAGCAGGCTGGACAGGGCGACGGCGACCATCAGCGCGGAGAACACCACGGTCTTGCCCGCCGAGGCCGTGGTGTTGCGTACCGCCGTCCTGGTGTCCGCCCCCTCGGCGAGTTCCTCGCGGAACCGGGAGACCATGAACAACCCGTAGTCGATGGCCAGGCCCAGACCGAGGATCGTCACCACCGACTGGGAGAAGGTGTTGACCTGGGTGACGCCCGCCAGGAACGACAGGATGCCCATCGACCCCAGGATGGAGAGCACGCCGACGATCAGCGGCATGCAGGCGGCGACCACGCTGCCGAAGATCACCAGGAGCAGCAGGGCGACGACGGGGAGACCGATGAGCTCGGCCCGCGAGATGTCGTCGGCCATGCCGGAGTCCAGTGCCCCGGCGACGGCGGTGGCGCCGCCGATCTCCACGGTCGCGCCGTCCACGCTGATGTTGTGCAGGTCGTCCTCGATGACCCGGAAGTTCTTCAGGACCTCGTCCTCGGTGCCCTGCAGGCTGATCGCGGCGAACGCGGACTGGGAGCCGTCCTGCGCGTCCTCGGTGATCATCTGGTCCTGGTTGGTCTCGAAGAAGCTGGTCACCCCGGAGACGGCATCCTGGTTCGCCGTCGCGACGGCGTTGAGCTGGCTGGTGACGTTCTCCTGGAGCGCGGGATCACGCAGGTCAGCACCGTCACCGCCGCCGTCGCTGTGGACGAGGACGACGGCGTCGCCGGCGTCGTCGCGTCCGAAGGTCTCCTGCTCGATCTGGGCGGCCCTGGTGGAGTCGCTGTTGGGGTCGTCCCACCCCTCCTGGCTCATCCGGTCGCCCAGCTGGGTTCCGAGCCCCAGGTAGAGCACCGCGATGAGCAGGATGATGACCGCCGGAATGATCCGGCGGAATCGGAAGGCGATGTCGCCCCACGTGGTGAACACGAGGCTCCTTTCAGCGGTTCAGGGTCAGCGGATGAGGTCGGAGAGGGATCGGAAGGGCTGCAGCCAGGCACCCTCGTCCGGCAGGGAGTCGAGGCTGACGCGGGGCAGCGGGGCGCGGAAGACGTCCGGGATGTCCTCCAGGTCGACGAAGTCCAGGGTGTCGCTGTCCACGGCCCAGTGCGTGTGCTCGCGGAAGCCGAGGACGGTGACCGGGATCGAGTCGTCGAGCTCCTCGAGGAGTTCGCGGAAGTTCTGGCCGTCGGCGCTGGCGACCACGACACCGGCGAGGACGCCTTCGTCCCGGCGCCGTGTGATGTGGTCGATCATGTCCGGGTCGACGTCGGAGCTTTCCGTGAGCTTCGGCTTGGCGAAGACCGCGAAACCGACGTTGCGCAGGGCGTCCACCCAGCCGCGGAGCTGGTTGGCGGCGCCGGGCGCGACGTTGGTGAACACGGTCGCCTCGGGGGCAGGGCCACCGTCTGCGTCCTCGGCGAGTCCGATCAACCAGCGGCCGACCGCGTCGAAGCGTGGCCGGTGCGCGGTGTCGGGGCGCCCGCCGAGGATGGATCCGAGACCCATGTCGATGTTCGGGGCATCCCAGACCAGCAGGTAGACCGGGGTGCCCGGTGCGTCGGTACTGCTCGCGCTCATCGTCGTCTCCAGAGGTACTCGCGGATGGTGTGCTCCTTGTCCAGGCCCTTGCCCTCGAACTTGGTGATGATCTGCCGGTCGGTGAGGACGGGGACCTCCGCCGGCCAGCCGAGGTACTCCAGGTCGTCCTCGGCGGTGACCAGTTCCTCGATCCATTCAGCGTAGTCCGCGTGGTCGGTGGCCACGTGCAGGATGCCGCCGGGTCGCAGACGGGACGCGATGAGGTGCAGCGTACCGGTCTGGATGATGCGTCGCTTGTGGTGACGCGCCTTCGGCCACGGATCGGGGAAGAAAATGCGCACCCCCGCCAGACTCCCGGGCGCGAACAGGCGCTGGAGCACCTCCACGCCGTCCCCCTTGACCATGCGGACGTTCCCGATGCCTGCGCGGACGACCGCGCCGAGCAGTTTCGCGAGCCCCGGGCGGTAGATCTCGACGGCGACGACGTTGGTGTCCTCCTCCAGCGGCGCCATGGCCGCGGTGGACGTACCGGTGCCGGACCCGACCTCGACGATGGTGTCGTGGCCGGGGCGTGCGAACCATTCGTCGAGGTCAATGGGGTCGGTGCGGTCATCGGTGAGCTCGATACCGAGCCTCGGCCAGTTCTCCTCCCACAGTGACTCCTGGTTGTCGGTCAGGGTGCCGCGACGGAAACTGAAGCTACCCAGTCGCGGATAGTCGCGTCCGTCGTTAAACTGGGTCTGCAGGGGGCGACCGCGGCCACCCGACCGCTCTGCGGGGGAATTATCGGAGTTAGACATCCCTGACATTGTGGCAGAACACAGCGGTACAGGGAATTACCGAGGGGGACAGTCATGGCAGTTGTATCCGTGGTCGGACCCGATGCGGCAGTGGTCGAGCAGGTCGCATCGGGGTTGCGGGGTGGAGGTCAGGGTGGTCCGCACCGCTTCGTGGCCGGGGCCGGGCCGGGTGAGGCGGACGGTGTTGTCGCCGTCGTCGCCGGTGACGGCGGCGGGGAGGACGCCGGTGTGGTGCGCGCCGTGCGTGACGCGATGGGCGTGTGCGTCCTCTATACCGGGGGCAGTCCGGTGATCGACGAACCCGGTGTCGTCGTCTGCCGTTGGTCCGGCACGGTCGGGTCCGGCATCGACGCGCTGCGGGACACGCTCCAGGGCATGTGGGTTGATGTGGGCAGATGGACGTCGGACGCCCGGCGTGCGGACGCGGACCGGCTCGACCGGGTGCGTATCGCCGTCCGTCTGGCCGCGGAACGCATCGCCACCGAACTGCTCGGGGGATCCCCGGGATCCGGTGTGGAGGTCGGCCCCGGGGATGCCGCTGTGTTGGACGCCGGGTTCCGGGCGAGGATCAGCGTCGCCGTCCTGGAGCAGGGCGTGGAGATGCCCCACCTCCCGGTGGCGGACGTGTCGGCGATCGACCCTGCGGGGCAGAGTCCCGCCCCGTCGCCGGCCGGAGGACGTCAGGCGGGCGCGGTGACGGCGATGGCGTCGGTGGGGGCGGGCCTGGCCGTGACCGCTGCGGTGGCCAGGATGGCGGGTTCGCCGGTGCTGGGCGCGGCAGTTGGCGTCCCCGTGGCGGCGGGAACGTTCGCGGCGCGGTGGTGGACGCAGCGTTCGGCGCGCAGGACGCAGGACGCGTCCCGCAGGGCAGCGGCACTGCGGCGGCACTGGGCGGCCACGGTGACGGAGGTCGTCGCACGGCTGGACGTCCCGGCTGTCGCGGACACGCTCGGCCCGCTCGGCGGCCCGGGCGCGCGGGTGGGGGTGCCGGCATGACCGACTGGGACAGCTGGGACGGCCTGCCCGGGGCGCAGGGACTGGAACCGGCGGAAGGGACGGAGGGGATGCTGCCCGGCGACGGCTTGCTGCTCGATCTCGACGGGGTCTCCTACGCACTGCCGGCGTCCGCGGATGTCCCGGGTGTGGAGGAGTCCGTGACCCTCACCGACGACAGCGGCATGACGATCTGCTCGGACACCGACGGTGACGGACTCGTGGACTACATGTCGGTCGTCACCTTCGACGGAGGGTGGTCCGCGTGGCGTCTGCAGGCCAGTATGGCGGGCGAATCCAGTGTGTCGTCAATCACATTGAATGGTTCACACGGCGAACCAGACAACAGCGGGATCGCGGGAAACCCCAGGGAAGGGAGGGGGACCGGGGGAGTGGTCCCCCCGGCCACCCCCGGAAACGGAATCGACAACTGGAACACGGTCGGCTGGGAATGTGTGGACCGGGGGAAGTGGGGTTAGTCTGGGGGGTAACGCATACCCAGACTCACCCTCAGGAGCACTCATGACCATCCCCGGTCTCGCCGGCCAGCCCCCCACCAAGAACGAGGAACTGCTTTCGTGGATCGCGGACGCCGTGGAGCTTTTCCAGCCGGAGAGCGTGGTGTTCGTCGACGGTTCCCGTGAGGAGTGGGACCGGCTGACCGGTGAACTCGTGGATGCCGGGACGATCATCAAGCTCAACGAGGAGAAGCGCCCCAACAGCTTCCTCGCCCGGTCCAACCCGGCGGACGTCGCCCGCGTGGAGTCCCGCACCTTCATCTGCTCCGAGAAGGAGGAGGGTGCCGGCCCGACCAACAACTGGGCGCCGCCGGCCGCGATGAAGTCCGAGATGACCGAGCACTTCGAAGGCTCCATGAAGGGCCGCACGATGTACGTCGTGCCGTTCTGCATGGGCCCCATCTCCGACCCGGAGCCGAAGCTGGGTGTGCAGCTCACCGACTCCGCCTACGTGGTGCTGTCGATGGGCATCATGACCCGCATGGGTTCCGAGGCCCTCGACAAGATCGGTGACGACGGCGATTTCGTGCGCTGCCTGCACAGCGTCGGCGCCCCGCTGGAGCCCGGCGAGGAAGACGTCGCGTGGCCCTGCAACCCCACCAAGTACATCACCCAGTTCCCCGACTCCAAGGAGATCTGGTCCTTCGGCTCCGGCTACGGCGGAAACGCCATCCTGGCCAAGAAGTGCTACGCGCTGCGCATCGCCTCCGTCATGGCCAAGGAGGAGGGCTGGCTCGCCGAGCACATGCTGATCCTCAAGCTGACCAGCCCGGAGGGCAAGGACTACCACATCCTCGGCGCCTTCCCGTCAGCCTGCGGCAAGACCAACCTCGCGATGATCACGCCGACCATCCCGGGCTGGAAGGCGGAGGTCGTCGGTGACGACATCGCCTGGATGAAGTTCCGTGAGGACGGCCAGCTCTACGCCGTGAACCCGGAGAACGGCTTCTTCGGCGTCGCGCCGGGCACCAGCCGTTCCTCCAACCCGATCGCCATGGAGACCATGGATGTCGGGAACACCCTGTACACCAACGTCGCCCTGACCGACGACGGCGACGTCTGGTGGGAGGGCATCGGCGGCGAGGCCCCCGATCACCTCATCGACTGGAAGGGCAACGACTGGACGCCCGACTCCGACGACAAGGCCGCCCACCCGAACTCGCGCTACTGCGTGCCGCTGGCACAGTGCCCGACCGCCGCCCCCGAGTTCGACGACTGGAAGGGTGTCAAGGTCGACGCCATCCTGTTCGGTGGCCGCCGTGCCGACACCGTCCCGCTGGTCACCCAGACCTACGACTGGAACCACGCCACCATGGTCGGTGCGCTGATGGCCTCCGGCCAGACCGCCGCCCAGGAGGGTTCCGTCGGTACCCTGCGCCACGACCCGATGGCCATGCTGCCGTTCATCGGCTACAACGCCGGTGAGTACCTGCAGCACTGGATCAACGTCGGCAAGAAGGCCGATGAGCTCGGCGGCGAGCTGCCGGCCGTGTTCCTGGTGAACTGGTTCCGCCGCGGCGACGACGGCCGTTTCCTGTGGCCCGGCTTCGGCGAGAACAGCCGCGTGCTCAAGTGGATCGTGGAGCGCATCGAGGGCCAGGTCGACGCCGACGAGACCGTGGTCGGCCACACCGCCCGCTACGAGGACCTGGACCTCGAGGGTGTCACGGAGCCGGAGGAGGACATCCGCACCTCCCTGACCGCGCCTCCGGAGCAGTGGGCCAGCGACATCGAGGACAATGACGAGTACCTCACCTTCCTGGGGCCGAAGGTGCCCGAGGAGGTCTGGGAGCAGTTCCGCGCCCTGAAGAAGCGGGTCACCGCAGCCAAGGCCGCCGAGAAGGCTGACGCGTAGGTCGCTTTGTCCTGCCGTCGGCAACCGTCGGCATATTGGCGCCCAGGGGTGTTTTCACGCCCCGCGACCAACCCTGGGCGCCAATATGCCGGGGTGGGGGACGGGGGACGGTGTGGGGTGCATCTCTCCGGGTATCCGGGTCGGTGCGGTCCCCGTAGGCTGGGGACCATGAACGATTCACCCGTCACCCGGCACACGATCTTCCAGAACTCGCTGATGACCGCGTTGCTCGACGGCATCTACGACGGTGAGATGAGCGTCGGCGAGCTCCTGGGCAAGGGAAACTTCGGATTGGGGACCTTCGACGCCCTCGACGGTGAGATGGTGATCATCGACGGTACCTGCTACCAGCTGCGTCACGACGGCACCGCCACCCGCGCTGACCTGGACGCGCGCAGCCCCTACGCGGTGGCGACGAACTTCGTCCCCCGGATCCGGCGCCGCGCCCCGGAGAACATCCGGCGGGCGGACCTGTCGAACTTCATCGACGAGATGACCCCCTCGGCGAACTACATGTACGCCGTCCGCATCACCGGGCACTTCACCCTGGTCACCACCCGGACCGTGGTGCGGCAGGAGAAGCCGTACCCTCCGATGACCGAGGCCGTGGGTGATGATGCCGAGCAACGGTTCACCGATGTCTCCGGTGTGATCGCCGGATTCCGCACCCCGATCTTCGAGAAGGGTATCTCGGTGCCCGGCTGCCACGTGCACTTCATCGACGATGACCGGACGATCGGCGGCCACGTCCTGGACTTCACCCTGTCCGAGGGCAAGATCGAGCTGTGCCCGGGCACGGACCTGGACCTGCGCCTACCCCTGACCTCAGCGTTCTCGGATGCGAACCTGGATCCGGAGGACCTCGACGACCAGCTGCACACCACCGAGGTGAAGAAGTGATGTCACGTGATGACACGACCGACTGATCCGCAACGTTGACCCTGAGAACATCAAGGCCATTGACCGGTACGCTGCTCGGATGGGGATCTCCCGGAGGTGAGTACATGCGCCGGGAAACCAGGAAGATTGCGCGCCATGCCGAAGAGTCTGACCGGCCGAGAATGACGAAGGGCGACTTGTTCCGGTCCCTCGAGCTGGCTCGGGACGTGTTGGACAACGTCCTTATGAAGAAGGCCTGGAGTGGCGGAGTCCTGGCATCACCGAGCGGTGAAAGTTCCGGACCTCCTCATTGCCGCAGTCGCTGAATCCGGCGGCTACACCGTCCTGCACGTGGACAAGGACTTCGAACTTATCGCCGAGGCCACCGGGCGGCCAGTCGAGCGACTGTCCGGCGACTTCTGACGTCACTCACCCCACAGGACGCGAGGGTGCGGACGTCACGTCGGTGCGTCCCTCCCTCAGGTACTCCACCACGGCATCGTCGACGACCTCGTTGCCGACGCCGACCTGGGCGTGGCCGGGGCCGTCCACGGTGATCACGTGGCTGCCCATCGCCTCGGCCATGGGCTTGTAGGTGCTGTAAACCGTCTGCGGGTCTCCGGTGCCCTGGATCTGGAGTGGCTGGGTGTCCAACGCGGAACCGTCGATGTCGACGAAGGGGGCGTCCGGTTCGATGCCGGAGCACATGATGCCGGACATCGCCAGGTCACCGGTTAGGGAGAACGGATCCTGTTCGACCTCGGCGTTCCAGAGTGCCTCGGGAATCCGGAGGTAATCCGGGCCAACCTGGTTCTCGTTGCAGCGGATCATTGCGTTCATGTAGGCGGGGATGTTGGTATCCGGGTCGGCGTTCTGCTGTTGCTCCTCGACTTCCTCGACGGTGGGAGCCTCCAGGGTGTCGTTGACGAGAAGGGCGAGTTCGCCCCAGCTATCAGGTTGGGGGAGGGTACGCGCGGTCGCATCGATGATGACCGACCTGGACTGTTGGGCTCCGGGCGTGGTGGCCATGCGGAGGAGGTTCTCGATCCGTGCCCGTGGTTCACCTGCGGCAGTGAGGACATCCGCCGCGGGCTGCCCGGCCCACTGCAGTCCCGGGGGAAGATCGCCGACTTCCGCGGGCGGTGGGACGACGGTCGGATTCGTTCCGGATTCTTCCACGACCACTCGTGACCAGGACTGGTAGACCTCCAACGGGGTCTCGCCAAGGCCGTAGGTGTCATTGTTCTCGGCGGCCCATTCGGCGAAGTCGTGGAGCGCACCGGTGTATCCGCCGGTCTGGTCATCGGCAACGCCCGACCATGCGCGGTCTGTGTCGAAACCGGAGTCGAGGACGAGTTTGTCGACGCGCTCGGGATACTTCGTGGCGTAGGTTGAACCGAGATGGGAACCGTAGCTGACACCCATCATGGAGATCTTCTCCTCGCCCAGAGCGGCACGGACGGCGTCGATGTCATCGGCATTTTCCGAGGTGTTCAGCGAATCCGTGTACCCGGGGGTTCCGATCTCACAGGCCGCCTGGAGGTATCCGCCGTTCTCGGTGACGGGGTCCACGCCCACAGGCTCGTGGTCGCAGTCGAGTGGGGTGGAACCGACGAGCCCGCGGGGTTGGACGGCGACCATGTCCCATTCGGCTCTCATATCGTCCGGCCAGTCGAGGAGGTAGTCCTCAGTGGCGACTTGAGAATAGCCATCGTCACCGGGGCCACCGGGCACCGCAAACAAGGTGCCCCGGCGTGCTTCCGGATCGGACGCGGGGACGCGGACGAAACCGACGGAGATCTGATCACCGTCGGGTTCCGCGTGGTACATCGGGACGTCGATGCGTCCGCATTCCGCGGTGTCGACGGTGACCTGTTCGGGGCAGTCCTCCCAGGTGATGTCCGAGGACGCCTGGGGTTGTTCGTTGGTGGCGGTACCCGCTGTCGCGGCGGGCATGCCGCCGATTGTGACAGCGACTGCTGCAAGGATGGCGGGCGCGGTCATACGTGCGTGACCGCGTTGGAGAGTATGGAGGAGCATAATAAATCCTGAAAACGTCGTGAAGAGTTACTCTAATGACCATAGCTTATGGCGCTGGTCGTGGATGCGGACAGTGACTGGATCGTCAGGAGCCTCTTTGGCATCTACATGGTGTTCGATGGTCGTGTGCAGGCATGCGCGGGCACACCGCTCGTCCAGGTGAAGGCCGGTCAGAATTTCGACGGAAAGGCGATCTCGGTAACCCTGCCGGACGGGGAGGAGTTCGCCCGCGTCGTTGAAGCCCACGGCGCGGAGCTGGACGGGGCAGAGAAGGCCGGGGTCCGCAGTTACCAGGTCTAGGT
>NZ_JBQEDF010000010.1:0-79756 GCF_052107835.1 Corynebacterium sp.
GTCCCGATGAACACGACGTGTGATTGAGGAAGGCATACTCGCGTGGAACAGCGAATAGTTCACGGTAAGGGCCGCAAGCTCGGCCTAGCCGGAGTGCTGGGACTTGGCTCCCTTGCCCTGGTCGGCTGCGATATCGCACCCCCCGACAACGGATTCTTCCATGCGCTGCGCATGGGGTGGCCGGACGGAATCACCACGGAGGCCCACGAGATGGGCAACTTCTGGGTGTGGACCTGGGTCGTGGCCTGGGTCATCGGCATCATCATGTGGGCCCTGATGTTCGTCGTGATCTTCCGCGACGGTGCGAAGCGCGCGGAGAAGCAGGGCAAGCCCGAGTTCCCGCGTCAGACGGCCTACAACGTCCCGCTGGAGCTGACGTTGACCGTTATCCCTGTGCTGATCGTGATGGGGCTCTTCTTCTTCACGGTCCAGACCCAGGACAAGGTCACCGCCCTGGACAAGGACCCCGAGGTCACCGTCGACGTCACCGCCTACCAGTGGAACTGGAAGTTCGGTTACGGCGAGGTCGCCGGCGGTCTCACCGAGGACGGCCAGACCTACGAGGGTGTCGACGAGGACCGCTCGGAGGCCGCGGAGGCGAACGCCGCCGTCCCGCAGGACGACCGTGACGAGCACGGCCAGTCCGTCGGGCCGATCCACGGCAAGTCCGAGGACGACTTCACCTACCTCAACTACAACCAGATCGAGACCCTGGGTACCTCCGAGGAGGTGCCGGTGCTGGTGCTGCCGACGGATACCCCGATCGAGTTCAACCTGGCGTCCTCCGACGTCATCCACTCCTTCTGGGTCCCGGAGTTCCTCTTCAAGCGCGACGTGTTCCCGCACCCGGAGGCCAACCAGTCCGAGCGCAGGTTCCAGATCGACGGGATCGAGGAGGAGGGCGCCTTCGTCGGCCGCTGCGCCGAGATGTGCGGTACCTACCACGCCATGATGAACTTCGAGCTGCGTGCCGTCAGCCCGGACGCCTTCAGTGACTACCTCGAGTTCCGCGAGAACAACCCGGACGCCAGCAACGCCGATGCGCTGCGTGAGATCGGCGAGGAGCCTTTCGCGACCTCCACCCAGCCGTTCCTGCCGGGCCGTGACGCGACCCGTGGCACCGGGGACGACAACATCATCGACCGTTCCGCCTGAGCTGGCAGAGCGCTACAGAGACACTAGGAGACAACAATGCGGCAGACAGCCAAGTTGATGTACGGACTGACACTGTTCCTCGCAGTGATGACGGTGGTGTACTTCTACGCGACGTCGCAGCTGAACGACGGTGCCAACCAGCAGGGCACTGAGTGGGCCGGCGGAACCGGAATGGTTCTGGCCACGCTGCTGACCCTCTTCCTCGGCGTGTACTTCCACCTGAGCAACGCCAAGGCCGACATCGAGCCGAAGGACTGGGAGGAGGCCGAGGTCGAGGACGGCGCCGGTGTGCTGGGCTTCTTCGCCCCGAGCTCGGGCTGGCCGTTCCTGATGTCCATCTCGATCCTGACGATGGGCTTCGGCATCGCCTTCTTCCACATCTGGTTGATCCTGCTCGGCGCCGTGATGCTGATCTGGTCGACCACGATGCTCAACCTGCAGTACGGCCTTCCCCCCGAGAAGGAGTAGTCCGGCACGCCGGACCGCACGAGAAAAGCACCCGCATCTTCCTCGCGGGTGCTTTTCTCGTGCGTGGTCGGCGCTCCAGGGGTCAGCGGCCGATGATCTCGTGCATCTTCTCCGCGGCGCGTCCCGACTCCAGGGCGTCCCGGGCGACCTCGACCTGCTCGCCGAGGACCGTCTTCAGGTCGCTGTCCTCCCAACCGTGCACGGCCGCCAGTGCCCCGGCGGCGTTGAGCAGGACGGCGTCCTTGATCGCGCCCTCGAGCTCGCCTGCCATCAGACGGCGGGCGACATCGGCGTTGAATGACGGATCCCCGCCCCTCAGTGCGTCATCGTCGTAGATGTCCAGGCCGAAGGACCGGGGGTTGATGGTGAACTCGCCGGTGCGTCCTGCGCTGTCGACGGTAACGACCTCGGTGGGGGCGCAGACGCTGATCTCGTCCATACCGTCCAGTCCGCGGACGATGAGCGCGCGGACACCCTGGTGGGCGAACGCGCCGCCCATGATGGGCATCAGGTCACGGAAGGCGCAGCCGATCAGCCCGTACTTCGGGCCGGCCGGATTCGTCATCGGCCCCAGGAGGTTGAACAGGGTCGGCACGGCGAGCTCGGAGCGCACCGGGCCGGCGAAGCGCATCGCCGGGTGGTAGGTCTTGGCGAACATGAACGCGAAGCCGGTGCGCAGTGCGTCCTCGTGGATGGTCTCGGGGGAGCGCTCGATGTCGAGGCCCAGGGTCTCGAGAACGTCGGCGCCACCGCATTTCGAGGACGCCGCGCGGTTGCCGTGCTTGACCACGGTCACCCCGGTCGCCGCAACGACGAAGGACGCCATGGTCGAGATGTTCACCGTGTGGTGGCCGTCGCCGCCGGTGCCGACGATGTCGACGGCGTCGGGGATGTCACTGAAATCCACCGGGGTGGCGAAGTCGCGCATGGCACCGGCCGCGGCGGACAGTTCGGCCGCGGTGATCCCCTTGACACGGAGACCGAAGGAGAACGCCGCGAGCTGCGCGTCGGTGGCGTTGCCCTCCATGATCCGGCTCACGGCCCAGTTCACCTGTGACTCACTGAGCTCCTCGTGGCGCCCGATGCGGTCGAGGACGCCGGGCCAGGTGAAGTAGCTCTCGGGGAGACGGTCGCTCCCCAACGGGGGTACGTGGTCCGGCCGTGTGTCGGCCATGGCTTCGGTCCTCTCGGTCGATGGTGTGGACCCTGACAGTCTATTACGGGGGAGGGGAGACGACCCCGTTGGGTGGGGAGAGGGTGCTGCGGGTAAGCTGTGGGGAACGCGTGGCAGCGGTGCCCACGTCCGGGGGTGGACGGGCCCGGTGTGACCCGTGGGGCCGTGGGGACGGCGGGTGGGGAACCAGTGGTTCACCTGCGGCAATGGCACCGCGTCGTAAGCGGGACCCCCAAAGTTCCCGACTAGCCCCATTTGTGGTGAGTTGCCAGGAAATCTGAAGAGGCGACCTGCACTTTTCCAGAAACACCGCTGTATCGCGGGGTTGCGAATCGACTACGCGGCCAGGGTCCGCCATACTTGTACGCGTGACGAGCGCAGTTGGAAACCAAAGCATGGCAGCACCACAGCGTGCCGTGACGCTGAACCGACCGAACATGGTCAGCGTCGGCACGATTGTGTTCCTGTCCCAGGAATTGATGTTCTTCGCGGGCCTGTTCGCGATGTACTTCGTCTCGAAGGCGAACTCGAACGGAAACTGGCCCTCCGAGCCTACCGAGCTGAACGTCCCGTTCGCTCTGGCGATCACCGTGATTCTGGTGTCGTCGTCGTTCACCGCCCAGTGGGGGGTGTTCGCCGCGGAGCGCGGCGACGTGTTCGGCCTTCGGAAGTGGTACGCACTCACCATCGTGCTCGGGACGATCTTCGTCCTCGGGCAGGGGTACGAGTACGTGGCCCTCGTGCAGGAGGGCACCACGATCTCAAGCAGCGTCTACGGGTCGGTGTTCTTCATCACCACCGGCTTCCACGGCGCACACGTCATCGCCGGCGTGCTTGCGTTCGTGGTGGTCCTCCTCCGCACGGTGAAATCGAAGTTCACTCCGGCCCAGGCCACCTCCGCCGTCGTCGTGTCGTACTACTGGCACTTCGTCGACGTCGTGTGGATCGGACTGTGGATCACGATTTACTTCATCCAGTAGGCCGAACGGGCCGGTGTGTGACGCTCGGCCGTTAAGCCCATCGCCTTCCAAATGACGAGTTAAAGGGAACAAGATGGATATCAACAATCCGACTCCCGAGGGGGAGCAGCCGGCGGCGGAGACCGCTCCGGCATCCACAACAGGCAGGAAGCGCCGTAACCGGCGCAAACTGCGCCGGACCCTGGCCGGAGCGCTCGCGCTCGTGCTCGGCCTCAGCGGTGCAGGCCTGTTGGCCCAGGCGTTCACGCCGGACCCGCAGTCCGCTACTGCGCAGCAGGACGCGGAGTCGATGGTCCGCCAGGGCCAGGAGATCTACGAGGTCGCCTGCATCACCTGCCACGGTGCCAACCTCCAGGGTGTCCAGGACCGCGGTCCGTCCCTGGTCGGTGTCGGCGAAGGAGCGGTCTACTTCCAGGTCCACTCCGGCCGTATGCCGATGAAGCGGAACGAGGCCCAGGCCGAGCGGAAGGACGCCCGTTTCAACGAGGCTCAGACCCTGGCGCTCTCCGCGTACGTCAACGCCAACGGCGGTGGACCCGGCCTCGTCAAGGACGATGACGGCGAGATCGCCATGGACTCGCTGCGTGGCTCGCACAACGAGGACGGCAAGATCGACCCGCAGGATGTCTCCCGCGGCTCCGACCTGTTCCGGCTGAACTGCGCGTCCTGCCACAACTTCACGGGACGTGGTGGCGCACTGTCCGGCGGTAAGACCGCCCCGCCGCTGGACGACGCGAATGAGCAGGAGATCTACCAGGCCATGCTCACCGGCCCGCAGAACATGCCGAAGTTCTCCGACCGTCAGCTCACCGCCGACGAGAAGAAGGACATCATCGCATTCATCAAGTCCGCCAAGGAGACCCCCAACCCCGGTGGCCTCGGCCTCGGCGGTATCGGCCCGGTCACTGAGGGCATGCTGATGTGGATCGTCGGGATTGTCGTGCTCATCGGCGCGGCCATGTGGATTGGAACTCGGTCATGAGCGAGAGCAACAGCACCTACTCAGAAGAAGAGATCAAGGGCATGAGTGACGAGGAGCTCGCCCGCCTCGGTACCGAGATGGACGGCGTCACCGTCGCCTTCCGCAAGGAGCGTTTCCCTGTCGAGGGCGACCCCGCCGAGAAGCGTGCCGCCCGCGGCATCGGTTTCTGGTGGGCGCTGGCGGTCGTGTTCGGCCTCGCGTTCGTCGCCGTGTACCTGTTCTGGCCCTGGGAGTACAAGCACCTGGAGGAGGACGGCCTCTGGTTGTACAGCCTGTACACCCCGGCGCTCGGCGTGACCTCGGGTCTGTCGATCATCTTCCTGGGAATCGGCGCCGTCCAGTTCTCCAAGAAGTTCATCCCCGAGGAGATCGCGGTGCAGAAGCGCCACGACGGCCCCTCGGACGAGGTCGACCGCCGGACGATGTCCGCGTTGCTCAATGACGCATGGAAGACGTCGACCATGGGCCGCCGCAAGGTTCTCATGGGTCTCGGTGGAGCAGGCGCCGCCCTGGCCGGCGTCGCCATCGTCCTTCCCCTCGGCGGCATCATCAAGAACCCGTGGAAGCCGACGTCCGCGATGGGCATCGCCGGCGACGGCACCCTGTGGACCACCGGCTGGACCCTCACCGATGAAGGGGAGAAGGTCTACCTGGGCCGCGACACCGGTGCCATCGCCGAGGAGCACGACGGTCACTGGACCACCCAGGGCGTCAACCGCCTGGTGCGGGTGCGTCCGGAGGACCTGGACTCCGGTGCGATGGAGACTGTGTTCCCGATGACGGAGGAGATGGTCAACGACCACGACGCCTTCGACGCGGAGCACGACGTCTACGAGGAGCAGATGCACTCCATCCACGGTTCCCGCAACGCGGTCATGCTCATCCGCCTGCGTCACGAGGACGCGCTCAATGCGGTCCAGCGTGAGGGCCAGGAGGACTTCCACTACGGCGACTACTACGCCTACTCGAAGATCTGCACCCACATCGGCTGCCCGACCTCCCTGTACGAGCAGCAGACCAACCGCATTCTCTGTCCGTGCCACCAGTCGCAGTTCGATGCACTGCACTGGGGTAAGCCGGTGTTCGGCCCGGCCGCCCGCGCACTGCCCGAGCTGTCCATCAACGTCGATGAGGACGGGTTCCTGTACGCCGACAAGAACTTCGTCGAGCCCGTCGGCCCTGCCTTCTGGGAGCGTCAGTCATGAGCACACCCACCAAGCCTTCCCACCTGGCCCAGGCGGCCAACAACTTCGATGAGCGCTACACCGCGGCCAGCGGCCTGCGCAAGCAGATCAACAAGGTCTTCCCGAGCCACTGGTCGTTCATGCTCGGTGAGATCGCGCTGTACTCGTTCATCATCCTCCTCCTGTCGGGTGTCTACCTGACGCTCTTCTTCGACCCGTCACTGTCGAAGGTGATCTACGAGGGCGCCTACGCACCGCTCAACGGTGTGGAGATGTCCCGCGCGTACGAGACGGCACTGAACATCTCCTTCGAGGTCCGCGGCGGCCTGTTCATCCGCCAGGTCCACCACTGGGCGGCACTGCTCTTCGCGGTGTCGATCATGGTCCACATGATGCGCATCTTCTTCACCGGCGCATTCCGCAAGCCCCGTGAGGCGAACTGGGTCATCGGCTGCGTCCTGCTGCTGCTGTCCATCGCCGAGGGCTTCATGGGCTACTCCCTGCCGGACGACCTGCTCTCCGGCGTGGGCCTGCGCATCATGTCCGCGATCATCATCGGCCTGCCGATCATCGGCACCTGGCTGCACTGGATCATGTTCGCCGGTGACTTCCCGGGTGACATCATCATCCCGCGTCTGTACATAGCGCACGTGCTGCTGATCCCCGCGATCCTGCTCGCATTGATCGCGGCGCACCTGGCGCTGGTCTGGTACCAGAAGCACACCCAGTTCCCCGGACCGGGCCGCACCGAGCGCAATGTCGTCGGTGGCCGCGTGATCCCGGTGTTCGCCGTGCACTCGGTGGCCTTCGGTCTGATCACCTTCGGCTTCGTCGCCCTGCTCGCCGGTGTCTTCCAGATCAACGCGATATGGAACCTGGGACCGTACAACCCATCGCAGGTCTCCGCCGGTTCACAGCCCGATATCTACATGTTGTGGACGGACGGTGCAGCCCGAATAATGCCGGCCTGGGAGTTGTACCTGGGCAGCTACACGATTCCTGCGGTCGTCTGGGTGGCCCTGCTGCTGGGAGCCCTGGTGATGCTGCTGTTCGCGTACCCGTGGATTGAGCAGCACTTCACCAAGGACACGGCACACCACAACCTGCTGCAGCGTCCGCGGGACGTCCCGGTGCGCACCGGACTCGGTGTCATGGCGATGGTCGCCTACATGATCCTGACGGTGTCGGGCGGTAACGACCATGTGGCGGCGTTCTTCGATATCTCGCTCAACGCGATGACGTGGGTCGGCCGTATCGGGTTCGTCCTGCTGCCACCGCTGTCGTACTTCATCACCTACCGGATCTGTCTGGGCCTGCAGCGCTCCGACCGTGCGGTGCTGGACCACGGTATCGAGACCGGCACGATCAAGCAGCTGCCCAACGGTGGCTTCATCGAGGTCCATCAGCCGCTGGGCCCGGTGGACGAGCACGGTCACCCGATCCCGCTGCCGTACGCCGGCGCCGCGGTTCCGCGCAGGCTCAACCAGCTCGGCTTCGCCGGTGAGCCCGGCCGTGGCTCCCTGTTCTCCCCGGACCCCGAGGACATCGTGTCCCAGGTCGAGGAGATCGAGGAGGAGAACGAGAAGGAGCACAAGGAGATGCTGGAGCGTCTCCAGGAGGAGAACCGCCGCCAGTTCGGCGACGAGGGTCACGAGAACCCGTAACCTCCCGCCTCCCGAAGGCGTCGAGTTCGCCCGCGTCCGCCGAGAACCACCCCACAGCCCCGAATGGGGCGTCGTGGGGTGGTTTTCTGTGTCGGCACCGACCTGTGGTGCCACACATGTCGACATCTGACCCCGAGGCGGGTCATCTCTTGCCCGGATGCAGCAACCTCCGGGACTGTGGTCAGGACGCGGCGCGCTGCTCCAGGTACCGCAGCAGGTCCACGGTCGCCAGGACGTCCTCGGACGCGCGGTGTGCCGGACGGTGGGGCAGTGCGAGGGTGTCAGCGAGGGTGGCCAGCCGGTAGCGTCCCACCTCCGACCGGGGGATGAGTTCCCTGGCGCACTCGGCGGTGCACAGCGTGGAGTGAGGGGGCATCCCTGTCCCGTCGGACGTCGTCCCGCGCGTCCTGCGGAGCTCGCCGTTGAGGAAGGCGAGGTCGAAGGCGACGTTGTGGCCGACCACGGTGCGTCCCCCGATCATCCGCAGGATGCCGCCCAGGACCTCATCCATGGCCGGGCGCCCGGAGAGTTCGTGGTCGGCGATCCCGGTGAGTTCCGTGATGACGTGGGGGAGCGGGACGCCGGGGTCCACCAGGGTGGCGACGGTCTCCCGGACCTCCCCGTCGACGACATGGATGGCGGCGACCTCAATGACGCGGTCGGACGCCGGTTCCAGCCCCGTTGTCTCGCAGTCGATCACCACGCATTCCCGGACGGCGGCACGGAGGCGCTGTGGAAGCGGAAGGGACGGTTGAGGCACGGCTCCATAGTAGAGGTCTGCCATGGCGGTGGTACTGATGTGACTGCTGTGAAGGCGTGCGGGGCCCGATCCTGAAATGTGATGAGTATCACAGTAACGCTCGTTTCCGGCACCTTTGCCGGTCCCGCAGGGGGTGTCGGAGACCGCGTCGATGGTACGTTGTTCCAGCGCAGGCAGCATGTTTGCAGGCCCCTCCTGTGGGGGCTCCCATAAGGTGTAGCTTTGGTCGCGATTGAATAACGGTTGAATAACGAAGCGCTCACGGTGACATCACGGCCGAAGAGTTGGACATGTCCGAGATCATTTCGTAATCTTCTCGTGACCTTAAGGGGCAACCGCAGAGACAAACGAGAGAGCGGCCCCCGACAGCGACCAGGAAAGGCACTATCCACCTCATGGGCAAGCACAGTCTGAAGAAGCACCACTCCCGCCGCAACGCCGTCGCCGTGGCTGCCGTGGGAATGGGCGCCATGATCGCCCTGCCCGCGACCGCGCAGGCCGTGACCGTCCAGGTCCCGGGCACCGACGTCTCCGTCGATGTTCCGGACGAAGCCGTCGACTTCGCCAACCAGCACGTCGACGCCGACGCCTACCTCGCCCAGGCGAACCAGGTGTCCGCACCCTCCGCCCCGGCACCGTCCGCCCCGGCACCGTCCGCCGAGAACAGCACCGGCCAGAAGATCGCCGACGCCGCCCTGTCCAAGCAGGGTGCCCCCTACTCCTGGGGTGCCACCGGCCCGGACGCCTTCGACTGCTCCGGTCTGACCAGCTGGGCCCACCAGCAGGTCGGGAAGTCCATCCCGCGCACCTCCTCCGATCAGGCTGCGTCCGGCACCCCGGTGTCCCTGGACAACCTGAAGCCCGGCGACGTCGTCTCCTACTACGGCGGCGCCTCCCACGTGGCGATCTACATCGGCGACAACAAGGTCGTCCAGGCCGTCAACGAAGGCACCCCGGTCCAGGTCAATGACCTGAACTACATGCCGGTCAACAACGCGGTCCGTTTCTAGACCCTCCGCTTCCCCCGGAAGTCCCCGGGGACAGTCCCGCGGCCCCGTCGACGCACCTCCATTGAGCAGTGCACGACGGGGCCGCATGCGGTACCAGCAAAATTACAAAAGAGTAACGGCTCTGTGGCATTATGGCCATATCCAGATCGACAGTCTAAAGAGGACCATCACAAGTGAGTAACCACCGTATGCGGGGGGCCGCCCCGATCGCCGGCAGCCGGACAGTCCGGGCGATCGCCGGACTCGGAATTACATCAGTGCTCGCGCTCGGGACCGCAGCCGTCGTCGGCGCAGACCCGGCCGACAATGCAGGCGGGGGTAACCATGCCGATGCTGGCGCTGTCGACGCCTCCCCGTTGCCCGATGACGCGGACGGCCTCCTCGAGCGCCTGGGTGAGGTCTCCCGCCAGGCACAGGCCACCAGCGACGAGGTCGAGGAGAACCGTATCGCCCTCGACGAGACGCGCGAGCGGCTCGACCGGGTCAACCGTGACTCCGAGCACTTCTCCGCCGAGGCCGACCGTGCCCGTGAGGCCGTGGAGCAGTCCCGTGGCCCGGTGACCGAGCTCTCGCAGTCGATGTACCGCGGTGCCGTGATCGACCCGGTGACCGCGGTCGCCGGCGCCGCCAACCCGCAGGACGCCATCGACCGCCGTGCCTTCGCATCGGCGCTCAGCGCCGACCGCACCGGCAAGGTCACCGATCTTCGGGAGAATCTCTCGGAGGCGGCGGACCTGCAGTCCCGTGCACAGCGTGCCAAAGCCACAGCGGACTTCCAGCTCTCCGATCTGACCACCCGCGAGAAGCATCTGGACGAGCGTTCCAGTGACCTCGACGGCCTCAAGGAGGAGATCTCGAAGGCGGTGGACGGTCTCAGCCCCGAGGAGAAGCAGCGCTGGGTCGACCGCAACGGCCCGATCGACATCGACGTCGAGGAGTTCCTCGGCGATATGGCCGACAGTGCCTCGGAAGGCGCCTCCGACGCGGTGGATGCCAGCGGTGCCGTGGGCGCGGCACTGAGCAAGCTCGGTTCCCCGTACTCCTGGGGAGCGGCCGGCCCGGACTCCTTCGACTGCTCCGGTCTGATGCTGTGGGCGTACGAGCAGAGCGGGCAGAGCATTCCGCGGACCTCCGCCGCCCAGGTCTCCGGTGGTACCTCCGTCTCCCGCGGGGACCTGCAGCCGGGCGACATCGTCGGCTTCTACCCCGGTGTGACCCACGTCGGCATGTACATCGGCGACGGCCAGATCGTCCACGCCTCCGACTACGGGATCCCTGTCCAGGTCGTCAGCGTGGACAGCATGCCGTTCGCCGGCGCCGCCCGCTACTGACCCCCGTCCCCTCCTCTCCATGTCGGAACGCGGCCGAGTCCTCCTCGTCACCAACGATTTCCCGCCGACTTTCGGCGGCATCCAGAGCTACCTGCGCGACTACTGCGCGGAACTGGAGCGCCGCGAACCGGGCAGGTTGACGGTTTTCGCCTCCACCCAGGACGCCGCTGCCGCCACCGGGTACGATTCCGCGCTCCCCACCGACGTCGTCCGCTGGCCACGGAAGGTCATGCTGCCCACCCCGGCGACGGCACGCCGGATGGCACAGCTGATCCGCGAACGGGACATCGACACCGTCTGGTTCGGCTCGTCGACGCCCATGGCGCTCATGGCCGGTGCCGCGCGTAGGGCCGGTGCGTCCCGCATCGTCGCGTCCACCCACGGCCACGAGGTCGGCTGGTCCATGGTCCCGGGGGGACGCAGCGTCCTGCGCGCGATCGGCCGCCGCACGGACTGCCTGACCTATGTCTCCAGGTACGCCCGCAACCGGTTCTCCGGTGCCTTCGGCCCGTCCGTCGCCTGGGAACCGATGCCGGGCGGGGTGGACGCCGGAGTCTTCCGTCCCGACCCGGCGGGCCGCACCGTGGTCCGCGCGCGCCACGGCATCGACGACCGGAAGGTGATCGTGTGTGTGTCGCGCGTGGTACCCCGTAAGGGCCAGGATACGCTGGTCGAGGCCATGCCACGGATCCTGCAGCACGTCCCGGACGCCCACCTGCTGGTCGTCGGCCCCGGCGACTACGCACGCGAGCTCTCCGGGCGTGCCCGGACACTGGGCATCACCGACCACGTCACCGTCACCGGCCCGGTCGACTACGGCGAGCTGGTGGCGCACTACTGCGCCGGCGACGTTTTCGCCATGCCGGTGCGCACCCAGGGCGGCGGTTTCAGCGTCGAGGGGCTCGGGATCGTCTTCCTGGAGTCCCAGGCGTGCGGCGTTCCGACGATCGCCGGTGAAGGGGGAGGGGCCCCCGAGACCGTGCAGGACGGGGTCACCGGCGATGTCGTCGACGGCACATCGACCGGTGCGGTGGCCGACACCGTGGCCGCCCTCCTCGACGATCCGGTTCGGGCGCGTGGGTACGCCGACCGCGGACGGACCTACGTGCGGGACGCCTGGAACTGGGACGTCCTCGGCGCGCAGCTCTCCGCCGTGCTCGACGGGGACGCCGCGCGTCCGCACCGGCACAGTTGGAACTGGCGTGCCTGACCGATACGCTGGACAGGTTGCGTTAAGGGTGTGTACGGCGGACAGGAGGACGAGATGGTGGATGGTCTGACCATCGGGATCGACATCGGTGGCACGAATCTCCGTGCCGCCGTGGTCGACGCGGACGGCCGGGTCCTCGACATCGAGCAGCTGCCCACGCCCAGTTCCGTCGGTGCACTGGAGAAGGCCATCAGCAACGCGGTCTCCGCACTGCGTTCGCGCCACGAGGTCGTTGCCGTCGGTCTCGCCGTCGCGGGGTTCATCACCGCCGAACAGGACCGGGTGCGCTTCGCCCCGCATCTGCCGTGGCGGGACAGTGACGTCCGCGACCGGTTGACCGCCCGACTGGGACTCCCGGTCGTCCTGGAGCATGACGCGAACGCCGCCGCCTGGGGAGAGCAGATCCTGGGTCCGGGCCAGGATGCGGACACGTGGGCCCTGTTCGCCGTCGGTACCGGCATCGGTGGGGCGCTGGTGCAGGACGGCGTGCTCTACCGTGGCGCCTACGGCACCGCCCCGGAGTTCGGCCACCTCACCGTCGTCCCGGGCGGGCGTGCCTGCCCCTGCGGGAAACGCGGCTGCCTGGAGCGCTACTGCTCCGGCAGCGGCCTGGAGCTCACCGCCCTGGAGTTCATCGCCACCGGACGCCACCCGGACAGCGTGCTGGCCCAGATGTTCCACTCGCGTCCCGAGGAGATCACCGGGCGCAGCGTGGTCAGCCTGGCCCGTGACGGTGACCCGCTGGCCATCGAGGTCATCGATGATTTCGCCCTGTGGCTGGGCCGTGGGCTGGCCGTCGTCCAGGACGTCCTCGACCCCGAACTCATCGTCCTGGGTGGAGGTGTCGCCGCCGATGCCGACCTGTACCTGCCGACCGCCCGCGCGGAACTGGCGGCCGGCGTGGTCGGTGCGGGGTACCGTCCGGTCGCGCGGGTCGAACCGGCCGCACTGGGCTCGGAGGCAGGTATGATCGGTGTGGCGTTGCTGGCGTCCACAGTGACTTCACGAAAGGGATAGGGAACGTGCAGAACCGTACCTACTGGTGGCTGAAGAACGTTGTTGTCGGGCCGTGGCTGTGGTTGATCAACCGCCCGTACGCCGCAGGGCTCGACAAGATCCCGTCCGAGGGGCCGGTGGTGCTGGCGTCGAACCATCTGGCGGTCATGGATTCCCTGTACTTCCCGCTGCTGTCGAAGCGGCAGCTGACTTTCCTGGCGAAGAAGGAGTACTTCACCACCCCGGGTTTCGCCGGGGGCATCCAGAGATGGTTCTTCTCCTCGGTCGGCCAGGTGCCGATCGACCGCGGTGACAAGAGTTCGCAGGACGCGGCCCTGAACACCGCACTGACGGTGCTGGAGAAGGGGGACCCGCTGGGCATGTACCCGGAGGGCACGCGCTCACCGGATGGGCGCCTGTACCGCGGCAAGACAGGGATGGCGCGGATCGCCCTGAACTCGGGTGCCCCGGTGTACCCGGTGGCGATGATCGACACGGAGAAGGCGAACATCGCCGGATCGTGGCTGCTGCGACCCCACCGCATCGGCGTGGTGGTCGGTGACCCCATTGACCCGGCGGATTTCAGGGAGGGCGGGGACGAGTACGCCCAGGCCCGTGCGCTGACGGACTACACGATGGAACGCATCGCCGAGCTTTCCGGCCAGGAGTACGTGGAGGGCATCTACGCCGCGGACGTGAAGAAGGCCCTGGAGGCGGGGGAGGGCTACCCGCAGGGCATGGAGCCGGGGACGGGTCGGACGCTGGCCACCAAGCCGACGCCGCGGTTCCTGCGCTACCGGCTCTAGGCTGGTCCGTCCGAGCCCGCCATCAGGAAGAAGGCGAGGACGGCCGCCGCCACCAGAGTCATTGTCCCTATGATCCAGGTCGCCCGGACGACGGATTTCGTGTTGCCCTCAGCTGTGGGATGCACCAGTGCCAGGACGATGGCGACGATGGAGAGCGGGACAGCCACGAAAGGATTGGGGATCAACAGCACGGCACCGAGGACGGCAGCGGTGATGCCTGAGATCATCAGCCAGTCGCGGGACTGCTTGGTGGGGGATGATCCCGGGGTGCGGGGAACTGAGTCCGGTGGAGAGACGGTACCCATGCTTGCTTCACCTATCTGCGTTGAGGGGGCGTGTCTTCAGGGTACCTTGCCGGGCCGACGGAAGCAGGCCCGTTACTGCGATGGGCCGCCCCGGCGACCACGAGCCAGAGCAGTCCCACCAGGACGAACTCCGACCCCAGCACCTTCATCCACAGAGTCCAGCCCGACTCCACCCCGCCGCCGGACTCGAGGAAGACGTGCACCGGCAGGACGAGGGAGATGACGGCCAGCGGAACGGCCACCACCAGCGCCACCCGCCCCGTACGTGCGTCCGACCGCCGCGACGGGAATGCAGCGGCCCCCGCGACTAGCAGCATGGGCAGTACCCACACCCAGTGGTGCGACCAGGACACCGGTGACGCGAGCAGACCCAGCAGGGCGTTCGTGCAGACGGCACCGGCGAACGCCCCCGCCGCGAGCTGGTGGAGCATCACCAGGACAATGGCCACCACCACCGCCACGACCAGGACGTACCAGATCCAGGTCTGCGCCGGATCACCGGTGAACCGGGCGACCAGCCCGCGCAGGGACTGGTTCGCCCCGTAGGCCAGGTCACCGATCCGCCCCGGGTCGCTGAGCGTGTCGGTCCAGTACGTGCGGGAGTCGGAGGGGAGGACCACCCAGGCGAGCGCGGAGAACACGATGCCGGAGACCACACTTGTCGCGGCCTCCCTCCACTGGCGGCGCAGCAGGAAGTACAGGCCGAAGACCGCCGGGGTGAGCTTGACCGCCGCCGCCAGTCCGACCAGCATGCCCCGCGGCCACGGGGTGCGGGGCAGAAGCAGATCCGCGACGACCAGCAGCATCAGGAGGATGTTGATCTGCCCGAACTGCAGGGTGTTGGTCAGCGGCCACAGCCACACGGCGGCAGGCAGGGCCAGGACACCACAGGCCAGCGACTGGGGCCCCGTGATCCGCCGGCCGTACTGCCCGGCGAGGCTGTACAGGACCACCGACACCGTCAGGGCGATGGCGATCACGCTCACCGTGGTGAACGCGATGTAACCCACACTCGAGGACAACTGCGCCAGGGGCACGAACGCGAGCGCCGCCAGCGGCGGGTAGGTGAAGGGCAGCATCATGTTCATGGCGGGGAACGCCCCTTCGTACAGTGCCGCGCCGTCGAGCACGGCACGCCCACCCGCCCGGTAGACCTCGAAGTCGATGTTGACGGTCGACGCGTGGTCACTGACGGCGGACCGGAACACCCCGGCCAGGGTGGCGGCAACCACGACGGCGACGTACCAGATGACGAGTGTGCGCGACCGTGCGCTGCGAAATCCCACGACCAGTGAGCTTACCCCCACCCGGTGCGAATTGATCACCCGCCCGGGATGCGGCACGCTGTATCCCCAGTGTCCGACGACAGAGGGAACCCACCGAACAAGATCCGGGCCCACCGCAGACAGCGGGGCCCGGGCACGTTCGCACGCCCGAAGGGCCAGGCGACGGGGATCCGGCTGTACTGGGCGGACTGCGCGAAGGGCATGTCCATCATCGGCGTGTGCTACATGCACGTCATCACCGGTGTTCCCGGCGGTCAGGACGGGGCCTGGAAATGGTTCAACGAGTTCCTGGACCCGATCCGGATGCCGATGTTCTTCCTGATCTCCGGTCTGTTCGCGCACCGCGTGATCGAGCGGACCATCGGTGACCTCTGGTACCGCCGCCTGTGGTTCCTGCTGGTGCCCTACCTGGTGTTCACCCCGTTCGTCGCGGCGTCCCGGCTGTACATCGACGGCAAGCTGTTCATCGACGGCAATGTCAGTGCGGCGAACCTGGTGCGGTCGATCGTCGTGGGCGATCCCGGCGTGTGGTTCCTCTACGCGCTCATGGTGTTCAACATCGTCGCCTGCCTCACCCGGAAACTCCCGCCTCTGGTGGCGGTCTGCTTCTCGGTGCTGCCGGCGGTGGCCGTCGCGCTGGCGGGCCTGTCGTCCTACAACGAGATCACCCACCTCACCGGGTACCTCCCCGCGTTCTTCCTGGGGCTGCACTTCCGGCAGGTGTTCATCCGGCTGGCCGGCCTGGCCGCCGATGTGCGGGTGATTGCCGCCTGTGCGGCCGTGTTCGTCTGGTGGGAGTGGATCGTCGACCTCGCCGCCGAATTCGTGGCCCCGGACGGGTGGAGCACCACCGAACAGTCGGTGATGAGCCTGCTGGGCATGGTCCGCATTCTGACGGCCGTGCCCCTGGGCATCCTGCTGGCCGTGTGGATATCCCGGATCCCGCTGGTCTCCAGCATCTTCGCCGCGATCGGACGCAATACCCTGCCCATCTACGTCTCCCACCAGCTCATGCTCTTCCTGGTCTACGACCGGCTGCTGCCGTGGCTCGTCGGGCTGGACGAGTCGACCTGGGGGTTCGTCATGCAGACGGATCCGCGCATTGTCATCGGTCTGGTGACCTGCGTGCTCAGTGGGCTGCTGTTCTACGGGATCGGCCGTGTTCCGGGACTGCGGTGGATCCTTTACCCGCCGCCGCTGCCCCGACGGCAGCCGGACTGAGCACCGCGGTCTAGACTGACCTACCGTGCGCTACTTCTACGACACCGAGTTCATCGAGGACGGGACCACCATCGACCTGGTGTCGATCGGCGTGGTTGCCGAGGACGGACGTGAGTTCTACGCCGTCTCCACCGAGTTCGATGAACGGCGGGCGGGTGACTGGGTCCGGCGCAACGTCCTGCCGCTGCTCCCGCCGCGCTCCAGTGCGGCGTGGATGTCGCGGGAGGAGATCCGCGGGGAACTGTTCTCATTCCTGCTGCCCGGCCACACCGAGGGGGACTGGCTTCGGGCGTCTGACCGCCCTGAACTGTGGGCCTGGGTCGGTGCCTACGACCATGTCGCCTTCGCCCAGTTGTGGGGGGACATGACCGAACTCCCGCGGGAGCTTCCCCGGTTCACCCGGGAGCTCAAGCAGTTCTGGGAGGACGCGGGACGCCCCAGTCTCCCCGAACAGTCCTCGCCCGCGCATGATGCGCTGGAGGACGCCAGGTTCAACGTCGTGAAGTACCGGCTGTCTGCCCAGGCACGTTAAGACCTCCCAGTTCACAATCCGGTAACCGCATCTCGTATGATGACGCGCATGGGTTGGACTATTGACGCACCACTTGACGAACTCCCCGATCTGCCGCCGCTGCCCGGCGATCTCGAGCGGGACTTCCAGGACGCTGTCTCGCGCGACGCGAAACAGCAGCCGTCCTGGGACCAGGGGCATGCTGACCGCGTCCGGAAGATCCTGGAGTCCGTGCCGCCGATCGTGGTGGCCCCGGAGATCCGGCGTCTGAAGGAGCAGCTGCGCGACGTTGCCCTGGGCAAGGCGTTCCTGCTGCAGGGCGGCGATTGCGCCGAGACCTTCGAGACCAACACCGAGCCGCACATCCGTGGCAACGTCAAAACACTGCTGCAGATGGCGGTCGTGCTGACCTACGGTGCTTCCACCCCTGTGGTGAAGATGGCCCGCATCGCCGGCCAGTACGCCAAGCCGCGTTCGGCCGACCGCGACGGCAACGGCCTGCTGAACTACCGCGGCGACATCGTCAACGGCATCGAGGCCACCGAGGAGGGACGCCGCCACGACCCCTCGCGCATGGTGCGCGCCTACGCGAACTCCGGTGCGGCGATGAACCTGGTCCGGTCACTGACCGGCTCCGGCACCGCCGACCTGGCGAAGCTGCACGAGTGGAACCGCGAGTTCGTGGCGAACTCGCGTGCAGGTGCCCGCTACGAGGCGCTGGCCGGGGAGATCGAGCGTGGCCTGGAGTTCATGGCGGCCTGTGGCGTGTCGGACGAGACCCTGCGTACCGCCGACATCTACTGCTCGCACGAGGCCCTGTTGCGCGACTACGAGCGCGCGATGCTGCGCCTGGCCCACGGCGAGGACGGCGAGGATGTCCTGTACAACCTCTCGGCCCACCAGCTGTGGATCGGTGAGCGCACCCGTGGCATCGAGGACTTCCACGTCGCCTTCGCTGCGCTGATCGGCAACCCCGTCGGTGTGAAGATCGGCCCGACGACGACGCCGGAGGAGGCCGTCGCCTACGTCGAGAAGCTGGACCCGGACAATGAGCCGGGACGCCTGACCCTGATCAGCCGCATGGGCTACGACAAGATCCGTGAGGCCCTGCCCCCCATCGTTGAGGCTGTCGAGGCCACCGGGCACAAGGTCATCTGGCAGTGCGACCCGATGCACGGCAACACCTACACCTCCTCCAACGGCTACAAGACCCGCGACTTCGACCGCATCATCGACGAGGTCCAGGGCTTCTTCGAGGTCCACCGTGCAGCTGGCTCCCACCCGGGCGGCGTGCACATCGAGTTCACCGGTGAGGACGTCACCGAGGTCGTCGGCGGCGCCCAGGACATCACCGACCTGGACCTGCCGTCACGCTACGCCACGGTCGTCGACCCCCGCCTGAACACCCAGCAGGCGCTGGAGCTGTCCTTCCTCGTCGCGGAGATGCTCCGGAAGTAGGGGGAGCCCTACAGCGTGTGCAGCGTGACCGTGTCGCCGAGCGCGGCACGTCCGGTGGGGCCGGGGGACTGGGTGATGACACGGCCGTCGTCCCGGCCGTCCACCTCGATCTCTAGCCCGGCGTCCTCCAGGATGTCCCGGGCGCTGTCGACCGAGCGTCCGATGACGAACGGCACGCGCACCATCGTGGACTCCTGGATCGTCACCGTCGTGTCCGCCGACGGGTCGACGCGGGTGCCGGAGGACGGCTCCTGTGCGGCGATGTCCCCGGCGTCGACATCCGTGTCCGAGACACCCTCGCCGGTTGTGGGGGACAGTCCGGCGTCACGGAGCTCCTCGGCGGCATCGTCAGCAGACATGCCCTCCACGTCCGGAACCTCGATCGCGTTCGACAGGATCAGGGTCACCGGCGAGTTCCCGGGGATCTCGTGCCCGGCGTCCACCCCGGTGCCGATCACGTCGCCACCGTCGACGTCCCCGTCGAAGCGCTCCTCGACCTCGCCGACCTCCAGGCCGGCGCGCTCGATCGCGCGGCGTGCCTGGTCCTCGGACATGCCGGAGACATCCGGCACCGTCACCGGGGCGACACCCTTGCTGATCTGGACGGTGACCTCCGTGCCGGTGTCCACCGTCTCCCCGGCGTCCGGGGAGACCTCGGCGACGATGCCGGACGGGACGTCGTCGGAGTAGACCTCCTCGCCGACCTCCCAGGTCAGCGTCCTGTCCTCGAGTCTGGCCTGGTAGGCGGACAGGTCGTCCGCCGCACCCGGTTCGGGCACGGTGGGCTGGCCCTTCGACACCAGCACGGAGACCTCGTCGCCGCGCGGCACCCGTTCGCCCTCGCCGGGGTCGGTGCCGGTGACGGACTGCTCCGGTTCGTCGTCGGAGAAGACCTCGGCGACCGTGGCGGAGAACCCGGCGGCCTCGATGGCGGCCTGGGCGCCGGAGACGTCCTGGCCCAGGACCTGGGGGATCTCACCGTAGCGTCCTGAGGTGACCCACCATCCGGCCACGGCGACCGCTCCGATGAGCAGGACCAGCAGGACGCCCCAGACGATCGCGGAGGCGGGGCTGCGGTTGGTCAGCGGCCGCTTCTTCGGTGCGGGGGGTTCAGGTTCCTGTGCCGCCTGTGCCTCCGGCGGTCCCTGGGCGGGGGGAGCCGGTTCGTAGGCGGGTTCCTGCTCCGCCTCCGCCCCGTACTCGGGCACCTGGGGTACCAGGGAGGTCTCCGCGGTGTGCTGGGTCGGCTCCGCTGCATCGAACATGCTGGTCGCCATGGCGTCGTCGTCCCAGCTCAAACGGTCAGCGGCGACCGATCCTGCCAGTGCGCGTCGCACGGCGGTGTCGGCCGGGGCGGGCACCTGGAAGTCGGGAAGCCCCAGGTCCTTCGTGACGGTGCCAACCGCGGAGAGGAAGTCCCCGCCGTCGGCGAACCGGGCACCGGGGTCACGGTCGGTGGCGCGAAGCACCAGGTCGTCCAGCTCCGGGGGCACCCCGGCGATCACCGAGGACGGGGGAGGGACGTCCTGCTCCAGGCGCATCAGGGCCGTCTCATCCGGGGTGGCGCCCTTGAACGGTGTCCGCCCGGTCAGCAGCTCGAAGAGCAGGATCCCGGCAGCGTAGACGTCCGCCTCCGGTCCGATGGCGCTGCCGCGGACCTGCTCCGGGGCCAGGTAGGCGGCGGTGCCGATGATCGGGGCACCGGCGGCCACGTCCCGGTGGGCCGGACGCACCAGCCCGAAATCGGCGAGCTTGACCTGGTGGTCGTCGCGGATCAGCACATTGTCCGGCTTGACGTCCCGGTGCACCATCCCGGCGTCGTGCGCCAGTGCCAGGGCCTCGAGCACCGGCCCCATCACCGCCAACGCGGCGTGCGGGGGCATGGGGCCACGCTCCCGCAGAAGTTCGCGCAGCGTCCCGCCCGGAACCAGTTCCATGACGAGGAAGACGTGGTCGCCGTCCGGGGACCGGTCCACCCCCTGGTCCACGACATTGACCAGACAGGGGTGGTTGAGTCTGGCCACCGCGCGGGCCTCGCGCTCGAACCGGGCACGGAAAGTGGGGTCCTCGGCGAACCCGGGATCCATCACCTTGGTCGCCAGATCCCGGTCCAGACGGGTGTCCACACAGTGGTAGACCACGGACATTCCCCCGTGGGCGATGGTTTCGCCGATCCGGTACCGGTTGTCCAGCAGATCACCTGCGCGCAGTTGCGGCTCCACGATTCTCGGCCCGCCTCCTTTCAATCAACAGCTAACCGGGAAGTATACGCAGGGCCCGGACGCACAAGGGTTAAGGTGGGCAGTGTGAGTACGAACGAGAGCACAGCGAAGATCCTGTCCGAAGCCGTTTCCGGGGTCCCGGCCGGCGAACCCGTCCTGAATGTCCCGGACGTCGCCGAACTGCTCGGGGTCATCGTCACCCGGGTGATGGACGACCTGGGCCAGCACCGCCTGATCGCCGTCGAAGTCGACGGGATCCGGCACATCCCGGCCCGCTTCTTCACCGACGGGGGCGAGATCAACAAGTTCGTGCCCGGGCTCATCGCCCTGCTGTCCGACGGCGGGTACTCGGACGAGGAGATCCTCGACTTCCTCTTCACCGCGGACGAGTCACTTCCCGGACGCCCCGTCGACGCCCTCCACGGGCACCTCGCCCGGGAGGTCATGCGCCGGGCGCAGGCCATGGCCATTATCTGAGGCCTGTTCCCGCATCAGGCAGGCCCACGCGGCCCACCACATCACCAGGCCGACGATGACGATCCACCACAGGTCGTAGAGACGGATTCCGCCGCCGCCGTCGAACATCATCGACAGCATCATCGTCACCCACGCCACGGCGAACAGGCCGCGGCGGTCGCGGAGCCACACGCCCACCAGCGCCAGCGGCGCCAGGTAGTACCACGGCAGGACCACCGCGTTGAACAGGCAGGTCACGAGGTAGGCTGCCGTGGCACCGATCACGGCGTCCCGGGTGCCCCGGCGCCAGACGAGCCAGCTGACCACCAGGCCGAGCACCATCAGCACCGTCGTGACGGGCCGGATGACGTCCAGGACGTTGTTGAAGAAGATGTCGTCATCGATCAGCCGGAGCGGACGGGCCACGAGCCCGGCGAGGAACGACGGCACCGCCAGTGGGTTGATCACCTTCGAGTTGCCGCTGATCTCCGCGATCCAGCCCCACGTCTGACCGCTGGCCCAGGTGATCAGGGCCACCGACCCCGCCATCGCCGCCAGGGAGGCCAGACCGCCGCCGACCAGGGTCCTGAACCGCGGCCACGTGAACTGCCGCAGGTCGCGCAGGACCTCCCGCGAGGAGCGGCGCTCCCCGCCGTCCCCGGGGAGCGCCCCGGCCCGGCGGGCGACGACGATCCACACCAGGAACGGCAGGGCGAACAGGGCGGTGGCCTTCAGTGCCACGCCGACCCCGATCAGTGCCGAGCCGGCCAGCAGGCCCCGCAGTGGCGCGGACGTGATGCCCACCAGCAGTCCGGCAACCACCAGCGGCATCATCATGACCTCGCTGTGCATCCCGCCGATGTAGTGGATCACCGCCAACGGGTTGGCCACGCCGATCCACACGGCGGTGTCCGGGGAGGCGCCGAGCCGGCGGGCCAGGGCGGCGACCGCCCAGACCAGTGCAGCGAAGCAGGCCACGGACACGATCTTGTAGACCAGCACACCCATGGTGATGTTGTCGCCGGTGATCCGGGTGATCCACTCGCCGATCCAGAGGTGCATCGGGCCGTAGGGGGTGGTGGTGTTGCGCCAGTCGGCACTGACCTCGAAGAACAGTGGTCCCGGGTTGGCGGATGCACCCACGTCGTAGGCGTTCAGGCCGTCGCGGGCCAGGGTGCCCTGCATCAGGTAGGAGTAGACGTCGCGGCTCATCAACGGCCCGGCGAAGACCAGGGGGGCGACCCATGCGATCAGCGGCCCCCGCCCCAGCGGCTCGCCCAGCCTGACCACCCGGCCGCCGATGATGATCCACGACGCGATGAGCATCAGGATCGATATCCACATCACCACGATGACGATGCCGTAGAGGTGTCCGAAGCCCAGGTTCGTCCACCCGATCTGCTGCAGCAGTCCGCCGCGGTCCCGCGTCGCCCCGACCGAGTACGAGCACAGGGCCAGCAGGACGGACCCGACGAGCCCCAGCATGATCGCCCTCCGGCGGGATATGTCCCGTAACCGGGCACCCAGTTGCTTCACCACGTGGCCGTCAGCTCCTTCGATCGGTGAGGCTCTCGGCGACCTCCACGAGTTCGGCGGTGACCCCGGCCCCCAGGCCACCGGAACGCAGGGTGCCGGTGGCGCGGTCGGTGAGCGTCCGGATCCGGGACTCGGAGTCGGCGGCGGCGCCGGAGTCCACGATGATCTGACGTAGGGAGTCCACCTCGTCCTCCGTGGTCACCGTCCCGATGCCCGCCCGGAGCCGTGCCGCGGCGACCGGATCGGAGTGGTCGGCCGCACGCAGGGCGTTCATCAGGAGGTAGGTGCGCTTCCCGGAGCGCAGGTCGTCGCCGGACGCCTTGCCGGTGACCACCGGGTCACCGAACACCCCGAGGTGGTCGTCCTCCAGCTGGAAGGCGATGCCGACATCGCGGCCGACCTCGCGAAGCAGGCCGATGGTGGTGTCGTCGGCGTCGGCGAGGGCGGCGCCGAGGTGCAGCGGGCGTTCCACCGTGTACGCGGCGGTCTTGTAGGTGTTCACCTTGTAGGGTGCCCCAGGGTCCTCGGAACCGCTGGCCTCCACGGAGATGTCGAGCATCTGCCCGGCGACGACCTCGGTACGCATCCTGCGCCACGGTTCCCGGGCACGGGCCAAGGCGGTCGCCGACACACCCGAGTCGCAGAGCATGTCATCGGCCCAGGCGAAGGCCAGGTCGCCGACGAGGATCGCCTGGCTCACGCCGTAGTCGGCGGCGTCGCCGAGCCACGCGTCCCCACGGTGGCGCGTCTCGAAGGAGCGGTGGACGGTCGGACGTCCGCGACGGGTGTCGGAGTGGTCGATGATGTCGTCGTGGATCAGGGCGCAGGCCTGGATGAACTCCAGGGAACTGACGGCGCCGAGGAGGCCGTCGGGCCCGGTGCCACCATCGAGCCGACCACCGCCGCCGTCGAGTGCGGCGCGGACGCCGGCCCAGGCGAACAGGGGACGCAGCCGTTTGCCGCCCACCGTGAACCCCGCCAGTTCGGTGATGCCCTGCTGCACGACCGGGTCGATGCCGTCGAACTCGTCGTGGCGTGCGGCGAGGAAGCCGCGGAGTGTGTCGTCGACGGCCGGCGGAACCTCGGCCAGTGGGCTGTCGACGTGCCAGGTCGGCGGCGGTACGGCATCGGCCATCGGTGGGTTCCTCCAGGGGTGGGTCGTCGGGGGTCGGGGTCGGTACACCCCAATAGTAGGGACCGGTGGGCGCAAACCGGGCCTCGCCCTGCCGGAGGGTGCCCACCATTCTCTAGGATGGGGTGCCATGTCACTGGAATCTTCCCGCGAGCCGTTCCAACCGGCCCCGCCGAGCCTGCAGGTCGCGGTGACGGACACACTCACCTTCGGGACACCGGGGCGTGTCCCGTTCTCGGTGGAGTTCATGCCACCCCGCGATGACGCCGCGGAGCAGCGGCTGTGGTCGGCGGCCGAGGCGTTCCACGACCTGGGGGCGAGTTTCGTCTCGGTCACCTACGGGGCCGGCGGGTCGAGCCGGGAGAGGACGGAGCGCGTCGCGACCAGGTTGGCGATGAAGCCGCTGACCACACTGCTCCACCTCACGCTGGTGGACCACACCGTGGACGAGCTGCGCGGCATCCTGAGCGAGTTCGCGTCCCTGGGCATGACGAACCTGCTCGCCCTGCGCGGCGACCCCCCTGGCGACCCGATGGGGGACTGGGACCCGGTCGACGGCGGACTGGACTTCGCCCTGGAACTCATCGAACTGGCGCGGTCGATGCCGGAGTGCGCCGACTTCGACATCGGGATCGCGTCCTTCCCGGAGGGGCACTACCGCGCACCGACGCTGGAGGACGACACGCGCTACACGTTGGCGAAGCTGCGGGCGGGTGCGAACTACTCGATCACCCAGATGTTCTTCGACGTCGACCATTACCTGCGTCTGCGCGACCGGCTCGCCGCCGACCCGGTCCACGGCGCCAAGCCGGTCATCCCCGGTCTGATGCCGATCACCTCGCTGCGGTCGGTGCGCCGCCAGCTGGAACTCTCCGGCGCGTCACTCCCCTCGGACCTGGAGTCGCTGTTCACCCGGGTCGCCGCGGGCGACGAAAAGAAGAATGCGCCGGCCATCCGTGAGGCCGGTATCGAGGTCACGTCGAGGATGGCGGAGCGGCTGATCGCTGAAGGTGCCCCCGACCTGCACTTCATGACAATGAACAATGTGCGTGCGACCCAGGAGGTCCTGCACAATCTCGGGATGGCCCCGGCGTGGGGTCCGGAGCTCGGCCAGGACATGGTGCGCTAGTCCGCTAACCGGCGGTCCTGTCGAGGGAGAGGATGCCGAACGGCCGGGTGTCCGAGCCGAAGCGGAAATCCCGCAGGACGTCCCGGAAGCCCAGTGAGCGGTAGAGTGCCCACGCCGCGTTCCCCTCATCGGCGACCTCGGGGGTGGAGAGCATTGCCCGACGGCTGTGGAGCTGGGGGAGCAGCAGGTCGAGCATGCGGTGGCCGATGCCGTGGCCCTGGAAGTCGGGGTGGACGTGCACCTCCGAGATCTCGTCGTAGTCGGAGAGGATCTCGGCGACCTCGGGCGCCGTCAGTCCGCGGCCGCGGAGTCCGCGGTTGACCTCGCCGTACAACCAGGTACTGCGACTGCCGGGGAAGCCGTAGGCGACGCCGACGCCCCGGTGGCCGGGGTTCGACGGGTCGGCGGGCGTGTCCCGGGGGTGCTCCAGCGCGATAACGCAGACGAAGCCCTGCTTGCGTGAGTTGGCGGCCCACAGTAACCGGCGCTGCGTGAAGGCGGAGCGTGGGTAGGCCATAGCGTCGAGGTGGAGGTCGACGAGTTCGTCGACCCGCGACAGGAAGTCCCGCACCGGGAGGGTGCACACGCTGATGCTGCTGTCATCGTTCACCGTTACCATCCTGCCAAACCGGGGGTCGTCGGGAGGCGGAGTGGTCAAATACGAACATGTGTTCGAGGCGTACCGGGGTGTGTCCGTGGTCGCCCGTAACGTCCATGACCAGATGGCGCGGAGGACACCGCACCACACGAGGAAAGGAACCGGTCATGTCGCAGGGAACGGCATCCACGGTCGCCAGGTTGAGCCGGTCCGGCAGAGGAGGGGCGGCGCTCCCGGAGACCTTCATCATCGAAGCCGAGCGTCTGCTGGAGCGAAGCCGGCTGGAGCCGGACACCGAACAGCAGCTGACCTGGGCCTACCGCGGTGCACTGCGGGCCGCCGGTGCGGTCATCCAGTACGCCCGCAAGAAGCGTCGTCGGCTGCCCGCCGGAAGTGCCTGGGCGCGGGTGCGGGTCCTGGCGGAGGACATGGACCACTGGTGCGATCTCTTCGAGAAGCACTCCCGTCTGGTGACCAGGACCGAGATGGGGTTGGAGCCTGACCTGGCGGAGAGCGTGGTGGCCGAGGTCTACCGCGATGCCTGTGACTTCCTCGATGACGTGCGGGGAATGGTCGGGTATCTGCCTGAGGTGGCATGAGGTGGTCGGCAGTGCGCTGGGGTAGGATGGGTACAGCAACATCGGCGGACGTGCCTGTGGCGGCGCGGGAACTTTTTCCCGGCGCCGGGCGTTGACACTGATGACAGGAACTTCACCTACACCCGACACCTCAGGGGAGGACGATCGTGGCCCTTTCAGAACAAGAACGGCGCATGCTGCAGGAGATTGAGCAGGCGCTGATCGCCGAGGACCCGAACCTCGCCAAGCAGGCCTCGGGAAGTGAGACCCAGGGCGGGCTGAACATCGGTATCCGTTCCATCGCCGTCGCACTCCTCGGACTGTGCATCCTCTTCGCCGGCATCGCGCTGTCGCAGAACAGTCTCTGGTTCGTCATCCTCGCGGTGGCCGGGTTCCTCGTGATGTTCGGCGGCGGGCTCCTCGCCTTCCGCTCCTCGGGCCCGAAGAAGTCCGAGAAAAATGGAGGGGCACCGTCCGGCGGAAAGACCGGGAATGGTGGCAACGGGGGCGTCGCTGACCGCATGGAGGACAGCTTCCGTAAACGCTTTGAGTAATCAGCGTTAACCACTCCGTCACCACGGAGAATAGCGGGCCACGGGTATTCCCCGTGGCCCGCTTCCTTTATTCTCTACCGGAGTCACTGACCCTCACGCAGACCCTTGACCTGCACTTTACGTGAGCGACGTTCACCTCTTTTCAATTCTCTGATCCACTGGATTTTTCATCTCATCGCGCTATAGTGGCCTACCGTCCATTGCTGAACCGACCGATTCAGGAGGCTGCAGGAGCACAGGATCCGTTGGAGGGACGGGCTTATTCTCCCGTCCGAAACAAGCGATGAGGAGTGAACTCCTTTGAAGAATAAAGAACGCGGGGCATCGCCCCGACTTGAGTTCGGGCACGTGAATGTCGTGTCATCTAAGAAGATCCGGCCGGCCATCAGGGGGACGGTAGTCGGCAATTTCATGGAGTGGTACGACTTCGGCATCTACGGGTACCTCACGGTCACCATGTCGTCCATCTTCACCGAAGGGTTGCCCGAGCAGTGGCAGCTCCTGGCTGTGATGTTCGGTTTCGCCGTCAGCTACCTCGTCCGGCCGCTGGGCGGCATAGTGCTCGGCCCGTTGGGGGACAAGATCGGACGCCAGAAGGTCCTCTACGCCACGATGGTGATGATGGCCCTGTCGACCGCGTTGATCGGACTGCTGCCGACATCCGCGGCAATCGGTGGCTGGGCACTGGTGCTGCTGTACCTCCTGAAACTCATCCAGGGGTTCTCCACCGGTGGTGAGTACGCCGGTGCAACCACGTACATCGCGGAGTTCTCCCCGGACCGTCGACGGGGATTCTTCGGGTCCTTCCTCGACATGGGTTCCTACATCGGCTTCGCCGCCGGAGCCATGGTTGTCGCCATCACGACATGGATCGTGGAGGCCCAGGTCGGGCCCGGCGGCATGGAGGACTTCGGCTGGCGCATCCCCTTCCTGACGGCGATTCCCCTGGGGATCATCGCGGTCTACCTGAGGACGCGTATCCCGGAGACCCCCGCCTTCGAGGACAACCGGGATGACGAGGCGGACGAGATCGTCAAGGACACGGACGACCCGCTGGCCCGGCTGACGCTGGCCGGCGTCGTGCGGCACCACTGGAGGGCCCTGGTCATCGGGTTCACCATCGTGGCCGCCACGAATACCGCAGGCTACGCGTTGACCAGCTACATGCCGGTGTACCTCGAGGAGCAGATCGGTATGCACTCGGCCTCCGCCGCGGCGGTCACCGCCCCGGTGCTCGTCGTGATGTCCCTGTCGCTGCCCTTCATCGGAAGGTGGAGTGACCGGCGTGGCCGCAAGCCGGTCTACGCCGCTGCGGTGCTGTGCACCCTGGTCCTGATGGTCCCGGCGTTCCTGATCATGAACACGGGATCGACCACGGCCGTGGTCATCGCGTTGATCCTGGTGGCCATCCCGACCGGGCTCTTCGTGGCACTGTCGGCGTCCGCCCTGCCGGCACTGTTCCCGACGGCGTCACGCTTCAGCGGGATGGGGATATCCTACAACCTCGCGGTGTCCATCTTCGGTGGAACGACCCCGCTGGTCACGCAGTTCCTGCTGCAGCAGACCGGACTGGACATCATTCCCGCGCTGTACATCATGCTGTTCTCGGCGATCGCGGGTATTGCCCTGCTGTTCATGACCGAGTCGTCACGTCGTCCGCTGATCGGTTCCTTCCCGACGGTGGAGACCGACAAGGAGGCGCACGCCCTGGTGAAGAACCAGGACAATGACCCCACGCTCGACCCGGACGTTATGCCGTTCACCGACGAGGAGCGGGCCGCCTGCTCCGAGAAGGTGGGCGCCCCGTAACGGTCACGGGAGGGACCAGGGGGGATTGAAGGACCGGGCACGCGGCCCGGCCGGTTGAGTACGTCAACCGGCCGGGCCGCGTGCGTGGTCGAGGGGTGGCGTGAGACCGCACATGGGTAACGGGCATGGGGTCCCGGTTCCCGATTCCCCACTTCCCCCCACCGGCTAACCGGCACACGGCGGGCGGGGCGGGGGCAGGGCTCCACGAACTGGGGTTTCTTCGTTCCGGGTGACGTGTTGGAGGTGGGGGACCCGGGTGACGGCGGACGGTGGGGCGCCGTGTCCGGAGTGTTGCCCCACCCGCGCCCCACCTTTCACCACTGGCCACCATGTGGCTATAATCCCATGTCAGTGAGGTTGACTGGGATTCTCTGCCGGTCGCGCCTCTGCAAGTTCCTGCAGAAAGCCGCGCGTGGGGTAGCCACTGTGGTTGAAAGTGGGGTATTGTGGGGCGCGTTGGAGCGAAGAGGGTTCCAGCGACAACTTCACAGAGAACGCACACGGCAGCAATGATTCAGTGCCACCAGCGCCAACAGGACCGGATGACCGGGGAAGGGAGCCGACGTGTTCTTCGGTACCTTCACCCCGAAACTCGACGACAAGGGTCGGTTGACCCTGCCGGCGAAATTCCGTGACCAGCTGGGTGACGGCCTTGTCGTCGTCAACGGCCAGGACCACAGCCTCGCGGTGCACACCAGGGCCGAGTTCCAGGTCCGTGCGGCGAAGGCGGCGGCCGCCTCGCGGTCGAATCCGCGGGCCCGCGCCTACGTCAGGAACCTGGCGGCCAGCGCCGACGAGCAGGAACTCGACAAGCAGGGGAGGATCACCCTCTCCGCCGGGCACCGCAGCTACGCCGGGTTGGACAGGGAATGCGTGGTCATCGGATCCGTCGACTTCATCGAGATCTGGGACGCCGACACCTGGCGGACCTACCTCGACGAGCACGAGACCGACTTCGCCGAAGGTGACGACGACTCCCTCGCCGGAATCCTCTGACCCTGACCGGTTGACCGTGTGCCCCCCCGCAGACGCCGGCGGGACTGTGTGCCGGCCCTCATCTGCGCGGACGACCCCTTTTGATGTACTTCCCCAACGTCAAACCGGGCCCGTGCAGGTGAGGCCCCGTGTACAGTCCCGCCGGCCCACGCACACAAGGACACACCACCCGTACAACCACCACCGCAGAAGGAGATGACCATGACCGACAGTGACGCGCCCCGGCGGGTCTCCGGTGAGCACGGTCATGTCCCGGTCATGCGTGACCGCATGGTGGAACTGGTTGGTGGGGCACTCGGGGGTGCGGACGGCACGGACACCCCCTCCGCCCCGATCATTGTCGACGGGACCCTGGGCGCGGGTGGACACACCGAGGTCTTCCTCGAGGCATTCCCGCAGGCCACGGTCGTCGGCCTGGACAGGGACCCCGCCGCCATCGCCCAGTCCGAGGAACGCCTCGCACGCTTCGGCGACAGGTTCGTCGCCTACCGCACCCGGTTCGACGGACTCGGTGACGCCATCGACGACCTCGTTGACCGGGGACGCATCCCGGCGTCCGCCAGGGACAGCGGGATCTCCGGCTACCTCTTCGACCTCGGCGTCTCCTCGATGCAGCTCGACCAGGCCGACCGGGGCTTCGCCTACGCGCAGGACGCCCCGCTGGACATGCGCATGGACCCGGAACTGCCGGTGACCGCCGCCGACATCCTCAACACCTACGCCCACGGCGATCTGGCCCGCATCCTCAAGACCTACGGCGATGAGCGTTTCGCGGGGAAGATCGCCTCCGCCGTGCTGCGCGAGCGGGAGGTGGAGCCGTTCACGACCTCGGGTCGTCTCGTCGACCTGCTGTACCGCACCATCCCGGCGGCGACCCGCCGCACCGGCGGCCACCCGGCGAAGCGGACCTTCCAGGCGCTGCGCATCGAGGTCAACGCCGAGCTCGATTCGCTGGCGGCGGTCATCCCGGCGGCGACATCCCGCCTGCACACCGGCGGAGTCGCCGTTTTCATGAGTTACCAGTCGCTGGAGGACCGCATCGTGAAGAAGGCCCTCGCCGGTCTCACGGTGGACCGCACACCGCCAGGCCTGCCCGTCGAACTGCCCGAGTACGCCCCCGATTTCGCCCAGGTGACCCGGGGGGCGGAGAAGGCCTCGCCCGCGGAGATCGAGCAGAACCCGCGCGCCGCCCCGGTCCGGGTCAGGGCAATCCGCAGAATCCGTACACCCCGACACGCTTGAGTGAGGTAATCGATGAGTACCACCACAGCCGCGCCGTCCCGCACGTCCACGAAGCCCCGTCCGGCGGCCGACCACGCCGGGACGTCCTACGCGGATCCCGGGACCAGGCGTACTGGCGGCGGTAGGACCGGTCGTCGTACCCCGTACACGAGCCCGGTGCGCCGCCCCGGTTCACGTCAGCAGCTCACGGTGCGCGGCCGGCGCGTCACCGGCCGCAACCCCCGGGACCGTTCCGTCGTGTGGACCTGGGTGGTCCTGGTGGCGCTCTTCGTTGCGGGGGTGACCATGGCGATGTACCTCTCGGGGCGCACCACCGAGCAGTCCTTCGAGCTCTCCGAGGCCAGGGAGACGAGCACCACCCTGTCGAACGAGATCGAGTCGCTGAACCGTGACGTGGAGCATGCGTCATCGACGCAGAACCTCGCCGCCGAGGCGACGCGGATGGGCATGGTCGTCCCGGGCCAGACCGGGGTGCTGAACGTGGACGGCGAGAACGTCGACGAGGTGCGCCCCGCGGATTCCGCGGAGGGCACGCCGCTGACCGACGTCAACGGCGACGTCCGGTCGCAGGGCCCCACCAGTGATCCGGAAGACACCAGCCAGGTCCCGGGTCTCGCGCCGCAGGCGCTCGAGGACCGTGACGCCGCCGGGCAGGACGCGGAGGGTCGGGAGGCCCCGGACGGCCAGGCTGCCCCGCAGGCGCCGGCGGCCCCGACCGGGGATCTGCCCTACGCCCCGTGACACGCATGGTGTAGCTGCGGATCCGACACGCCCTTTCCAATGACCCGGGTTCGGTGTCCCCACGGCGACAATGGACGGCGGACTGACACTTACCGTCACACACAAGTACCAACCGGCGCAGCGGAACGGAGGCGATCACGTGGCTCACGGCGAGGCACGGGGCAGGAAACCGGGCAACTCCTGGAGCTCCTGGAACACCCTCGACACCGGCGCGTCGCGGTTCACCCGCCGGGGCGGGATCGTGGTCATCATCGTGGTCGTCCTGGTCGCCGCACTGATCCTGCGCCTGACGTGGGTTCAGCTGGTCAAGGGACCTGAGTTGTCCGCGATGGCGAGTGAGCAGCGCACCGCCGTGATCTCCGAACCAGCGCACCGGGGCGGCATCGTGGACCGCAACGGCCAGCAGCTGGCGTACACCATGGAGGCGCGCTCCCTGTCGGTGAACCCGCACCTGCTGATGGACTGGATGGAGGAGAACCACAACCTCCACAGCGACACGGTCTCGCCGCCGGAGGAACGGCTGGAGGAGATCGTCACCGGACTGCCGGAGATGCTCTCCGAACTCCACGAGGACACCGAGGAGACCGGCAACGAGGATTCCGGGGACGACGAGGAGAGCGTCGACAACGTGCGCGAGGAGGACATCCGCGAGAAGCTCACCTCCGACTCGACCTACGAGGTCCTGGTGCGCGACGTCGACCCGGACGTCGCCGAGCAGATCGTCGACGAGTACCCGGAGATCACCGCAGAGCGCCAGGACATCCGCCAGTACCCCAACGGGGCGGTGGGGCAGAACGTCGTCGGCAAGATCAGCCGCGACAACGAGGGCCAGTTCGGCATGGAACTGTCGCAGGATTCCCGGCTGCAGGGCACCAACGGCTCGCGCACCGTGGATGTCGGGGCCAACGGCCTGGCGATCCCCGGTTCGACCCGCGACCGTCACCCTGCCGTCGACGGCGACACCTACGAGCTGACCATGGACCTGGAGGCGCAGACCTACATCCAGCAGCTCGTCCAGCAGGCGAAGGACAACTCCGGTGCGGAGTCCGCCAATGCCGTGGTGCTCGACGCGGAGTCCGGCGAAGTGGTCTCCATGGCCTCCTCGGACACGATCAATCCCCAGGGCGACCTGGAGGAACAGCTGGATGACGGCAAGGTCTTCGGCAACCGCGTGGTGCAGGACGCCTACGAGCCGGGCTCGGTGGCGAAGGTGATCACCGCGGCCGCGGCGATCGAGGAGGGCAAGACCGCGCCGGACGAGGTCCTGCAGGTCCCGGGGAGCATCGACATGTCCGGCGTCACGGTGAAGGACGCCTGGGACCACGGCGAGGTCCCGTACACCACCACCGGCATCTTCGGGAAGTCCTCCAACGTGGGCACCCTTATGCTCGCCGACCGGGTCGGGGAGGACGCCTTCGCCGACTACATCGACAAGTTCGGCGTGGGCCAGGCCACCGATGTCGGACTGCCCAGCGAGACCAGCGGCTACGTCCCGGACCTGTCGCAGTGGTCCGGCGGCACCTTCGCCAACCTCCCCATCGGGCAGGGCATGTCGATGAGCCTGCTGCAGATGGCGAGTATCTACCAGGCCGTCGCCAACGACGGTGTGCGCATCAACCCCAGCATCGTGCGGTCGGCCACCGATTCCTCCGGCGCGGAGATCCCGCAGGACGAGCCGAAGAGCACCGAGGTGGTCTCCCCGGAGACCGCGAACACGGTCCTCGACATGTTCCGTGCGGTCAACCAGTCCGACCCGGCCGGCGTCCAGCAGGGCACCGCCCCCGCCGCCGGCATCGAGGGCTACCAGACCAGCGGGAAGACCGGTACCGCGCAGAAGATCGACCCGGAGACCCGGGCGTACTCGAACTCGGACTACTGGATCACCTACGCGGGGATCGCACCGGCCGACGACCCCCGGTTCGTTGTGGCGATCATGCTCGACGACCCCGAGCGCGGCACCGACGGTGGCGGTGGGCAGTCCGCCGCACCGCTGTTCAGGGACATCACGTCCTGGCTCCTCGACCACTACAACGTGCCGCTCTCCCCGGAGGCCGCACCCCGACTGACCCTGGAGGAACAGTGAGTGCGAACCCGACCCTGTCCGCGCTGGCGGAGCTGACCGGCGGGCGTCTCGTCGTCCTCGGTGACGGTGCCGGCGCGGCCGGCGGCGTGGCCGTGCCCGACGCGGCGATCGACGCCCGCTCGGTCGCCCCCGGCGGCATGTTCATGGCCGTGCCCGGCACGCGCGCCCACGGGGCGGTCTACGCGGACCAGTCCGCCGGGGCGTCGGTGCTGACCGACGAGGACGGCCTGTCCGTGCTGCGGGACGCCGGACTGTCCACCACCGTGCTGGTCGTCGACGACTGCCGTGCCTGGCTGGGTCCGGTCGCCGCCGAGATCCACGGCCACCCCTCCCGCGCGATGACGGTGATCGGGGTGACCGGCACCAGCGGCAAGACCACCACGTCCTACATGATCGAGCGGGTGCTGCTCGACGACCACCACGTCGGACTGGTCGGCACCACCGGTACCAGGATCAACGGCCGGGCCGTACCGACCACCCTCACCACACCCGAGGCCCCGACCCTGCAGGGTCTCTTCGCCCGGATGCGGGACGAGGGTGTCACCCATGTGGTGATGGAGGTGTCCTCGCACGCCCTGGTCATGGGCCGGGTCCGCGGCGTCGACTTCGACGTCGCCGCATTCACCAACCTCAGCCAGGACCACCTCGACTTCCACCCGACCATGGAGGACTACTTCCGGGCGAAGTCTCTGCTGTTCACCACCCCGCAGGACCCGGGTGGGACGCTGCCCACCCCCGTGGTGTGCGTCGACGACGACTGGGGACGCCGTCTCGCCGGGCAGCTCGTCGCCCCGGTCACGGTCTCGACCGACGGCGGCCCGGCCACATGGACGGTCACCGGGGTCGATGTCGGCGCGGACGGTCTCCAGCATGTCGCGGTCGACCACGACGGGTCGGCCGTGGACTTCTCCGTCGCCCTGCCGGGCGCGTTCAACGTGGCGAACGCGACGCTCGCGCTCGGCTGCCTGTACGCCGCCGGTGCGGGCACCAACGCCGCCGCACTCGCCGACGTCCGGGTTCCCGGACGGATGCAGGCGGTCACCGGCACCGGCGTCGGGTGTGCGGAGCAGGACTTCCTGGCCCTGGTCGACTACGCCCACAAGCCCGCCGCCGTCGCCGCCGCGCTGGACACCCTCGCCGACCAGTCGGCCCGCGCCGGTGGTGGGGGCCGCATCGCCGTCGTCCTCGGCGCCGGGGGCAACCGCGACCACGAGAAGCGGCCCCTGATGGGGGCCGAGGCGGCGCGTCGGGCCGACGCCGTCTTCGTCACCGACGACAATCCGCGTGACGAGGACCCCCCGTCCATCCGCGCACAGATCCTCGACGGCGCACGCGGGGCACTGGAGGCCGGGGGACGCACCGTCGACCTCCGCGAAATCGGCGACAGGGCCGACGCGATCAGGGCTGCCGTGGATTGGGCCCGCCGGGGCGATATCGTCATAGTCGCGGGCAAGGGCCACGAGACGGGCCAGATCGTGGGCGACACGGTGATCGACTTCGATGACGCGGCAGTACTGGCACAGGCGATAGACGACAGACAGGAACCGAAACGATGATTGAGATGACGAGCGGCGACATCGCCGATGTCACTGGAGGGCAGCTCGTCGACGGTGCCACCGCAGACACCGTCGTGACGGGTCCCGTGGAGTTCGACTCCCGCCGCGTCACCCCGGGCAGCGTCTTCATGGCGCTGCCCGGTGCCCGGGTGGACGGCCACGACTTCGTCCCCGGTGTCCTCGACGACGGTGCCGCCCTGGTCATGGTCGGACGCCCCGTCGGACTGCCGTCCCTGCTGTGCGAGGCCCCCGGATCCGGGGCGGAGGAACAGCGCAATGCCGCCTACCTCGAGAACGACCCGGACGGCCTGGCCGAGCGGGTCCTTACCGCGGTGGGACGCCTGGCGCGCCACAACACCGACACCCTGGTCCGCGAGGAGGGTCTCACCGTGGTCGGCGTCACCGGTTCGGCCGGGAAGACCTCGACCAAGGACCTCCTCGGTGCGGTCCTGTCCCGCGGCGGGGAGACCGTCGCGCCCCCCGGCAGCTTCAACAACGAGATCGGCCACCCCTACACCGCGCTGAAGGCGGACCGTTCCACCCGCTTCCTCGTCGCCGAGATGTCCGCGCGCGGCCAGGGCCACATCGCCCACCTGGCGCGGATCGCCCCGCCCCGGGTCGGTGTGGTGCTCAATGTCGGCACCGCCCACCTGGGCGAGTTCGGGTCACGCGAGGCCATCGCCCGGGCCAAGGGCGAGCTGGTCGAGTCCCTGCCGACGGCCGCCGACGGTGGCCTGGCCGTCCTCAACGCCGACGACGACCTGGTGACCGCGATGGGCACCCGCACCGGTGCCCGGGTCGTCCGGTTCTCCGCGACCGACGCGGCCGGATCCACCGCCGAGTACTACGCGACCGGAACCTCCCTGGACGAGGTCGCCCGGGCGTCCTTCACGATGCACCACCCCTACGGCGATCCCGTGCAGGTCACCCTGGGTGTCTTCGGCGCCCACCAGGTCTCCAACGCGCTGGCGGCCGCCGCGGTCGGCATGGAGTGCGGCCTGGACGCCGCCACCGTCGCCGACGCACTGAGCGGTCACGTCGCCGCCAGCGAGAACCGGATGGACGTCCGCACGCGCGGTGACGGCGTCACGGTGATCAACGACTCCTACAACGCCAACCCGGACTCCATGCGTGCCGGGGTGGACGCCCTGGCGTACACCGCCGCGGGACGCCCCGACGCGGAGAGCTGGGCCGTGCTGGGCCAGATGGGTGAGCTGGGCGATGACGCGCAGACCGAGCACGAGCAGCTCGGCGAACTGCTCGCCAAGCGGATGATCGGCCACGCCGTGGTCGTCGGCAACGGCGTCAACCAGAACGCGCTGGCCCACGCGGCCCAGACGCACGGTGTCGACGTGCGGCAGGTCGACAACGTCGACGCCGCAGTGAACTTCCTTGACATGAACCTCGGCGGGGACGATGTTGTCCTGGTCAAGGCCTCCCAGGTCGACGGTCTCTGGCACGTTGCCGAGGGGCTGCTCGCCGGCGAAGACGAGAGCAGGTAGCTGAGAAACCATGACACAGATCATCGTTGCCGGACTGGTCGCGTTCTTCGTCTCGATATTCATGACCCCCGTGCTGATCAGGCGGTTCTCCGCCGAGGGCATCGGCCAGGAGATCCGCGAGGAGGGACTGAAGTCCCACCTGCGCAAGCGCGGGACGCCCACCATGGGCGGAATCGCGATCCTCTCCGGCATCACCGCCGGCTACGTCGTCTCCGTCCTGGTCGGGATCCTCACCAACGGCAACGGCCCAGGCGCCTCGGGCTGGCTGGTGCTCGGACTGACCCTGGCCCTGGGCCTGGTCGGATTCACCGACGACTACATCAAGGTGGTCAAGGGCCGTAACCTCGGCCTGAACGCCAAGGCGAAACTGGCCTCCCAGCTGGTCATCGCCCTGGTCTTCGGCATCCTGGTCCTGCAGTTCCCCAACTCCGACGGGCTGAACCCGGCCTCGACGAAGCTGTCCTTCACCCGGGACATCAACACCTTCGACATGTCCGTCGGTGGGCCCGTCATCGGCACGGTCCTGTTCCTGCTGTTCATCTACGTGGTGATCTCCGCCTGGTCGAACGCGGTGAACCTCACCGACGGCCTCGACGGCCTGGCGTCCGGCGTCACCGCGATGGTCCTGTCGGCCTATGTGGTGGTCACGTTCTGGCAGTTCCGGAACTCCTGCTCCGGGGGAGCCGAGGCCGGCTGCTACGCCGTCCGCGACCCACTCGACCTCGCGATGCTGGCGGCCGCGGGCCTCGGCGGCTGCGTGGGCTTCCTGTGGTGGAACGCCGCCCCGGCGAAGATCTTCATGGGCGACACCGGTTCGCTCGCGCTCGGTGGGCTGGTCGCCGGTCTGTCGATCGCCTCGCGCACCGAGCTGCTGATGGTCATCGTCGGCCTGCTGTTCGTCATGGAGGCGGCCAGCGTGGTCATCCAGGTGGTGTCCTTCAAGACCACGGGACGCCGGGTGTTCCGTATGGCGCCCTTCCACCACCACTTCGAGGCCGGAGGCTGGGCGGAGACCACGGTGACGGTCAGGTTCTGGCTGCTGTCGGCACTCTTCGCCGCCATCGGCGTGGGCGTGTTCTACAGCGAGTGGCTGAGCAGCGCAACCCTCTAGCGGAACGATGAGTCAGGAGTGAAGACATGGTGACACCAGAGACTGTGCGGACACTGCGCTCCGGCCGGGTGCTCGTGGCCGGCGCCGGTGTCGCCGGCGCGGGTGTGGCGAGGATGCTCGCCAGGCTGGACTGCTCCGTGACCCTCGCTGACGACAACGGTGACGCAGGCACCCGGCTCGCCCGGGAGACCGGTGCCCGCTGGATCGGTGTCGGTGACGCCGTCGACATGTTCGCCGCCGGGGAGGTGGACCTGCTGGTCACCTCCCCGGGATGGCGCCCCGACGGGGTGCTTCCGGTTGCCGCGGCCGCCGCCGGTGTCCCGGTGATCGGCGACATCGGGGCGGCGTGGCTCGCCGACCGGGCCGGACTGTTCGGCAGTCCACGGACCTGGCTGGCGGTCACCGGCACCAACGGAAAGACCACCACCACGGCGATGCTGGACGCGATCCTCACGGCCGACGGCCGACGGTCACTCGCGGTCGGCAACATCGGCACCCCGCCGGGGGAGGCGCTGCTCGCCGAGCCGCCGGTCGAGGTGCTGGCCGCCGAGGTCTCCAGCTTCCAGCTGCACTGGTCCCCGGACTTCGCCCCGGACGCCGGCTGCGTCCTGAACCTGGCCGACGACCACCTGGACTGGCACGGCTCCTTCGCCAACTACGCGGCGGACAAGATGCGGGCCCTGTCCGGGGACGTCGCGGTGATCGCCGCGGACGACGCCCGGGTCGAGGCGCCGCAGGGTGCGGGCCACCGCCGCGCCTTCACCACCGGTGACCCGGCTGCGGCGGGCGTCGCCGGTGCCGAGGTCGTCACCGGGGTCCGTGACGGGCGGATCGTCGAACTGGACACTGCGACGGGGGACCTCACCGACCTCGCCCCCACGGAGGGGATCTCGCCGCCCGGCCCCGCCGGGGTCGCCGACGCGGCTGCGGCCGCGGCACTGGCCAGGACGGTCGGTGCCGCACCGTCCTCGGTCGCCACCGCACTGTCGGGGTTCCGGGTCCAGGCCCACCGCGGCCAGGTCGTCGCCGACGTCGACGGGGTGCGTTGGATCGACAACTCCAAGGCGACCAACCCGCACGCCGCCCGCGCCGCGCTCCAGGGGCTCGACGGGGTGGTCTGGGTCGCCGGCGGCCAGCTCAAGGGTGCCCGTGTCGACGACCTGGTCGCCGCCGTTGCCCCCACGCTGCGGGCGGCGGTGCTGCTGGGCGTCGACCGGGACGTCCTCGCCGGGGAACTGGCCTCGGTCGCTCCGGGTCTCCCGGTGACGGTCGTCGACACCCCCGACCCCGGGCAGGCCATGGCCGAGGCCGTGGCCGTCGCCCGGTCCTACGCCCGACCGGGCGACTCGGTGGTGCTCGCCCCCGCGGCGGCGTCACTGGACATGTACGGCGGCATGGCACAGCGCGGGGAACTTTTCGCGGAGGAGACGGGACATGTCCACACCGACCAGGCAGACTAACGAGTCCCCGTGGCGGGGACTGGGGGAGAAGTACCGCCGGGTGCTCTCCACGCCCCAGCTGAACTACAAGGTCATCATGTCGGTGACCGCGATCCTCGTGGTCGTGGGACTGACCATGGTGCTGTCGTCCTCGATGGTTACCTCGATCCGGGACGACACCGGCGTGTTCACCGAGTTCATCAAGCAGGCGGTGGTGGTCGCCGGCGGCCTGGTGGCCATGTGGTTCTTCCTGCGGATCAGGCCGTCGACCGTGCGGAACCTCTCGGTCGCCTTCCTCGGGATCTCGCTGGTGCTGCTGATCCTGGTGCTGATCCCGGGCGTCGGCATCGGCAGTTCGGAGGTGGGGTCACGGTCGTGGATCCGCTTCGCCGGCGTCGGCATCCAGCCCTCGGAGATCGCCAAGTTCTCGCTGGCTGTGTGGGGTGCCGCGGTGATCACGATGCGTGCCCGCAAGTACACCACCGCCCTGCAGGTGCTCAACCCCTTCATCATCGTCTCCGCCGTGGTGCTCGGACTGGTGCTGCTGCAGAACGACCTGGGCATGATGCTCTCCCTGGGCGCGGTGATCCTGGCGCTGCTCTTCTTCGCCGGGGTCAGCACGGTCGTCCTGGCGGGCCTCGCGGTCTGCGTGGCGCTGCTCGGCGTCGTGGCCAGCCTGGGCCACGCCTTCCGCAGCTCCCGGTTCAGTTCCTGGGTGGAGACCCTGACCCTGTCCTTCGATGACGCCACCTCCCGCGGGGAGACCTTCCAGGCACGGCAGGGGATCCTGTCGCTGTCCGACGGCGGACTGCTGGGACAGGGACTCGGCCAGTCGCGCGCGAAGTGGCTGTACCTGCCGGAGGCCGCCAACGACTTCGTCTTCGCCATCATCGGCGAGGAACTCGGCTGGATCGGGGCCGGGCTGGTGGTCGCCCTGTTCGGTGTCCTGGCCTGGTTCGGCCTGCGCACCGCCATGGCGCAGACCGACCCGTTCCTGCGGCTGATGGCCGCGGCACTGACCATGGGCATCACCGTCCAGGCGTTCTACAACATGGGCTACGTGGTCGGACTCTTCCCGATGACGGGCGTGCAGCTCCCGCTGATTTCGGCGGGCGGGTCGTCCGCCGTCGTCACCCTGGCGTCGCTGGGCCTGCTGGCGAGCATCGCCCGCCACGAACCGGAGACGATCTCGTCGATGCAGCACGAGGGCCGGCCGCTGATCGACCGCATCCTGTTCCTCCCGGAGCCGGACCCCTACCGTCCCGGCCGCGAGCAGCGTGAGCGGGTCCGACCGCAGCCGAAGCGGTACGGTGAACCGGTGACCCGGAGACGCCAGTCGCCCCCGGGTGAGCCCCGGCCGCGGGGCGGTGGACAGCGGATCTCACGTGAGTCCCTGCCGCCACCCCGGCGATCACGCAACCAGCACCGGTCAGAACCCTGGCCGGATCCCCGACACAGGAGACAGTGACCCCAGTGACCCCGCCCACCGAACCGCTCTCCGTCGTCCTCGCCGGCGGCGGCACGGCCGGACACATCGAACCCGCCCTGGCCGTGGGTGAGGCCGTGCGACGTGCCCGGCCGGACGCCAGGGTCACCGCGCTCGGCACCGAGCGAGGCCTGGAGACCAGCCTGGTTCCCGCGCGGGGGACCGACCTGGAACTGATACCCCCGGTGCCGGTACCGCGGCGGATCAACAAGGACCTGTTCACGCTCCCGTTCCGGCTCGTCGGTGCGCTGCGGACGACCCGCCGGACGCTGAAGAGGTTGGACGCCGATGTGGTGGTCGGCTTCGGCGGCTACGTGTCCGCCCCGGCGTACCTGGCCGCCCGGTCACTGAAACTGCCGGTGGTCGTCCACGAGGCGAACGCCCGCGCCGGCATGTCGAACAAGCTCGGCGTCCGGCTCGGTGGACGCGCCCTCGCCGCGACGCCGGATTCCGGCCTGGACGCCGAGGTGGTGGGCATCCCGGTGCGGGAGGACCTGCTGTCGCTCGACCGGTCCGCCCTGCGTGATGAGGCCCGCGCGTTCTTCGGCCTCGACGCCGACGCTCCCGTCCTGCTGGTCACCGGTGGCAGCCAGGGGGCCGCGTCGATCAACGACGCGGTCAGCGGTGCGGCCCAGACCTTCGCGGACGCCGGGGTGGGCGTCCTGCACGCCTTCGGACGCAAGAACTCCGTCACCGTGGAGCAGGTCCCCGGGGCCCCCGCCTACGTCGCGGTGCCCTACATCGACCGGATGGACCTGGCGCTGGCCGCGGCGGACATGGTGCTCTGCCGGTCCGGGGCGATGACCGTCGCCGAGATCTCGGCCTGCGGCCTGCCGGCGGTGTACGTCCCCCTGCCGCACGGCAACGGTGAACAGGAACTCAACGCCCGACCCGTCGTCGACGCCGGGGGCGGCAGCATCGTCCACGACTCCGAGCTCGACGCGCGCCGTGTGGCCCGCGAGGTCATCCCGCTGCTGCGTGACGGCACGCGTCTGGCCGCGGCAGGCAGGGCGGCGGCCCGGGCGGGGCACCGCGATGCCGCCGGGAAGATCGCGGACATCGTCATCAGTGAAGCAGGGAGCAGGAAATGACAGGCATCGAGGACCTCCGCGACATCCACCACGTGCACATGGTCGGCATCGGCGGTGCCGGGATGTCGGGCATCGCCCGGATCCTGCTCGACCGCGGGATCACGGTCAGCGGCTCCGACATGAAGGAGTCACGGGTGGTTCTCGCGCTGCAGGCGGCGGGAGCGACGGTCGACGTCGGGCACCGGGCGGAGAACCTGCGTGGCGGGACGCCGGACGGGCCCCTGCCGGACGTCGTCGTCACCTCCTTCGCCGCCATCCCGCAGGACAACCCGGAGCTTGTGGCGGCCCGGGAGGCGGGCGTGCCGCTGCTGCGCCGTTCCGATGTCCTGGCCCTGCTGATGGCGGATCGCCGGGCGGTGCTGATGGCGGGGACCCACGGCAAGACCTCCACGACCTCCATGGCCGTCGTCGCCCTGCAGTCCGCGGGGCTCGACCCGTCCTTCGCGATCGGCGGGCAACTCAACCGCGCCGGCACCAATGCGCACCACGGCACCGGCGACGTGTTCGTCGCGGAGGCGGACGAGTCCGACGGCTCCTTCCTGTCCTACGCGCCGGAGGTGGCGGTGGTGACGAACATCGAGCCCGACCACCTGGACTACTTCGGCACCCCCGAGGCCTACCGTGAGGTCTTCGCCCGGTTCGCCGGACGCATCGTGGCCGGCGGAACGCTCGTCGCCTGCCTCGACGACGACGGCAGTGCACACCTGGCGGAGGAGGTCACCGCCGGGCGCGTCACGGTCGCCGAGGGCGTGCGCGTGCTCGGCTACGGCACGTCGGAGGCGGTCGCCGCCCACCCGACCGTGCCCGTCGGCGCGGAGATTCGTTCGACCGTGCCCCTGGGCGACGGTGGCACCGCGGCACGCGTGGCGGTCGCCGGGGGAGACCGTGAACTGCTCGTGCGTACCCCCGGGCTGCACATGCTCCTCAACGCCACCGCATCCGTGCTCGCGGGGCACCTGGTCGGCGCGCCCGTGGACGGTCTCGTCGACGGGGTCGGGGACTTCGACGGCGTGCGCCGCCGCTTCGAGTTCCACGGCAGTGCCGCGGACGTCGAGGTCTTCGACGACTACGCCCACCATCCCACCGAGGTCAGGGCGGTCATCACCGCGGCCCGCGGGAAGGTCACGGCACGCGAGTCGGAGACCGGACGGCCGGGCCGCGTCGTCGTCGTCTTCCAGCCGCACCTCTACTCGCGGACGCTGACCTTCGCCGCCGAGTTCGCCGCGGCCCTGTCACTGGCCGATGTCGCGGTCGTCCTCGACATCTACGGAGCACGCGAGGACCCGGTCGAGGGGGTCGACAGCCGGGTCATCACCGACCGGATGGACGCGGGGACCGAGACCCACTTCGAGCCGCATTTCTCCCGTGCACCCGAACTCGTCGCCGGGCTGGTGCGTGGGGGCGACGTGGTGCTGACCGTCGGCGCGGGCACGGTGACCATGCTCGCCGACGAGATCCTGCGGGAGATCGATCAGCGTGGCTAGGCAGGCGACGTCCGGGCGGAAACGGAGGAGGCCGGTGCTCCTCGGGGCACTCGGCGTGCTCGTCCTGGTGGTGGTCCTCGCCGGGGTGGCCCTGCTCAGCCCGCTGTTCAACCTCCGGGAGATCGACATCGAGGGGGCGGCCCAGCTGGACACGGAGGAGGTGGAGTCCGCCTCCGGTCTCTCGCAGGGGGAGAACCTCCTGTTCACCGACACCGACGCCGCCGCCCGGGCCGTGTCCGGGCTGCCGTGGGTGGAGAAGGTCACCGTGTCCCGGTCCTGGCCGTCGACGGCGGTGGTGCGGATCACCGAGTACGAGGCCGTCGGTGTCGTGGAGGACGGCGGGGAGTCCGCCGTGATCAACGGGGACGGACGCGTGTTCCTGCGCGGTGCGGCACCGGAGGGCACGACGCCGGTGAAGGCGTCCTCCGACGACCAGGATGCGGTGGAGGCGGCCGGGTCGGTCCTGGGGTCGCTGCCGGAGGGGTTGCTGGAACAGGTCGAGGAGGTGGACGCACCGTCGGCGGAGGACGTGACGCTGCGGTTCCCCGAGGGCCGCGAAGTCTACTGGGGTTCAGCCGAACGCGCCGAGGAGAAGGCGGAGGCGACCCGGGTGGTGCTCGGCCGTGAGGGGAGCGTGTGGAACGTGTCGAATCCGGCGGTCCCCACCGTGCGTGACGAGGCAGGATAACTCTCAACCTGACCTTTAAGGATACGACACGCCACAAGAAATGTGCGCGGAAATGACGTCGGTGTCACACACAATTGGTCCCGAGAAACAGGACAAGTTCCGGGCACCCGTTCACGACAGCGAAGTCTTCCAGAAAGAGAGAGCGCACACCATGACCCTCTACGACAACCATCTCGCCAAGATCACCGTCGTCGGTGTCGGCGGCGGTGGAGTCAACGCCGTCAACCGGATGATCGACGCGAATCTCCAGGGCGTGGAGTTCGTCGCGATCAACACCGACGCACAGGCGCTGCTCCTCACCGACGCGGACACCAAGCTCGACATCGGCCAGGCCGAGACCCGCGGTCTCGGCGCCGGCGCGAACCCGGAGGTCGGCCGCAAGTCCGCGGAGGACCACAAGGAACAGATCGAGGAGGTCATCGAGGGCTCCGACATGGTCTTCGTGACCTGCGGCGAGGGTGGCGGCACCGGTACCGGTGCGGCACCGGTCGTCGCCAACATCGCCAAGAAGAAGGGCGCACTGACCGTCGGTGTCGTCACCCGCCCGTTCTCCTTCGAGGGCGCGCGGCGTTCCAAGCAGGCACTCGAGGGCATCGAGCAGCTCCGCGACGTCTGCGACACCCTGATCGTCATCCCGAACGACAGCCTGCTGCGCATGGGCGACCAGGATCTCCAGCTCATGGACGCCTTCCGCAAGGCGGACGAGGTACTGCACTCCGGTGTCGAGGGCATCACCCGCCTGATCACCACCCCCGGCGTGATCAACGTCGACTTCGCCGACGTCCGCTCCGTGATGACCGACGCCGGTTCCGCCCTGATGGGCATCGGCAGCTCCCGCGGGGACGACCGGTCCCGCAAGGCCACAGAACTGGCGATCAACTCGCCGCTGCTCGAGACCACGATGCAGGGCGCCAAGGGCGTGCTGCTGTCCTTCGCCGGCGGCTCCGACCTGGGTCTGTTCGAGGTCAACGAGGCGGCGTCGATCGTCCAGGACCTCGCCGACGAGGACGCCAACATCATCTTCGGGACCATCATCGACGACCAGCTCGGCGACGAGGTGCGGGTCACCGTCATCGCCACGGGCTTCGACGACTCCCCGAACGTCCAGGCCTCCCCGCGCCGCGGCCAGCACCGCGCACCCGAGGGCGATGCCCAGCCGGCCCAGCCGCAGCACGCCTCCCGGACGCAGCAGTCCTCCGGTATCTTCTCCGGCGACGAGGCACCGGCCCCGTCCCAGTCCCCGGCACCCGCCGCCGAGTCCACGAGCTTCACCCGCCGTGAGCGCACCGGCGTCCCCGGGTCGTCGTCCGAGCCCTCCCACGGCGGCCAGGGCAACTCCGGGCTGTTCACCTCGACGGAGCCCCGCCGTGACGACCGTCGCGCGGACCGCCGCGACGAGGGCGACGGCGGGGAAGACGACCTCGATGTCCCGACCTTCCTCTGATCCCCGGGTCCGCAAGGTCGTCACCGACCGCAACGGCGGGAACCTCGCCGACCACGTCGGTGACGACCCGGACACCGTCGCCGCAAACCGGGCCCGGCTGGCGGGGTTGATCGGCCTGCCCGGGGACAACCTGGTCTACATGGAGCAGATCCACTCGCCGAATGTCACGGTGGTCACCGGGGACCTGCTCGACGGGCTGCACGGTGCCCCGGTGGAGGTCACCGACGCCCTGGTCACGGACCTCCCCGGTGTGGCGCTGGTGGTGCTCACCGCCGACTGCGTCCCCGTGCTCCTGTCCGACGGGGAGGCCGGCGTGGTTGCCGCGGTGCACGCGGGACGCATCGGCGCCCGCAACGGCGTCGTCGCCCGGACGGTGGAACGGATGGTGGAACTCGGTGCCACCCCCGCACGGATACACGCGCTGATGGGTGCCGCGGCGGCGGGCGAGGACTACGAGGTCCCGGCGGAGATGGCGGAGGACGTCGAGTCGAAGCTCCCCGGGTCGCGCACCACCACCGGGAAGGGGACCCCCGGGCTCGACATCCGGGCCGGGATCACCCGCCAGCTCCTGGGCCTCGGGGTGCGTCTGATCGACGCAGACCCCCGGAGCACGGTGACCGCCCGGAATTTCTTCTCGTACCGGCGGGAGGGGACCACGGGCCGCCAGGCCGGGGTGGTCTGGATGCCTGCCGGGGCGTGTCGTCCGGAGCAGGACGGGCCCACTAACGGTAATTTCGACAGATGACGCACACGGGTACACCGGTACCGTCCCACAGAAAGCGAGAGAGACCATGGCAGATGGATTCAGCGAAAAAGTCAAGGGCTTTTTCGGCTTCGGTGAGGTAGACAGCTACGAGGACCCCTACTACCGCGACGAGTTCGACGAGGACCGGGGACGCGGGGCCTCCTACGACGACCGTGAGGACGCCGCCGCCCCCGGGCCGGGGGAGTACCGCCGTGGCGACCGGCCGAGCCGCTACGCCGACCTCGACCGGCGCGACAGCCGGGACGTCGGGGATGACCGGGACGGCAGGGATTACGAGCCCCGTTCCTCCCGTAGTGCCGCGGCGACCCCGCCGGTGTCCCCGGTGTCCGCACGCGAACCCCAGGTCGTACGCCTGGCGCTGAGCTCCTTCCAGCAGGCCGGTGAACTCGCTACGGAGTTCAAGGCCGGCGACATCGTCGTGCTCAACCTGTCCGGCATGGAGAAAGCCGAGGCCAGCCGTGTGCTGGACTTCGCCGTTGGTCTGGCCAAGGGACTGGACGGTACGCTGAAGAAGTTGGGAGGCCTGCGCAACTTCGCTCTGGTCCCCGCGTCCGTGACCCTTGACCAGAGCCAGCTTGACCAGCTGGTGGAGGACCAGTAAACCCCGTGGCAACCACCCTGTACATTCTCGCTCTCCTTCTCCGCGTCTACTGGTTCGTGCTCCTGGCACGGGTCATCGTGGAGATGGTCCGCTCATTCTCCCGCAACTGGCGCCCGTCGAGGCGGTTCGCGCTCTTCGCCGAACCGGTGTTCGTGCTCACGGATTTCGCCGTGAAACCACTGCGCCGTCTGATCCCGCCGCTGCGTCTCGGTGGTGTTGCGCTGGACGTGTCCATCCTGATCCTGTTCTTCGCGGTGTCCATCCTCAGCAGCATTCTCATCAGCGTGGGCAATGGTGTGGCCTGATCTTTTCCTGATCGTTCTTGCAGGTGGGAAAAGAAGTGGGGTATAACTGTGCGGAAAGGCTGCACATGAGGTTGAGCTTGAGCCCAGCCCCGTGACCGTAGTCGCTGATAACATCGTGACTGACTCTTCCGTTGGCCTTCCCGGCCAGCGGAAAACATCGACTGTGAAGGGAACTACCGATGCCGTTGACTCCCGCTGACGTTCATAACGTGGCATTCAGCAAGCCGCCGATCGGCAAGCGTGGCTACAACGAGGACGAGGTTGACCAGTTCCTCGATCTCGTCGAGGACACGCTCGCCGAACTCCAGGACGAGAACGATGAACTCCGCGGGCAGGCGGGTTCCGGCGAGGGCGCCGCCCCCGCCGCGGCCGTTGCCACCGACGCAGGCTCCGCAGACGCTGCGCTCACCGCCGATCTCGAGGCCGCCCAGTCGCGTGTCGCCGAGCTCGAGGCCGAGCTCCAGCAGGCGCAGGAGTCCGCGGCATCCGCCGACCAGCGTGCCGCCGACGCCGAGCAGTCCGCCGCGGACGCCGAGAGCCGCGCGGCAGCCGCCGCGGAGGCCGGTGCCGCCGCAGGTTCCGGGGCCGAGGCACCTGTCGCCGCCGCAGCGGCAGCACCCGCCGACACCACGGGGCTCGCCAGCGCCGAGACCCACATGCAGGCCGCCCGCGTCCTGTCCCTGGCGCAGGAGATGGCCGACCGGCTCACCGGTGACGCCAAGCAGGAGTCCCAGGCGATGCTGGACGACGCCCGCGCGGAGGCCAACAGCACCCTCGAGGACGCCAACAACACCTCGACCGCGCAGCTGGCCGATGCCCAGGAGCGTTCCGAGAAGCAGCTCGCCGATGCCGAGCAGAACGCCCAGACCACTGTGGCGGACGCCCAGCAGAAGGCGGACACCCTCCTGGCCGACGCCCAGCAGAAGTCCGAGACCCTCATCTCGGACGCCACCGCGCAGGCCGATGCACAGGTCCGCTCCGCCCAGGAGAAGGCCACCGCACTGCAGCAGGACGCGGAGCGCAAGCACACCGAGATCATGACCACCGTCAAGAAGCAGCAGACCGCACTTGAGGGCCGGATCGAGGAACTGCGCACCTACGAGCGCGAGTACCGCACCCGGTTGAAGACCTTCCTGGAGTCCCAGCTGGAGGACCTCAACAGCCGGAGCACCGCGGCGCCGAACTCGAACATCGACTTCGGCGACAAGTGATCCGACGCTGACCGGCGATGCTCGCACTCTCCCTCCTCCTCGCGCTGCTGGGCTTCATTGCCCTGCTCGTGGCCCTCTACGTGGGCTCCACACTGTGGGCGTGGATCTGCATCTGCATCGCCGTCGTCGGCGTCGTGACCTTCGTCGTGGACCTGGTTATCCAGCGACGGCGCTGAGGCGTACACTCACTCAGCAGCAACCGCACTGATCCGGCCATCACCGGGGAGCGGATCCGGAGGAACAGGCGCGAGCCCCAGTAGAACCGGACGGAGTCGCGGCACGTCACAGCCGTAGGAACAAGAGGGATTCCCACCGGAATCCAAGCGGGGTGGTACCGCGTGGCCCAGAAGACGGGCCCCGTCCCTGTGGAATGCACGAGACATCCCACAAAGGAGACCGCAATGACCAGCCCCGCCGGCGGTGCCTACCCCCGCAACGACATGTCGGACGGCACCAATTCGTTCCCCCTGATGGAACGCAACGTCCTGGACTACTGGGCGCAGGACGACACCTTCCAGGCATCCCTCGACAACCGTGAGGGGTCGCCGGAGTACATCTTCTACGACGGTCCGCCGTTCGCCAACGGCCTGCCGCACTACGGCCACCTGCTCACCGGCTACGTCAAGGACATCGTCCCGCGCTACAAGACCATGCGCGGTTACCGGGTGCCCCGCGTCTTCGGCTGGGACACCCACGGCCTGCCCGCCGAGCTCGAGGCGGAGAAGCAGCTGGGGATCACCGACAAGGCCGGTGTCGAGAAGATGGGGCTGGCCTCCTTCAACGACTACTGCGCCAAGTCGGTGCTGCGCTACGCGGGTGAGTGGAAGGACTACGTGACCCGCCAGGCCCGCTGGGTGGACTTCGACAACGGCTACAAGACCATGGACCTCTCCTACATGGAGTCGGTCATCTGGGCCTTCAAGGAGCTCTACAACAAGGGCCTGGTGTACCAGGGTTTCCGCGTCCTGCCGTACTCCTGGGCGGAGCACACCCCGCTGTCGAACCAGGAGACCCGCCTGGACGACTCCTACAAGATGCGCCAGGACCCCACGCTCACCGTGACGTTCCCGGTCACCGGTGCGCAGCCCGGAACCGCCGCCGAGGACACACTGGCCGCGCACCCCGAGCTCGCCGATGCCGCGGCGCTGGCGTGGACGACCACGCCGTGGACCCTGCCGTCGAACCTCGCCCTCGCCGTGCACCCGGAGGTCACCTACGTGCTGGTCGACTCCGCCGTGGGATCCGTACTCATCGCGAAGGATCTGGTCGGCGCCTACGCCAAGGAGCTCGGCGAGGACGCACCGGCCGTCGCCGAGTTCACCGGTGCACAGCTGGTGGGCCTGACCTACGAGCCGGTGTTCGGTTTCTTCGCCGACCGCGCTGAGCTGGGGGAGAAGCGGGCCTTCCGCATCCTCGCCGCGGACTACGTCACCACCGAGGACGGCACCGGCATCGTCCACCAGGCCCCGGCCTTCGGTGAGGACGACATGATCACCTGCAATGAGGCGGGCATCGACGTCGTCGTGCCCGTCGACCTGGACGGCAAGTTCACCTCCCTGGTGCCTGACTACGAGGGGCAGCTGGTCTTCGACGCCAACAAGGACATCATCCGCGACCTCAAGGACGCGGGCCGTGTGGTGCGCCACCAGACCATCGAGCACTCCTACCCGCACTCCTGGCGCTCCGGCGAGCCGCTGATCTACATGGCGCTGCCCAGCTGGTTCGTGTCCGTGTCGTCCTTCCGGGACCGCATGGTGGAGCTCAACCACGAGCAGATCGAGTGGATCCCCGAGCACATCCGTGACGGGCAGTTCGGCAAGTGGCTGGAGAACGCCCGCGACTGGAACATCTCCCGCTCGCGCTACTGGGGTTCGCCGATCCCGGTGTGGGTCTCCGACAACGACGAGTACCCGCGCACCGACGTCTACGGCTCTCTCGACGAGCTGGAGGCGGACTTCGGCGTGCGACCGGAGTCACTGCACCGTCCGTACATCGACGAGCTGACCCGTTCCAACCCGGACGATCCGACGGGCCAGTCGACCATGCGCCGCGTCCCCGATGTGCTGGACGTCTGGTTCGACTCCGGTTCCATGCCGTTCGCACAGGTCCACTACCCGTTCGAGAACAAGGAGTGGTTCGACTCCCATTCCCCGGCGGACTTCATCGTGGAGTACATCGGCCAGACCCGCGGCTGGTTCTACCTGCTGCACGTGCTGGGCACAGCCCTGTTCGACCGTCCGGCGTTCACCAAGGTCGTCTCCCACGGCATCGTCCTGGGCGATGACGGCCTGAAGATGTCGAAGTCCAAGGGCAACTACCCGGACGTCAACGAGGTCTTCGACCGCGACGGCTCGGACGCGATGCGCTGGTTCCTGATGAGTTCCCCGATCCTGCGCGGTGGCAACCTCATCGTCACCGAGCAGGGCATCCGCGAAGGTGTGCGCCAGGCGATGCTGCCGATGTGGAACGCCTACTCCTTCCTGCGGCTGTACGCCCACACCCCGGCGCAGACTGACACGTCCTCGACGAATGTCCTCGACCGTTACATCCTGGCGAAGCTGCACGACACCGTGGCGGCGACCGCACAGGCACTGGACGACACGAACATCGCCGCGGCGACCGACGAGATCCGCCAGTTCTGCGACGCGCTGACCAACTGGTACGTCCGGCGCTCCCGCGACCGTTTCTGGGCGGGCGACTCCGGGGAGAACGGCCACCCGGAAGCCTTCAACACGCTCTACACCGTGCTGGAGACGCTGAGCCGGCTCGCGGCCCCGCTGCTGCCGATGACCACGGAGGTCATCTGGCGTGGTCTGACCGGCGAGCGTTCCGTGCACCTCACCGACTACCCGTCGGCGTCCGAACTGCCCGAGGACCGGGAACTCGTCGCAGCGATGGACGCGGTGCGTGGCGTCTGCTCCGCGGCGTCCTCGCTGCGTAAGTCGCACAAGCTGCGCAACCGTCTGCCGCTACCGGGGCTGACTGTGGCACTGCCCGATTCCGCACGGCTCGACGATTTCTCCTCGATCATCCGCGATGAGGTCAATGTCAAGGAGGTTTCCTTGACTGACGATGTCGCGTCCGTGGGTCGCTTCGAGGTCGTCGTCAATGCGCGCGTCGCCGGACCACGCCTGGGCAAGGACGTCCAGAAGGTCATCAAGGGTGTGAAGAGCGGCAACTACACCGTGTCCGACGCCGGCGAGGTGGTCGCCGACGGGATCGTGCTGCTCGAGGGCGAGTTCAGCCGCAAGCTGGTGGCCGAGGACCCGGACAACACCGCCGAGATCACCGGCGGGGACGGCCTGGTCGTGCTGGACACCGCCGTCACCCCCGAACTCGAGGCGGAGGGCTGGGCGGCGGACCGGGTGCGTGGCATCCAGGACGCCCGCAAGGCCTCCGGATTCGACGTCTCCGACCGGATCTCGCTGACGCTGTCGGTGCCCGAGGAGAAGGAGCCGTGGGCCCGCGCGCAGGCCGGCACCATCGCCGGCGAGGTGCTGGCCACCTCGGTGACCGTGGTCGTCGGGGAGTCCCTGGCGCATGACGTCGGTGACGGGTGCTCCGCTGATGTCGCGACGGTGGCTGTGTAGGTCACTGCTCCGCATCATCTGAACCGGGACCGTCCATGTCAGGGACGGTCCCGGTTCCTTGTTTCCGCATGCCATCCAACGCCGAACCAAGAATCGAACATGTGGTTGACTAGAATGTGAAGACGCGGTAGTATCGGGGGAGAAAACACACCGTATCTCGTGCTATCAGGGGACATAATGCCACGACCGCCGGACGACATCCTTCCAGTTCACCGCCTCGACATCACCGAGCCTTTCCCCGGTGTTGACTACTGGGCGACCGGCTGCGGTGACGGGAACATCGTCAAGTTGCAGATCAATCGACTCGAACTTCTGCTCGCAATCGGTGCCACCCCGTCGCCGCAGACCGAGGTGTCCCGCCATATCCGGGCGGTTGCCGTCCAACTGGGGGTATCCACGGGCAAGGCCCTGGCCTACAGCGACATCGGCACCATGTTCGCCCGCTGCCCCGAGATCGGCAGGGCGTTGAGTTGTGGGGCGTTCTCCTTCGACCACATGCGCGTGCTCGCTGACGCGGTCGGCCCGGTCGCCGACGAGCACATCACCGCGGTAGACCGTGCCATCTACCGGCTGTTGACGCCGGTGCGCCCCCGCCAGGTGGTTCCCGGGGTGTATGTCCTGCGGCGTCAGGTCGCGGAGATCATCGCCGAAATTGCCCCGGAGGCCCGGCCCATCGAGCCCGACGGTGACGGCGAACTTCCCCCACCGCAGGCCCAACTGGACTTCCAGGTTGACGACCGCGACCTCACGACCACCGGTCTGCACATCACCGTGCCCAGTGACGAAGGCCTCGGCGCAGTCCGGATCATCGACGCCGTCGCCGAGAAGCTGGACTGCTCGCGGGCGACAGCGTTCATTGAACTGCTCCACGGCCGGGCGCATGCCGCCGGAGCAGTCACCGTGACATTGAACTGCTACCGCAACCTCGACACCGCCACGATGCACCTGGAGAACACCTGGCTGTCCGGCACCGCCACCGAGTGCTGGATGGCCCGGGTCACCGAACTGTGCGTCGCCGGGCACAGCGAGGTCGACGGCTACACCAACACCACCCACCAGCGCGCGACGATCGCCGGACGCGACGGGGCCTGCCGCGGCCCGGGGTGCGACAAGGCTGCCGCGACCGCGCAGATCGACCATGTCGCCCGGTTCGACACCGACGATCCCAGCGCACGGGGGAAGACCGCGACCTGGGCCGAGCATTCACTGTGTCCGGCGTGCCACGCACTGAAGACCCGCGGGATCTGGGACGTCACCCTCAACCCCGACGGTACCGACCACTGGACCAGCATCGACGACGGCCACACCGTGGTCGATGTACCCACCGGGCCGCTGGCACAAGCGGTGATGACCTTCGACAAACGCCTGCACCGCAAAGTCCGGACCCTCGCCGAACACAACGGCAAGCGTCTCGCCCACATCGCCGAACTCGAGGAAGTCTTCGCCACGGAACGACCGTTCTGAGCACAGGGCATAGAATCTCACTCATGAACTCCACGCCGCGCTGGGTGGTCCACGTCGACATGGACGCGTTCTTCGCCTCCGTCGAACAACTCACCCGGCCCACCCTCGCAGGACGTCCTGTCCTCGTCGGTGGGGCATCCGGACGTGGCGTCGTCGCCGGTGCGTCCTACGAATCACGGGTCTACGGCGCACGCTCCGCCATGCCCATGCACCAGGCTGTCCGTCTGTGCAGGGGAAAGGCTGTCGTGGTCGTCCCACGTTTCAGTGTCTACTCCGCTGTCTCCGCCCAGGTCTTCGAGATCCTCGGCCGTAAGGGCGGCATTGTTGAACACCTCAGCATCGACGAGGGTTTCCTCGAACCCGAGGACCTGCAGGGCCTGCCCGCCGCCGACGTCGAATCCTGGGCACATGCCCTCCAGGACGTCGTCGACAGGGACGTCGGCCTGCCCTGCTCCATCGGTGTCGCCAGCACCAAGCTCGACGCAAAAATGGCCTCCGACCTTGCCAAGCCCCACGGTGTCACCGTGGTCAGTGCCGAGGACCGTCAGGCGACCTTCGGCCCGCGTCCGGTCGGCGAACTCGGGGGCATCGGCCCGGTCGCCCAGAACAAGCTCGCGGACATCGGGGTGACGACCATCAGGGACTTCACCGACATGGACGAGGTCGACGTCAAGGGACTCCTCGGCTCCGTCGGGCTGCAGGTGCAGGCCTATGCGAGGGGCAACGACACCCGGCCCGTGGCACCCCGGGCACGCGCCAAACAGGTGTCCGCGGAACGCACCCTGGCCGTCGACGCCGCCACCACCGCCGGGGTCGATCCCGTCCTCGTGCAGACCGCCACCGCCGCGCGCCGCCGGCTGATCGGTGACGGACGCGCCGCCCGGACCGTCACCGTGAAGACCAGGACCGCGGACTTCCAGGCCCACACCCGGTCAACGACCCTGATCGCGCCGACCGACGACCTCGATGAGATCATCGCCGCCGCCCGTTCCGTCGTTCCGAGACCGGAGAGTTCCGGTGCCGTACGGCTGGTCGGGGTCAGCCTGTCGGGTCTGACGGAGGAACGCCAGACCGTCCTGTTCCCGGAACCCGGGATGCTGGAGGTCGGTGACGTCGAGACGGAGGACGAGACAGTGCCCACGGCCAGCTCGAGTACCAACTGGCTCCCCACCCAGGACATCCACCACGCCGAACACGGTCATGGTTGGGTGCAGGGCACCGGGGCCGGGGTGGTCAGTATCCGGTTCGAGACCAGGTCCTCCGGCCCCGGGCGCACCCTGACCTTCCCCGTCGATGATCCGGACCTGAGCCCCGGGGACCCGCTCAAGAGCCTCGAGTAGGGCAACGGGCGACCGCCAGCCCGCAGAGCAGCTCCATCCGTGCCTGCGCGGGGCTCAGCTCCCCGGCGCTGCGGACACCGCTGCGCTCCATCTCGCGTCCGCCGCCGGCGCCGCCGTAGACCAGGTGCACCCCGCCAGCCGGAACCCTGCTGGCGACCACAACGGGAACCCCGGCAGCCACCGCCCGCTGCACCCCGGGTGCCAGTCCGCCGACATTCCCCGACCCGAAGGCCTCGACCACGATGCCGTCCGCACCGTGGTCCACCGCCGCGTCCAGGAGCCGGGAATCCGCCCCCTGGGACGCAGGGATAATGTCCACGCGCAGGCCGGCCAGGGGAGCGGGGGCCGACGGGAGTGTGCCGGGACGCACGGCACCGGCAGAGGAGAATGCCCGGTCGGCGGTGGTGTGGACCTTGCGGACCCCATAGGCGGGCACGAGCCCGCCGCCGAGCGCGACGACCGGGGATGCCACGCGGGACGCCGCAGCCACGGCGTCACGCAGGTTGCCCGGCCCGTCCGGGGAGGGGTCGTCCGCGGGACGCTGGGCCCCGGTCAACACCACCGGTCCACCGACCAGCCGGTCGACGGCCATCGCCGTCTCCTCCATCGAATCGGTTCCGTGCGTGACCACGACCGGGCCGTCCTGCACTGCGGCATGCACCGACGACAGCAGGGAATCCAGGTCAGACAGGGACATCGAGGACGAATCCAGCTGGAGGACGTCCCGCGGGACAACGGTGTCCGGGCTGACCCCGGCGTCCTGCAGGAGGTCAGTGATGCTGCGGGTGGGCACGAGGTCGCCACGGGCGTCGGCGGTGCAGGCGATCGTGCCGCCGGTGCCGAGGACAGAAATACTGGGGGTCACGGATTACCAGGGTACAGCCACACGGGCTGTAGACTCTGCCGGGAACACACGCCTGACCCGCTCGACCCTCGAAGGAGCACCCCACCGTGAAAAATCGCACCCGCATCCTCGCCGCCGCCGTCGCCATGACCGCCGGCCTGTCCATCACGGCCTGTTCGTCCGATGATGACGACAGCGGGGACAACGGCGGGGGAACCACCGCCGCGCAGGACGCGCAAGAGCAGGAGATTCCCACCCCGGCCGCCGCTGACCTGCAGGTGGTCATCGACGAGGCCATGAACCCCGAGGTTCCGCCGGAGGAGAAGGCCAACACGGTGGAGGAGGGTGAGACCGCCGTGGAACTGTTCGACGTGATGATCGCGTCGCAGCAGGAGTCCGGCGCGACCTTCGAGATCGTCGACCCGGTTCTGCCGGGCATCACCCCACAGGAGGTCACCGCCACCGCGAACCTGGTCCAGCCGGACCAGGAGCCGATCGTGATGGACGGTGTGCAGTTCATCAACGAGAACGGTGAGTGGAAGCTGTCACGCGAATGGGCCTGCACCCTGGTCCAGAATGTGGCGCCGGACGACGTGCCGCCGATGTGCGGGGACGTCCTCGACGACGCACCCGCACCCGAGGGCGAGGCCCCCGCACCCGAGGGCGAGGCCCCGGCACCCGCACCGGAGTAGTTACTCCTCCGGGGCGTCCGACGGCTCCCACGCGGAGGTGGCACGGGAGGTCTGGATGACCTTCACCGGCGACTCCGGTTCGCCGTAGGTGACCGTCGACGAAGTCTCGATCTTCCCGGACACGGGCACGGGGCGCCGCAGGTCAAGGGTGATGTTTCCGCTGGACTCCCCGGAGGAGTCGAGGACGTGGAGATCGGAGCCCGGCACCTGCTGCACCGACGGGGAGCGGTCCACGGAGACGTCGAGTTCGACGCGTGAGCCCTCCCGGTTCACCAGTGTGTAGGTCACGGCCTGGCGCATGGAGATGCCCAGCATCTGGTCGTCCGCCTGGCCGTTGACCGTCCAGCGGGCCCCGACGCCCAGTTCATCGCTGGGGAAGACGAGCGGGATGTCCGTCATCTGGGTCAACGACTGCTCCACGTTGAGCCGCGCCGAGTCCGAGGCGTTCTCCGGGGCGGAGAAACCCCGTGAGCTCACCCGGCCGTCCTGGGAGTGGTTCTGGGTCATGGTGAAACCCTCGCCGGAGGCGATCTCCTCGTTGAGGTCGGTGTTGTCACCGGTGGGCGGGCCGGAGACGGCCACGGTGGACTCGAGTTCCTCGCCGTCGGTGTCGGTGGTCGCGCTCAGGGGGAGTTCCATGGTGACCTCCTCGTAGGGCAGGTCGTCGGATTCGAGGACGTCCGAGTCCTCGGTGTCCAGGTCGGAGGCGTCGCCGCCCTCGGTCCGCTGCTCCAGTCCCTGGGTTGCGCGGAAGACGGAGTGCTGTTCGGTGTCGTCGTTGAACCAGACCAGGGGTTCGGTGGGACCCTCGCCGGGATCATCGACGGTCACGGACACGCCCGGGACCGGTGCATCGACGGGCCCCTCGGTGGTGTCCTCCTCGTCGCCGGAGGAGCAGGCGGTGATCACGGATCCGGTGAGGAGGGCGGTCATCAGGGCCGACAGGGCCCGGGACAGCTGTTTTGTGCGCACGTCCGACAGGGTACCAATGACCGGGAGGGTGACGGCTAGGATGGTCGTCGTGACTGCAGTGAAAGTCCGCCCGTGGGCGCTCATACCGTTGGCCGGGATCGTAGCCGTCGACCAGCTGACCAAATGGCTGGTCGTGGAGAACCTCGAACCGTATACGTCGTATCCGGTGATCGGGGAGTTCGCCCGGCTCTACCTGATCCGCAACTCGGGCGCGGCGTTCTCGATGGGGGAGGACTTCACGGTCGTGTTCTCCATCCTGCAGATGGTCGCGGTGGTCGTCTGCGCGGTCCTCGCGTTCCGGGTGACCTCGCCGTGGACGGTGGCGTCGGTGGCGATGATCGGCGGTGGCGCGGCGGGCAATCTCATTGACCGCATCTTCCGGGACCCGGGTGGGTTGCACGGGCACGTCGTCGATTTCGTGTCCATCGGCGATTTCGCGATCTTCAATGTCGCGGACGCGGGCATCACCGTCGGTGTCATCACCTACCTGGTGTACGTGCTGTTCATCGAGCCCAGGGAGATCCGGAAGGCTGAGGCAGAGGAAGAAACAGAGGCCGTGAAGTGAGCCGCGAGTCGCGCATGATGCCCGTCCCGGACGGCCTGGCGGGTATGCGGGTGGACGCCGGACTGTCGAAGCTGCTGGGGCTGTCGCGCACCGTCGTCGCCGAGCTCGCCGAGTCCGGCGACATCACGCAGGACGGGACGGCGGCCGGGAAATCGGACCGCCTGACCGGTGGGGCCTGGCTGGACATCACGCTGCCGGAACCGGAGCGCGACCTCGCCGACGAGCCGGCCGAGCGTGTCGAGGGCATGGAGATCCTCTACTCCGACGACGACGTCATCGTGGTGAACAAGCCCGTCGGTGTCGCCGCCCACCCCACCATCGGCTGGGAGGGGCCCACGGTGACCTCGGGCCTGGCCGCCGAGGGTTTCCGGATCTCCACGTCCGGCCCGCCGGAGCGCAAGGGCATCGTGCAGCGCCTGGACGTCGGCACGTCCGGGGTGATGGTCGTCGCCGCCAGTGAGCGGGCGTACACCGTGCTGAAGCGGGCGTTCCGCGACCGCACGGTGGACAAGACCTACCACGCCCTGGTGCAGGGCCACCCCGACCCGACGGTGGGCACCATCGACGCCCCGATCGCGCGCCACCCCGGCGCGGGCTGGAAATTCGCGGTGCGCGAGGGTGGGCGCCACGCGGTGACCCACTACGAGACCATCGAGGCGTTCCAGCAGGCCACGCTGGTGAAGGTCCACCTGGAGACCGGGCGCACCCACCAGATCCGGGTGCACTTCTCCGCGCTGCACCACCCGTGCTGCGGCGATCCGATGTACGGCTCCGACCCCGCGCTCACCGGGTTCCTGGGGCTGAACCGGCAGTGGCTGCACGCCGTGCACCTGGGGTTCACCCACCCCGACGGCCGGTGGATGGACATCGAGTCCCCGTACCCGGACGACCTGCAGGTCGCCCTCGACCGGCTGCGTGAGGTGAACTGATGGGCCGGTCCGATCGAACTCCGGCGCAGATCCCGGAGAACCGGAAGGTCCGGCGCAAACGGGAGTGGGAGGACACCCGGCGGCCCGCATGGGTGATGTGGGTGTCGGTGCTGTGCCTGGTGGCACTGGCGGTGACCGTGGTGGTGCTGTCGAACTCCGACCGGATGTCGAAGCCGCAGGCGATCAACGGCGATTCCCTGGGCCCGGACAACCGGGAGACCCTGCCCGAGTACCTGGAGCGGGCGCAGGCCAGCCTGGACGATATGGGCGACTACGGGGACGGTGCGCGCTGGGCCCTGGTCACACCGGGTCAACCCGCCGATCCCGGGGCACTTTCCATGATGGTCTCCGACCAGCCTGACCTGCGCGTGTCCACACTGTTGACGGGGAACCTGCAGTGGCCGCTGCCAGAACCGGCCGCCGGGCACCGGCGCGAGGACGTCTTCGCGTCCGCCCGGGAGCTGATCGCCGTCAATGCGGGCCTGGAGGTCGGTGACCCCGCCATCGACACCCTCGGTGTGGTCGTCCACGGCACCCCGGACGAACTGACCGCGCTGGCGGGACGCGGGGACGTCCTGTCCGTGGAGGCGTTGCCCCCAGACGCGGTGTTCGGACGCATCGGTCTGCGTCCGGTGACCGCGGAGGCCCGCGGGAACCCGGAGGCCCCGGCCGCCGGGGGTCCCGAGGATGCGCCCGAGCTGGCCCCGGAGGACGTGCCCGAATGATCTGGGGAGTTCTCGCCTACCTGATGTGGGGTTTCTTCCCCGCGTTCTTCCCGCTGCTGCGTCCCGCGGAGCCGATGGAGATCCTGGCGCACCGCTTCGTGTGGACGCTGGCCTTCGTCGCACTGATCCTGCTGTTCACCACGGGCTTCCGCTGGATGCGCAGGATCCCGCCGAAGCTGTGGCTGCGCATCGCCATCGCCGGGCTGCTGATCGGCGGCAACTGGGGCCTCTACATCTACGCGGTCAACAACGACCATGTCGCCGACGCCGCCCTGGGATACTTCATCAACCCCCTGGTCAGCGTGCTTCTGGGGGTGATCGTGCTGCGTGAGAGACTGCGCGTGCTGCAGTGGGTGTCCGTCGGAATCGCCGGGGTGGCCGTGGTGATCCTGACCGTGGCACTCGGTGAGCCACCGGTGGTGTCGCTGGGCCTCGCGCTGTCGTTCGCCGGGTACGGGCTGCTGAAGAAGCGGGTGCCGCTGACACCGCTGCAGTCGCTGACGGCGGAGACCGCGGTGCTGGCGCCGGTGGGCGTGATCTTCCTGGCGTGGTTGCAGACCCAGGGGACCAGCACGATGTTCCAGGGTGGCCACGGCGTGGACCATGCACTCCTGCTGGTCACCGCCGGGGTGATCACCGCGCTGCCGCTGCTGTGCTTCGCCCGCGCGGCCCACGAACTGTCGCTGACGAGCCTGGGGATGCTGCAGTACCTGACCCCGGTGATGCAGATGCTGTGGGCGGTGCTGGTCGTCGACGAGTACATCGAACCGGCCCGCTGGGTCGGTTTCGCGGTGATCTGGGTGGCGTTGGCGGTGTTCGTCACCGACATGCTGCTGAACAGCAGGCGGCGGAACCGGCTGCAGCGGGTGTCGACGGGAATGGAGGGGGACCTGTGAGCGGACGCATCGAGAGCCCACCACCGCAGGCCGGCTGGTGGCGGCTGCTGACCGCGGTGAATCCGTCCGGCCCGCGCTGGCCCGGTGCCCTTCGCGCGGCGCTGGCCGTTGTGCTGCCGGCGTCGGTGGCGTTGCTGGCGGGGCAGGACACGGCGATGCTGATGATCGCGGGCGGTGGCCTGGCCGTGATCTTCGGTGAGGGCCTGCCGTTCAGGACGCGCTGGCGGGTGATGGCCACCGCCGGTGGTTTCCTCGCCGCTGGTGCGGTGGCCGGGGCGTTCGTCGGCTCGGTGGTGTGGGCGCAGGACGGGCGGTGGTGGCTGCTGCTGATCGCCCTGTTCACCACGGCCGTGGCCGGGATGGCGGGGTTCGTGCAGAATGCGTTGCCCCTGGCACCTCCGGGGACGTTCTTCCTGGTGATGGTCACCGGCGGTTCCACGATGGTCGCGAAACAGGGGCTGAACCCGGTGGAGGTCGGCATGTGGACCGCGGTCGGGGCGTCCTGCGCCGTGGCCATCGGTATGGTCCCGGCCCTGTTTCCGTCGCTGCGGCGGCGTCCGGAGACCTCGGCGGTGGAACGCCTCGAGGTGCAGGTGGCGTCCTACACGTCCGGTGCGGAACGGACGGTGGACGCAATCCACCGGGTGAAGGGCGCACTGACGGAGGGGTGGAACGCCCTCGCCGACGCCGGTCTGGTCCGCGGTGGCGAGAAGGTCGGGCCGGACGCGCCGGTCCTGGTGCGCCGCTGCCTGGCGGCGCACCGCACCCTGGCCGGTGGCGGGGACGTGGCCGCGGGAACGGTGCCGATGCTGCGACCCAGTATCCGCTACCGGCTCTACCGCTCCCTGAACTGGGACTCACACGCGGCGACGACGTCGGTGAAGATCATGGTGGCGTCGCTGGCCGCCGGGGTTCTGGGCATCGCCCTGGGCCTCGACCGCCCCGACTGGGCCATTGTGACCGTGCTGGTGATCCTGCAGTGGGGTCCGGACCTGCGGCCCGGGACGATCCGCGGAGTCCACCGGTTGGCCGGATCGGTGCTCGGCGTGCTCCTGTTCGCCGGTTTCCACCTGCTGGAACTCGAGGGGTTCGGCCTGCTGGCGGCGCTGGCGGCCTGCCAGTTCCTCGCGGAGATCTTCATCGTGCGCAACTACGCGGTGGCGGTCGTGGTGATCACACCGCTGGCGATGATGATGGGTGGGGGAATGCACCAGCCGCTGGGATCAGGTGTGGTCTCGCGAATCGCGGAGGTCGGGTTGGCGACGGCGTTCGCCATGGCCGCACTGTGGTTCGTCCTGCGGGACGCCGACGAGCGCCGGGCCGCGCGCCAGGTGGACAACTGCGTCACCGCGATGGGCGCGCTGCTCGGCAGGGTGATGGTGACGGCATCGGCGCAGGAGGCGCTGGTGCAGCGGCGTGACCTGCAGTACGAACTGCTGCGGGAACGCCGGGACTCCCAGGCGGTGGTGCAGAACCACCGCCAACGCGACGACCGGCGGTGGCGGCGGCACCTCGCCGTCCAGCACACCGGCTACGACCTGCTCGACAGCTGTGCGGTGGCGGGGAAGAAGGCACTGGATACCACTGAGATCGCCCGGCTGGCCGAGGACGTCCGCGCGCTCTAGGAGCGTGGCTCCTTAAGCCACGTCCGGGAGTTGCAACCGGCGGCACCGCACCGGTTTCGGCACATCGGCTTAAGAAGAAGTGGCCAAAGCGGTGCGAAGTTGCCGATGGGCCCCTCTCCTCACTCCAGTTCCTCTCCGGTGGAGCAGGGCCAGGGCAGGCACCGGCCGGTCAGAGCACCGGTACATTCCCTGCAGCGGGCCGACACAGGGAACAAGGTAAAGACCCACGCTCCTAGAGCCCGAAGACCCGGTCGACCATGGGGTTGCGGAATATGCCGTCCGGGTCGATTTCTGCGCGCAGGGCACCGACGGCCTGCAGGTCAGGGTGGACGGCGGCGAGGCCATCGTGGTCGAGGGTGTGCAGCTTGCCCCAGTGGGGACGGCCTCCCGCTGCGACGAGGATCGGCTCCACCACGGCGAAGAGTTCGCGGTAGTCGTCCCTGCGGTAACGGTGCGTGGCGATGTAGCAGGACTCGCGGCCGTTGGCGGTGGACAGGGGGACGCTGTCCGCGCCGGTGCACCGCACCTCGATGGGGAAGCCGACCGCCAGGCCCGACGAGTCGATGGCCCGGTGGACCTCGGAGAGGACCTCGGGGGCATCGTCGAGGGGGACGGCGTACTCCATCTCGTTGAACCTGACACGTCGCGGGGAGACGAAGACATTGTGCGCGGTATCGGCGTACTCGCGCTGGGCCAGTGTCGCCGCGGACAGTCTGTTCAGGGCAGGGGTGGTGGCGGGGAGATGGTGCATCAGCCGGCACATCGCACCGTAGGCCACGTTGCTGACCAGTTCGTCGTCGACCAGAGACTTCCAGCGGGGCACGGGCCCGGGCAGGGAATCGAGCTCGTCGATACGGTGCCGGGTGTTGGTCTTCACGTGGGCGACGTCCGTGCCGGGGAACCAGTAGTACTCCAGGTGGTCCACGGCCCGGGCACGGGCGGGGAAGTCGGTGTACACCGGTTCCAGTGCCTCGGCCTTCTCCACTGCGGCGAGGGCGAAGGTGTCCACGACGGACATGGTGATCCGGGTGACGATGCCAAGTGCGCCGATGCTGACACGGCCGTAGTCGAAGAGGGGGTCACCGGGGCCGGTGTCGTGGACCCGGCCGTCGGCGGTGATGGTGCGCAGGCCCCGGACCATGCCCGCGAACCCGGTCAATCCGATCCCGGTGCCGTGGGTGCCGGTGGACACCGCCCCGGCGATCGACTGCGGGTCCACGTCACCCTGGTTCGCCAGGGCGAGACCGTGCGGGCGCAGCAGGGCGGGGACGTCCCGCAGGCGCGTCCCGGCGAGGAAGGTGACCTCCATGGCCCCACGGTCGACGTTGACGACACCCGACAGGTTGTCGAGGTTGACCAGCACACCGTCGGTGACGGCGACCGGGGTGAAGGAGTGCCCCGCACCCACGGCCTTGACGCGGCGTCCCTCCTCCGCGGCCCGCTGGACCAGTGCGATCACGTCCGCCTCGGTCTCCGGCTGTTCGAGGCGGAAGGGCTCGGCGGTCTGCCCGCCGGACCAGTTGTGCCATCTCATGTGAAGCTCCGGCCCTCGCCGCGGTAGGTGGGCCATTCGTCGAGGATGTCGCCGTCACTGACGACGAGCACCGTGTCGGTGTACTCGGTCTGCTCACCGGCCTTGGCGTGCCGGAACCACACGTGGTCGCCGAGTTTCATCGCTGCGGCGACGTCCCCGCGCAAGGGGGTCTGCACCTCCCCGGCGCCCTCCATGGGGGTCAGCTTCAGTCCCCGGGGGAAGTCGACGACCGGGACGCGGTCGGCCCCGGGGATGCCGGAGGCGATGCGTCCGCCGCCGGCGACGGTGATGAAGTCGGGGGCGGGGCGGCGCACCACCGGCAGCACGAACCACTCCGCCGACAACGGCAGGAAGGTCGTGTAGTTGTCGAAGAGGCCGGGGCCGACGACGCCGGAGCCCGCGCCGATCTCGGTGACCACGTCCTCGGACGCGGTGGATTCGATGGACCCGGTGCCGCCGCCGTTGACGAACTCCAACTCACCGTCGACGGCGGAGACGGCCCTCACGACCTCGGCGCGGCGTCCGGCCAGCTCCCGCGCGGATATCCGCTTGACGGCGGCGACCGCGGGGGAGGTGTCCGTGGTGCCGGCGATCTGGCCCTCGTAGGCCATGATCCCGACCAGCTGGAAGCCGTCGCGGTCACTGACCGCCTCGGCCAGGGCCCGGGCCTGCTCCACGGTGTGCACCGGGGATCGCCGGGCCCCGAGGTGCACCGGGCCGAAGGAGAGGGACGCGTCGACGTCGATGCACACCCGGATCACACCGCGTTCGGCGGGCGGGGCGACCGAGTCGATGTAGTCGAGGTGCTCCACGGAGTCCACCATCACGGTGATCGACCGCAGGTTCTTCTCCTCGCAGGTCAGCAGGTGGAGATCCTGTTTGTTGGTGCTGGGGTAGGCCACGAGGATGTCCGTGCCGTCCTCGCACAGGCCCTCGTCGACCAGCCAGAGTGCCTCACCGAGGGAGTACGACAGGAGGCCCTGGATGCCGTCCACGGTGAGCAGCCGCTCGATCAGGCGGCGGATGCGCACCGACTTCGTGGCGAGCCGGATGGGCGTCCCGTTGGCGCGCCGGACCATGTCGGCGGCGTTGGCCACCGCACTGTCCAGGTCAAGGACGGAGAATGGGGCGTCGAGGTGCGCTACAGCCTCGCGCACGGCTGGTCGTGGAGTGCTCACTCTGCTCACGATAGTTCGTGAACCGGTCCCGCGCGTGGTGGTTTCCGATATCATCGTGCGTCATGACTGCGACGACTGTTGAACAATTCGGAAGCCCCTTGTTGGAGGGGGTTTTCCGGGCACCGGGACACGCCGGGCCGGAGGGCGACATCGGACGGTGGGAAGGGGTTGCCGGCGACGGTGCCTGGGCGGCCGAGATCCACCGGCTGAAGAAGGCGCGCAATGCCGTGATCCTCGCCCACAACTACGAACTGCCCGAGATCCAGGACATCGCCGACCACACGGGTGACTCCCTGGCACTGTCGCGGATCGCCTCGGAGACAGACGCGGACGTGATCGTGTTCTGCGGGGTGCACTTCATGGCGGAGACGGCGAAGATCCTGTCGCCGGAGAAGACCGTCCTGATCCCGGACGAGGCGGCGGGCTGCTCGCTGGCGGACTCACTGAGCGCCGGGGAACTGGCGGAGTGGAAGGCCGAACACCCGGATGCGCTGGTGGTAAGCTACATCAACACCACCGCCGCGGTGAAAGGGCTGACCGATGTGTGCTGCACCAGCTCCAACGCGGTGGACGTGGTCGCCGGCCTGCCGGAGGACAGGGAGATCCTCTTCGGCCCCGACCAGTTCCTGGGTGCGCACGTGCGGCGCCGGACCGGGCGGGACAACATCCACGTGTGGGCGGGGGAATGCCACGTCCACGCCGGGATCTCCGGGCCGGAGCTCGCCCGCCGGGCCGAGGAGAGCCCGGACGCGGACCTGTTCATCCACCCGGAGTGCGGGTGCGCGAACTCGGCGATCTACCTGGCGGGCGAGGGTGTGATCGACCCGGGCAGGGTGCACATGCTCTCGACCGGCGAGATGCTGACCTCGGCGAAGACCGCGGCGGACGCGGGACGCGGCAAGGTCCTTGTCGCCACGGAGATCGGCATGCTGCACCAGCTCAAGGGCGTCGCGCCGGACGTGGACTTCGCCCCGGTCAACGAGCGTGCATCGTGTCCCTACATGAAGATGATCACCCCGGCGGCGCTGCTGCGCTGCCTGGCGCTGGGCGCGGACGAGGTGGACGTGGCGCCGGACGTGGCTGCCCAGGCGCGCCTGGCCGTGGAGCGGATGATCTCCGTCGGGACACCGGGAGGCGGGGAGTGAGTCGTCCTTCCCTGCCCGTGACCGACCTGGGTGACCTGGGAGCCGATCCGGGAGTGTTCTCTGCACTGGCACGGGTGGCGTTGACCGAGGACATCGCCTCCGGGGACGCCACCACGCTGGCGACGGTGCCCGCCGACCTCCATGGTCGGGGACTGCTCGTGGCGCGGCAGGACGGGGTGGTCTCCGGGGTGGACGCCGTCGCCGCAGTTCTCGCTGCAGCTGGTGAGCCGCCCTACCTGGAGGTCCTCGGTGGCCACGTTGACCTGGAGGACCCGGTGACCAACGGGGCACGTGCCGCGCCGGGCTCGGTGGTCGGTGTGCTGACCGGGCCGGTCCGCGCGATGCTGCAGCTGGAGCGCACGGTGCTCAATGTGCTGTCGCATGCCTCCGGCGTGGCGACGCACACGGCGCGGTGGGTGTCTGCTGTGGGGACGGGCGTGGTCGTGCGTGATTCCCGCAAGACCCTTCCCGGATTGCGCCTGCTCCAGAAGCGGGCGGTGGTGCACGGCGGTGGCTCCCCGCACCGCTACAACCTCTCCGACCAGGCGATGGTGAAGGACAACCATGGTGTCGCCGGGGGAGGTGTGGTGTCAGCGTACTGCGCTGTGCGTGCCCGGAACCCGGATCTGTGGTGCGAGGTCGAGGTCGATGACCTGGGACAGTTGCGTGGGGTGCTGGGGCTGGACACCCCACCGCACCAGGTTCTCCTGGACAACTTCACGGTCGAGGACACGGAGGAGGCGGTGCGTCTACGTGACGGGATCGCGCCTGGTGTCCTGCTGGAGTCCTCGGGCGGACTGAGCCTGGAGGTGGCTGGTGGGTACGCCGCCGCAGGGGTGGATTCACTGGCGGTCGGTGCGCTCACCCACTCGGTCACGGCCCTGGACATTGGCCTGGACCTGGATTGAGACTCACAGCCTCTTCGGTGCCTCCGCGCGATCCGTCCTGTTTGCCGCATTGCTCTGCTGCGCCGAAACTCCACCGTGATGGCGTGATCGCCGGAGTGTGCATGACAACTTGTCTGGTGTGCATCGCAAATTGTCGGTTCACTGGCTGAAACCGACCATTTGTCATGCACACCCGACCATTTGCGATGGCACCCCTACACGACCTGCGACTAAACCGGGGGTGGCGCAAGGAGGCCCTCACCGCCGTTCCCCGGGGAGAGTTCTGGTCACCCGTGTTCGCCGGCACGGACTGCGGTGACTTTGCCGAGGCCGGTGACTGTGGTTGCGATCTCGGTCTCCTCCCCATCGGGCCAACGGAAACGCACCCCGGGTTCCCGGGTCAGACGGCCGATCACTGCAGTCTCCGCCAATGGGGAGCCCATCCGACCCGTCCCCGGCGCATCGGCGGTGAGCATGCCGAAGCCGGGGAAACAGGTCATCCAGTCGCCGGCGGTGGTCCCGTCCGGCCGCGGGATCGCGGAGACATCCAGGGTCACGCCGGTGCCGGACGCTTCGGCGAGCATGCCGGAGGTTCCCACGATGCCCGCCATGCTCACGTCCTTCGCCGCGGACGGTCGGGCATCCGCGACAAGACCCCCGAGGTGCCGCAGTTCCTCCCCGGTACGGAAGGACGTGGAGTCCCATTGCCGTCCCTCGAATCCGGGACGCCAGCGCCCTGCCAGGTCAACGGTCAGGCTCAGGTCATCGCCGATGGATCCACCCCCGCCGGGGACGGGCCGGTCGGTGCGTCCCAGGGCCGTCACCGACAGGGACGGCGCCGCGCCTGTCTGGGTGTGACCACCGAGAACCGGGACACCCCAGGCGGCTGCGGCGTCCGCCATCCCCTGGAGTACCCGGCCCACGTCCACACCGTCGTACCCGGCCACAGAGTCCAGCAGCCCCACCGGCTCAGCCCCCATCGCGGAAAGGTCGTTGAGGTTCACCAGCACCGAGCACCACCCGGCCCAGCGGGGATCAGCGTCGACCATGGCCGGGAGGATCGCGTCGCAGGCGGCGACGAGATCACTGCCGGGGACGGGCGCGCCGTCGTCACCGACGAACCCCGCGCCACCGAGTGACGCAGATCCGTCCGGGCCTCCTGACAATACGGAGAACACCGACAGCAGCTGCCCCAATGGCTGCTTGGTTGCCGCCAGAAGGTCACGGACCCGGTGCAGAGGCCATCGCATGGACACGTGGGGAACCCCGAAGAACAGTCCATGGCCGGTGGTCTCCCAGCCCAGCTGTGTGAACATGTCCTCGTTGGCTGCCTGCACCGTGGCGTCGAAGCGCAGGACACCGAGCTGTTCAGCTGTGGTGCACGCCCGGCGGACAAGGGCTGTGCCGATGCCCCGGACATGCTGGGCGTCGGGGCGGACCACCAGACGGTCGCCTTTCCACCAGCCGATGTCCGGTCCGTCGTCGTGCGGGGTCAGTCGCACGCCGCCGAGCACGGATCCGTCGCCTGTGACGGCGACCAGCACCACGGTGCGGGCGTCCTCGTCGGCCCAGTCGAGGTCCGTGGAATCGAAGATGCCCTGGTGCTCCACGAACACCTCGTGGCGCATACGCCGGTAGGCCATCAGTTCGGCGGCATCCGGCCGCACAATCCGCCACGTGCGCGGTGGAGTCTGCGGTGCCGCTCCGGTCAGCAACGGAATGTCAAGCACTGCAGGCCCCCGCACTGTTCAGGGCACTGCACGCACCACAGGCGGCACAGCCGGCCCGCTGGTCCTCACCGCGCATGCCCGCCGCCCGCAACCGGTCGGCGACCCGGCGGGTGACCTCGGCGACCCGGTCGGCGTCCGGGGCGGGAACCCGGTCGACGTCGGTGGCCAGGGTGCCGGCGAGCGGCCGGAACGGCACCACGAACGGGTAGACCCCCATGTCGATGAGTTCACCGGCGGCCGCGACAACCTCGTCGTCCTTTTCCCCGAGCCCGAGGATGAGGTAGGTGGACACCTGGTTCCACCCGAAGACCCGTACCGCCTCACGCCAGGCGGCCCGGTACTCGTCCAGCGGCACCCGCGACTTGCCGGGCGTCCAGCGGCGACGCACCCCGTCGTCCATGGACTCGACGTGGATGCCGATGGATCCCGCACCGGCGTCGTGCAGGTCGGTGATGGTCGACAACTCCGCCGGTGGCTCGCACTGCACCTGGATCTGCAGGTCGGGGACCGCGTCCTTGATCGCCCGCACGCAGCGCGCCAGGTGACGCGCACCCCGGTCCCGGCCCCGGGAGGTGCCGGTCGTCATCACCATCTGGCTGACACCGTCGAGCCGGTGGGCTGCTTCGGCGACCTCGGCGAGCATGGCGGGAGTCTTCACCGCCACGGTGGTGCCGCGGTTCAGGGATTCCTCGATGGCGCAGAACCGGCATCGTTCGCTCTCGTCGTAGCGCATGCAGGTCTGGACGACGGTGGTGGCCAGGACGTCCTTGCCGTGGAGTTTGGCGATCTTCTCGTAGGCCACACCGTCGGCGGTGCTGAGGTCGTAGAAGCGGGGGCGGGCGACGGGCTCCACATCGAATCCGAGGTCCGCGCCGTCGGCGGAGATGCGCCCGGTGCCGTCGAGCACGAACGGGCTGTCGGGGTTGCGGGGGATGGCGGCACCCAGTCCGTTGAGAAGGAAGTGGCCGTCGTCGCTGGGGCCGGCGCCGCCGCTGCGGGTCACCGGCGCGTCGCTGCGGACGCCCAGCAGGGCGAGTCGCACGCGGTTGGTCACGGGGGAGGTGTCAGGTGAGGTGTCCGTGGTTGTCATGACGTCTCCTGAGGGTTCAGTGGTGTGGTCGGTGTGGTCAGTGTGGCTGCCCATCGCCGGCGGGAGGTTTTCCCGGCGGCGTCGCGCAGTGGGCGGTCGACGGCCCAGGTCCGGTCGGCGCCGGATATCTCCGGTGGGTCGGCCCCGGTCTGCACGACGACACCGAGACGGGGGCCGTGCGGCTCCGGGAAGCCGAAGGCCACGGCGTCCTGCACGCCGGGATGCTGCAGTGCCCTGGCCTCCACCTGCGCGGGGTAGACGGATGCGCCGTCGCGGACGACCATGTCGGCCTCCCGGTCGACGAGGTACAGGTAGCCGTCGGCGTCGAGGTACCCCAGGTCGCCGAGGGTGTCCCACCCGTCGGGATCGCGCCGGGTGGACGCCCCGATGTAGCGGTAGGACGCCTTCTCCCCACGGTGCATCCACACCACGCCGGTCTCACCGGTGGGCAGGTCACGCCCGTCGGGGGACCGCACGGCGAACCGTGTTCCACCGGAGCCTGTGCCCACACTCCCCGGATGCCCGAGCCAGTCGTGGCCGTCGATGACGCTGAGCCCGTTGGACTCCGATCCGGCGTAGACCTCGACCACACGGTCGGGCCCGAGCCAACCGATGACCTCGCGTTTCAGGGCAGGGGGACATGGTGCGCCGATGTGCACCAGGGTGTCCAGGCGGGAGAGGTCCGCGGCATCCCGCACGTCCCGCGGCAACCCCGTCAGCCGGTGGAGGAACGCCGGGGAGGTCATGGTCCACGTGATGCGGTGCCGGGCCATCGAATCCAGCCACTCCTCGGGGGAGTCCCCGTCCTGGATCACCAGCGTATGGCCGGTGAACAGCCCCCGGAAGGCGTAGGTGAAGGGCGCGGAGCGGAACAGGGGGGCGCTGACGAGCTGCACGCCACCGGTGGGCAGGAAGGACGCGACAGGCTCGTCCGGGTCCATCAGCGCGGGTGCGGACGCGGCGACGACCTTGGGACGGCCCGTCGACCCGGAGGTCGCCACGGCCTTCCAGGAGGACGCGGCGGCATCCGGCAGCGTCTCCGGAGAAGTGCCGGGCCCGGACGGGTCGACGGGATCGGGCCCGAGGGCGGCCGCCGGCGACACGAGGTCCAGAAGGGCGCGGCGCTGCTCACCGGGAAGATCAGGGTCCAGGGGCAGTGGCCGTCCGCCGGCGATCCACACCGCGCAGCAGGCGATCACGGTCTCGCGGTCCCGGCGGTGGGGGAAGGAGACGGTGACGGTGTCGTCGGGGCGGACCCCGGAACTCCGCAGGGAGTGTGCCAGGCGGAGCGCACGGTGTGCCAGGTCCTCCCTGGTCAGGGTCCCGGTGTGGTCGATGACGGCGGCGGAGTCGGGGGAATCCCTCCCGGCGTCGAGGATGATGGAGGCTATGGACTGGCGCATGCTGCCGTCCGTTCGTAGAACCGCTCGTGGAGTTCTGCCGCGGCCGACCAGGTGTGGGCCTTGGCGAGTTGGCGTCCCAGGGCCTGCCGTTCGGCACGCGGACCCTCGGCGAGCACCCTGCCCAGACGGTGGCCGATACCGACCGGGTCCGAGGCGTAGGTGACCGCGTCCCCGAAGACGTCATGGACCACCGGGATATCCCTGGCCACGACCGGGACACCCGCAGCGAGCGCTTCCATCGCCGCCAACCCGAAGCCCTCGTTGAGGGAGACGAACCCCAGGGCCCGGGCCGTGGCGACCAGGGCCGGGACCTCATCGTCGGCGAGTGTCCCGAGGATGACCGGCTCGATGTCCAGCTCCCGGGCCCGCCGGTCGAAGTCGGTGCGGTAGGGCCGGTAGTCGAAGAGGGTCTCGCCACCGCCGAAGACCAGGGAGACCCCGTCGCACAGGCGGGGACGCGAATCCCGGAGGTTGGCGAACCCCTCCAGCAGGTCGATGGACCCCTTACGCGGCTCAATCCCGCCCAGGGCCAGGACGTAGTCTCCGAGCCGTTCGCGGAACCGCATCCGGCCGGCCGCACCCTCCGGCCCGGCGGCCCGGGCGAACCGGGCGGCGTCCACACCGTTGGGGATCACCTCCGGGGTGGACCCGTACCTCTCGCGGACCTGGGACGCCACCGCGTCCGACACACACAACAGTGCGGCCGGCTCACGGACCGCGCGGTCGTGGCACTCCACCAGCCGCGGCGTGGTGAAATCGTCGAGATGGTGGATGGTACGGATGCAGGGCCGTCCGGTGTCCATCACCGCATTGGCGGAGATGCAGTCCTGGGCGTGGACGATGTCCGCGGAGGAATCGAACGCGGAGGCCATCGTCGTGATCGACCGCTCAATTCGCTCACCGACGCTCTCGTCCTCCACATCGGGGAACTCCACGGCGTGGACCTCGACGTCCGGGGAGACCGGACGGAAGAACGTCTCGTCCCCGCCGCGGGCCAGCGTCCACACCTCCACACGGTGGCCGCGGGCCGCGAGTTCCTCGGCGAGCGCCAGGGTGTGCACCACCCCGCCGCGGGGTTTGGTCGAGTAGGTCAACTGCGCGATGTGCATGGTCTCAGCCCCCTTCCGGTGCCAGCCGGTACGCCCGGGTACTGCGCTGCCGCAGGTGGTTCATCTGCCTGCGGGCGGTGTAGACGCCGGCGTCGATGTCGATGCCCAGGGTCACCACGCCACTCTTCGACCAGGTCTTGCCCAGGATCTCCCCGGCCGGGTCGACGATCTTCGCCTGGCCGAGGAACCGCAGGCCCTCGAACGCACCGGTCTGGTTCGATGAGACGACGTAGGCCTGGTTCTCCGCGGCCCGGGCACAGTCGTAGAGGTCGAACAGGTGCGCCTGCCGGTCATTGGCGAGCCGGTCGGCGCGCCGGGTGACGCTGGCGGGCCAGGCCGAGAGACAGGCGATGAGCTTCGCCCCGTCGAGGGCGAGGGTGCGGGCGGCCTCGGGGAAGGTCTTGTCGAAGTCGGTCATCAACCCGATGCGTCCGACCGGTGTCTCGAAGGGGCGGAAGTCCGTTCCGGCGGTGTAGACCCGCGACTCGTTCAGCGGCAGGTGCACTTTGCGGTGCGTGCCCAGGATCCCGCCGCCGTCGAGGCAGACCGCCGTGTTGTAGCGGGCCCCGTCCGGACCGCGTTCGGTGACGCCGAGGCAGACCACGAGGTCTCCCGCCGCGGCCGTGACCGCGGCAATCTCGGGGCCGTCGAGGTCGACCGCCGGGGGCAGGTCGGCGTCGGGGCCGCTGGGGTCCCTCAGGTCGCCGATGTATCCACCGATCGCCGCACTCGGCAGGACCAGGAGTCCGGCCCCGGACGTGTGGGCGTGCCGGATCATGCCTTCGATCTTGCGCAGGGCACGGCCGGTGTCCCGTCCGAAATGGGCGGCGGCGGTGGATACGGTCAGGACCATGCGGGGACACCCATCCGGGAGACGATGTGCCGGGCGTCCTCGGCGACCCCGAGGAAGCGGCCGGACCCCCAGGTGTGCAGCCAGGGCAGGCCGATGAAGAAGAAGCCGGGGACCGCCGTCTCCCCACGGTCGTGGGCGGGGTGGCCGTGGGCGTCGAGGACGGGCAGGTCGCCGAGCCAGCTCCAGTCCGAGCGGAAGCCGTTGGACCAGATGACGGTGCCTATCCCGTCGAGCGGCAGGGGACCGGGATCGCTCTCCGGTGTCCACACTGGTTCGTAACGGCGCTCGACGGGGGCGTCGATGCCCTCGCGTTCGATGAAGGCGTCGATGTCGTTCTTGATGGACTCGGCGACGGAGTCGGCGTGGTCGAGCTTCTCGGCGACGGTGTCGTCGAAGACGATGGACCCGTCCTGCACACCGAGCGCCCGGCCGTGCAGGCCCATGCCACGCAGGGCGAAGGCGCGCAGGTCGATGTCGCGGCCACCGTCGCGTCCGGTGACGTAGTGGTTGGTGGACTCGCGCTTGGACAGTCCCCTGGTTTCCGCGGGGATGTCGTAGATGCCCATCCTGGCCAGCCAGGTCATGCAGTCCATGCCGCGGTAGAAGCGGGCCACCCGGGGGGCGTGGCCGAGTGCGAGGTGGACGGTGCGTCCGGCGATGAACAGGTCCTCGGCGATCTGGGTGCCGGACTGCCCGGTACCGACGACCAGGACGCCGCCGTCGGGCAGCTGGTCCGGGTTGCGGTAGTCGTGGGAGTGGATCTGGGTGATACGGTCCGGCAGGTCGGACGCCCAGGAGGGGTAGGACGGGGTGTGGTATCCGCCGGTCGCGGAGACGACGCGGTCGGCGGTGATGGTGCCTGCACTGGTGGTGAGGTGGAACGGTCCGTCCGGCGCGTCCCGCGTGACCAGGGTGACCGCGACCCCCTCCGCCACGGGGAAGTCGAAGGAGTCCGCGTAGCCGCGAACCCATCCGTAGACCTCGTCGCGGCCCATGAAGCCGTCCGGCAGCGGGCCCTCGTAGGCGTAGCCCGGCAGGCGGCAGTGCCAGTTCGGGGTGACGAGGGTGAAATTGTCCCAGCGGGCGTCGCGCCACTGGTGCACGACCGTGTCCTTCTCGAGGACAACGTGGTCCTCGCCGGCGGCGAGGAGTTCATGGCTGACGGAGAGCCCCGCCTGCCCGCCACCGACGATGGCGGTGCCGGTGTGGTCGCCGTCGTGGATCTCGGTGTTCTTCATGGTTCGGCCTTTCCGTGGTTCAACTGGGCAGCGGGGGTTCCAGTGCAGTGACCCGGACGGCGTCCCCGCCACCGGGCCAGCGTCCGGCGTCCGCGTGGATCCGGGCCGTGGTCTCCGCGGCCGAGGTGCAGGCGACACCGAACTTCGCGCGGACCCGGTCGCTGGCCCGGGTCATGGCGGTGGTGCTCCGTTGCACGAAGTCGTCGACCGTGTAGTCGGCGCCGGTGGTCAGGTGATCGTGGACGACGAGGCTGGGGGAGTAGTAGCTGCGTTGTGTGCCGTCCGGCCAGCGGACGGTGAAGGACATCTCAGGCATGGGAGAGCTGCCTCCACCCGTTGACGTTCTCGGTGCCTTCCTCCGCCACCGGGCCGTAGATGTCCGGACGCCGGTCCCGCAGGTGGAACATTCCGGCGCGCATCGTGCGGAAGGTCCCGTCCGGGTCGATGTCGGCGATGGCCAGGCCGGCGTCGAGGTAGGTGTTGGCCAGGATGTTCCCGCCGGGATCGACGATCTTGGCGTTGCCGACGTAGCGCAGTGAGCCGAACGTGCCCGCCTGGTTCGAGGCGACCCAGAACACCTGGTTGTCCAGGGCCCGGGCGATGTCGAACTGGTTGTGCCGGTACGTCCAGCGGTCCTCCTGCAGGTTCTCGGCCGTGGCGGTGCGGGCCGCCGGCCACGCGGAGAGGCTGATGATGATCTCGGCGCCGTCGAGGGCGAGCATCCGGGCGGCCTCGGGGAAGGCCTTGTCGTAGCAGATCTGCAGTCCGATGCGTCCCACCGGGGTGTCGAAGGCGTGGTACCCGTCGCCGGCGGAGTAGGACATGTTCTCACCGAGGGGCTGGTGGACCTTGCGGTACGAGCCGTACACGGTGGAGCCGTCCAGGCAGACCGCGGCGTTGTACCGCGTTTCCCCGCCGTCGGCGTCCGTCCCGAACTCGCAGAAGCCGATGGCCACGACCGTGTCGCCCGCCAACTCCTGAAGGCGGGCGATCTCCGGGCCGTCGAGGGTGATGGCCGGGGGCATGGAACGGTTCGTGTCCTTCAGGGTGTCGCCGTGGTTGCCCAGCGACGACAGGTACCCGCCGACCGAGGCCTCGGGGAAGACCACCAGGTCGCAGCCGGCATCCCGGGCCTCGTCGAGGATGTCCCCGATGAGGGTGAAGTTCTGTTCCAGGTCACGGGTGAAGTTCGCGGCGACCGAGGCGACCTTGATCGGCATCGTGGGCCTCCTAGAGGTTGTAGGTGGAGTTGATGATGGCGCCCTTGCCGGCGTAGTAGACCAGCGCGTCCTGGACGTCGAGTGGGTGGGCGGGGACGATCCCGGCGATGAGGTCCTCCTCGCGGATGCCGTGGAGTCCGAGGCCGAAGCGGCAGGCGAAGACGGTGCCGCCCTCCTTGAGGAAGGTCTCCAGGGCGCCGTTCACGGAGGTCTCCCCGGGGAAGCCCTCGGTGCCGATGGTGGGGAAGCCGCGGTTCGCGGAGGCGGCCAGGGTGCCGGGTCCGTAGAGGTAGATGACGGATTCGAAGCCCTTGCGCAGGGCGCGGGTGGCCTGGAGGATCGCGACGAGCGTCACGGACGACTCGTGCGGGATACCATGGACCAGGGTCAGGTAGGATTCACCGTTCTCCGCGGAGAGCTCCGGGAAGATCTTGGTGGAGCCGTAGAGGCTGTCGCCGGTCTCCTTCGCGGGGTGCTGGATCTCGTTGAGCGAGGTGTCGATGTTGGCGGCGATCTGGTCTGCGACGGGGTCGGACATGTCCGGTTCCTTTGCGGTGGTGTGGTTGCTGACACCGACCATGCTCGCGCCCGCCGGTGTCGGAGTGGTTTCATCCGGAATATGGTCACGTCAAATGACGGTGGGCCGGAGTGTCATACGGATGTAACGGGGTAACAGACAGTGTTCGGGTGTCGTTCGGGCGTGTGACTTGAACACAGTTCAAGTTTCGGCGACGATAGGAGCATGACAGCCGCCACCGTCGATGCCCACCACATCTGGCACCCCTACTCCGCCGTCCCCGGGCCACGGGAGAACCTCCGTGTCACCGCGGCGGAAGGGGTGTACCTCACTGTCGGGGACGGGCAGCTCATCGACGGCATGAGTTCCTGGTGGGCCGCCGCGCACGGTCACCGCCACCCCGGCATCATCGCTGCCGCGCACCGCCAGCTGGACGTCCTGCCCCACGTCATGTTCGGTGGCCTGACCCACGACCCGGCGGTGGAACTCACCGGGAAGCTCCTCGACCTCACCGACGACGCGCTCACCAAGGTCTTCTACTCCGACTCCGGGTCCGTGGCGGTCGAGGTGGCCGTCAAGATGGCGTTGCAGGCGCAGAAAGGGCTCGGCCACCCCGAACGCACCAGGCTGCTGACCTGGCGTTCCGGGTACCACGGGGACACCTTCGGCGCGATGTCCGTGTGCGACCCCTCCGGCGGGATGCACTCGCTGTGGGAGGGGACGCTGACGGAACAGGTCTTCGCCCCTGCGCCGCCCGTGCGGGGAAGCAGTGCGGCAGAACAGGACGCGTACCTGCGCGCCTTCGGCGACCACATCGACGGCACCGTCGCCGCCGTCATCATCGAACCGGTGGTCCAGGGCGCCGGCGGCATGCGTTTCCACGACGCCGCGCTGCTCACCGGTGTACGGGAGATCTGCGACCGGCACGGCGTCCTGCTCATCGCCGATGAGATCGCCACCGGGTTCGGACGCACCGGCGAGGTCTTCGCCACGTCCGGGGCAGGTGTCACCCCCGATATCCTGTGCGTGGGCAAGGCGCTGACCGGCGGGGTGATGACCCTGGCCGCCACGCTCGCCACGGACGGGGTGGCCGATGCCGTCAGTTCACCCGCGGGCGGCGGCGCGCTGATGCACGGACCGACGTTCATGGCCAACCCCCTGGCCTGTGCGGTGGCGGGCGCATCGCTCGACCTCGTCGCGTCCGGCTACTGGCGTGGGACCGTGCCCCGCATTGAAGGCGAACTCGACGCCGGGCTGGCACCGCTGCGGGACGTCCCGGGTGTGGCGGACGTCCGCGTCCTGGGCGCCATCGGTGTCGTCGAGCTGGAACAGCCACTCGACGACGCCGGGATGACGGCGGCGACGGACGCGGCCATCGACCAGGGGGTGTGGCTGCGGCCCTTCGGGAGACTGGTCTACTGCATGCCACCTTTCACCTGCACCTCTGACGAGGTCGCGGCGATCTGCCGCGGCGTTCGGGCAGCAGTCTGGACGGCGGTGCCACGATGATTCTGCTGGTCACGGGAACCGGAACGGACGTCGGCAAGACCGTCACCACCGCCGCGATCGCCGCCAACCTGCAGGGGCGCGGACGACGGGTGGCCGTGGCGAAGCCGGTGCAGACCGGGGAGGTCGGGGACTCGGGGGACCTGGCGACGGTGGGGCACCTCAGCGGGGTGACGGAACTCCACGGGTTCCACCGCTACCCCGAGCCGCTGGCGCCGGACCTCTCGGCACGCCGGGCGGGGATGCCCCCGGCGCAGTTGGACGAGGTGGCGGAGTGGTTGTGGCAGTTGGACGCGGAAGACCCGGAGCGCGTGCTGCTGGTCGAGGGCGCCGGGGGGATCCTGGTGCGCATGGGCGAGAACTGGACGCTGTGTGACCTCGCGCTGCGTCTCGGCGCGCCGGTGATCGTGGTGACCACACTGGGGCTCGGTTCCCTGAACGCCGCGGAACTGACGGTGAGGCACGCCCTGTGCGAGGGGGTCCGGGTGCTGGGGCTGGTCGGTGGCAGTCGTCCCGCGGAGGGCGACATGGATCTCGCGACGAGACTGAACATTGACGAGTTGCCGCGTGTGACCGGGGTACCGCTGCTGGGTTGCGTCCCCGCCGGGGCCGGGGAGCTGGCCCGTGAGGAGTTCGTGGCGGTTGCTACGCAGGCGGGTTCGGGGGTGCTACCCCGAGATCGGTAGCAGCCGTTGTGAGGCGCTTGTCCCTGGTCCACAGCGATGCGCCCACAACCAGCGCTGAGCCGAGCAGATGGACGTCGATGGCACTGAGCCCACGGCCCCGGAGTCGATGGTTGTCCACGAGGGTCAGCACTTCGCCGTGAGTGAGTTGCGGAGCGAAACGTAGGGAGCTGAGGAGCCCCAGAACAGAGCCACGGTTCTTCATTGACCCCAGGGCGAGTTCCTCGATTACACCTGGGTGGCTCAGGACCAGTCCATTGTCGAGACACTCGACAAGGTGGGGATCGCCCCGGTGGAGATGGTCGATCCATACCGACGTGTCCACGAGGATCACCCGGCGCCTCCCCTTCGCCGGGGAGCTGAGGTTGCCTGGGGGTCGGTACCGCCGAGGGCGGCGAGACGGCGGGCGCTCTCAATTTCGACGTAGGTCTCGAGACCTTTGCGGAGCAGTGCGGACCGCTCGGTTGTCCCGGAAAGGGCGGCCGCCTTGTCCATGAGTTCGTCATCGATGGTCACTGTGGTTCGCATGATTGTCTCATCCCGTATCGAATCATATGATGCTCATTATGATGCTCCATTATCCGGCGGCAAGCAAGCTTCTTTGCCGGGGAGCTGGCCCGTGAGGAGTTCGTGGCGGTTGCTGCGCGCAGCGGCGGCGATAACGAAGCCGGACGAACTTTCGATGGCGTAACCAGATGTGCAACCAATCACATTGCGAGCAACCACAATGATTGAGGTGTTTCTGACATGGTGACCCGCAGACGAGGTTCGGAAGTCCTCGCCATTGGGGCCAGCGCAGTACTGCTGCTTGGGGCGTGTGCGGGGGGAGACGGGGACGTGGCTGACAGTGAGACCGTGGTCCAGAACGGGACGAATGCCGAGGATGTCCAGGACGCGCAGGACGCGCCGGACGCCGCGGATCCTGCCGTCCCGCCCGAGGACGTGGTGAACGGTCCGGGGCCCGATGAACCCGACCCGGACGGTGACGGTGAACTCGCGCCTCCGGGCGAACAGGTGGAGACCTACTTCTCCACACCCGGGCAGGAGGTCGGTGTCGCCGGACTCGCCCCGGAGAGCGGGCCCCTGCCCGTCCGTACCGTGCCCGCCGGTGACGGCATGCAGATCGGGGAGATCGACCGGCTCGGCGCAGTCACCCTCGCCGGACGCGAGTGGAACAACCCGGGCCAGGAGGACGAGGGCTACTGGGCGGAGATCCACGTCGACGGCAAGACCGGCTGGGTACTCAGCGACCACCTCTTCCACTTCGGGGAGAACGCCAACGTGACCGGTGAGTACGAGGGCGTCCCGCCGTCCGGGGATCCGATGGGTGTCGTCGAGGCTGTCGCGTCCCAGTCCGCGGGGATGGAGCCCGCGCACTGGACGCTGATCAGCACACCGCAGGACTTCGGTGAACCCTTCTACCGGGTGGACGTCACGGGCATGCCGGACGACGCCCAGGCCGGCGAGCGGCTATTCATCACCGTCGACGAGAACAACGGCAGCTTCGGGGTCGGTCAGGTCGACCGCACCCTGGTCTGCGCCCGTGGCACGAGCGGCGGGATGTGTCTCTAGGGGACCCTCCCCGGGGTGACGGCCCGGACCGCGTGCCAGGGCCGCCTCCCTGGTGGTCCGGTACGGTAACTTTCGCACCCGGCGACGGAGCACAGAAATCCTGACCAGGGGTTTTGTGGGATCGACGTGGTGCCTTGGGTTCTAGTGGTCGTTGCAACACCCCTGACCAGTTCAGGAGGCCACCATGG
>NZ_JBQEDF010000011.1:0-66608 GCF_052107835.1 Corynebacterium sp.
CCCCCGGCCACCAGACATGAGGAAAGGGCACCTCCCGTGTACCGGAAAGTGCCCTTCTACCTGGTGTATCTCTTGTGGAGCTGAGGGGAATCGAACCCCTGACCTTCTGCTTGCAAAGCAGATGCTCTACCAATTGAGCTACAGCCCCGAGGGGGGTCTTACTAGTGGGCCTAGGAGGACTTGAACCTCCGACCTCTTCGTTATCAGCGAAGCGCTCTAACCGCCTGAGCTATAGGCCCGTCGAACAGAAGTGAACTCTACCCAGAGACCGCGGGACACACAAACCACGAGGTCACGATGGGTTTTCGGGGGTGCCAGCAGGTGCCGATCCAGGCGTCGATTCCGGCGCCGATTCACCCGCGGTGTCAGCCACCGATCCCGACGCCACCGGAGCCGCCTTCTCGGGGTCCGTGGGAACCTCCGCGGGGACGTCCGCCGACCCGTCGCCGTCCACGGTCACGCGCAGTCCACCGACCAACCCGGCCGCGGCGTTGTACAGCACCGCCACCACCGGGGACAGCAGCGTGACCACGATGAACTCCAGCAGTCCGATCCCGGCGGCCACGCCGAAGAACATCCCCGACGAGATCCGGTCCGCACCGATCAGGTCCGCGAGCAGGTCATTCATCCGGTCCCAGATCCCACCGACACCCAGCAGAATGTAGATCAGCGCAGCGGCGACCATCCAGGCCACCCACAGGCAGAAGCTCAGTATCGCACCGACCTTCAGTGCACTCCACGGGGAGACCGCGGTGACGGTACCCGTCACGGACCGGGGTGAACTCATGACTGCTGTTCCGCCGTCTGGTTGACCGCCTCTTCGCCCTCGTCCTCGACATTGCGGTCGATGGCGAGCAGTTCCACGCCCTTGGCCAGGTCCACCAGCCGCACGCCCATCGTGGCGCGCGAGGAGTTACGGATCTGCTTGACCGGGGTACGGATCACGCCGCCGGCCGAGGTGATCGCGAAGACCTCCTCATCGGTGCCCACGGTGACGGCACCGATCAGTTTGCCGCGCTTCGGGTCGTACTTGAACGTCATCACGCCCAGGGTGCCGCGGCCCTTCACCGGGTACTCCTCGACCGGGGTGCGCTTGCCGTAGCCGCCGGACGTGGCGACCAGCAGGCAGGAGTTGTCGTCCGCCACGGTCAGTGCCAGCAGCTGGTCATCGCCCTTGAAGCGCATGCCCTTCACACCGGCCGTCGCGCGGCCCATGGGACGCAGGGTGTCGTCGTCCGCGGTGAACCGCAGCGCCTGGCCCTCCTCGGAGACCAGCAGCAGGTCATCCTCGCCGGTGCACAGGCGGGCGCCAATGAGCTTGTCGCCCTCGTTGAGGTTGATGGCGATCAGGCCGCCGGAGCGGGCCGTGTCGTAGTCCGTCAGACGCGACTTCTTGATCCGGCCCTGCTGGGTGGCGAGCACCAGGTAGGGGGCGTCCTCGAAGGACTGGATCTGGATGACCTGCGCGATCTGCTCACCGGGCTGGAACTCCAGCAGGTTCGCCACGTGCTGGCCACGGGCCGTGCGTGATGCCTCGGGCAGCTCGTAGGCCTTGAGGCGGTACACGCGGCCGTAGTTCGTGAAGAACATGATGATGTCGTGGGTGGAGCAGACGAAGAAGTGCCGGACGATGTCGTCCTGCTTCAGTTCGGCCCCGCGCACACCCTTGCCGCCGCGGCGCTGCGAACGGTAGGAGTCCACCTTCGTGCGCTTCGCGTAGCCGGTCGAGGTGATCGTGACGACCACGTTCTCCCGGGCGATCAGGTCCTCCTCGGACACGTCGCCGGTGGCGCCGACGATCTCGGTGCGGCGGTCGTCGCCAAACTTCTCGACGATCTCGGCGAGCTCGTCGTGGACGATGGTGCGCTGGCGCTCGGGGGACGCCAGGATGTCCTCCAGGTCGGCGATGGTGTTCTCGATCTCGGCGAGTTCGTCGACGATCTTCTGGCGCTCCAGGGCGGCCAGCCGGCGCAGCTGCATCGCCAGGATGGCGTCCGCCTGGATGTCGTCGATGTCCAGCAGGTCGCGCAGGCCCTCACGGGCGATGTCCACGGTCTGGGAGCGGCGGATCAGGGCGATGACCTCGTCCAGCGCGTCCAGTGCCTTGACCAGGCCGCGCAGGATGTGGGCGCGCTTCTCGGCCTCGTCCAGACGGTACTGCGTGCGGCGCACGATGACCTCGATCTGGTGCTTCACGTAGAAGCGCAGCATCTGGTCCAGGCGCAGGGTGCGCGGCACGCCGTCGACGATGGACAGCATGTTCGCGCCGAAGCTGGTCTGCAGCTGGGAGTGCTTGTACAGGTTGTTCAGCACCACGCGCGGCACGGCGTCCCGCTTCAGGGTGACCACGATGCGCATGCCTACGCGGTCGGACGACTCGTCATCGATCTTGGAGATGCCGGCGATTTTGCCGTCGCGGACCTGCTCGGCGATCGAGGTAACCAGGTTATCGGGGTTGACCTGGTACGGCAGCTCGGTGATCACGATGATCTGGCGGCTGCCCTCCTCCTCGATGTCGGTCTTGCCGCGCATGCGGATCGACCCACGGCCGGTGGTGTAGGCGTCCTTGATGCCGGAATCACCGACGATCAGGCCGTGGGTCGGGAAGTCCGGCCCCTTGACGCGCGCCATGCAGGCGTCCAGCGCGGTCTGCTCGTCCTCCTCCGGGTTCTCCAGCAGCCAGTAGACCGCCTCCGCCAGCTCGGTGAGGTTGTGCGGGGGGATGTTCGTGGCCATGCCGACGGCGATACCGCTGGAACCGTTCATCAGCAGGTTCGGCACACGCGCGGGCAGGACGTCCGGCTCCTGGTTCTTCCCGTCGTAGTTCGGGGAGAAATCCACGGTGTTCTCGCGGATGTCGCGGACCATTTCGAGCGCGAGCGGGGTCAGCCGGCACTCGGTGTAACGCATGGCGGCGGGGCCGTCGTTGCCGCGGGAACCGAAGTTCCCCTGCCCGTCGACCAGCGGGTAGCGCATCGACCACGGCTGGGCCATGCGGACCAGGGTGTCGTAGATCGCGCTGTCACCGTGGGGGTGGTAGTGGCCCATGGTGTCCGCGACCGGGCGGGCGGACTTCACGTAGCTGCGGTCGGGACGGTAGCCCGAGTCGAACATCGCGTACAGCACGCGCCGGTGGACCGGCTTCATGCCGTCCCTCACCTCAGGCAGCGCACGTCCCACGATGACGCTCATGGCGTAGTCGATGTAGCTGTTCCGCATCTCCTCATTGAGGTCAATGGGGGTAATACGGTCGAACAGCGTCTCGCCGCCGCCGGTGTTGTCGTCGCTCACTTCGCTCGCGATCCCTTCTAGAAGACTAGGTGGTAGACCCGGCTATCTTACCACTTCATGGCCTATATCCCCGTACATACGTAGGATGGCTCCGACCCCAACGAAATAGGAGAGCCTGCCCATGCCCAAATCATCCCGCCCCGCCCGACCCGCCCACTCGGAGACCGTGACCGGCACGGAATGGATTTCGCGTGACATGGTGCGGGTCACGGCGTCCGTCACGTCGGACGCCTTCGACTTCGGCGCACTGACCGAGACCGACCACTACGTCAAGCTGTTGTTCCCGCCGGCCGGGGCGTCCTACTCCTGGCCCTTCGACCCCGCGCAGGTCCGAGAGGAACTGCCGCGTGAGCAGTGGCCCGTGACCCGCACGTACACACTGCGCTCGTGGGATACCGAGGCACGCACCGTCGACATCGACTTCGTCGCGCACGGGGACACGGGACTTGCGGGGCCGTGGGCGGCGGCCGCGCAGCCCGGCGACCAGATCGGGTTCATGGGCCCGGGCGGCGCGTGGCACCCCGAGTCACAGCACGTCGTCTTCATCGGTGACGAGGCGGCCGCCCCCGCGATCTTCGCCGGGATCGAGGCCCTCCCGCAGGACGCCACGGGCGAGGCGTGGGTCGAGATCGCCTCCGCCGAAGCGCGCCTGGATGCCCCGTCCCACCCCGGGGTCACCCTGCACTGGGTGGAGCGCGACGGGGCGACGCACGGCACGGAACTCGTCCGCCAGGTGGTGGACGCCGGGGTCCCCTCGGAGCCGACGCAGTGGTTCATCCACGGTGTCGCCGAGATGATCCGTGACCTGCGCCGTTTCCTCTTCGTTGAGAACGGCGTGGCGAAGTCGGACGTGTCGATCTCCGGCTACTGGCGGTTGGGGATGGTCGAGGACGAGTGGCAGGCCAGCAAGCGGGAGTTCAACGAGGAGATCGAGGCCGCCGAGGCGGCGGCTCAGGCCGCGGAGTAGAGGTACTCGCGCTGCTCCGGGGCGATCTCCCCGGTGAACCTGCCCAGCACGTTGAGCAGCAGGACAGTGTTCTCCCCCGCGTCGAACTCCTGGTAGAGCCGGGTGGTGAGGTGGACAGACGCGCCATCCAGGACACCGGCACCATGGTCGTCGGTGGTGAGCAGGTGGTCGACGGCGCCGACGCCGATGGTCTGCAGGGGGTTCAGCACGGAGATGCCGAGGCGCGGGGCGTGGCGCAGTTCCCGCCATGCGGGGTCGTCGGTGGGGACGCGGACGGACACGAGACCGGGGGCCAGACTCTCATCGAAGTAGGAGTCGATGACCACGCACATCATGCGGCCGTGGACCTCCGCGGCCAGAACGGCCAGCGGAAGTCGGGTCGGCTCGGATGAGGTCCCGTTGGCGGCGTGTGCCTGGCGAGGTGCCTTGCCTGGTGCCGCAGTGAGTGTCGTGGTCATGTCGAACAGTAGACCACTCGGTCTGCTCCGGCGCAAGTGCCGGGGTCAGACTTTCTCATATCGCTCCAGGTCAGGCCGTGAAAATATCCTAGACCAAGCGGTCTGTTTTCGGGTCGTCCGAACTTTCGCACCCACCCGGGTTCCCACCTGTTGAGACCCGCAGGTCAGGGCATTGCAGACGTCACAGAAATCTCGCCGGGGGTGCGAAAGTTCAGGGTTGCCGGGCGGAAGGCGACCTCAGGACGACGCCAGACTGGCGATCGACTCGGTCACGCGGTGACGCAGCTCCACGAACTCCGGCTCCGCGGCCAGGTCCCGCAGGCGGGTCTGGATGGTTTCACGTGGAACGCCGAGATCCACCCGCAGCGACTCCGGGACCACGACCTCCTCCAGCACCCGGGCCTTGCCCATGACCACCACGCGGTGACCCAGCAGCAGGGCCTCCTCCACGCTGTGCGTCACGAAGACCACCGCCGGCAGCGTCCGCTCCCACACCCGCAGCAGCTCGGCCTGCAGCTGCTCACGGGTGAACGGGTCCAGGGCACCGAAAGGCTCATCCATCAGGGCGTGCTCCGGTCCCGCCGCCAGCACACGGGCGATCTGGGCGCGCTGCTGCATGCCGCCGGAGAGTTCGTGCGGCATGCGGTCCGCCGCGTCCTCCAGCCCGACAAGGCCAACGAGTTCATCGGCGCGCTCGCGCTGCCCCTCGTTGCCCGAGTACCGGAACGCCAGGCGCACATTGTCGCGCACCGAGTACCACGGCAGCAGTGTGGGCTGCTGGAACACCACTCCCCTGTCCGTTCCCGGGCCGGTGACCTCACGGCCGTCGACCTGCACGGACCCGGAGGTGGGCGTGAGGAAGCCCGCCAGGATCCGCAGCAGCGTGGACTTGCCGCAACCTGACGGGCCGACCAGGCACACGATCTCACCGTCCGGGAAGCTCAGCGAGATGTCCCGCAGGGCCTCGACCTCCTTGCCCGCTTCCGTGACGTAGGTCTGGCCCACGTTCTCCACCGTGATCATTGAACCTCCCGAACGAATTCGCTGTAGTCGGATTCCGCGGACGGAATGTCGCCCTGTTCCACCAGGAACTCCGCCGTCGCATCGAGGGCCTCGGCGACATCGGCCAACTGCTCGGGTTGTTCCTCGCGGCCGATGAACTGCTGGCCCTCGATCTGCTGCTCCGCGGCACCCTCGTCCATGCCCGAACCGGTCGCGTTGACCGACACGAAGTCCTCGGGTTCGTTGTCCACCAGCCAGGTCTGCAGGTCAACCCAGGTGGACAGCAGCTCGGGGTTCTCGTCCGACCACCCGTTGTCCGCCAAGGACACGTTGTAGGTCGGATGACCGGCATCGGCCTGCTCGGCGGAATCGGTGAGGACGTTGCCCTCGGGGGAGCCGCCGGTGCCGTCCTTGAGTTCCTGCAGCGTGGGGTCCCACACGTAGGCCGCGTCGATCCGGTCGGACTTCCACGCCGCCGGCAGCTTGTCCGGGGAGATGTTGGTGATCTCCACGTCCTCCTCCGGATCCAGTCCGGCATCGATCAATGCGTTGAGCAGGCTGTAGTGCGACGTCGACGAGAAGGGGACGGCGATGCGGGACCCCTTGAGGTCCTCGATGGACTCCGCCTCCTTCGCCACCAGCGCCTCCGTGGTGCCGATGACCGAGTTGACCTGCACGACCGAGACGTCCAGCGACAGCGGGGCACTCACCGCCTTGGTGCTCGGTGTGGACCCCAGGCCGGCGACGTCGACCGAGTCCGCCGCGAAGCCCTGGACAATGTCCTGGCCGGTCGGGTACCGGGTCCAGTCGATCTCCGCGTCCGGCATGCACGCCTCCGCAAGTCCCGTGGCCTGGGTGTACAGGTCGGTCGCGGGGCTTCCGAGGTAGCCCACACGCAGGGTGCCCGAGGCGTCCGACACGTCCACGGGGCAGTCGACGTCGTCGGTGTCGCGCCATTCGTTGGCCGGCGGGCCGACGCAGGCGGACAGCAGGAGGACCGAGGCGACCGAGGCGGCCGCCGGGGCGAGGTAGCGTTTCACTGTTTCGTCCTCCAGGGGGCGTAGCGGGCCATCGTCCACAGCAGGACCTTGTCCAGCAGCAGGGCGGCGACACCGATGACGATGATGCAGGCGATCGTGAGGGATGTGTCGAGCTGGGTGCCGGAGATGTACGCCAGTCCGCCGATACCGGGGATGCCGTCGTTCATCTCGGCGGCGACGATGGCCGACCAGCACAGGCCAGCGGCCAGCCGGATGCCGTTGATGATGTCCGGCAGGGCGCCGGGGAACAGGACGGTGCGGAACACCTGGGTACGCGTCGCACCCAGGGACCCGGCCGCGCGGACCCAGTCCTTCCGCACCCCGGTGACGCCGGCCAGCGTGGAGATCGCGACCGTGGGGAACGACGCCAGGAACAGCAGGACGACCTTCGACTCGTCACCGATGCCGAACCAGACGATCAGCAGGCCGATGTAGCCCAGCGGCGGCAGGGCACGCAGGAAGGAGAGGTAGGGTTCCACGACCTCGCGCACCGTCGCACTCGAGCCGAGCCACCACCCGAGCAGGACGCCGACAATCGAACCGGCACCGAGGCCGACGGCGATCCGCTGCAGGGTGGCCAGCAGGTGCTGCCACAGGAAGTAGCCCTGGACACCGCATTCGCTGCCGCAGAGGTTCGTGTCGATGAGCCGTCCGCCCACGTCGACGGGACCGGGGAGAAGCACCGGGTCGATGGCGGTGAACGTCGCCAGCGCCCACCAGATGAGCAGGACGCCGGCCAGCGTCCCGACATGGAGGAACCTCCTCATCGGTTCTTCACTGACACGCCGCGGGCCTGGAGGGCGGGAACCACGCCTTCACCGACCTGGTAGGCCTCCTCGAGGTGCGGGACGCCGGACAGGATGAAGTGGGTGATCCCGGCATCGCGGAACTCCTCGATGCGCGCGGCGACCTCGTCGTAGGAGCCGACCAGTGCGGTCCCGGCTCCCCCGCGGACCAGGCCGATGCCCGCCCACAGGTTCGGTGAGATCTCGAGGGTGCGGGCGTCCTGACCCGGGGCGAAGCCGCCGCCGCGGTTGTGGAGCTCGGACATCCGGCGCTGGCCCTCGGACTGGGACTTCGCCAGGCCCTCCTGTGCGGCGCGGACCCTTTCGGGGTCGAGGGAGTCGTAGAGCGCCTGGGCCTCGCCCCACGCCTGTTCGGAGGTGGCGCGCGCGATCACGTGCAGGCGGATGCCGTACTCCAGTTCACGACCGTGGGCTGTGGCGCGTTCGCGGACGCGGTCCAGCTTCTCGGCGACCTGGTCGGGACGCTCCCCCCAGGTCAGGTACACGTGAGCTCGCTTGGCGGCGACCTCGATGCCCGCCGGGGACGACCCGCCGAAGTACACCGGGGGGACCACGTCCGGACGGCGGTTCAGCGCGGCGTTCTCCACGTTGATGTGCTCACCGGCGTAGTCCAGCGGCTCCGGCGAGGTCCACAGGTGGTTCGCGACCTCCAGGGTCTCGTCGGCGATGGCGTAACGCTGCTCCTTGGTGGTGTGGTCGCCGTAGGCGCGCTGCTCGGAGTCCTCTCCCCCGACGACGACGTTGAGCAGCAGGCGGTTCTTCGACAGTTCCTGGTAGGTCTCGGCCTGCTGTGCGGTCAGCGTTGCGCCGATGAGCCCGGGACGCAGGGCGACGAGGAACTTCAGGCGGCTGGTCGCCGAGAGCAGGGCCGCGGTGGAGAGCCAGGCGTCCTGGCACCAGCGACCGGTCGGGGTGAGGACGGCCTCGAATCCGTTGTACTCGGCGGCGCGGGCGACCTGGGTGAGATAGTCGAGGTCAGGGAACCGCTCACCGGTTTCGGGGCCGGCTCCGTGGCCGCCGCCGACGATGCCGCGGGAGTCCCCGCTCGTGGGCAGGAACCAGTGCAGAGTCACGTCAGAAGTCATGGGAGACGAGTAGACCATGCGGTCTGTTCGGGCGACCAGAATATGATTCACCGTGAACCGATAGACAGAGCGGTCTGTTATTTTCTCCCCAACTGAATTAGGGTGTGATCCATGACAGCAGCAACGCTCCCGACGACAGCACACTTCACCGCGCCCGCCACCGGCCCGGCCCGCTGCCTCCACCAGATCCGCACCACCCCGGGCATCACCCGCAGCCGTCTCCACGACGAACTCGGACTCTCCCAGCCCACGGTGACCCGCCACGTCGGCGCCCTCATCGACGCCGGCCTGGTCGAGCAGGCCTCCCCCACCACCGGCGGCGCCGTCGGTCGTCCGGGATCCACGCTGCTGCCCGACGGCCGCCACCTCACCGCGCTCGGAGCGCACGTCGGGCTGCGCAGCACCCAACTCGTCGCCGTCGACGGTGCCGGACGGCCGTTGCGCAAGAGGACGCTGCGGCTCCCCGTCATCGACCTCTCCCCCGAGGACGCCCTCGAGGCCGTCCACCACGGGCTCACCACCCTGGCCCGTGACCTGCCGAACCCCGTGAGCCTGGGTGTCGCGTTCTCCGCCCACGTCGACCACGCCGGTCGGATCAACTCGCCGGCCTACGGCTGGGAGGACGTCGACCCGTCGGCCCTGCTCGGCGCCGACCTGCCGGTCTCCGTCGCCACCGGTGTCGGCGCCATGGCGGGATCCGAGCTGGCCAGCGCACCGCTGTCACCGGACAACGACCCGCTGGCGTCCACCCTGTACGTCTACGCCCGCGAGCTGGTCGGGCACGCCTGGATCGTCGGCGACGCCGTCCACCAGCCCTACACCGGCTCCGCACCGACCGCCTTCAACGAGATCGCCGGATCCGGCAGCTTCTCCTCCACCGACGACGGCCACCCGCTGGGCACCACCGCCGTGCTGGAGGCCGCCCGTAGGCGTGGCCTGGGGGTCTCGACAATCACGGACCTGGTCGGCCTAGCCGAGCACAATCCGGCGGCACGCGAGATCCTCGACGAGCGGGCGCGCCTGCTGGCGAAGATCGTGTCCCTGGCGGTCGACGTGGTTGACCCGTCCACCGTGGTGTTCGCCGGTGAGACCTTCACCGCGGACCCGGGGACCGTGCGGATCATCGCGGAGGGGCTGCGCGGGACCGGACGGCAGCTGAGCATCCAGCGCGCCGGCGACGGGATCCTGTCCAGGGCCGCAGCCGTGACGGCACTGCACCGGCTGTGGCAGGATCCGCTCAGCGTTATCAGCTGAGTGTGATCAGCTGAGCGAGTCCACGAACCCGGCCAACCGGTTGACGACACCGTCGGGCTCACGGGCCCACCGGTTGTGGCCGAGCGTGCCGGTGAACTCCTCGATCTCCGCGGGGACCAGTCTCGACAGTGCCTCGCAGGAGTCCAGCGTGCAGTACGTGTCGTTGCTGTAGCGGGTCAGCAGGACGGGGGTCCGGACGTCCTGCATGGCCGCCGCGTAATCCATGTCCTGGCCGGCGAGACCGGCCAGGGTGTTCTCCCGTCCGAAGCGCGCCCATTCCCGCAGGTGCAGGTCGGACTGGCGCCCGTAGTTCGTCACGTCCAACGGCCCGTCCGGCCAGAACCCGAGAACAGCGCTGACGCCGCCCATCAGGTACCCGCCGACCCGCAGGCGTGAACGTTCCGGATCGGGGAAGGAGCGGAAGTACGGCGACCCGCTGCCGACGCCCATCATGCCGGTCACGTTGAGCTCGGCGGCGTCGGGGCGCGCCAGGAACAGCGCACCGATCTGCCCACCCATCGAGTGGGTCAGCAGGACGGTGGGGTGGTCGGACGGCAGGCCGAGGGCGGTCTTTGCCGATCGGATCGTCCGCGGGTAGTCCTTCGAGGCCAGGTCGTGGTAGCCCCACCGGTGCTTCCGGTCGGCGTGGGCGGTGCTGTCGCCCTGGCCGCGGAGTTCACCGATGGCCACGGCGAAACCCCGTTCGGCCAGTGCTTCGGCGATCGGGCGGTAGTAGCGTGCACCCATACCGAGACCCGGCCAGATGCTGACCAGGGGACCGTCGCCGGGGAACAGCAGGACGGGGGACGTGCTCCCGTCCGGCATGGTGACCAGGACGCTCGACGCCGAATCACTAGACATCGAGGAAGCGGACGTCCTTCGCGTTGCGGGTGATGAAGCTGCGGCGTGCGACGACGTCGTCGCCCATCAGGATGCTGAAGGTCTCGTCAGCGGACGCGGCGTCCTCCAGGGTGACCTTCTTCAGGATGCGGTCGGTGGGGTCCATGGTGGTCTCCCACAGCTCCTTGGCGTTCATCTCGCCGAGACCCTTGTAGCGCTGGATGCCGTCATCCTTGTTGATCTTGCGGCCCTTGGCCTGACCCTCCTCGAGCTGCTCATCGCGCTCGGCGTCAGAGAAGGCGAAACCGGGCTCGCCCTTGCCCCACTTCAGCTTGTACAGCGGCGGCATGGCGAGGAAGACGTGCCCCTCCTCGACCAGCGGACGCATGAAGCGGAACAGGAGGGTGAGCAGCAGGGTGGCGATGTGCTGGCCGTCGACGTCGGCGTCGGCCATGAGCACGATCTTGTGGTAGCGCAGCTTGGTGATGTCGAACTCGTCGTGGATGCCGGTGCCCAGGGCGGTGATGATGGCCTGGACCTCGGCATTCTTCAGCACCTTGTCCAGACGTGCCTTCTCCACGTTCAGGATCTTGCCGCGCAGCGGCAGGATCGCCTGGTACATCGAGTCACGGCCGGACTTCGCCGAACCGCCGGCGGAGTCACCCTCCACGATGTAGAGCTCGGACTTCACCGGGTCCTTGGAACGGCAGTCGGCGAGCTTGCCCGGCAGGCCGCCGAGATCGGTCGCCGACTTGCGGCGGACCAGGTCACGGGCCTTGCGGGCGGCATCACGGGCCTGCGCGGAGGACACGGCCTTGTTGATGATCGCCTTGGCCTCCGCCGGATTCGCATCGAACCAGCTGGTCACGTGCTCGTTGACCATCTTCTGCACGAAACCCTTGATCTCGGTGTTGCCGAGCTTCGTCTTCGTCTGGCCCTCGAACTGCGGATCACCGACGCGCACGGAGATGACGGCGGCGAGGCCCTCACGGCAGTCGTCGCCGGTGAGCTTGCCGTCCTTCTCCTTCATCAGCTTGTGCGCGATCGCGTAACGGTTCATCAACGAGGTCAGCGCGGCGCGGAAACCCTCCTCGTGGGTGCCGCCCTCGATGGTGTTGATGGTGTTGGCGAAGGTGTGCACCGACTGCGCGTAGCCGGAGTTCCACTGCATCGCGATCTCGATCTCGTGGTCGTCGCCCTCGGCGTCGAAGCCGATGATCGAGGGGTGGACCGGGGTCTTCGACTTGTTCAGGTGGTTGACGTAGTCCTTGAGACCGTCGGGGTAGTGGAAGGTCCTGGTGCGCTTCTTCGGCGTGGTGTCCGCGGCCTCCTCCTCGGCGGCCTTCGGTGCGGCGGCGTCCGCCACCGCTTCTGCGGCGGCCTCCTCGACCTCGGACTGCTCCTCGACGATCTCGCGGCGCTCGTCGGTCAGGGTGATGGTCAGTCCCTTGTTCAGGAACGCCATCTCCTGCAGGCGGCGGGAGACCGTCTCGAAGTTGTAGACCGTGGTCTCGAAGATGTCCGGGTCGGCCCAGAAGCGCTGGTTGGTACCGGTGCCGCGAGCCTTCTTGACCTGCTCCAGCTCCAGGGGCAGGGAATTCTCGAAGACCTGGCGCCACTTGTAGCCGTCGCGGGTGATGTTGGTCTCGACGCGGGTGGACAGGGCATTGACCACGGAGATACCGACACCGTGCAGGCCGCCGGAGACCGCGTAGGCCTGGGAGTCGAACTTGCCGCCGGCGTGGAGCTCGGTCATGACGACCTGGACGGTCGGACGACCCGTGGGGTGCATCGCGACCGGGATACCACGGCCGTTGTCGGTGACCTCCACGGAATTGTCCTCGTGCAGGACCACCTCGACGTGGGTGGCGAAACCGGCCATGGCCTCGTCGACGGAGTTGTCGACGACCTCCCAGATCAGGTGGTGCAGTCCGCGCTCACCGGTGGAACCGATGTACATTCCGGGACGCTTGCGGACGGCCTCCAGTCCCTCGAGGATGGTGATGGAGTCCGCGCCGTACTCGGCATTGTTCGGGATGTTATCGGCCTCAGCCACAGTCGGTACCGTTCCTTCTTGGTTCCTTCGTGAGTATTGGTTCAACCCCCTCATCGTACCAGGTGACGGGTTCATCCGTAGGTATCTCGGGGGCCGCGTCCGGACACGTGCAGCGGCCCGTGACGCCAGCTCGGCGCCTTGGGTCCGTAGATCTTCAGTTCGGCGACCACGTCCGGTCCCACACGGTGGGCGATGGTCTGCAGGATCGTCGTCTGCATCAGCCTGAGGTTCGTCGCCCAGGCCGTGGAGTCGCTCTCGACATGCAGCTGGCGTTTCTTCTCGTTGTACATCACGACGTGGGTGTGGCGGCCGATGTTCTCCCCCACGATCTCCGGCCACGCACTGCGCAGCTGGCCGACGGCGAAGTTGCGTCCCCAACCGTTGCGTTTGATCTCCCTCTTCACCAGGTCACCGAAGGTGCCCGGGTCGCGGTAGCTGCGGTCGGCGCGTCCGTCGTAGCGGGTCTTCGTGGTTTTCGGACGCGGCCTACGGCGGCGCGCACCACCGCTGCGGTAGGCACTGCCGGGACGGACAGGACGACCCGACACGGCACGGAGGATCTCCATGCGTGCGGCAATAGGGTCGGCGGGTCCGGTGTTCTCGGTCGGTTCAGTGTCCTCGGGGTTCTCAGTGGGTTCGGTGGGTTCGGTCATGTCAGCTCCGAGATCCGGCCGTCGTCGGACTCGTCCACCCGGACGGTGTGGATCCGCGCCTGCTCACGCAGGTCGGCCGGGATGTCCTCGCCGACCGCCGCAGTGATCAGCACCTGCTCCGCCTCGGTCGCGACGTCGACGAGCGCGGCACGACGCGTCCGGTCGAGCTCGGCGAAGACATCGTCGAGGATGACCACCGGTTCGGTGCCGTCGGCCCGGTGCATCCGGTGCGCGGCTAAACGGAGCGTCAGCGCGAACGACCACGATTCCCCGTGGCTGGCGAATCCCTTGGCCGGCTGGGTGCCGAGGGTCAGGAGCATGTCGTCCCGGTGCGGCCCGACCAGTGTTGTCCCCCGGTCGAGTTCCTGTGGGCGTTTCTGACCGAACGCCTCCAGGAGGGCGGCTTCAGCCACCTCCGGATCCAGCAGTCCGGGATCGTCCGGGGTACCCAGGTCCATACCGGTACTCGAGGAGTAGGACACCAGCGCCGGACGGGATCCCGGAGCGAGCCGGGCGTAGGTGTCGCGGACGTGGGGACTGAGGTCATGGACGAGCTGGACGCGTGCCGACATGATCTGTCCACCGAGATGGGCGAGGCGGGCATCCCAGACATCGAGGGTGACCAACGCCGATTCATCGGAGTCGCCACTGCGCAGCAGGGCGTTGCGCTGCCGTAGTGCCTTGTCGTAGTCGGAGCGGACCCCGGCGAGCCGCGGATAGCGGGCGATCATCGTCTGGTCCAGGAACGCACGGCGCTGCTCCGGCTCACCACGGACCAGGGCGAGGTCCTCGGGGGCGAAGAGTGTGGTCCGGACGATCCCGGCGATCCCGCGCTGGTTCTTCACCGGGGTGCGGTTCACCGCGGCCTGGTTGGTGCCGCTGGCGTTGACGACCAGGTGGGCGGTGAGTTCACGCCCGTGGTTGACGGCGGTGGCGGAGATCCGTGCGGTGTCCTGGCCCTGCCTGACGAGCGCGGAGTCGGTGTTGACCCGGTGGGATCCGAGGTGGGCGAGGTATCCGAGCGCTTCGACGATATTGGTCTTGCCGTTGCCGTTGGGGCCGATGAAGACGGTGATTCCCGGCTCGAGGTCGAGGTCGAGCTGGCGCCAGGAGCGGAAGTCACCGAGATGCAGCGAGCGGATGTACATCCCCTAGCCCGGCAGGCGGACCGGCATCAGGAGGTAGGTGAAGGACGACTCCGGGGTGGGGAACGTTCCGTCTGCGCCTGCCTCGGGGAGCTCGGCGGGTTCGGGGACCAGGATGGCCGAGCGGGACGCCTGGTTGAAGCCGAAGACGACACGGTCGGTGTGCACGGACCCCAGCCCGTCCTTGAGGTAGCCGGGGTGGAAGGCGATGACCAGGGGCTCGCCGGAGAAGGCGGAGGGCAGCTGTTCCTCGGCCTCACCCATGTCGCTGCCGCCGGCGGAGAGGGTCAGGGAGCCCTCCTCGAAGGCCAGCTTCACCGGGGAATTACCGTCGGTGACCAGGGCGACGCGGCGGATGGCGTCGAGCAGCGGGGCGATCTCCACGCTGGCCAGGGCGGTGTGGGTCTTCGGCAGCAGGGAACGGAACTTCGGGAAGTCCGCGTCGATGAGCCGGGTCGTGGTCCGCCGATTGGAGGTGGCGATGCCCAGGAGACGTCCACCCTCACTGTCGAGGGCCAGTTCCACGGGCTCACCGTTGGCGTCCAGTGAGCGTGCGGTCTCGGCGAGGGTGCGTGCCGGGATCAGGAGCTCACCGGAGATGTCGGCCCGGGCGGGGACCCAGTCGAGGGTGCGTACCGCGAGACGGAAGCGGTCGGTCGCGGCGAGCACCAGGTGCTCACCGTCGATCTCCATGCGGATGCCGGTGAGCATCGGCAGGGTGTCGTCCCGGCTGGAGGCCGTGGCCACCTGGGAAATGACCTCCGCGAAGAGGTCTGGGTCCAGGGAGCCGGCGATCTGCGGGAAATCCGGGAGGACGGGGTAGTCCTCGATGGTCATCGCAGGCAGCTCGAAGTGCGAGTTACCGCAGTTGACCAGGACCTTGGTGCCGTCGAACTCCAGCCGGACGGGCTTGTCGGGCAGCGCCCCGATGATGTTGGAGGCCAATCGGCCGGCGACCAGGATCTGTCCTGGCTCGGCGACGTCGGCGGAGACCCGGACCTTGGTGGAGACCTCGCGGTCGAATCCTGAGAGCTGCAGACCATCATCGGTGGCTTCGATGAGAACACCACGCAGGATCGGCTGGGACGCCTTGCTCGGGAGGTTGCGGGCCACCCATGCCAGTGCCGAGGAGAAGTCGTCCTTGGACACGGTGAAACTGACGTGCTGGTCCACGCGTGAGGTCCTTTCGCTGATGGTCATTCGCTGGCTCTGTCCCGTAACCCTAGCCGACGTCGGGGGTCGGCGGTACCGGAGCTCCCGATGCCGTCGGGGAGGGTCACCGGGCCCCGCGGCGTCGGCACCGGTGTTGTGCACACCGGCTTTTTCTTCTTTGAGAGCTACATGGAAATTCTCGGTAGTAGCAGTAGGGGCTGTGGATTCTGTGGATGGCGCGTCCCGGGGCCGTCCAGACGCTGGTCGGAGGGGCGGATAACATCCTTGTAAGTTGTGCACACCCGGTGGATGAAATTGTGGATAACCGGAGCCGATTGTGGATAGGTTTCGGCGGCACCCTGTTGTCCACATCCGGTGCACCGTCGGTCACACACGAAATGGTGGGTTATCCACACCGGTGACCTGCGGTGATGTCCGATCAGTGGACTGGACCGAAAAGGCCTGACCTGCGGAATGACATTGACGTCACCTATCCACAGCCGACGGTGCAGTTGTGAATGGTGCAGGTGGAGAGACTCCGGCGGGAGGGCCCAGCGCCCAAGAATGTGATGAAGATCACTGAATCACAACAGTGTAATTACACGGATGTGAATAACTCGGTGGAATTGTGGACAGCTCCCCCGCGGCCGCCGTTGTTACTGGCGGGCGCGGGATTTGATGCGCTGGGTGAGCTCCTGGATCTGCTGGAAGGTCTTGCGGTCCTCCTGGATGGTGGTCCTGACCTTCCGCTCGGCGTAGATCACGGTCGTGTGGTCCCGGCCGCCGAAGACAGCACCGATCTCCTTGAGCGGAAGTTCGGTGAGTTCGCGGCAGAGGTACATCGAAAGCTGCCGTGCCGTAACCAGGTGCCGGACCTTCGCCTTCCCCACGAGTTCCTCGACGGTCACGTTGAAGTAGCCGGTGATCACCTCGATGATGATCTGCGGTGTGATCTCCACGTCCTGCGGATCGGGCATGATGTCACGCAGCGCGACCTCGGCGGCCTCCCTTGTCACCGGCTCCTTGCTCAGTGAGCAGTAGGCGGTCACACGGATCATCGCGCCCTCGAGTTCGCGGATGGACTTCTCGTAGCGGGACGCGATGAGCTCCAGGACGTCGTCGGGCAGGTAGGTCCCCTCCATCTGCGCCTTCTTCGACAGGATCGCCATGCGGGTCTCCAGGTCCGGGGTCTGGACATCGGTGATCAGTCCACCCTCGAAGCGGGTGCGAAGGCGGTCCTCCAGCGTGGTGAGCTGCCACGGCGGACGGTCGGAGGACAGCACGATCTGCCGGTTGGCCTGCTGCAGGGCGTTGAAGGTGTGGAAGAACTCCTCCTGGGTGCTCTCCTTGCCCTGGAGGAACTGGACGTCGTCGACGATGAGCATGTCGAGGTTGCGGTAGCGCCGCTTGAACTGTTCGCCCCGGCCGTCACGGACGGAGTTCACGAACTCGTTCGTCATCTCTTCACTGGAGATGTACCGCACGTTCATCCCGGTACGCAGGTCGCGGGCGTAGTGGCCGATGGCGTGGAGCAGGTGTGTCTTGCCGAGGCCGGATTCCCCCCAGATGAACAGGGGGTTGTAGGCCTGGGCCGGGCGCTCGGCGACGGCCCGGCAGGCGGCGTTGGCGAACTGGTTGGAGGAACCGGTGACGAAGGTGTCGAAGGTGTACTGGGGATTGAGCCGGTTCTCCGTGCTATCCCTCGATTCGGTGTGGGGCTCGGGCCGCACGACCTCCGGGGCCTGGCGTGGCTGGTACCCGGCACCGGTGAGGTCCTCCCAGTGCTGCCGGCGCCGGTCGGGTACGGGCTCCGGTTGCTGTCGGGGTGCCTCCTGCTGCTCGCCACCGCCGACAGAGTGCGGTTCGGGCTCGGAGAGGTGGTCCTCGACGGTCAGCGACAGGGTGACCCGGTAGCCGAGTTCGCTCTCGAGGACGTCACTGATCAGGTGGGCGAGATTGCTCTCGGTCTCGGTGTGGACCCATTTCGATGGTGCTGTGAGTACGGCGATGCGGCTGACCAGGGTGACCGGGGTGAGCTGACGGAGCAGGCTGCGGCTACGGGGGGAGAGCCTGGGGTATTCCGCAGAACTCTCATCTGCGTTAACCCACCTGTCAAGGAGTGACGCCCAGAAGTCCGGGAAGTCAACGTCGTCTGACATCGTGGGTGGTCCAATCCTGGGGTCGGGCGGTTCTGTTCATCCGCAGGTTACTCTCATTGATGTTCACATCACTGCATGCCGGTTGTCCTGCGTATCCACAATGTTGTGCACAGATGTGGATAACTCTGGTGGGCAAGTTCTCCACAGCGTACTGCAGTATTGTGGATAACTTCAAAAGACGTGTGGAAATGCATCCTGAACTGGGAAAACAATACCTCAATCTCTAGTTGAGGGTTCGGGGGTGGATAGAGTTATCCACATGGATGAGCGTCGAACTGGGGATATTTTCAGCGACCTGCTCTTTCTCCTGTGGATAACCCTGTGGGTTGAATCTGGACACGGGTGGACGGTAGGGCCACGGGTGTGGTGCGGAAATGACAGCTGTGTTGTTCAGTGAGATTTTGATATGCGCCCTCTGACCACGTATGGTCTACATCGTCTCCGAGTGTCACCGAACCAGAATTCGTGGTTACTGACACTCTCCCCGTCACGCCGACGGTACGGGGGGCCGTGGTTCGTCCCGGCTCACCGAAGCAATCCGACCGCGGCCGCGGTCGCGAGCTGCTGAACCGAGAAGGTTCCGCGCAGCTGGCTGCGGCCATGAACATGTAAGGAGTGAGTACCATGGCCAAGGGCAAGCGTACTTTCCAGCCCAACAACCGCCGTCGTTCGCGCAAGCACGGCTTCCGCGCCCGCATGAGCACCCGCGCCGGCCGCGCCATCGTTTCGGCCCGTCGTCGTAAGGGCCGCAACAGCGTCACCGCGTAACCGACACGCGGCACAGACACCATCACCGTGCTTCCCCCGGAACACCGCCTCCGGTCCTCCTCGCTGTTCGGCGAGGTCGTCCGGAGAGGCCGTAAGAAGGGGTCACGCACCGTGGTGGTGTATTTGTATGCGCAGAAGGACGCCGTCGTGGCCGGGGGCCCGCGTATGGGGCTCGTCGTCTCCAAGGCGGTGGGCAACGCGGTGACCCGCCACGCGGTGTCGCGCCGACTGCGGCACATCGCGGGACCCGCGATGGAGGCCGCGGGGCTCGACACCGGACAGTGTGTCGTCCTGCGCGCACTGCCGGCCTCGGCCGGGGCGACGTCGAAGGAGCTGGACGCCGATGTGCGCAGAGCACTCCGACGCCTCACGCAGTGAGGATCCCGATGCGTGGGATGTCTCCAGCGGACGCGCCCGGACGGTCCGCCGTCTGGTCCGTGGTTACCAGAACTATCTTTCACCCCTTAAACTGGGACCGTCGTGCCGTTTTGAGCCATCGTGCAGTGCTTACGCCCTGATAGCCTTTTCCCGTCACGGTATCGTCAAGGGATTCGTCCTGAGTGTCGCGCGTCTCGCGAAATGCGGACCCTGGCACCCCGGCGGCTGGGACCCAGTCCCGCCGGCCCGTCGTCGGAAACGCCGATGACCACCGAACAACAAGGAGATTGCACCAGCAGTGCTTGACTTCATCTACTACCCCATCTCGGCGGTGTTGTGGTTCTGGCACAAAGTCTTCGGCTTTGTGCTGGGGCCGGACTCCGGTCTCTCGTGGGCGCTATCGATCGTCTTCCTGGTGGTGACGATCCGCATCCTGTTCGTCCGCTCGACGATCAAGCAGCTGCGCTCCAGTCGCAAGATGCAGGAAATGCAGCCCAGAATGCAGGCACTGCGCAAGAAGTACGCCAACGACCAGCAGACGCAGGCCCTGGAGATGCGCAAGCTCCAGAAGGAGATGGGCGTCAACCCACTGGCTAGCTGTCTGCCCATGCTGATCCAGATCCCGGTGTTCATCGGTCTCTTCCACGTGCTGCGGTCGTTCAACCGCACCGGCGACAGCATGGGCATGCTCGGGATGTCGATCGAGGAGACCCGCAACACCTCGAACTACGTCTTCGGCGTCGACGAGGTCCAGTCCTTCCTGGATGCCCGCCTCTTCGGTACGCCGCTCTCCGGCACTATCTCGATGCCCGAGGAGTCGTTCGCCGCCTTCGCCGCGGACGGCAGCGTTGACTTCGCCCGGTGGAACATCGTCATCGTGGTCCTCCCCCTGATGTTGATCGCCTCGGTGCTGATGCACTTCAACGCCCGCATGTCGATGGACCGTCAGAAGCGTCGCCAGGCCGCGCAGCCGAAGAAGAAGAACGCCACTGCGCAAGAAGACATGATGCAGAACCAGATGATGATGATGCAGAAGCTCATGCTCTGGGTCATGCCGGTGATGATGTTCGCCGGTGGCTTCCTCTGGCAGGTCGGCCTCGCAGTCTACATGTGTGCGAATACCTCCTGGATGTTCGTGCAGCAGCTCCTGGTGTTCCGGAAGATGGACCGCGAGGAGGAGGAGGAGAAGGAGGCGAAGCTCGCCGCCAAGCGCACCTCCGCCCCTAAGCCGGGCAAGAGGCCGAAGGGTGGGGCCGCCGTGGAGTCCGCTCCCGTCGGGGACACCGACGTCGTCGTCGACGAGGTCCCGGAGGAGGAGTCCTCGGATGTGGCTCCCGCCGCTTCCTCTGGGACGGCAGCAGAATCGTCACCGTCCGCATCGGGTTCGAAGCTGGATTCGGAGCAGGCGGAGAAGTACCGTCGCCAGGCTGCGTCCATGACTCCGGATGCGCTGGATTCCGCCATTGTGCGGATGGAGGAGATCATCGAGAATCCCCCGTCGAAGAACCAGAGGAAGAAGCGCTCCCGCAACATGGAGTTCCTTTCGATCCTCAAGGACCAGAAAGCGGGCCGGGAAGGCTAGCTTCTCCCCTCCCCCGCTCCCGGACGCCCCGGGCCCCGCGACAGTCGCGGAGCCCGGGGCGTCCTGCTGTCTGCCGGTGTTCGGTCACGTGCGGTGGTGTCGCTATGCTGGGGGCGTGAACAGTGAAGCCGACCTCCCCGCCCCCGACACCGCCGCCGACGTCTTCGGTGGGCGCCTTGTCCTCGCCGAGGCCTATGCCTCCTGGTTGGGCGACGCGGGTGTTGTCCGCGGCCTGATCGGGCCGCGGGAGGTGCCGAGGCTGTGGGAGCGCCATATCCTCAACAGCGCCGTGCTCGGGGAGGTCCTGGAGGACGGCGCACGCGTGGTGGATGTGGGGTCCGGCGCTGGGCTGCCGGGCATCCCGTTGGCGATCGCACGCCCGGATCTTTGCGTGCAGTTGGTTGAACCCCTGCTGCGACGGGTGACGTTCCTGGACGAGGTTGTCGCGGACCTCGGCCTGTCCAACGTGGAGGTCTTCCGGGGGCGTGCGGAGGAGAAGTCCATCCGGTCCGCTGTTGGAGGGGCCGATGTGGTCACCTCCCGGGCGGTTGCCCCCGTCGGCCGTCTGATGGGGTGGTCGCTTCCACTGGCGCGCGTGGGTGGTCACGTCAAGGCGTTGAAGGGGTCATCCGTGGGCGAGGAGCTGGTTCGGGACGCGGTGGACATCCGGAAAGCCGGGGGCTCTTCGGGTGATGTCCTGGAGGTCGGCCAGGGGGTCCTTTCGCAGCCGACGTTCGTGGTGGACGTCGAGCGTTTGCGCTGAACATCGGTGAAGGTTAATGACATCGGTGTAGTTCACTGTTTCACGTGAAACATCCGTTGTTCCGCAGGCCGTCGAGGACTAGTCTGGAGACAACACGGCAGGCGGGGACATGACGATGTTTCACGTGAAACCATCGAGTCCCCGCCCCGCCCCACGCTCGTCCAATGCCGAAGGTAGTTGATGATTCCATCTGACTGGGATGACACCCCGATCGCCGATGCCGCTCGGCGTGCGGCCAGGATCCAGAACCCTGACCGCCTGACCCTGAAGAAGCCCCCAAAGACCCGGGTGTTCACCATCGCGAACCAGAAGGGCGGCGTGGGGAAGACGACCTCCGCAGTGAACCTGGCATGGGCGCTGTCGATCCACGGACAGAAGGTCCTCGTGGTCGACCTTGATCCCCAGGGGAATGCCTCGACCGCTTGCGGAGCGGAGCACAGAATGGGCACCCCTTCCAGCTACGAGCTTCTCATCGGCGAGAAGACCCCGGACGAGGTGATCCAGCAGAACGGGGAGAACCCCAACCTGCACTGTATTCCGGCGACTATTGATCTTGCTGGCTCCGAAATTGAGCTGGTCTCCATGGTCCGGCGTGAGTACCGTCTTCGGGACGGCCTCTCCCCCGAGTTCCTCCGGGATGCGGGCTACGACTACGTCTTCATCGACTGTCCCCCGTCGCTCGGTCTGTTGACGATCAACGCGATGAACACCGCGAAGGAAGTCCTGATCCCCATACAGTGCGAGTACTACGCGCTGGAGGGCGTGGGGCAGTTGCTCTCCAACATCACCATGATCAGGGAGCACCTGAACCCTGAGCTCCACGTGTCGGTCGTGCTCCTCACGATGTACGATGCCCGGACCAAACTCTCTGAGCAGGTTGCCGGCGAGGTACGCGCGCACTTCGGGAGCGCGGTCCTGGACAACCAGATCCCCCGTAGCGTGAAGGTATCCGAGGCGCCGGGCTACGGTAAGAGCGTACTGCAGTACGACTCCGGCTCCCGGGGTGCGCTCGCCTACTTCGATGCTGCAGTAGAGCTCGCTAAGCGAGGCGACTACCTCCCCATCCCCGACACCGGAGCCATCGGTGTCGCGCCAGAACTCCGGACAGGTGAGAAGTAATGACCGACAAGAAGATGCCCGCTGCCCCACAACTCCCCCAGTCTGAATCCCAGAGGGGCGGTCTCGGTCGCGGCCTTGCCGCACTGATTCCGACTAGTGCGTCGAAGCCCCGACTTGGTGCAGGTGCCGCCGACGTGATTCTTGGGCCGGCTGGTAACCGTCACAGTGACGAAATCCATGAGGGGGGCAGTGAGGCTCGGGAACAGGCCCCAGAAGACTTCGGCGCGACCTATCGCGAGGTTCCCCTCGACTCGATCCGTCGGAATGAGAGGAATCCCCGCGAGGTCTTCGAGGAGGAACCTCTCAATGAGTTGGTCCACTCCATCAAGGAGTTCGGGCTCCTCCAGCCCATCGTGGTTCGACCGGTCGGGGAATCTCGCTACGAACTCATTATGGGTGAGCGCCGTCTGCGCGCGGCAGGCATTGCCGGCCTCGAGACGATTCCGGCGATTGTCCGCGAGACCGACGATGAGGACATGCTCCGCGATGCGCTCCTGGAGAACATCCACCGTGTCCAGCTGAACCCTCTGGAGGAGGCGAATGCCTACCAGCAGCTGTTGGAGGAGTTCGGCGTCACCCAGTCCGAACTGGCCAAGAAGCTCGGTCGGTCCCGCCCGCTGATCACCAATATGATCCGGCTGCTGCAGTTGCCGGTCAACGCCCAGCGGAAGGTGGCGGCGGGTGTCCTCAGTGCAGGCCACGCCCGTGCGTTGCTCGGCGTGAAGACCGGGTTGCCGGACCAGGAGAAGATTGCCGAGCGCATTGTGGCCGAGGGCCTCAGCGTTCGCGCGACGGAGGAGGCCGTCGTCCTCCTGAACCGTGGCGACACGAGCGAGCTGCCCCGCAAGAAGCGAGCCCCGCGGCAGCAGCCCGAGGCGGTGAGCCAATGGGCGTCCTCCGCCGCCGATGCGCTGGATACCCGGGTGACCGTGCAGATGGGCGCGCGCAAGGGGAAGATCGTCGTGGAATTCGGCGACGAAGAGGATTTCGACCGCATCACCGATCTGCTGAAGCTCCCGCGCGAGTCCTAGCGGGCCGGTGTTTCACGTGAAACACCGGACTCCGCGGACTGCAAGCGCGGGCGTCCCCTGAAAGGTAGACTGAGTACCCGGAGGAACGGAGGAGCGCTGGTGGAGATCAGGTACAGCGCGTTGCGCCATGATGGTGGGGCGCTCGTGGAGCATACGGCTGGGCGGGACACTTTCTGGGAGCTCCCGCCGGGGATCACCTCCCCTGACCCGGAGTTCGACAAGCAGATGTGGATGCAGTCCGTACTGTACCGCTGGGGAATCTGCGGCTACACAGCGTACGTGGGAACCGGGGTGCACGGTACCGGTGAACGCCCGGCCGCCACGGTATTCTTCGCGCCACCGGGGGACTTCCCCGGTTCCGCGGTCATGCCCTCCGGGCAGGTCTCCGGGGATGCCATCCTGATTTCCACGGTGTTCGTGGACCAGCCGTACATGGGGCTCTACCTGGAGCACAGCCTGATCGACACCGTTCTCACGGAGGCCCAGCGCAGGGGGATCGCCGCGGTGGAGGCCTATGCCCGCAATGATGCGGATGCTGCGCCCACGCAGTACATTCCCGAGGGCTACCACGGATGGGAGGAGCGTCCGGAACGGGGCGACCTGGAGTCCGCGCCTGTGCTCTCCGCGGACATTCTGGAGCAGCAGGGTTTCACTATCGTCGGCAAGCATCCCCGCTTCCCCCGGTACCGCAGGGAGCTGGAGGAAGGCTCGTCACTGTTCAGCAATTTCGCGGCGGATGCCCACGCACTCCTGAATGACATGGGACCGCTGAGCACGGTGCTCGGCGGACAGCGCGCCTGGTAGCGGAGGATACGGGGCCCACTCCCCCGGCCGTCAACGCCGGAGAATTACACGCTTGTTATTCGAAGGCTCCGGACGTTACGCCCGGCCCTCGGCCTTCAGCAGATCGGAGAAGCGGTAGGTTCCCGTCGGTGCGGTGTCCGCGTCCAGCAGGTAGAGACGCTTGACCGCCACCACCAGCGCCTCAGCGATGGTGTCGCGGTCCTCCGCGTTCGTCAGCACGGAGATATCCCCCGGGTTCGTCAGGTACCCCGCGACGAACTGGACGGTGGGCATCTGCGTCATCCGCAGCACGTCCCACGTCCTGCGGTGGTTGCGGAGATTCGTCAGCGTCGTCCGCGCCGACACCTCACGCTGGATGAAGCCCGACAGCTTCTCACCGGTCACCGATGACAGGCCAGCCTCCGAGCCGAAGTAGAAGGAGGCCGCGCCATTGGCCAGCTCGTTGTGGAACACATCGGCGCGCAGCGAGATCATCAGGTCCGCACCGAAGGCGTTCGCAATCGAGGCCCGGTCCAGGCTCGAGGGGTTGCCCGTGCGGGGACGCGAGAGGATGGTCTCCATTCCCGCGGCGATCATGCGGCCCTCCGTCCGGGTCGCGAGGTCCCACAGGATCTCCTCCTCGGTGATGGGGCCGTACGGGCCCTGGACAACGTGCCCGGACTCACCGTCCCCCAGTCCCGGGTCGATGACGATCCGCTTGCCGGTGAGCTGCGGGCCGGCGGCACGGATCTGCTCCTTCTCCCGGATCGCCTGGGGCGAGCCACCGGTAATGCGCCGGCCGAGGTACCTCAGCGCCCGCAGGGTCACCGGACCGCACACGCCGTCCACGGTGAGCGCGTAGTTGAGCTGGTAGTGGCGGACGGCATCGTGGGTTTTCGGGCCGAAGTGGCCGTCCACCCGGTCGGTGAAGAAACCGAGGTCGTGGAGTTGTCCCTGGAGCTCTGCGACATCGTCGCCGACGAAGAAGTGCCCGGGGGGCTGGAGGGACAGGACGCGGGCCCCCAGCGTGTAGGACGCCTCACGGAGCGCCCTGAGCGTGCCGTCGGTGATGCGGCCGTCCGCGTTGATTCCACGGTGTTGCTGGAAGGCGCGCAGGGCCATGTCGAGGTCACGGTCGAAGACCTCGTCGCCGGCCGTCCACCGTTGGTTGGCGTCGCCGGTGGTGGCGCCGGTGAAGCCGTCGATGTAGCCGAGGCGCGCGAGGGTTCCCCGAACCTCCGCGACCCGTGGGCTGCTGTCTCCGACGTGGAGGGATGTGCCGAACACGTGTTGACTCTCCGCCGACTCAGGCCGACGCGGCGGCGTTGTCGAGGGCTGCGGTGAGGTCCGCCTTGGACTGGTGTCCGTGGAGCTCGGCGACCTTCCTGCCGTCCCGGAAGACCAGCAGCGCGGGGATCGTCATGACCTGGAACATCGCGGCGAGTCCGCGCTCCTCCTCGACGTTGACCTTCGCCACGGTGGCCCGTCCGTCGTAGTCGTCGGCGATCTCCTTGATCGTTGGCTCCATCTGGAGACAGGGCTGGCACCAGCCGGCCCAGAAATCCACCAGGACCGGGTTCTCAGACTCGATGACGGCGGAGCGGAACGAGTCCTGGGTGACGGTGACGGGCTGAGGCATTCGCGGATCTCCTGTGGATGACGGGATCAGTTGTATTCCCTCCACCATACCCCCGGTGGCTGCACGGCGGAAACCTACCGTGAACAGTAACGAAAGGGACACGATGGGGTCACGGAACGGCTACAGACCTACCGCATGGATTCTGTCGGCCGGACCCCGGCCCACCTCGGAAAAACCTGAGAATCTGACGTAAAGGATCCCCGGGCGAGATGCGGTAACGACTACAGAGCAGCGAGGTACCCCTCGGCATCCAGGGCAGCGCGGCACCCTGAACCGGCGGCGGTGACGGCCTGCTGGTAGTGGGAGTCGACGAGGTCACCGGCCGCGAACACACCAGCGACGGATGTGGCGGTGGAGGGCTCAGTGACCTGCACGTAGCCGTTGTCCTGCAGCGCGACCTGACCCTCGAAGACCTTGGTGCGCGGGTCGTGGCCGATGGCGACGAACATGGCGTCCATCGGGATCTCACGCGACTCGCCGGTGACGGTGTCCTCCAGCTTCAGTGCCTGCACGGTCCCCTCGCCGATGACCTCGGTGACGACGGCGTTCATTATCATGTCGATCTTGGGGTTGTTGCGTGCACGGTCCTCCATGATCGCGGAGGCACGGAACTCGTCGCGGCGGTGGATGATCGTCACCCGGTCGCCGAACTTCGTCAGGAAGTCCGCCTCCTCCATCGCCGAATCGCCACCACCGATGACCGCGATCTGCTTCTCCTTGAAGAAGAAGCCGTCGCACGTCGCGCACGCCGAGACGCCGTGACCCAGCAGTGCCTCCTCCCCCGGCACACCCAGGTAGCGCGGGGCGGCACCCGTGGCGAGGATGACGGTGCGGGCGAGGAACTCCTCGTCGTCGGTGGCGACCTTCTTGAGGTCACCGTCGAGCTCGACGCGTTCGACGTCCTCCATCCGCAGGTCCGCGCCGAAGCGCTCCGCCTGGTTGCGCATGTCGTCCATCAGCGCCGGGCCCATGATGGACTTCGGGAATCCGGGGTAGTTCTCCACCTCGGTGGTCTCCATCAGCAGACCGCCGAAATCCATGCCCTCGAAGACGAGGGGCTTCAGTTCGGCGCGGGCGGCGTAGATGGCGGCGGTGTACCCGGCGGGGCCGGAACCGATGATGATGACGTCATGGATGTCAGGGGTGGATTCGCTCATGCCGACGATTCTAGCGCCGTTGCAGCCACCACCGGCGTCACCCCGGCCTCCGCCAGCCGGGAACGCAGGTGACGCCGGGCCCGTGCCCGCCTCGACTTCACCGTTCCCACAGGTATGCCCAGGTGGCAGGCCGTGTCGTCCAGCGACCAGTCCCGCACGTCGGTGAGGATCAACACATCCCGGAGGCCGGGGTGCAGAGAGTTCACGGCGTCGCTGAGGACGAGACGTTGGACGGCGCGCCCGGCATCGACGGCACGGGAGTCGGGGATGCGGCGCAACCGCTCCCCCAGTTCCACAGCGCGGGTGAGTTCGTCGTTGTGGCGGCGGCTCGCCCGCAGGTGACTCAGTGCGGTGTTGCGGATGATGGTGTGGAGCCACGAGGCCGCCGAGCCGTCCCCACGGAACGACGACGCGGTGCGGTGCACCTTGAGAAGCCCGTCCTGCAGGACGTCCGGACGGTCGTCCAGCGGGATGCCCGCCTGGTGGAGCGTCCACCCCAGGAGTCCGGAATGCCTGGCGACCAGGTCGGTGAAGGATCGGGCGCAGCCGGTGAGATGGCGGCGGAGTAGTTCGGCGTCGGTGATGTCGGCGCCGGAGATGTCGGTTGTCATTGCTCGTCCCCTGATGGTCCCCTGCCCTCCGCCATCCCCGTGGCGGAGAGTCATGTGCAGCGCACCCCCTGTAGCGAATGTGCTGTGCATGCGAGTGTAGCGGGATTGTTTCGGGGGAGGGAGCATTTTCGCCGAAACTGCCTTGATGTACCTGTGGGGGTGTGGATAAGTTGTCCACACCCCCAGGTACCTGTTCACTAACGTGCTGTCAGCAACCCCGGGGGTCGGTCGAACCATCCCATGGGGTTGCTGACGCAAAGTGAGCGACCAACCATGTGCAGGCAGCCGGAATGCCCCGCACCGTCGCCCGGGATGGGGAGCACCCCGGCCCTACTCCTCAGGCACCCCGTGGACCGTGGCCTCGCCGACCGTCGCAGCTTCCGGCATCGGCAGCTCCGTGATCCACAGCAGCACCCGGTCGCCGACAACGGCGTCCTCGGGCACACCCTCCTCGAAGACGCCGTCCTCGCCCGGATCCAGGTCCGAGCGCAGCGACAGCGTGCCGTCGTCGTCCGACGCCGTCTCCGCGGCGACCACCGGAGCCTGGTCCAGGGACTCGAGATCCCCACCACGCGGCGCGAGGCGCAGTTCCACCCGGGTACCCGGGGTCATGCCCTCCAGGTTCACCGAGGTCACCGCTGTCGGGGACGGCAGCTGCAGCAGCAGCCCGAGCCCCGGCTTCAGCGATTCCGGACCGTCACCCAGCTGGGCGAAGTACTGGGCCGAGGCCCACTCGGTCTCCGGATCACCGTCGGTGACCAGCGGCGCCTCCTCCGGGTTGTCCAGCGTGCCCGTTCCCTCCTCGCCGGGGGCCCACTCGGCCGACCAGTTCGCCGGGATGACCTCGGGCTCGGCGGCCTGCGGTTCGGCGGACGAGGTCTGGCCGCCGCGGATGGAGTCCGGGGTGACCGGCGAATCCTGCCGGTCACTGCCGAAGTACGCCACAGCCACCAGGATCAGGGCGACCACCAGGAAGATCCCGCCGATCGTCACGCCGGCGGACAGCGCGGTGCGTCCCGGCTTCTCCTGCGCGGCACCGAAACCGGGTTTCGTCTCGGGGTTCGGTGCGATGTCCGCGCTGGTCACCATGTGCGAGTCCGGCTCACCCGTTGTCACCGCCCGCAGGCGCGAGGCCAGCTGGTGCCCGTCGACGTCGTCGACCTGGCGGGCTTCGTCGAGGACCCCACGCAGGTCGGCGGGAACATCTGAGGATGGCACCGTCGACAGGAGGAGGTCCAGGGACACACCGATGGCGTGGATGTCCTGGCGGGTGGAACTGCCCGGCAGCACACCCGGGAACGCCAGGACCGCCCGGCCGTCCGAGCTGATCCGCAGCCGATTGCGGTGGTCGATGCCCAACGAGCCGCCGATCTCCGCGGCGGCACCGGCGGCGTCCGCCAGGTCGGACATCGCGAAACCGGCAGCCATCGGATCCGGTCCCGACTCGGCCACGCGGGTCAGCGGTGCACCGTCGGTCCAGTCCGCAACCACGACCACCAGGGTGCGGGCATTGCAGATCTCCCGGACACGGGCGACACCCGGCGACGTGATTTTCGCCAGGGTCGCGCTGCGGTCGAGCAGCTCGGACGACCGGCATCCGGCGGCCTGCGGATCCAGGATCGTCAACGCCACCAGGTCGCCGGACTCGTTGTCGCGGGCCTGCCACAGGCGTGCCGCCGGGGAACCGCCGTGGTCCGACAGCAGCCGGAAGCGTCCCTGCAGGATCGGAGCACCCGGGACCAGGCGGGGTCCGCGCACCCGTCCGGCGGACAGCGGGGGCATCGCGGTGCCCGTGACGTCCTGTCCGGTGAAGCCGGCCATGCCGGTCAGCGGCATCTCGGTGATGCGTGCGGTGGGACCCTCCTGCCCGGACGAGTCGACCGCACCGCGGAAGAGGCGTCCGATGAGCGGGAGGCGGGCGAACATGGCGCCGACCATCCGCACCTCGGGCAGCTTCGTGAAGGACAGCAGGACCATGACGATCGCCAGGAAGAGGATACCGGCGATGATCAGGCGAATGATGAAGCCGGGGCGCCAGTCGTCCGGGATCAGGAAGTTGTCGACCAGGGCGTCCAGCCGCCACACGATCAGTGCGGAGACCGCCGAAGCGCCCAACGCCCACAGGGACGTGGTCAGCACACTCTTCATGCCCAGATGCCCCAGGGATCGTTTCAGCAGGCGGTGGCCGATGATCGCTCCGGCGACGAAGCCCATGCCGTTCGCCGCACCCAGCAGCACGACCACGTAGCGGGGTTCACTGGCCACCAGTGGTGCGGCGTAGGCCAACGCCACCTTCGTGACCGTGATCCCGCCGATGATGAAGGTGGGCGTCCACACCTCCTCGCGGGCGTAGAACACGCGCAGGTGGAGCAGCACCAGGGCATAGGGGATCAGTGTGAACGCCGAGAAGCTGATCGTCAGGCCCAGGATGTCCGTGTTGTCCAGGGTGAATTCACCGTAGGCGAACAGCGCCGGGGCGATCAGCGAGCCGAAGGCGGTGAAGAAGGCGATGACCGGCACCAGGGACAGCATCGTCAGCTTCGAGGCCATGGTCAGGTCCTTGACCACGGCCTTGTCGTCGCCGTCGGCGGCATTGCGCGACAGGCGCGGCATCACCGCGGTCAGCAGGGTCACGCCGATGACACCGTAGGGCACCTGCAGCAGCTGCCAGGCCTGCATGTAGATCGTCGGTCCGGTCTCGGTCCCGGAGGCGATGCGGTTGTTCAGGAGCCAGCCGACCTGCGAGATCGCCACGTAGACGACGATCGCCAGTGCCATGCCGCCGAACTGTTTGAGCCGGGCGTCCAGGCCCCACAGCGGCCGGATGTCCACCCCGGCCTTGCGCAGGAACGGCACCATGATCGCAGCCTGCACAACAACACCGAGGGTGGTGCCGAGACCCAGCAGCATGATGTGCGGGTCGGTGATCGTCACGGTGTCGTTCACGCCGAGTTTCGTGTGGCTCGGCAGCAACCAGTAGAGGCCGAGCACCGCCAGGGTCACGCAGTTGTTGATCACCGGTGCCCACGCGCCGGGCTTGAAGAAACCCTTGGTGTTCAGCACAGCCATCATCACCGCGAACATCGCGTAGAACACGATCTGCGGCAGCACCAGGTAGGCGAAGGCCGTGGACATTCCGATGTTGACGCTGCCGTCGGAGTCCAGCGACATCCGGGTCAGCAGTGGCGCGGCGAAGACTGCGATGACCGTCACCGTCATCATCAGGGTGAAAGTGATGGTCAACAGGCGTCTGATGAACGCCGCGCCGCGGTCGGGGTCCTCCTTCTCCGCGCGGACCAGCAGTGGGACCACAAGACTGGTGAGCACCGCGCCGAGCACGAGCTCGGTGACGAGGTTCGGCAGGGTGTTGGCCGTGTTGAACGCTGAGGCAACCCCTCCGCCGAGGGCCGAACTGATGAACACCGTGCGCAGGAAGCCGGTGATGCGGCTCAGCAGAGTCGCGATGGCCATCGTGCCGGTGGCGCTCACCACGTCCTGGTCGGACGCCGTGGTCGCGCCGCCGGGCGCGTTGCCCTCGGACGTGTCGGACGCGCCGTCCGACCCGACCGCACCGGACGCCTCGGCGTGGGCCTTCTCGAGCCGCGGGTCTGTCGCGGCCCGCTCGGCCGGCGACATGTCCAGGTGCGAGTGGTCCGCGCCGGAGGCACCTGGGCCCGCGGCACCGGACTCACCGGTCCGGCCCGACGACTTCGGCGACGGCACCTTCGCGGGCGGTGTCGAGGCGTGGAAACGGCCGCGTTCACCCGTCTGACCGGATTCTCCGGAAGTATCTTGAGATTCAGTCACTGTTCCATCTTCGTGCACTGTCAGGCTCCTGTGCCAACTGGCGGCGACGTTTCGTCACCCTGGAGACCGCGAAAAGGCCGAAGACGACGGCCACTCCGACCACCACGGCCAGCGCGCCGATCCCCGGACCGGATGCCAGCCTCACTGTCACCGGCTCGGAAATTCGCAGTTCATCAGGGGTATTGAGCGTCATGGTCAGATCGGTGTCCCCGACCGATGACGGAATGTCCGTGGTCATCTGCAGGGTCACACTGCCCTGCGCGGGAATCTGCTCCGTCCCGGGCGTGTTGAGGACCACCCCCTCCTCTGCCTCGTACCCCACGCGCACCCGCACGGGCAGCGGGAGCCCGTTGCGGGCGACCACGATCAGTGGCGAGGAGTCGCTGGCGCGGGTGAACACGTTGCCCGGTGGCAGCAGCGACACCGACGACCGCAGGCTGTCCGTCAGTCCGCCGACCCGGTCCCTGCGGTCGGTGGCACCGCGGGTCGTGTCCACGGTGTCGGCCTGGCTGCGACGACGGTTGTCCGAGAGTGCGCGCAGCAGGTCATCGAACATCGGTCGGGTGAAGATCTGGCTGGTCAGGGCGACATCGCTGTCGTCCACCATGATGCGGGCGAAGCGGTGCAGGTCGGTGGTCTCCTGGCGGGTGGAGTCAATGTCGGTGGACTCCACCGGGGCAGGGTCGTTCGTCGGCGGTAGCGTTGTGCCGTCGACGGCAACCCCGCGCAACGCCGAACCGAAGCCCACCGGGCGCGCCGACCCGTCCGCCAGATGGCCGGCGGCGGCGCGCAGCCAGGTGGCCGCGTCATCGCCGGACACGGTCCACTCGCCCGGGGGGACGGCCAGGACGTTCGCGCCGGGGGTCGTCGAGCCCGCGCCGCGCAACTCCAGGTCGAGGACGCCCACCGCGGCCGCCATCCGTGACGCGGGGGAATCGTCGTCGAGGTTGCGGCGGGTGCCCGGATCGCCGTAGGCCGAGGTCGTGGGGTGGTCGCCCGTGGCAGCCAGGGCCGTTCCCAGTGCCTCGGGGTAGCGCAGTGCCCGGGTGCCGCCGGACAGGGTCGTGACCCCCGCGGTGCGGGCGGCGTCCTGCGGCTCCTGCACGTCCGGCGCATTCTGCACGGTGTTGTCGGCGACGAGCGCGGACAACGGGGTCTCCCGGTCGGCGCCACCGAGACGGTCCACGGCGTGCTCGTCGAGGTAGCCCGATCCCGGCACGATCACCCCGGTGGCGGCGTCGGTGTCCAGGACGTCCTCGATCACGCCCGCGCCACGGGTGGACAGGTCGTCCAGCCACGGATCCTCGACGGCGGCGACGGCGTTGGGGTCCGACCCGGAGAACGGCAGCGGGACGGTGCACTGCCCGTCGACGATGTCGCGCAGTTCGTCCAGCCAGGACGCGGCGTCGTCCGCGCCGGTGCCCCCGCTGGACGGAGTCTCGTTGCGGTCCCCTGACCAGCGGTCGCGCAGCCGGACGGGTTCCTCCACCGGGCTCGGTGCGGTGTCGGCGACCCGGTATCCGCCGGACATGCGGTCCACGGTCTCGAGCAGGTCGGGGTCGACGGCGATGCAGGTCGCCTGTTGCAGTTCATCGCCGCCGGGGCCGCTGAGGGCGTCCCGGTAGCTGCTGAGCAGCGTCCGGAGCCGGCCTTCGGGGGCCAGCTCACCGGCCAGGGAGTCGTCGGAGAGGTACAGTTCGCTCGGCTCGGGGGCGTCGCCGACCTGCCCGGGGGTCACCGTCGACTGTGACGACAGGGGCCAGAGCACGGTCAGGCCGGACGGGCGCGCCGGGTCATCGGTGCCCGTGGCCGGGTCCCCCGTGTTGCCTGTGTCCTCAGTGTCTTCTGTCTCCTCTGTGTCCTCCGGGTCGCGGACCGTCACGGTACTGCGCGCGGCGGCCACGAAGGACGTCCCCTCCTCGCCGTGGTCGGCGTTGAGGTTGAGCAGGAGCGGGTAGACCCCCGGGCCGTCCAGCGCCATGCCGGCCAGGCTGCCCGACCGGCCGTCCACCGGAACGGTCAGCCGGAACTGGCGCTGCTCCCCCGGATCGAGCGACCCGTCCAGGTCCTGGAACTCCCCCGCCCACGGGTACTCACCCTGGTTCGACATCAGTGACGCCGCCACCGACCCCGAACTGTCCAGCGCCCCCTGGTGCTGGGTGCGCAACTGCAGGCCACTGACCGTGCGGTCCGAGTCATTGGACACCCGTAGCCTCAGGTCAATGGCGCCGTCCGGTGTGACCACCTCCGGCTGCTGACTGAGGATCTCCAGGGACACGTCATTGTCCGGGTCCGCCGAACGGGCCTCCGGGTTGACCCACGGGTCCTGCTGCTCCCCCGGCACCGGCTCGATCCAGTCCCCGTCCGTGGCGTCCTGCGCCGAGACGACCGGGGCCACCGCCAGTCCCAGTGCGACGACCGCGGCGTAGACGACCGGGGTCAGTACCCTCCGTGCCCTGAAAACCATGGACCCTACCGCGGGGTGCGCCGACCCGCCTTCGCCTCCGCGCGGGCGAGGTCGGGCAGCCGGTCGTGGGCCTGGCGGGCCAGCTTGCGCTCATCGGCGTAGGCGAGGCGTTCGACGAGGTTGCTCACCGGCAGCCACGCGACCTCGGTGACCTCCGGGTCCTCGTCGTTGAGGTCGCCGTCGACGTAGCGCAGCAGGTGGTGGTGCACCGTCTTGTGGATGCGGCGGCCCTCGGAGACGAACCAGTAGTCGATGGTGCCCAGGTCACTGACCACTTCGCCGCTGACACCGGTTTCCTCCCACACTTCGCGCTCGGCGGTGGTGTGGTGTGACTCGTCCGGCTCGATGTGGCCCTTCGGGATCGACCACAGCAGCCGGCCGCGCCGGTCCAGGCGTCCGATGAGGGCGACGTACATGCGCGACAGGTCCACCGACCCGTCCCCCCGCACCGACTCCGCCAGTCCGGAGAGGACGAGCCCGCCCGCACTGGTCTCCACCGAGGTGGGCAGTTCACTGTGGTCACGCTGGTGCACCGGGCGCGCCGGGGACCGGCGGGGGTCCTGCCGGGACGCTCCCCGGGAGGTTTCCGCAGTCGTGCGGCGGCGCCGTTGGTTCATTGGGACAAGAGTAGTGCCTGTAGACCCGTTTGTGGGAACCAAACCCGGTTCCCCCGGGCACGCGCTGTAGTATCCGGGGGGTGACACGCACGACTGGGACCGCCGCACAGATGCTGGCCACCGCATGGGCCGCGGTGAAGGACGACGACAGGACGGACAGGACGCTCCGATCCCTGGCAGGCGCCTTCGACGCGCGCGGACACCGGCTCTTCCTGGTGGGCGGCTCCGTGCGGGACGCGCTGCTCGGACGCCTGTCCCACGACCTCGACTTCACGACGGACGCCCGCCCGTGGGTGGTGACCGAGATCCTCGATGAGGTCGCCGAGACCGTCTGGGACACCGGCATCGACTTCGGGACGGTGTCCGCGATGGTCTCGGGTGCGATGGTGGAGATCACCACGTTCCGGGCCGACACCTACGACGGGGCGTCCCGCAATCCCTCGGTGACCTACGGCGACACCCTGGAGGGCGACCTGGTGCGCCGCGACTTCCGGTGCAATGCGCTGGCCCTGGAGCTGTCGCCGGGAGGTGGGCACGAGCTGCGCGACCCGCTGGACGGGCTGTCCGACATCGTCAACGGGGTGCTGGACACCCCCGCCGCACCCGAGCAGTCCTTCCACGATGATCCGCTGCGCATGCTGCGGGCCTGCCGGTTCGCCTCCCAGCTGGAGTTCTCGGTGGAGGCCCGGGTGCGGGACGCGATGACGGACATGGCCACGCAGATCTCCCGGATCACCGTGGAGCGTGTGGCCGCCGAACTGAACAAGCTGATGCTCGGCACCGCGCCATGGACCGGCCTGGACCTGATGGTGGAGACCGGTCTGGCGGATCTGGTGCTGCCCGAGTTGCCCGCGCTGAAGCTCACGCAGGACGAGCACCGCCAGCACAAGGACGTCTACGCCCACTCGCTGCAGGTGCTGCGCAATGCGACGGGGATCGAGGATGCGCTGCTGGATGACGACGCCACCGACGACGACCGGCTCGTGCTGCGCTGGGCGGCGCTTCTGCACGATATCGGCAAGCCGGACACCAGGGACTTCACCGAATCCGGGGCCGTGACCTTCCACCACCACGAGGTGGTGGGGGCGCGGATGGCCCGGCGGCGGCTGAAGACACTGAAGTTCCCGAAGCGCCAGATCCAGGACATCGGCCAGCTGGTGTTCCTCCACATGCGCTTCCACGGCTACGGCGAAGGTGCGTGGACGGATTCGGCGGTGCGGCGGTACGTGGCCGACGCCGGCGCGCTGCTGCCGCAGCTGCAGGTCATCGTGCGTGCCGACTGCACCACGCGGAACAGGCGCAAGGCCGCACGGTTGCAGCACGCGGTCGAGGACCTGGACACCCGGATCGTGGAGCTCAAGGAGCAGGAGGACCTGGACGCGGTGCGTCCCGACCTCGACGGCAACGAGATCATGTCCGTGCTGGGGGTGAGCCCCGGCCCGGCCGTGGGGAAGGCCTGGGCGTTCCTGAAGGAACTGCGCCTGGACCGCGGACCCATCTCGCACGACGATGCCGTGGCCGAACTGAAGGCCTGGTGGGAGCGGCAGGACACGCAGTGAATGCCCCCGCTGAGATCCGTAGGGGCATCAGCGATTCCTGGACGGTGGCCCTCGGGCTGGTTCCGTTGGGCCTCGCGTTCGGGCTGCTGGTGACGCAGGCGGGCTTCGCCTGGTGGTGGGCCCCGGTGTTCAGTGTTGTGGTCTACGCCGGATCCATGGAGTTCCTGGCGATCTCCCTGGTCACGGCGGGTGTGGCGCCCTTGTCCGCCGCCCTGTACGGCTTCCTGGTGAATTTCCGCCACGTGTTCTACGGGCTGAGTTACCCGGTGTCGGCGGTGCACTCGCCGGTGGCGAAGGCCTACGGGGTGTACTCGCTGACCGATGAGACCTACGCGATCCTGTCGGCCCGCAGGAATGTGGGGTGGACGCAGCCCCGGGTCATGGCGGTGCAGGTGTTCTGCCAGCTGTCGTGGGTGGTTCCGGGGATCGTTGGTGCGGTCGCCGGCTCGGCGTTGCCGGCGGACCTGGTGGGGCTGGATTTCGCACTGACCGCGCTGTTCGTGGTGCTGGCCATCGAGGCCCTGGACGTCAGCCGTGACGTGTGGCTGCCTCTGGTGGCGCTGGCCGCGGGCGGCGCAGCCTACCTGGTCAGCCCGAACGAGATGCTGCTGATCGGGCTGTCGGCCTACTTCCTCTACCTGGTCGGCCGGTTCTACTGGGAGAAGCGGGGTGGTCACCGTGGGTGACGCAGGCCTGCCCGGGGGCGTGGACCTCGCGAACACCCTGCTGGTGCTGGGTGGCATCGGCGTGGTGACCGTCCTGCTGCGTGCCCTCCCCTTCGCCGCGCTGAAGTTCTTCCGGGAGTCCGCCCTGGTGGCGTGGCTGGGCATCGCGATGCCGGGCGGCGTGATGATGGTGCTGGTGCTGTACACGCTGGTCGGCGCCTCGGAGAACCCGGGCGGGATCGGCGCGGCGTTGATCGCGGTGGTGTTCACGGTGGCGATCCACCTGTGGCGGCGCTCGGCGACGTTGTCGATCCTGCTGGGGACCGTGGTCTACATGCTGCTGGTGAACCTGGTGTTCTAGGCGTCAGTCCCTGCTGCCTCCCCGCTTCCCCCTGAAATTAGGCAACGCTGGCCATGTACTGGAGCGCGCGTTACACTCATGCGGTTCTTACCTCCCGTGATGAAAGAGACGCCCGACCATGAGTAATGCCCCTGCCGCCGGTACCCCTGACGCGCCCGCCACTGCCACCACAACCGAGGATACGTCCGCGGAGGGCCGCCGCGGTGGCCTGATTCTGCTGGCGACCGGTGCTGTCCTGACCGTTGTCGGTGCCATCGTCGCCCTCGTGGCCGGTGCGGACGCGACCGTCGCGATCCGCCGTTCCTCGGAAATGAACGTGTGGATGATCCTCCTCCCCGGGGTAGTGGGGCTGCTTCTCGGTGCCTACGGCTACACGGTGCGCAAGGCCTACGAGACGAAGGGTGCGTCGAAGAGCTTCATCATCGTCGCGGTCCTGGTCGGTCTGCTGTTCCTCCGCATGGCCTACAGCGCCTTCGCCTGAGGCTTCCCGCCCCGGGAATTCCGGCGGCGCACCATGGGCAGATACATTGTGTACAATTAGATGGTGCACAAGCTATATGGGTCGTGCAATCGACGTAGTCTCCTACAGAATGGGTGAGTGACATGGCGGAACGCGAAGCAGACACGGTGGCGCAGGACCAGCGGAAGGGGTCCACGGATCGGAAGGCGGGGCCGGCGCGGAACCTGGCCAAGCTCGCCATCGGGACCATCCTCACCGGTGCCGGAATCACCCACCTCACCGTCGCACGGGAGGAGTTTCAGGCGCAGGTGCCCAACTGGTTCCCGGCCAAGCCGGACACGGTTGTTCTGGGATCCGGGGTCGCGGAGATCGCCCTCGGGCTATCCCACCTGGCTTTCTGGCGTCAACCTGCACGGGGACGGGTCGGCGCGGTCGGCGCAGCCTTCTTCACCATCATCTTCCCGGGGAACATCTCCCAGTACACCGAACACAAGGACGGCTTCGGGCTCGACACGGACCGGCGCCGGTTCGTCCGCCTGCTGTTCCAGCCACTCCTCGTGGCCGCAGCACTCGCGGGTGGGAACCGGCGCCGGGGACTGGCCCGCTAGTTAGCTCGCCTCGGCAGCCTCGGCCAGCTGCGGTTCGAGCTCGTCGATCGCGGCGAGCATCGCGTCCGGCGTCCCCAGGGAGAAAGCACTGGTCAGCTCCTCGTCCACGACGATGCCGCGACCGTCCTCCACCGCTCCGATGCGGTTCCAGGCGCGCGCGGACTCGAACTCCTCGTTGGAGAGGCCGATCGGGAAGCCGAGAACAACGTCCGAGTCCGTGACGTCGATGTTCTCCTCGGAGAGCTCCACGTAGAAGTTGCCGTCATCCAGCTCGGCGACCTCTTGATTCTCCTTGAACCCCAGCGCCAGGATCAGGTCCATCCGGGCGTCACCGGCGGGGTAGGCGCCCCAGCCCTCACCGTACTGGGTCACCACGGACGCGGTCTTGTCCGCCCAGTCCGGGTGGGCCTCCTTCACCTCGTCGATACGGCCGTTCACCTCCGAAACCAGGCTGTCGCCCTCCTCGGGGACGCCGAGTGCCTCGGAAATCATCTCGACCTGTGTGTCCCAGGTGGTGGTGAAGCTGTCGGCCCCCTCGGGAACGGACACCGTGGGTGCGATGTCGGAGAGTTGATCGTAGGTCTCCTCCTCACCGTCGGAGCGTACGTTCAGGATCAGGTCGGGGTCGAGCGCGGCGATCTTCTCGTACTCGACGTCCTCGGTGGCGAGGATCTCGGGGGCCTCGTCGTAGGTGTCATCGTTCCACGGGCTCACCCCGTCACCGCCGAAGCCGAGCCAGTCGCTGGCCCCGACGGGCTGAACGCCGAGGTCCAGGGCGATTTCGGCGTCGCCCCAGCCGAGTGCCACGACACGCTGGGGAGCCTCCTCGATGGTCTCCTCACCGAACTTGGTCTCGACCGTCGCGGGGAACGTCCCGTCGGCGGCGTTGGCGCCGGAGTCGCCACCGTCCCCGTCATCGTCGGAGGAGCAGGCGGACAGGGCAATACCGGTGGCCAGCGCTGCGGCGGCGGCGGTGACGCGCATCAGGGTGGTTTTCATGAAGGTAAGCCTACAGTGGGCAGCACGGCCGCGACAGCGTTGGAACGAAACCCGGATTACACTCGTGCCCCATGGGAACCCCACCGTTCATCACCGAACTGCGCGAGAAGATCGGGCACGACCCACTGTGGCTGCCCGGCGTCACCGCCGTGGTCGTCCGGGACGTCCCGCAGGACGCCCCGGTTTTCGCGACGCCGGACGTCCTGCTGGTCAAACGCGCGGACGACGGACGTTGGACGCCGGTCTGCGGCATCATCGAGCCCGGCGAGGAGGTCCCGACCGCCGCGGCCCGCGAGGTCGAGGAGGAGACCGGCCTCACCGTCGAGGTCGATGCGCTGATCGGCACCGGCGCCGTCGGACCGGTGACCTACCCCAACGGTGACACATGCAGCTTCATGGACACCACGGTGCGCTGCGTCCTGACCGGGGGCGGCGAGCAGGAACCCCGGGTCAACGACGAGGAATCCACCGAGGTCGGCTGGTTCCCACTCGCTCAGCTCCCGCAGATGGATCCGCGTTTCCGGCTGGTCATCGCCGACAGCGTGGCCCAGTTGAAGCATCCGTCGGGCTTCCGTCCCCGGCTGGGGTACGTGAAACGGTCACGCCCGGTACCCGGCGACATCCGGGGAGTATAGGGACAACCGAACAGTGGACCGGCAGCGCGCACTCCCCCGGGACGTCGCCGAGGCACTCGACCGCATCCTCGACGGCGCGGTCGCCGATGACCTGGAGTCGGCGGTTCTCGACTTCAAGGAGGACCCGGTCCACACCCCGACCAGGAACCCGGACGCCAAGGCCAGGAACATGCTGGTCAAGACGTCGTGCTGCTTCGCCAACGGCTCGTCCGGACGCGGTTTCATCGTCTTCGGCATCGCCGACCGTACCCCCGGACCGGACGCCTTCAACGGGACCGAGCGCGACCCGGTGGAGATCGAGCACCTCATCTTCACCGCCACGCGTCCCCACCTCACCGTCGACGCCTGGGCCGCGTATGCCCACGGTGCCCGCATCGTGGTGATCCGGGTTCCCGCAGGTCTGGCGGTACATACCGGGGTCGATGACGTGGTCCGGCACCGGGTGGGGGACGCGTGCCTGCCTCTGGCGGGCCCGGGACTCACCGCGCTCGAGAAGGCCAGACGGGACCCGGACTACACGGCCGGGGCGTCCCCGGTACCCGTGGCGTCCTACGACCCCGAGGCGGTGGCGCGCGGCCGTGACCTCCTGGATGCGGCCCGGCGCAACGGGACGCTGCCGGTGCGCTCCCCCGAAACCGGGGAACTGCTGGAGGAACTCGACCTGCTGACCGACGACGGTGAGCCGATGATCGCGGCGGAACTGCTGTTCCACCGGGCGCCGGACGCGCCCGTACTGGCGCGTCACCTCTACCGGGCGGAGGAGACCGACAGCGCGAACCCACCGACCTCCACCGAGCTCAATGAACCCCTGGTTCTGGCGACCGGTGCTCTCCATGACCTGGTCAGGGCGCATTCCGATTCGGCGACCCCTGCTGCGGCGGAGGACGAGGCGATCACGAATGCGCTCGTCCACCGGGACTGGTCGCGTCCTGAGCCGGTGGTGGTGTACCAGGGCCCGCAGATGATGAGGGTCAGTTCCCCCGGCGGGCTGCCGGGTGGGCGCACCGCCGAGCGGCTGCTGTCCGGGCCATCGCAGCCGCGGAACCCGGCACTGCTGAACGCGATGCAGCTGCTGGGGTTGGACAGCTGGTCATCGAGGGGTTTCGACCGGATGTGGCTGGCAATGCTGTCGGCCGGCTTCGAGCCCCCGGTGGTGAACACCGACATGACCTCCGTGGACGTGACGCTGTTCGACGGCCCCCCGGACATGGAGTTCGTGGAGCTGCTCACGGCGGTGCGCGCGGAATACGGGCGCGGGGTGACCCGGGACGCGGCGACGCTGGTGGTGTTGCGTCATCTGATGGCCAGCGGGGCGGTGGACCTGGAGATGGCGGCGCTGCTGCAGCAGGCGGCGGAACCGGACGCGCGGTCGCTGATGACATGGCTCGCGCAACGTGGGGTACTGCAGCGCACCGCGCGGCGGCGGGACGAGTGGCGCTTCTCCGACCGGGTGTCGGCGCTGGTGCCCGGGGTGGAATAGGTGTGGAGTAGGTCCGGGGGCTCCGGTGCCCAGCGCTGCGGTCCTGCGCGAGCCGGATTATCACACTGTCAGCGATTTTCATTAGGCTTCCTCAACGCTCTGACCTGCACATCTCACTATGTGGAAATCGATCAGGGTGTGAAAATCGGGGAGAGGACGGACGGTGGGGTAGTGGGACGACCGGTCAGTGAGCCGGGCGGGCCGGACGTCCCGGCCCCGAACCCGCAGCCACCTACCAGGTGTTCTCCGGCTCCAGCCGGGCGTACTTCGCCGCCCGCGCCGAGCAGATCATCAGCTGGACCTGGTGGAAGATCATCAGCGGTACGATCACCAGTCCCGCTCCCCCGGTGAACAGCACCGCCGCGATCGGCAGGCCGGAGGCCAGCGACTTCTTCGTCCCACAGAACTGGATCGCCACCTGGTCCTTGAAGTCGAACCCCAGACGCCGGCCGACGAAGGACGTCAGCCACAGCATCAGGTACACCAGCGCGATCGACCCGAGCACGATCCCCACGATCGCCACCCACGACACCGAACTCCACACCCCCATCACGATTCCCTCGGAGAACGCCACGTACACCACCAGCCCAATCGAGAGCTTGTCCACGTAGCCGGTCGGCTTCGCCCCGGCCACCTTCTTCACACCGGGCACATTGCGCAGCACCTGGCCCACGATGAACGGAGCCAGCAGCTGCAGCGCAATGTTGACGAAGACGGATGTGTCCACGTGCATGCCACCGTCGGTGCCGGTCATCAGCAGCAGGACCAGCAACGGGGTCGCGAACACGCCGATCAGGTTCGACGCGGACGCGCTGACGATCGCGCCGGGGATGTTGCCCTTCGCGATCGAGGTGAACGCCACCGAGGACTGCACCGTGGACGGCACCAGGCAGAGGAACAGAATCCCCTGGTAGAGGTCCTCACCGATGAGGGATTGGAGCGGCATGAGCGCCAGCCCGATCAGCGGGAACACCACGAAGGTGAACCCCAGGATCAGTAGGTGCAGCCTCCAGTGCTTCAGCCCGTTCAGTGCCTCGCGGGTGGACAGCCGCGCCCCGTAGAGGAAGAACAGCAGGCCGATGGCGATCTTCACGACCCAGTCCATCACATTGGCGAAGCCGTCCCGCGCGGGGAACACCAGGGCGAGGACGACACCCAGGACAATCAGGATGATCAGGAGATCCGGCCGGTATCCCAGGATGCGGTTGATGAAGTTCCTCATGGTGAGACAGTCTAGCGGTCGGTCACAGAGGTCAACCCACGCACCTCATCGCGTCCCGCGTAGGACGCCGCCGCCCCGCGGGAACGCACCGCCAGACTCCCGGCGGCCGTCGCCACCTGTACCGCTCCGGGCAGCGGCGAACCTTCGGCAAGCGCGGCGGCCAGGGTCCCGCAGAAGGCGTCGCCGGCGCCAGTGGTGTCCTCGACCCGGTCAGCGGTGATGGCCGGCACCATGGTCCGCTCCCCCGCCTCGATGAGCAGCGCACCCTGGGAACCCAGTGTGACCAGGCCGGACGTCGCCAGACCGCGCTCCACCGCAGAAGCGAAGGCGTCCAACAGCTCGTCCAGCAGGGCGTCCCGCGGCAGCCCGAGGACATCCGCCGCCTCGGTTTCATTCACCACCAGCGGATCAGCGGCGGCGAGCAGGTCAGCGTCCCGCGTGGTCACCGGAGCGAGATTCAGGACGAAGCGGGCGCCGAGCCGCTCGGCCAGCGCAGGCAGAGCGGCGGAGTGCTCCGGTGTCAGCTCCCCCTGGGCCAGCAGTACTGCCGCTGAGCCGTCCAGGTCAGCGGGGTCGGTCACCTCGTTCGCCCCGGAGGTGACCACGATGATGTTCTCCCCGTCCGGATCGTTCATGATGAACGCCTGGCCGGTCGGTGCGTCCTGCGCGCGTCCGACCGCGGAGACGTCCACGCCGTAGGACGTGAGCTCCTCGAGCGCGGAGGCCCCGTCGGCGTCCTCCCCCACCGTCGCGTGGAACAGGACGCCACCGTCCGCGTACCGGGCCGCCGCCACCGCCTGGTTGGCACCCTTGCCGCCCAGGGCCTTGCCGGTGGGAGCGGCGATCGTGGTCTCCCCCGCCGCCGGGAACCTGTTGACGCGGACGAACGTGTCGATGTTCACGGTGCCGCAGACGATGACGGCCCTGTCAGGCGCAGTGTTCATGGGCACCGATCCTACCGGTCGTCAGCGCTTCATCACCGTGGACCTGCAGGCCACGGAGCCTACGAGTCGTCGCGGGCGGCCATGGCGCGCCGGGCGGCATCCAGGTCCAGCTGCACCTGAGGGACACCGCTGTCGTGGCCGCCGCAGTCGCCGCCGCACCCGCAGGAGTCCCCGGAGGTCTCGCCCGTATCCGATGCTGCGTCCTGTCCCCCACTCGAGCAGCACCCCGCCGCCGCGCGGGTCTCCTCCGCCTGCTGCGCCTTCACGTGGTCGATCTTCGCCAGTGTCTGGGCCGCCAGCGCGGCACCCATCCCGATCAGGAACAGGGCGCCGACGAACAGCAGCGCGGTGATCAGCCACATCCAGCCGCCCTGCACGCTCACCACGCCACCGGCGATCAGGGCGATGCCGGCCCCGGTCCAGGTCGGCCCCGCAATCCGGTGCCCGGTGTCCCACATTTCACGGTTCTTGCGGGCCTCGGGGATGCGCAGGCCCACCCATTTGTTGCCCGGCAGTTTCGCGGACAGGGCGAGCACACCCGTGACCAGTACGGCAACACCGAGGACACACAGCAGGACAGACAGGACGATCATGATCACCAGTCTATTACAATGACTGTCCATGACTAATTCTCGGACGAATTCCAGCGAGTCCACGTCGTACCGCTACACCCCGGAACTCGCCGGCGATATCGAACGTCGCTGGCAGGGGCACTGGCGGGACAACGGGACCTTCAATGCGCCGAACCCCGTCGGCGACCTCGCTGAGTCCGGGACCGACCTGCCCGAGGACAAGCTCTTCGTCCAGGACATGTTCCCCTACCCCTCCGGCGCCGGACTGCACGTCGGGCACCCGCTGGGCTACATCGCCACGGACGTCTACGCCCGTTTCAACCGCATGCTGGGACGCAACGTGCTGCACACCCTGGGCTACGACGCCTTCGGCCTGCCCGCCGAGCAGTACGCCGTGCAGACCGGCACGCATCCGCGCACCACCACCCAGGCCAACATCGACAACATGGAGCGTCAGCTGGGGCGTCTCGGCCTGGGCCACGACCGCCGTCGCGTGATCGCCACCACCGACACGGGGTTCTACCGTTGGACGCAGTGGATCTTCCTGCAGATCTTCAACTCCTGGTTCGACCCGGAGCAGCAGAAGGCCCGTCCCATCGCCGAACTGGAGGCCACATTCGCCGCCGAGGGTGTCGACGGGCGCGACTGGGCGTCCCTGACCCCGGCCGAGCAGCAGGCCGAGCTGGACGAGCACCGCCTGGTGTACCGCTCCAACTCCACGGTGAACTGGTGTCCCGGGCTGGGCACCGTGCTGGCCAACGAGGAGGTCACCGCCGAAGGACGCTCCGACCGCGGCAACTACCCCGTCTTCCGCAAGCGGCTGTCGCAGTGGATGATGCGCATCACCGCCTACTCCGACCGCCTGATCGACGATCTGGATGACCTGGACTGGCCCGACAAGGTCAAGTCCATGCAGCGCAACTGGATCGGACGCTCCCGCGGCGCCGAGGTCGACTTCAGCTCGGCCGCCGGGCCGATCCGCGTGTTCACCACCCGGCCGGACACCCTGTTCGGGGCGTCCTACATGGTCCTGGCACCGGAGCATGACCTGGTCGATGAGCTGGTCGCGGCGTCGGACGGGGCGTCCTACCCCGACGGCACCGACGAGCGTTGGACGTACGGGGCGTCCTCCCCCGCGGACGCCGTGGTGTCCTACCGCCGCGCCATCGCCGCGAAGTCCGACCTGGAACGCCAGGAGAACAAGGAGAAGACCGGCGTCTTCACCGGCGCGTACGCCACCAACCCGGTCAACGGCGAGCAGGTCCCGGTCTTCATCGCCGACTACGTGCTGACCGGCTACGGCACCGGCGCGATCATGGCCGTGCCCGCCCACGACGAACGCGACCACGAGTTCGCGCAGGCGTTCGGCCTGCCGATCCGTGAGGTCGTGTCCGGCGGCGAGGACGTTCAGGACGCCGCCTACAGCGGTGACGGTGTGCTGGTGAACTCCGCGAATGCGCAGGGCCTGGACATCAACGGGAGGAACAAGGCCGAGGCCATCGAGGCGACCATCGCATGGCTGGCGGAGAAGGGACTCGGCGCCGAGAAGATCCAGTACAAGCTGCGCGACTGGCTGTTCGCCCGGCAGCGCTACTGGGGCGAGCCCTTCCCCATCGTCTACAGCGAGGACGGCGTGGCGCACGCGCTGCCCGACTCGATGCTGCCCGTCGAACTGCCCGAGGTCGAGAACTACCAGCCCGTCAGCTTCGACCCGGACGACTCCGACTCCGAGCCGCAGCCGCCGCTGGCCAAGGCGAAGGAATGGGTGGAGGTCACCCTGGACCTGGGCGACGGTGAACAGACCTACTACCGCGACACGAACGTCATGCCGCAGTGGGCCGGTTCCTCCTGGTACCAGCTGCGCTACATCGACCCGACGAACTCCGACGCACTCGTGGACATCGAGAACGAGCGCTACTGGACCGGCCCCCGCGAAGGCACGCCGTCCGGCGGTGTCGACCTGTACGTCGGCGGTGTGGAGCACGCCGTGCTGCACCTGCTGTACAGCCGTTTCTGGCACAAGGTGCTCTTCGACCTGGGGCACGTGACGTCCTACGAGCCCTACCACCGCCTCTACAACCAGGGCTACATCCAGGCCTACGCCTACACCGACGCCCGCGGCGTGTACGTGCCCGCCGACGAGGTCGAGGAGAAGGACGGCACGTTCTACTTCAACGGCGAGGAGGTCACCCAGGAGTACGGCAAGATGGGCAAGTCCCTGAAGAACGCCGTCTCCCCCGACGAGATCTTCGAGAACTACGGGGCCGACACCCTGCGCGTCTACGAGATGTCGATGGGGCCGCTGGATACCTCCCGGCCGTGGGCCACGAAGGACGTTGTCGGTGCCCAGCGCTTCCTGCAGCGTGCCTGGCGCCTCGCCGTCAACGAGGAGACCGGGGACGCTGCCGTGTCCGACGCGGCGCTGACCGACGACGACCAGCGCGCCCTGCACCGGACCGTCGCCGGGGTCCACGACGACTTCGCCAACCTGCGCGACAACACCGCCGTGGCGAAGCTCATCGAGTACGTGAACCACCTGACCAAGACCTATGCGGGCAGCGCAGCCCCGCGTGGTGCTGTTGAGCCGCTGGTGCTGATGCTCGCGCCGGTCGCCCCGCACATCGCCGAGGAGATGTGGTCCCTGCTGGGGCACTCCGGTTCGCTCTCCCACGAGGACTTCCCGACCTGGTCGGAGGAGTGGCTGGTCGACGACACCATTGAGTTGCCGGTGCAGGTCATGGGCAAGGTGCGTGGCCGGGTGAGTGTCGCGGCGGATGCACCGCGCTCGGACATTGAGGATGCTGCGCTCGCTGAGCCCAATGTCGCCTCGCATGTGGAGGGCAAGACTGTCGCCAAGATCATCGTGGTGCCGGGCAAGATGGTGAACATCGTCGCGAAGTAGCGGTGGTGTGGCGGCCGCTGCCTGGGTGAGGTGACCTGCTCGGGCCTGCGGTCGCTGTGGCGTTCTGCGCCGAACTACCGTGACCTGCGGTGATGCAGGTGCGTGACCTCGCGATCCTGATGCTGCCCTCGCAAACCGCCGCGTGCCCTCACGAATTGTCGGGTTAACGGTATTCACCCGACAGGATGCGAGGGCGGTGAACAGTGTGTGATGGCAGCAGAGGACCCAGGCCGGCCCGTTCCGCATCACCTCGCATCTTCCACGTCCTGACCAGGCACTGTGCAGAAGTTATCCACACGATTGCCGGGTTCACGGGGTGGTACTGGCCCCGGGGCATCCAGGGTGGTTCACTCAGTTCCATGAATGGGACGGATCCAGGGGTGGCGTTGCTGCCGGTGTTCCCGCAGGCCCTGGTCAGTGACTGGTACCGAGCATCGATTCCGGGGAGGCGACGGAAACGGGAGCATGCCCACTTCCCCAGCCGCAAGCCGCTCACCAGGAAAGAACTGGAGTCTGCAGGAATCACCAGGGCTGCCCTGCGCTCCGGGTACGTGCAGACGGAGCACGGGATGCATGTCCCCGTGGAGTTGGTGAGGTCACAGAACACGGACTCCGGTTTCGCACGGTTGCGCCGCATCGACCCGGTGACCCTGGTCAGCTCGCACGCGATACGCAGCCCCTCCCACGTGGCGACCGGATTCGGGGCGGGGGCGGTGTACGGGATGCGCTACTTCTGCGATGAGGAGCCGTTGGAGTTCCTCGTCCCCAACGGACACCGGGCGGGCTGCGGCGGGTGCGCCGGGGGACACGGTGGTCCCGACGACGGGCATCTGAGGTTTCGGAGGACGCGGCGTCTGGAGGGCCACCGGGCCCTGGCCCGCAAACCCGACCCGTGGGTCCCGGAGGTGGCCTGCACCGATCCCGGGAGGGCACTGGGGCACATGATCTCGGTACTGCAGGAGCCATCCCCGGACCGCGGTGAACAGTGGAGGGTGCCCGAACTGCGACCGGTCATGCCCCACCTCTCCCCCGGTTTCATCCGGTCTGTGCAGGTCAGTGATGTGCTCCACCAGGCCATCGGTGTGCAGAGGGTGGCCACACCGTCACAGGTGCCGGGCATCCGCGCCGACCTGGCGGCAGCCGTTCTGGGGTCAACGAATCTCGGGGCGGAGTCGCCACCGGAGACCGTTCTGCGGCTCGTCCTGGCCGATCTCGCCGCGTCCTGCACGGCGCAGATCCCCGTCTGGGACAGCGACGGCTCACTTCTTACCGTGGTTGACCTGGGGTGGGAGGAGGAGAGGGTCTTCGTCTTCTACGACGGTGAGCACCATCTGCAGCGCACGCAGCGCGACCACGATTCACGGGTGCTCGGTGTCCTGCAGCGGGACGGCGGACGTGTCCACCGGGTGACCGCGGGGCAGCTCAGGGACGTGGGGAAGGTCAGGGACCTCCGGGACTCCATCGCCGCGGACCTTGGCTGAAGGGCGTGTCCGGTAGGCCGCTGCCGCAGGTCAGTCCACGATCAGCGGCGGCAGCAGGGTGAACGATGTCATGAGGAACACCGGGATCATCCACCACAGCAGGCCCACGAACGGCTGCCACCGCTGGTAGCGCTTCCATTTGCGCAGCACCATCGCAACGGCGGTCGCCATGCCCAGGGTGGCGACGAGGATCGGGACGAGCTGCGTGGCGGTGCTCTCCCCCGCGGTGAAGTGGAGGATCACCCAGGTGAGGATGATGGCGATGGGGAACCCCAGGGCCAGCTGCCACGCCAACCGGTTCGAGTTCCGTCGGTCGACGTCCTCGAGATGTGACAGGGGGTCAGGTGTGGTGGACATGATGCCCCCATCGTAGTCCGGGACCGCCCCGGAATCACACCGGGCTGACGAGCACGGGCGCCGGCGAATGGGCCAGCAGTTGGTTGGTCGACGGGCCGATGAAGACCCGGTTGAACGACCCGAGCACTGACGAGCCGACCACCAGCAGCTCCCCCTTCTTCCAGTGCACGTCGCCCATGGCGCCGGCCCAGCCGGTGCCGGATCCGACCTCGGTGGTCACGGGCAGTTCGGGGTGCCGTTCCACCGCACGGTCACGGCCACGGGACAGGATGTCCAGGGCCTGCCCGCGCCAGCGTTCGTCGGCCTCCTCGGAGTCCGGGAAGGGTGTGAGGGTGGGGTACATCGATGCACCGGTCGGGCTGAACGCCACCAGGCGCAACGGCACCCCCCATCCGGACGCCAGGTCCGCGGCCTTGCGCAGTGCCTGGTGGGACTGTTCGTTGTCGACGTAGGCGCAGCTCACGCGGGTCACCCCATGCTTCGACAGGGTCGGCGCACGGGGGACGGTGACCACGGGCAAGGGTGAGCAGTGCAGCAGGGCGTCCGCGGTGGCGCCGGCGCGGAAACGCCGGTCGGGGCTGCCGGACGACCCGTAGCGTGAGCCGATGGCGATGACGTCCGCGGCGAACTCCTCCGCCGCGTGGATCAGCGCGGTGGTCTCCGAGTGGCTGTGGAGCAGGGCGTCGCTGCTGTCGATCATCAACTCGGGGACGCCGGCGTCGACGAGGGCGGCACGTGCCGCGGCGTGGCAGGCGGAGGATTCGGCGTCGGCCCACTGCTCGAAGCGGGCGACGGCGTCGGGGGCACCGGCGCCGTCGTCGCGGCCCACCCCTTCCGGCCAGATCCGGGGAATCACCGTGACAGGTTTGACCAGGATGTCGCGGGTGCGTGCGAGCCACGCGACGAAGGCCGCGGTGTCGGCACCGGTTCCCCCGGGGCTGCGTCCTCCCTGCCCATGGTCTCCGCCTCTGCTGGCGTCGGCCGCGGCGGCCTCCCCGTCCGGCCGCCAGGCCAGCAGGACGCGCAGGGGACGTGCAGTCTGCCCGGTCGGCACTGCTGCTACTTCTCGCCCATGCGGTGGCTGTCGAAGACCTCCATGCCCTCTTCGAGGGTGGGGAGGAACTCCTCGAGCTTCTCGAGCTGTTCGGGCTTCAGCACGGAGAGGATCCCCGCCATCTGCGTATCGCGCTCGTCACCGATGCGGGTGAGCTCGGTGTCACCCAGCTCGGTGAGCTTCACGCGGACGCCACGACGGTCGCTGACGTCCCGCACGCGGGACACCAGGCCCAGGGACTCGAGGTGGTTGATCGCGTTGGACGCGGTGGGCATCCGGATCGACTCGAGATCGGCGATCTGGCTGATGCGCAGCGCGCCGTGGGTCTTGAGGTTCATCATGATGGAGAGTTGCGCGGTGCTGATGCTGGACTGCGTCGTCTGCCGGAAGTACAGCAGGTACATCCGGGTGACGACGGGCCGCAGGCGTTTCGCGACTTCAGACGGGTTAGCGGTCATGGGACCAACCTACCGTGATTAGTCCCGGAAAGGTATGTTGCTACCAGTGTCTTGCCCCAGAAACTAACTGAAATCGCCATTGACCTGCTACTTTTCGCTGATGAATGTTTCCAGGTCGGCGCGTCCCACGTCGTCCGCACGCTGGATCCGCGGCGATTTCATGAGGTAGGTGGACGCGGGATCGACGGGTCCGTCGATCCCGCGGTCCCGGGCGATCTTCGCGGCGCGGACGGCGTCGATGATGATGCCGGCGGAGTTCGGGGAGTCCCAGACCTCCAGCTTGTACTCCAGGCTGATGGGCGCGTCGCCGAAGGCGCGTCCCTCCAGGCGGATGAACGCCCACTTGCGGTCGTCGAGCCACTCGACGTAGTCGGACGGGCCGATGTGGACGTTGCGGTCGGCGGTCTTGCCGGACAGGGACCCGGTGAGGTTCGAGGTGACGGCCTGGGTCTTGGAGACCTTCTTGGACTCGAGACGGTCACGTTCCAGCATGTTCTTGAAGTCCATGTTGCCGCCCACGTTGAGCTGGTAGGTGCGGTCGACGGTCACGCCGCGCTCCTCGAAGAGCCGGGCGAGGACGCGGTGGGTGATCGTCGCGCCGACCTGGCTCTTGATGTCGTCGCCGACGATCGGGACGCCGGCGTCCTCGAACTTCTGCGCCCACTCTGGGTCGGAGGCGATGAAGACGGGCAGGGCGTTGACGAAGGCCACGCCAGCGTCGATGGCGCACTGGGCGTAGAACTTGTCGGCCTCCTCGGAGCCGACCGGCAGGTAGGAGACCAGCACGTCCGCCCCGGTCTCCTTGAGTGCGGTGACGATGTCGTCGTGCGAGGCGTCCGGCTCGTCGGACTCCTCGATGGTCTCGCGGTAGTACTTGCCGAGCCCGTCGGCGGTGTGTCCGCGGCGGACGGTGATGCCGAGTTCGGGCAGGTCGCAGATCTTGATGGTGCAGTTCTGGCCGGCCTCGGTGGCGATGGCGACGTCCTTGCCGACCTTGTCGGCGTCGACGTCGAACGCGGCGACAAGCTCGATGTCACTGACGTGGTAGGCGCCGAATCGGACGTGCATGAGGCCCGGGACGTCCGCGTCCTCCGGCGTGTCCTTGTAGTACTCCAGGCCCTGGAGGAGGGAGGTCGCGCAGTTGCCGATTCCGACGATCGCGAGCTTGAGGGAGTTGGGGTTGTCCTGTGAACTCATGGGTCCGGACGTTAGTGCCGCCGCAGCGTGGAAACACCGGTCAACCGCTGTCCCCCGTCGTCTTTACCGTTCAACCAGGGGCCTTGACCGATTCAGCGGCGACACCCACTCCCCCCGCCGTAGGCGTTAGGATGTGGCCACCATGGTGAATCCCCCAGTTCCAGGGCATGTCGTCGCCCACGACCTCGACCGCCGCAGGACGCTGCGCTCGCTGCAGAGCGGGCACGTCCGGCGGTCGGACGTGTGCGACGCCGACCGTTCCCTCACCGCGTCGGCGGAGGTGCTGGGCGCCGCAACGGACCGGGACTGCCCGGTGTGCGGAGCGGCGCACCTGCAGGAAACATACTGGATCCATGGCAGTTCGATAGGGGAAAAGTCAGGAACGGCGCGTAGTCTTTCGGAGATACGCAGTATTGTCGCTACCCTGTTTCCCGAAGGTGCCGGGCGGTCCGCTGAAGAGCTGACGGTCCACACCGTGGAAGTGTGCCTCCGCTGCGGATGGAATTATCTGATCAGGGAGGACAGGTACGGCACGGATGATGCGAGTAACCCGGACCCAGCAAGTTCGAGCACGGAGAGACCAGCAAGGTGACTAACGACACGAACCCCCCCAACGGCAGCACGAAACGCCAGCGCACGCGGAAGCGTAAGCCGGTGTGGAGGCGCCTCCTCGCGTCCGCGGGCGCCGTCGTGGCGGTTCTCGTCATCGTTCCGATCGTGGCGTTCGTCGCCGCGTACACGGTGACGAAGGTGCCGCAGCCCGAGGAACTCGTCAACAACCAGATCTCGCAGATCATGGCGAATGACGGCTCCACCGAGCTGGCACGCATCGTCCCGCCGGAGGGAAACCGGCAGAACGTGGACATCGACGAGATCCCGCAGCACGTGCGCGATGCCGTCATCGCTGCGGAGGACCGCGACTTCTACGACAACCCCGGTTTCTCGATCACCGGCTTCGGTCGCGCCGCGATCGGTCAGCTCACCGGCGAGGACGCCGGCGGCGGTTCGACGATCACCCAGCAGTACGTGAAGAACGCCGTGGTCGGTGACGAGCGCAGCCTGATCCGCAAGGGCAAGGAGCTGGTCGTCTCGTCCAAGATGGCCAACGAGTGGTCCAAGGACGAGATCCTGGAGGCCTACCTCAACACCATCTACTTCGGACGCAACGCCTACGGGATCTCCGCGGCGTCCCGCGCCTACTTCAGCAAGCCGGTGGAGGAGCTCTCCCCCGCCGAGGCCTCCGTGCTCGCCTCGTCGATCCAGCGGCCCAGCCAGCTCGACCCCTGGACGAACCGCCCCGAGGCCGAGGACCGGTGGAACTACGTCACCGACGGCCTCGTGTCGATGGGGTCCGTGACCCGCCAGGAACGCGAGGAGATGGTGTACCCCGAGGTCACCGACCCCGAGCAGGTCGATTCCGGCTCCGTGGCGGAGGGCACCAACGGGCTGATCAAGAGCCAGGTCCTCGACGAGCTCAACGCCAACGGCATCACCGAGGAAGCGGTGAACACCGGTGGGCTGAAGATCACCACCACCATCGACGCCGCACACCAGCGTGCGATGGTCGACAACGTCCACTCCTCGATGGAGGGGCAGGCCGAGTCGGCGCGGTCGGCGGGCGTGGCGATCGACCCGAAGACCGGCGGCGTGCGCGCCTACTACGGCGGGGACGACCCGACGGGTCTCGACTGGGCGAATGCCGGGCTGCAGACCGGTTCCACCTTCAAGATCGTCACCATGGCGGCGGCAGTGGAGCAGGGCATCCCGACCAGCACGACCTACGACTCCTCCCCCGTCACCACGGGTGCCACGAACGTCCAGAACGTCGAGGGCGAGTCCTGCGGCACCTGTTCCATGGCCGAGGCCCTGAAGCGGTCGTTGAACACCTCGTTCATCCGCGTCGCCCGTGACCTGGGTGGTGGAGCACAGGACGTGGCGGACATGGCCCACCGCCTCGGCATGGCGAAGGAGCTTCCGGGTGTGGGCGAGACCCTCACCGAGGACGGCGGGACGCCCTACGAGGGCATCACGCTGGGCCAGTACCAGTCCCGGCCGATCGACATGGCGTCCGCCCTGGCGACGCTGACCAACCGCGGTGCACACATCCCCGCCCACTTCGTGTGGAAGGTGGAGACGTCCGAGGGCGAGTCGCTGATGGACAACACCGACATGGAGTCCACCCAGGTCATCCAGCCCGAGGTGGCGGACGAGGTCCTGGCCGCGATGGGGCCCATCGCGGACTACTCCAACAACCACTCGTTGGCGGCCGGACGCCCGAGCGCCGCGAAGACGGGTACCGCCCAGCTGGGTGACGCCGCCGGCGGCGGGAACAAGGACGCCTGGATGATCGGCTCCACCCCGCAGCTCGCCACCGCCGTGTGGGTCGGTGACACCGCCGGCGAGCCACTGACGGACGCGCGCTACGGCGGGCAGATGTACGGGTCCATGACCCCGTCCGACATCTGGCAGGGCTTCATGAACGCCGCCCTCGAGGGCTACGAGGTCGAGCAGTTCGATGGCTCGGTCCCGGTGGTCCAGGAGGGCCAGGCTTCCGCGGGCGGCGGAGCTGGTACCGGTGGCGCCGCTGCAGGTGACGCCGGTGGAGCCCCTGCCGAAGGCGGCGACACCGGTGCGGAAGGCGGCGCGGCCGACAATGGCGGCGGCGATGCCGGAGGCGGCGGTGACGCTGGAGGCGGCGGCAACGGCGGTGACGCAGGCAACGGCGGCGGCAACGGTGGAGGCAACCCTCCCCCGCCGGACAACGGCGGCGGCAACGACGTGGGCCAGCTCATCGACGACTTCCTCAACAATTTCTGACCGTACCGCCGACCGGCTGCGCCCGGGGATGACCGAGGATCATGTCGAGTATTGAACTGCTGGTCACCATGGCCAGCGTCTTCATCGGGTTCCTGCTGTTCGGTGGCTCGTTCGCCAGTTTCATGGCGAAGAAGCCGCCGCGGCAGATCTGGGGACTGTTCATCGTGGCGATCCTGTTCATCACGGTGATCCCCGTGGTGGTGGCGGTGTTCTGGGCCACCTAGGCGGGGCTGGGCGGTTCCTCCACCGCTGGTTAGGCAATGGCGAGGTCGGCGTGTAATCTGATCAGGTTGCTGACGCAACGAACCCTCCTGCCGCACCCAACAGGGGTCCGGCCGAAAACACTAGACCATAGGAGGTGATGAGGTCCGTGCGTCAATACGAGATGATGATTATCGTCGACCCTTCCCAGGATGAACGCACCGTTGCCCCGTCGCTGGACAAGTTCCTCGAGACGGTCCGCAAGGAAAACGGTACGGTCGACAAGGTGGACATCTGGGGCAAGCGCCGCCTGGAGTTCCCGATCAACAAGCAGGAAGAGGGCATCTACGCCGTCGTCGACCTGAACTGTGAGTCGGCGACTGTCCAGGAGCTTGACCGCCTGCTGAACCTGAACGACATCATCATGCGCACCAAGGTGCTGCGCAAGGACGCCAAGTAGGCGCTCCTCACGGCACCGAGCGTCTGTCCGGACGCGTCACCGCCTGAAACCCGAAGAAACCCGAGAACCAGGGAGACACTGACATGGCACAGGGAGACACCCCGATCACCGTCGTCGGAAATCTCGTCGCGGACCCCGAGCTGCGGTACACACCCAGCGGCTCGGCCGTGGCGAACTTCCGCGTGGCGTCCACGCCGCGTCGGTACGATTCCCAGTCCGGTCAATGGGTCGACGGCGAGGCACTGTTCCTCACCTGCAACGTCTGGCGTCAGGCGGCCGAGAACGTGGCGAACTCGCTCACCAAGGGTGACCGGGTGATCGTCAACGGCCGACTGCGCCAGCGCAGCTTCGAGACCCGTGAGGGTGAGAAGCGCACCGTCTTCGAGGTCGAGGCCGATGAGGTCGGCCCGTCCCTGAAGTACGCCACGTCCCAGGTGACGAAGACCCCCCGACAGGGCGGGAACTTCGGTGGGCAGCAGCCGCAGGGCGGGAACCAGGGCGCCCAGGGTAACCAGGGCGGTCCGGCCAACCAGGGTGGCTTCGGTGGGAACCGGGGCGGCCAGCAGGGTGGTCAGGGCTTCCAGGGCAACCCGGGGAACCAGGGTGGATTCGGTGGGCGCAACGCCGCCCCCGACGACGACCCGTGGAACTCCGCGCCCCAGTCCGGATTCGACGGTGGCGACGAGCCGCCGTTCTAGACCTGTCGTGTGATTACATCCCCAGATCCACAAGAACCATGAAAGGCAACGGATCATGAAGCTGATCCTCACCGCCGCCGTCGACAACCTCGGTGTCCCCGGAGACATCGTCGAGGTCAAGGCCGGCTACGGACGCAACTTCCTGCTGCCGCGCGGCTACGCCATCCCCGCCACCCGTGGCGCGGAGAAGCAGGTGGAGAACATCCGCCGTGCACAGCAGGACAAGGTCATCCGAGACCTGGACCACGCTCGCGAGGTCAAGGCCGAGATCGACCACCTGAGCAATGTCAACGTCCCCGTGCGTACCTCGGAGCAGGGCAAGCTGTTCGGCTCCGTCACCGCTGACGAGGTCGCCGCCGCCGTGAAGGCGGCCGGCGGTCGCAGCATCGACAAGCGCACCATCGTCCTGAACCAGGGCGACGTGAAGAAGGTCGGGTCCTACAACGTCGACGTCAAGCTGCACCCGCAGGTCGTCGCGTCCCTGAACTTCACGGTCGTCGCGGAGAGCTAGTTCTCCCGTCCCGTTCACCCGCCTGACGCGGCGTGCACGCGTGGATACCCGGACCAGACATCCGGGGTTGACCGGTCTAGACAGCCGGACGTGTCCACAGCGGATCATGCGCGCTCGACGCACGGGCGATACTCATTACGTCAAGACAACAGCACATCCACACGGGTCCGCCCCGGCCGTCACGGCCGCGGGACGGGCCCGTTGGTGTGTGTGGGGCAGGGGAGAAAGTATCCACACCGATAGTGGTAGGTGTGGACAACATTCACACCGAACTGAATAATATACGCATATCGGTCGAAAATGTGACCTGCGCTTATGCGTCACGGCCGATTCCTGGCCTGCGCAAACAGAGTCTATCCACGCGGTCCGATCATTAATACAGCCTCACCCTGAAACCGTGACCTGCACAAACAGGTGTCTCTGCAGGTCAGTGGAGCGTATTCCACACGAATTCCACACCGCGAGCAGGTCCGCGGCGGCAGTATGCACAATTCGTCCACAATCTGTCCACCGACAATGTGGATAACTTTTCCACACCGGGGATTCGCGGGAAGTGACGGGGAGCGAGCCCGGGGTCTAAGATGACCGCCATGAGCGCAAACGAACGGGTACGGGACGAGGCCCACGGCGGCCTTCCGGACGACACCGCCGGTGCGCCACTGCCGCCCGAGCCCGGGCCGTGGGACGACGACTCCTTCACCGGGGCTTTCACCAAGGGCGGGCGCACGCCGTCCCGCAGTTACCGCGGCGGCTCCGCGGACACCTCGGGACAGGCCTTCGCCGAGCCGCGCCAGATGCCGCAGAACACCGAGGCCGAGCAGGGCGTCCTCGGCGGCATGATGCTCAGCAAGGACGCCATCGCCGATGTCGTCGAGCGGCTGCGCCCGGATGACTTCTACCGTCCCGCGCACCGCACGATCTACGAGACCATGCTCGAGCTCTACGGCGAGGGCATGGAGGTCGACCCGGTCATCCTTGCCGGGCGGCTGGACAACAACAGCATCCTCGACACCGTCGGGGGAGCGCCCTACCTCCACGAACTGTCGTCCAAGGTGCCGACCGCCGCCAACGCCGGCTACTACGCGGACCTCGTCTCCGAGAAAGCTGTGCTGCGCCGCCTGGTCTCCGCCGGCACGCGGATCGTCCAGTACGGCTACTCCGGCCTGGAGGGAAACGAGCTGGAGAGCGTGGTCGACCGCGCCCAGCAGGAGATGTTCAACATCACCAACGAGTCCGCGTCGGAGGACTACATGGTCCTGCAGGACCTGCTGGAGTCCACCATGGACGAGCTGGACGCCCTGGAGAACGGCACGGGGGAGGGCGAAGGCGTCAAGACGGGCTTCAGCGAGCTCGACGAACTGACCAACGGACTGCGCGGCGGTCAGATGATCATCGTCGCCGCACGCCCCGGCGTGGGCAAGTCGACGCTGGCGCTGGACTTCATGCGCTCGGTGTCGGTGCAGCAGGAGAAGGCGTCGGTCCTGTTCTCCCTGGAGATGAGCAAGTCCGAGGTGATGATGCGCATCTTCTCCGCGGAGGCGGAGGTGCCTCTGTCGGTGATGCGCGGCGGCAAGATGGTCGATGGGCAGTGGGACAAGCTCACCCGCCGGGTCACGGCGATCGAGAATGCGCCGATCTACATCGATGATTCCCCGAACCTCACGATGACGGAGATCCGGGCCAAGGCACGTCGGCTGAAGCAGAAGCACGACCTGGGCCTGATCGTGGTCGACTACCTGCAGCTGATGAGCTCGGGCAAGAAGGTCGAGTCACGTCAGCAGGAGGTTTCCGAGTTCTCCCGTCAGCTCAAGCTGCTGGCCAAGGAGGTCGACGTCCCGCTGGTCGCGATTTCGCAGCTCAACCGTGGTGTAGAGTCCCGCGGGGATGATGCGCAGCCGCGCGTCTCCGACCTGCGTGAGTCCGGTTCGCTGGAGCAGGACGCCGACATCGTCCTGCTGATCAGCCGTCCGGACGCGCAGAACCGCGACCATGAGCGCGCCGGCGAGGCGGACCTGATCCTGGCGAAGCACCGTGGTGGACCGATCGGCACGGTGCAGGTCGCCCACCAGCTGCACTACTCGAAGTTCTCCGAACTCAGCCGGGGTAACTGACGCCGACAGTGGGGGACTGGGGCTGCGTGCCGCCTACTCCGCGGGGTCGGTGAACTGCTCGGCGAGGGTACTCAGGATGGAGTGCAGCTTGGAGGCGTCCTCCTCCGAGAGGTGGTCGAACATCAGTCGGCGGACGGAGTCAACGTGGCCGGGGGCGGCGGCCTGGATGTTGCGCAGACCTTCGTCGGTCAGGGCGATGAACGCACCGCGGCCGTCGGAGGCGCAGGCCTCCCGGACGAGCAGGTCACGCTTGATCATCCGGGAGATCTGGTGGGAGAGCCGGGAGCGGTCCCAGGTCAGCCGGTCGGCGAGTGCGGCGATGCGCATCCGCTGATCCGGTGCCTCGGACAGGTTCACCAGCACTTCGTAGTCGGCCATGGACAGACCACCGCCGCGCTGCATGTCGCGTGCGAGTTCGGAATCGATACCCCTGGTAACCGTGAGCCAACGGCGCCAGAGGCACTGCTCATCGTCGGTGAGCCATCGGGGCTTGATGTCCGTACTGTTCGTCATGTGACCATTCAACCACATTTGGCAGTTGGTTGACACATCAACTAGAAAGTTCTACAGTGGTTCCCGTAAGGCAAAGAAACCCCCACACAATCAGGAGCATCACCACATGAGCACTGTCAACGACTACGCTGGCGCCTACACCATCGACCCGTCCCACTCGGAGATCGGCTTCACCGCCCGCCACGCGATGGTGACCAAGGTCCGCGGCACGTTCGACGACTACACCGGCACCGCCTCCTCCGAGGCCGGCCTGGCCAACGCCACCATCAACGTCGAGATCAACGCGGGGTCGATCGACACCCGCAACGGCGACCGCGACGGCCACGTGAAGTCCGCCGACTTCTTCGACGTCGAGAACTTCCCGAAGATCACCTTCGCCTCCATCGAGATTAGCGCCAAGGCCGACGACGTGCTCGAGGTCACCGGTGACCTCACCATCAAGGACGTCACCAAGTCCGTCACCATCGACTTCGAGTTCGAGGGTGAGATGACCGACCAGTTCGGCAACGACCGCGTCGGTTTCGAGGGCTCCACCGAGATCAACCGCTCCGACTTCGGGCTGACCTGGAACGTCCCGCTGAAGGGTGACGCCGTCCTGATCTCCGAGAAGATCAAGCTGAACTTCGACATCTCGGCCACGAAGAACGCCTGAATCCTCTAGCATCACGGACATGACGTCCGTTTCCACCCCCCAGGGGAGCCCGACAGCCCCCCGCAGCGCCGGTGCCCTCGTCTTCGCAGGCGGGGCCGTCGGCGCTTTCCTGCGTTGGACGTTCACCGTGGATACCGGGGTGGACGGATCGTTGTGGCCGCTGGTGGTCGTGAACCTCGTCGGCGCCTTCGCCATGGGTCTGCTGGTGGGCTACCTGCCCTTCGTCCGGGACACCGGCCGCAAGGGCGGGACGGGACGCCGGGAACGGGTCCGGCTGACCCTCGGTACCGGGCTGCTGGGCGGGTTCACGTCCTACTCCGCGATCGCCGCCGCCACGGTGCAGGACGCCGGGGGCCCACTCGGACCCGTCGTCTACGTGGTCGGCACCGTCGTGTTCGGGCTGCTGCTCGCCCGGGCAGGCATCTGGTGCGGCGAGAGGCTCACCGCCGACACCGACCGCGGTGGGGAGGGGACGGCATGACCGGAGAGATCTCCCTGGTGGCGGCACTTCTCGTCGCCTTCGGCGGTGGCGCCGGCTCCTGGCTGCGCTGGCGGCTGGACACCCTGATCAAGGCACACAACACCAGCGACCTGCTGGTGAGCCTGCTGGTGATCAACACCCTCGGCTCCCTGGTCCTGGGACTGCTTTTCGGGCTCACCGACAGCTGGTGGGCGGTCGCGCTGGTCGGCACCGGCCTGTGTGGCGGGTTCACCACCTTCTCCACCGTCTCCGTGGATGCGGTGGGCCTGTTCCGCCGCCGGCTCACCGTCCCCGCACTGGTCTCGGTGACCGCGATGGCACTGCTCGCGGTCGGTGCCTTCGCCCTGGGGCACTGGCTCACCGACTGGTGAGCCCGCGCCCCACCTACACCGCGGTGTAACCGCCGTCCACCAGGTGGTAGGACCCGGTGATGAAGGAAGCCTCGTCCGACAGCAGGAACCGGACCAGCGTGGCGACCTCCTCAGCGCGCCCCAGGCGACCGAGCGGGTGCTTGGCGACCAGCGCCTCCTTGACTTCCGGGGGAAAGTCCTGCAGCAGGGGAGTGTCGATGTAGGCGGGGCCGACGGCGTTGACCCGCAGCCCGGCCGGGCCGTACTCCGCTGCGGCGTTCTTCGTCAGCCCGACCACGCCGTGCTTGGCGGCGGTGTAGGCGGCGTTGTTCGGGGCGGCGACAGTGCCGTGGATCGAGGCCATGTTGACGATTGCGCTCTCGTCCGCGCCGGCGTCCAGCAGTGCGGGGACCTGGTGGCGCATGCCGTAGAGGACCCCGTTGAGGTTGATGCCGATGACGGTGTCCCAGTCGGCGGTGTCCAGTTCGCCGACCGGGCTGGATGCCCCGGAGATCCCTGCGTTGTTCACCGCGTAGTTGAGCTTGCCGTAGGTCTCCACGGCGAACTCGACGGCGGCCTCTGCGTCCTCCGCCTTCGATGCGTCCGACTCCAGTGCGGTGGCCTCGCCGCCGTTGGTGGTGATGCCGTCGGCGACGGACTGCGCGGCACCCAGGTTGATGTCCGCGACGATGACCTTGGCGCCCAGCGATGCGAGGTCGACGGCGACAGCCTCGCCGATTCCCGACCCGGCACCGGTGACGAGTGCGACGCGTCCTGCGAAGGCCTGTTGATCCGGCATGGTGGTTCCTCTCGTGTGATGGTGTGACTGTCACACGATGGTAGCGGCCCGGGTACCCGGGGGTGATGGCCGGAAATGCCGGTTTATGTGGTTCTACTTGGGCTTCTTCGCGCTGACCCAGGCATCGATCTCGGCATGGACGGGCTCGTTGCCGGCGTCGTCGATCAGGGCGATGTCGAGGGTGACCAGTTGGCCGCCGGTCTCCGGGGTGATCCCGGAGAAGTCCGGGAAGTCCGCCGTGGCGGTGACGGTGAGTCCACCGGTCGATTTCGCGGGGTAGTCGGCGCGCATCCCGCGCGGCAGCCACCGGTGGCTGGTCGGGACGGTCGCCTCGCACAGCACACCCATCGCGGCCTCGGCACCGTTGAGCGCGGCGATGACGTGGTAGGTGCCGATGTGGTTGCGCACCCCCCACCAGTCGCCGATACGGACGACGGCCCTGCCCGGCTCGACGACCCGGACGCGGGGCAGGACGGTCCGGAAGTACGGTGCCTTGATGCTGTAGCCCACGGAGAACAGGCCGCGGCCCAGGGTGCTGCTGCCGTTCTTCGTGACCTTCTGCCAGAGCTTGTACGTGCCGGTGCTAGTCATAGATCCATAGCTTAATGGAGGCGTCCGGCGCGCGGGGGAGAACGCCGGTACGGTGGGGAAGGGAATAGCGGGAGGTCCCGGCGGCGTTGAACCGGGGAGCGAGCCGAGAACCGTCGCACAACAGACACACCGAAAGGCAGAAGAGGTAGAGCCCATGGCAACCACCACAATCACCAGCGAGAACTTCCAGGACACCATCCAGGGGGACGGCATTGTGCTGCTCGACTTCTGGGCCGACTGGTGTGGCCCCTGCAAGCGCTTCAGCCCGGTCTACGAGAAGACGTCCGAGGAGTACGGCGACTACACGTTCGGCAAGGTCGACACGGAGGCCAACCAGGACATCGCCGCCGCACTGCAGATCCAGTCCATCCCGACGCTGATGGTCTTCCGGGACGGCATCCTGGTCTACCGTGACGCCGGCGCCCTTCCCCCGAAGGCACTGAAGGACCTCATCGTGCAGGTCGAGGGCCTCGACATGGAGGACGTCCGCAAGAAGGTCGCCGAGCAGAACAGCTAGGCCCCGCGCACGACCGGCTGCGGTCGTCCCGCCCCGCCGTCCGGGAAAAGTGTTTATGCTGGGAAACCGACAGTGAAGTTACACACCGTTAAGCACGGTTCACGGATTTAGGAGCACCGCGATGGCTAACCCGTTCTCCAAGGGCTGGAAGTACCTGATGCAGTCCCTCGACACGACCATCGAGGAGAATGCGGATCCGAAGGTCCAGATCCAGCAGGCCACCGAAGCCGCGAAGAAGCAGCACCGCGAGGTCACTGAGTCCGCCGCTCGGATCATCGGTAACCGCAACCAGCTCGAGATGACGCTGAACCGCCTGGTCAAGGACCAGGAGAAGCTGCAGGACAACGCCCGCGCGGCACTCCAGCAGGCGGAAGCGGCGAGCACCTCCGGGGACGCCGCCAAGGCCGACGAGTACACCAACACCGCGGAGATCTTCGCCACGCAGCTCGTGACGGTCGAGCAGGAGATCGAGAACACCAAGCAGATGCACGCCCAGGCGCAGGAGGCGGCGAACCAGGCCCAGCAGCAGCAGAAGCAGTCCGAGGTCCGGCTCAAGGAGCAGATGGGTCAGATCGACCAGCTCCGCGCACAGGTGGACCAGGCGAAGATGCAGGAGAGCTCCAACCAGGCGCTGGAGTCCATGCAGGGCGTCCAGGAGAACGACAATGTGCCGACGCTGGACGGCGTGCGGGACAAGATAGAGGCCCGCTACGCCAACGCCCTCGGCGCGCAGGAACTCACCGAGAACAGCGTGCGTGGACGCATGTCCGAGATCGAGACCAGCGGACGGGACTTCGCCGCCGCCTCCCGCCTGGACCAGATCCGTGCGGAGATGGGCGGGGGCGCCGCTGGCACCGACGCCATCACCGCTGGTGCGGAGGACGCTGCCGCGGCCGGGGAGATCGAGGGGGCCGAGGTCCCGGATGCGGACGCCGGCGCCGAGCCGGATTCCGCGGCAGACGCGGCCACGGATGCCGCCGCCGACAAGGACGAGAACCCCTCCTCCTAGGCGTCCGTCCGGTCCGGGACGTCCTCGCGGCGACTTTCACACTCCCGCGGCGATTTCGCGGGCCGTCGGAACGTCCTGACCTGTACATCTCACGATGTGGAACTTTGACCGGGTGTGAAACTCCCACGGCGCACGGCGGCGGCGCTGGGGGTTGCGCGGGGCCCCCGGAACTCCTAGACTTGCTAGGCTTGCGCCCGCCACGACGAGCGAACAGCGCCCAGGGCCCCGCGGTCCGCACCCAGTACGTCCCCCAGCAGCCTCGAACGCGACGAGCCCTCCGGTGTGAGGGTCTTTTTTGCGGTTGACGTCCGCAGTTCGCCGGGGGAAGGTGTGGCGCCGAGGTCGTCGGGACGGTGCGCACGAGCCGCTGTGACGAGTGATCCGCCGTCGCAGCCCACCTGCCGACGAAACCCCGCCACCAGCGGAGGTCGTCGGTGCAGTACCCGGGAGGAAAACCCCATGTCACAGAATGTTGACACCCCCAACAATTCCGGCGCCGCCGGATCCGCATCCGGCGACGGGAGCTCACGGACCGACGGCGTCAACGCCGGGCTGCTGATCGGCATCCTCGTCGCCGCCGCGTTCGTGGCGATCCTGAACGAGACGGCCCTGTCGAACGCGCTGCCTGCCCTGATGGCGGAGTTCGACATCGGGGAGGACGTGGCGCAGTGGCTGACCACCGTGTTCATGCTGACCATGGCCGTGGTTATCCCGACCACCGGGTACCTGATGCAGCGGCTCACGCTACGGACGATCTACATCATCGCCCTGTCGCTGTTCCTGGCGGGAACCATCCTGGCGACCGTCGCACCGATCTTCCCGGTCCTGCTGGTCGCCCGCGTGCTGCAGGCGGCGGGAACGGCATTGATCATCCCGCTGCTGATGACCACCATCATGATGCTGATCCCGGTGGAGCGCCGCGGTTCCGTGTTCGGCCTGGTCACCATTGTGATGGCGGTCGGCCCGGCGGTCGGTCCGACCTTCTCCGGTTTCGTCATGGAGCTGGCGAGCTGGCGGTGGATCTTCATCGTGATGATCCCGCTGGCACTGCTGGCGCTGCTGCTGGGAATCTGGCAGATCAAGAACTTCGAGGAGCCGAGCCGTCCCCCGTTCGACCTGTTGTCGGTGGTGCTGTCCGCGATCGGTTTCGCCGCGACGATCTACGGGCTCTCCGGACTGTCGGCCGCTGCCGAGGGCTTCCCGACAGAGGCCGTGATCTTCCTGGCCATCGGTGTCGTCGTGCTGATCGCCTTCTTCCGTCGACAGGGCTCGCTGATGCGTGCCGAGGCCGCGGGGGAGCACACCGCGCCGCTGCTGAACACCACGCCGTTGAAGATCCGCGAGTTCTCCTGGTCCCTGGGCCTGATGCTGCTGAGTTTCGGTTCGCTGTTCGGGTTCATCATCATCATGCCCATCTTCGGTCAGACCGTCCTGGGCCTCTCTGAGCTGCAGACCGGCCTGGTGACCCTGCCCGGTGGCATCATCATGGGCATCATGGGGCCGATCGTGGGCCGGTTGTACGACAAGTCCGGCACCCGTCCTCTGATCATTCCCGGCGGTGCACTGCTGGTCGTGGCCATGGGCATGCTGCTGATGCTCGACGAGAACAAGACCTTCTGGTACCTCGCCGGCGTGGCCGTGGTGCTGAACGTGGGCCTGTCACTACTGATGACTCCGCTGATGTCGAATGCCCTGGCGGCGGTTCCGGACACGATCTCCTCGCACGGTTCGGCGATCCTGAACACCCTCCAGCAGATCGCCGGTGCCGCGGGTACCGCACTGTTCATCGCCGTGATGGGTATCGGTTCGGCGAACTCCTCGGCCGGTGACCCGATCAGTGCCCTGGTGGACGGTGTTCAGGTGGCGTTCTACCTGGGTACGGCCATCGCGGTCCTGGTGTTCATCCTGGCGTTGGTGCTGCGCATCGATGCCCGCGACATCCCGCACCACAAGCGGGGAAGCAATGTGGAGCGGGTAAACTCGGAGGCGTGAGGAAAAACACGGTCCGCCGCACGGTGATCATCGTCATCGCGGTGGTTGCCGTGGCCGCGGCGCTGGGGGCGGCGCTCGTGCGCTGGTACAACGAGTCCTACGTTGACCGGGCGGGCGACCTGCGCGAGAGCGAGGCGCGGGAGTTGTGCGAGGACGGGGTGCGTGGGGAAACCGGTTTCGGGGAGGACGCTGAGTTCGACATGTGGAACGCGGAGATCGTTCAGGACGCTGACCTGTGGGTTATTGATGGGCAGGTGTTCAGTCACGCGGTCGAGGGTGAGGACGTCACCTACGGGGCCCGAGGGGACGGGGTGGAGTTTGAGTGCAGGGTCGGGGCGGACGGCACGACGGTGACGCTGGGGGAGTAGAGGCCGCAGCATCCTTCGGCCTGCGGGACTTCTCTGCTCGGTCACACAGGACGATTTGGTGAGATCGTCGTCACATCCGGTACTCTGATGCCAAGGTAGTTATCAAATCAGAAGAGGACGGAGGGTGCATGGACACTGCCGCCGTGGTTGACCTGTACAGGCCGCGTAGCCGTCTATGGCCCGAATCGCCACTCCAGACGTTATGATTTGCGAGACTGCAGTCTTCGGCTCCACCGGAGAGCTGCCCAGGATGTTCCACAACTTCGACGCTATTGACGAGCGAAAGCAGTAGGAGACTTCACAATGCCCATCCCGCCCCCGCCACCAGGCTCCCCCCGGCCGTCCGACGGTGATAAGCGGCCGCCGGAGGACACGTCGGTCAACTCCGAGACGGTGACCCCGGAAACCCAGGGGGCCCAGGAGGACGTTCCCACTCAGGACGCGCCCGCCGCGCCTGCTTCCCCTGCGGCTCCCGCCGCTCCTGCTGCAGACACGTCGGACTCGACGGAGGGCGACAGCTCCACCGATGATGACAGCTCCGCTGATGCTGACAGCTCTGCTGATGGCGACGACAACGGCCCCATCAAGTTGAGCGGTGCCGGCGCCCCGGGCGCTCCGGGAGCGCCTGCCGCTCCTGCTTCACCCGCAGCTCCGGCATCTCCCAGTGACGCCCCGGACGCCCCGGACTCGTCTTCTGCACAGGAGGCGTCAGAGGCACCTTCCGCTCCCGCGGCTCCTGGTGCGCCTGGTGCACCGTCCGCCCCCGGGGCTCCTGGTGCGCCCGCTGCACCGTCCGCCCCCGCGGCTCCTGGTGCGCCGAGCGCCCCTGCTGCTGGCGGCGCGCCTGCGGCTCCGGGTGCCCCTTCAGCCCCGGGAGCTCCCTCTGCGCCTGCCGCTCCGTCGGCTCCTGGTGCCCCGGGTGCTCCCTCAGCACCTTCGGCCCCGGGTGCTCCC
>NZ_JBQEDF010000011.1:66708-72349 GCF_052107835.1 Corynebacterium sp.
GTCGGCTCCTGGTGCCCCGGGTGCTCCCTCAGCACCTTCGGCCCCGGGTGCTCCCGGCGCTCCCGGTGCACCCGCAGCCAGCGGCGCGCCTGCAGCTCCGGGTGCCCCGTCGGCTCCTGGCGCCCCTGGCGCCCCCGGCGCTCCTTCAGCCCCCTCGGCTCCTGGTGCCCCCGCGGCTGGTGGCGCTCCTGCAGCGCCGGGTGCTCCTGGTGCAGCGCCCGCGGTCCCCGGTGCGCCTGCGGCGGGCGGCGCTCCGTCCGCCCCCGGTGCGCCCGGAGTCCCCGGTGCGCCTGCAGCTGCGGGTGCGGCAGCGGCGGCCGCCGGCGGTGCAGCTGCGGCCACCGCCACCAAGTCGAAGGCCTCCCAGGACAAGCCGAAGAAGAAGCGCGAGCCGATCATGATCGGCGAGAAGTCCCTCGCTGAGTGGGGAAAGCTCGGCGGTATCGGGCTCGGCATCGTCATTGTCGTCGCTGCGGTCGTCGTCCTCGGCGCCCGGTGGATTGCCGGTCTCGATGCGGTCGAGAGCTGGATTGACGACTACCCCGGTGAGTACCACCTCCCCGAGTTCGTCGACGATGGCTTCCCGGCCTGGGCCCGGTGGACCCACTTCCTGAACTTCTTCTTCCTGTTCCTGATTATTCAATCGGGCCTCAGGGTGCGTCGACAGCAGAAGCCCCCGGCTGTGTGGCAGCCGAAGAAGGGCGGCAAGAAGATCAGCATCCACCTGTGGCTGCACACCTCGCTGGACCTGCTGTGGATCCTCAACGGTGTCATCTTCATCGTCCTGCTGTTCGTCAGTGGGCACTGGGCCCGCATCGTGCCCACCAGCTGGGAGGTGTTCCCGAACGCGGCATCCGCCATGCTGCAGTACGCGACCCTGGACTGGCCGGCCGAGAATGGCTGGGTGAACTACAACAGCATCCAGCAGCTCATGTATTTCGTCGTGGTCTTCATCGCCGCACCGTTGGCGATCATCTCCGGCCTGCGCCAGAGCGAGTGGTGGCCGAAGGAGGCCAAGACCCTGAACAAGATCTACCCGGCACCGGTCGCCCGTGCGATCCACTACCCGACGATGCTGTTCTTTGTCCTGTTCGTGGTCATCCACGTCTTCCTCGTCTTTGCGACGGGAATGAAGAAGAACCTGGACCACATGTTCGCCGGTACCCCGATTGGCGGGTGGGGAGGCTTCATCTGGTTCGTTGCGGCGATCCTCGTGTCCATAGCGGCACTGTTCGCGGCCCGGCCATTGGTGATCGCGCCCGTTGCCAAGGTCTTCGGCCAGGTCAGCGCGAGGTAGCGGGGGAGATCTCCCTGCGCCCCTCGGGGCCGAAGTCAGAGCAACCCCACGGGGTGGAATCAGTTGTCCACCCCGTGGGGTTGCTCTTGTCTCGGGCAGGCGCGCCTACAGGTTCCCGATGGCGAAGTCCGCCTCCTCCGCAGTGAACTGCCCGCCGTACTCCGACGTCAACTGATCGTGGATCGCCGCAGGGGACATGTTCATGGTGTCCTGGTAGGTCCGTGCGGACTCCAGGGCGTTGTTGTTCCAGTCCGCGTCAATGTTGTCGATGGCGTACTGCGCCGCTTCGGCGGTGAACTGCCCGCCGTACTCCGAGGTCAGCTGATCGTAGATGCCCGCCTTCGACATGTGCATCATCTCCGAGTACGTCTCTGCGGACGAAAGGGCGGAGCGGAACTCACGCGGGACCTCGTCACTGCTGGGCGCCGGCGGTTCTACGGCGTCCTGCTCGGGAACGTCCTGCCCATCAGCGACGGTGTCGTCTGCGGTATCCCCGGCCTCGTCCTGCTCCAGCTGGGCAGGGGTGGATGCCGCGGGCAACGTGGCCTCTGAGGCACTCGTGTCATCGTCCTCCCCGCCGCCCATGTTGACGGCGACGATGATGACCAGGACGATCACCAGGATGATGAACCAGGCCTTCTTGTAGAAGGGCTTCTTCGTGGTCTCCGGCTGCTGGATGGGCTGGCCGGCTTGGGTGTTCTGGGTGCTCATGTGATGGCGTCTCTCTCGTGGAATGTCGTGAACGAGAAGAATCATCACACGGGCCATGGACACGGCTCGGCCGCGTTCGAACCATTCGTTCGAATGCCCCGCCCCGTATGCCCGGGGAAGCTATCCGCCGGGTGGGGGAGTGGTGTCAGACCACGGTCATATCACCAGGTGGACCAGCATGACCACGCCCAACGCCACGACGGACAGCACGGTCTCCATCAACGACCACGTTTTGAGCGTCTGCGGCACGGTCATGCCGAAGTACTCCTTGACCAGCCAGAAGCCTGCGTCGTTGACGTGGGAGAAGAACACCGAGCCCGCGCCGATCGCCAGTACCAGCAGGGCGACCTCCGTCGAGCCCATGCCTGCGGCCACGGGGGCCATGATGCCCGCCGCGGTCACCGTCGCCACCGTCGCCGAACCGGTGGCCAGGCGGATGAACACCGCCACCAGCCAACCGGCGACCAGCGGGGACACCGGGGCGTCCTGCACCCACTGACCGACAACGTCGGCCACGCCGGTGTCCACCAGCGTCTGCTTGAAACCACCGCCGGCACCGACGATCAGGATCACTCCGGCGATCGGGCCGAATGCGCCGCTTACCTGGTCAGACACCTCCTGTCGGCTGCGTCCCACCCCGAAGCCGAGGAAGAACATGGCCAACAGGACGGTGGCCAGCAGGGCGACAATCGGTTCCCCCAGGAACTCGAAGGTCTTGTAGACGACCGAGTCCTCCGAGACCTGCAGTGATTCGACGATGGTGCGTGAGAGCATCATCACCACCGGCAGTAGGACCACGGTCAGTCCACGGGACACCGAGGGGCGCGAGTCGGGATCGCCCGCCGTCATCTCCGTGACGTCCTGACCGGCGATCGTGGCTGGGGCGGAGATCGGGACCCAGCGGGCCATGAGCTTCGCCGACAGGGGACCGGCGATTGCCACGACCGGGAGCGAGACCAGCAGGCCGAGAGCCAGGGTCACACCCAGGTTCGCGCCCAGCGCGTCCACCGCGATCAGCGGACCGGGGTGCGGCGGGACCAGGGCGTGCAGTGCCGACAGGCCGGCCAGCGCGGGGATGCCGAGCATCATCACGGGCAGTTGGGAACGCCGTGCGGCGAGCATCACCACGGGGATGAGGAGGACGATTCCGACCTCGAAGAACAGCGGGATCCCCAGCAGCATCGCCAGTCCGGCGATGACCCACGGACGCCACTTCGGTGCGGTGCGGTCCAGGAAGGCGTCCACGATGCTGTCGGCGGCGCCGGACTTCACCAGGAACTGCCCGATCACCGCACCCAGTGCGATCAGCACGCCGACGTCGCCGACCGTACCGCCGAAGCCGTCGGTGAAGCTCCCGAATGCTTCGACCAGGGGGGTTCCGGCGACCAGGGCGAGCACCGCCGAGCCGATCATCAGGGACAGGAACGGGTTGAGCTTCGCCCAGACGATCAGGCCGATGATCAGCGCGATGCCGATCAGCGCGGCGATGACGAGCTGGCCGTCACCGGCGGTGCTGGTGGCCTCCCCGGCGTCGGCGGCCAGCAGCGTCAGGCCCGCGGCGTTCACAGCGGCGCGCCTTCCGTTGCGCCGTCAGTGCCGGCTGTTCCGGTGCCCAGGCCCGCGAGTTCGGGCAGCCGGAGGATCTCGTCCACGATCGACTCCGGGGACGCGGTCGCGTCGAGGACCGCGCCCTTCTCGTCCGCGTCCAGGGCCTCGAGTGTCTCGAGCTGGGAGCGCAGCAGTGATGTCGGCATGAAGTGCCCCTTCCGGGCCTCCATCCGTGCGGCGAGGACGTCCTCGGGGGCGTCGAGTTCGACGAAGAATTCGTCGCCCTCTGCATCGCGGAGGATGTCCCGGTAGGTCTTCTTCAGGGCCGAGCAGGTGACGATGGTGGACCGTCCCTCCCGTGCCTGGGAGGTCATCCAGTCCCGGAGTTCGTGGAGCCAGGGCCACCGGTCATCGTCGTTGAGCGGCTGGCCGGAGGCCATCTTGGCCTTGTTGGCCTCGGGGTGGAAGGCGTCCGCCTCGGCGTAGGGGACGCCGGTGCGGTCGTCGAGCAACTCGGCGACCGTGGTCTTCCCGCTGGCGCTGACGCCCATGATGATCAGATGAATGGACATGCTCAAACCTTACGCGGCATACCGCGCCAGGCATATACCCCCGGGTGTGACTGAATATGTGGGAACGTGTTAGTTATTCCGTTTGTGTCCGAATGTTCCCGGATCGGGCTAGATTCAACCGGGAACGCACTCCCCGACATAAGGCCCTCCATGTTCCACCGTCGTCCGCGCTCCTCACGGTCCGCCTCCTTCATCGCTGTACTGACCGCCACTGCTACCGCAGCAGCCCTGGTCACAGCCCCTGCAATGGCCCAGACTCTGCCGTGGGGAGGGAGCGCACCGCGGGTAGGGGCGTCGGACGCCGATCCGTTCTATGACACGGCGGGCCTCGCGCCGGGTGCGCCGGGTGACGTGCTCCGGACGAAGGATGCGGCCTACAACCCGACTCCACGGGGCGTCGACGGGCGACAGCTCGCCGTGCCGAACACGGCGACGAAGATCATGTACTCCACCACGGACATGCACGGGAAAGCCGTCCCTGTCAGCGGATACGTCGTGGAACCGACGGTGCCGTGGGACGGACCGGGGGAGCGTCCCACCGTGGTCATCGGACGCGGCACCGTGGGCCAGGGCGACCAGTGCGCTCCGTCGCGCAACTGGCCGCTGGACAACCAGCCCGACCCCTTGGACTCCGGGCGGACAGTGGCCCTGGAAGGCCTCTACGACTGGGTCTTCGCCACCCAGGGCGTCCGCGTCGTCGTGACCGACTATGTGGGAATGGGGACGCCGGGAGTCCACACCTACATGAACCGTGACGACCAGGCCCACGCGATGATCGACGCTGCCCGTGCGGCCCGCACCGTGGTGGAGGGACGGGGCGGCGGCTTCGGCGACGTCGCCTTCTACGGCCATTCGCAGGGCGGCGGGGCCTCGGCCGCGGCGGTGGAGGCCGTGGCGTCCTACGGTCCGGAGCTGGACGTCGCAGGGGCCTACGCCTCCGCCCCGCCGGCCGACCTCGGGGCGGTGCAGCGCAACATCGACGGCTCCGACCTGGTCGGGGCGATCGGCTTCACCATCAACGGCCTGGTCGAACGCTACCCGGAGCTCGAGGAGGCCATGGACACGCACCTGTCCGCGGAGGGCAAGGCCACGATGGAGAACCTGTCGGGAATGTGCACCGACGAGATCACCGAGGACTACGGCTACCAGACGACGGACATGTGGACCGCCGACGGCCGCACACTGGACCAGCTGCTCGGTGACATCCCCGTCGGGGAGAAGGCGATGAACGACCAGCGCATCGGGCTGGGCACCCCGGCCGCGCCGACCATGGTCATCTCCGGGCGCCATGACCTGAACGTGGAGTACCAGCAGGCCCGTGACTTGGCCTCCACCTGGTGCGGCGCAGGAGGGCAGGTGGTCTACCGCGACGACGTCCTGCCCGAGGTCGACGAGTACAACCACTTCCTGCAGGCGGTCACCGGCGGCGCGTTCGGCGCCCCGTTCCTGCTCGACCGGTTCCGCGGCCGCCCGGTGACCGGAGGGTGCAACGCCTGACCGGTCACTCCTGCTC
>NZ_JBQEDF010000012.1:0-71489 GCF_052107835.1 Corynebacterium sp.
ACGGCTACGACGCCGTCCAGATCGCCTACGGCGACATTGACCCGCGTAAGGTCAAGAAGCCGCAGGCCGGTCACTTCAAGAAGGCCGGGGTCACCCCTCGCCGCCACGTGGTGGAGCTTCGCGTCGATGACGCCTCCTCCTTCGAGGTCGGCCAGGACATCACGGCAGAACTGTTCAACGAGGTCATCTTCGTTGACGTCACCGGCACCTCCAAGGGCAAGGGCTACGCCGGCGCGATGAAGCGTCACGGCTTCGCCGGCCAGGGCGCCTCCCACGGTAACCAGGCCGCCCACCGCCGCGTCGGCGGCATCGGCGCCTGCGCCACCCCCGGCCGTGTCTTCAAGGGCACCCGGATGGCGGGCCGCATGGGCAACGAGCGCGTCACCCTGCAGAACCTGAAGATCGCCAAGGTGGACACCGAGTCCAACCTGCTCCTGATCAAGGGTGCCATCCCCGGAGTTAACGGCGGTATCGTCACCGTCAAGACCGCAGTGAAGGGCGGTGCACGAGCATGAGCAATCTGACCCTCAACGTCCAGACCGCCGACGGTGCCACCAACGGCTCGGTCGAGCTCCCCGCGTCCATCTTCGACGTGGAGCCCTCCGTTCCGCTGATGCACCAGGTCGTCGTAGCCCAGCTGGCCGCCAAGCGCCAGGGCACCCACGCCACCAAGACCCGTGGCGAGGTGTCCGGCGGTGGCCGCAAGCCGTTCCGCCAGAAGGGCACCGGCCGCGCCCGCCAGGGTTCGATCCGTGCGCCCCACTACACCGGTGGTGGCACCGTCCACGGCCCGCAGCCGCGTGACTACGACCAGCGGACCCCCAAGAAGATGAAGGTCGCCGCACTGCGTGGCGCCCTGACCGACCGCGTCCGCAACGAGCGTCTCCACGTCGTGGAGGAGCTCGTCGCCGGACAGACCCCGTCGACGAAGGCCGCACGGACGTTCCTCGAGCGTCTGACCGACCGCAAGTCGGTCCTGGTCGTCCTCGGTCGCGAGGACGTCGCCGCGTGGAAGTCGGTCAACAACCTGCCGAACATCCACACCCTGGCCTTCGACCAGCTCAACACCTACGACGTCCTGAACGCGGATGATCTCGTGTTCTCCGTCGAGGCGCTCAACGGCTTCATCGCCGCGGCTGACTCCAAGACCAGCGCAGCAGCGAAGGAGGAGGCCAAGTGAGCACCATCGCCGACCCCCGGGACATCATCGTCGCGCCCGTCGTCTCCGAGAAGTCCTACGGACTCATGGAGCAGAACGTGTACACGTTCCTGGTGAACCCGGACTCCAACAAGACCCAGATCAAGATTGCCGTCGAGCAGATCTTCGGTGTGAAGGTCGCCAGCGTCAACACCCTGAACCGTGAGGGCAAGCGCAAGCGCACCCGCACCGGGTACGGGCAGCGCAAGGCCACCAAGCGCGCCATGGTGACCCTGGTCGCCGGCAGCGATCCCATCGACATCTTCGGTGGTGCGACCGCGTAGCGGCCGTGCACACCGACAGGTAAAGAGAGAGCAGAAGTATGGCTATTCGCAAGTACAAGCCGACTACGCCGGGTCGCCGCCAGAGCTCCGTGTCCGAGTTCGACGAGATCACTCGTTCGACCCCGGAGAAGTCTCTGCTGCGCCCGCTGTCCAAGACCGGCGGCCGCAACGTCCACGGCCACATCACCACCCGTCACAAGGGTGGCGGCCACAAGCGGCGCTACCGTGTCATCGACTTCCGTCGCAATGACAAGGACGGCATCACCGCCAAGGTCGCGCACATCGAGTACGACCCCAACCGCACCGCGAACATCGCGCTGCTGAACTACGCCGACGGCGAGAAGCGGTACATCATCGCTCCCCGTGGTCTGACGCAGGGCACCGTGATCGAGTCCGGTTCGACGGCCGACATCAAGGCCGGCAACAACCTGCCCCTGCGCAACATCCCCACCGGTACGACCATCCACGCTGTGGAGCTCAAGCCCGGTGGCGGTGCCAAGATGGCCCGCTCCGCCGGTGCCTCGGTGCAGCTGCTGGGTAAGGAAGGCAAGTACGCCATCCTGCGTATGCCGTCCACCGAGATCCGTCGCGTCGACGTCCGTTGCCGCGCCACCATCGGCCAGGTCGGCAACGTCGACCAGATCAACATCCGGTGGGGCAAGGCCGGCCGCATGCGCTGGAAGGGCGTCCGCCCGACCGTCCGCGGTGTCGTCATGAACCCCGTCGACCACCCGCACGGTGGTGGCGAGGGCAAGACCTCCGGTGGTCGCCACCCGGTCTCCCCGTGGGGCCAGCCCGAGGGCCGTACCCGCAAGCCCAACCGTCCGAGCGACAAGCTGATCGTCCGCCGTCGCCGCAGCAACAAGAACAAGAAGCGCTAAAGGAGGTAGTTGAGAATGCCACGCAGCCTCAAGAAGGGCCCGTTCGTCGACGAACACCTCCTCGCGAAGGTGGACGTCCAGAACGACGCCGGTACCAAGAAGGTCATCAAGACCTGGTCACGTCGGTCGACCATCCTGCCCGACTTCATCGGCCACACTTTCGCCGTCCACGACGGCCGGAAGCACGTCCCGGTGTTCGTTGACGAGTCCATGGTCGGTCACAAGCTGGGCGAGTTCGCCCCGACGAAGACCTTCAAGGGACACGTCAAGAATGACCAGAAGGGTCGGCGATAGAGATGACTGACACCGCTGTCAACAACGCACGCGCAACCGCCAAGTTTGTCAGGGTCACCCCGATGAAGGCACGTCGCGTCATCGACACCATCCGCGGCAAGTCCGTGGACGATGCCCTGGCACTCCTGCGGTTCGCACCGCAGTCGGCTTCCGAGCCGATCGCCAAGGTCGTCGCCTCCGCAGCCGCGAATGCCGAGAACAACTTCGGCCTGGACCCCGCCACGCTCGTCGTCTCCGAGGCTTTCGCCGACGAGGGACCGACGCTCAAGCGGTTCCAGCCCCGCGCGCAGGGTCGGGCCTTCCAGATCCGCAAGCGCACCAGCCACATCACCGTGGTTGTCGAGAGCCAGAAGGGAAGTGCTCAGTAGTGGGCCAGAAGATTCATCCCCACGGCCTCCGGCTGGGTATCACTTCCGAGTGGCGCTCCCGCTGGTACGCCGACAAGCAGTACGCTGACTACCTCGCCGAGGACATCAAGATCCGCGAGTTCCTGTCGAAGGGCCTCGACCGCGCCGGCATCGCCGACGTCGTCATCGAGCGCACCCGCGACCGGGTCCGCGTGGACATCCACACCGCCCGCCCGGGCATCGTCATCGGCCGCCGTGGCTCCGAGGCCGACCGCATCCGCGGTCAGCTGGAGAAGCTCACCGGCAAGCAGGTCCAGCTGAACATCCTCGAAGTCAAGAACATCGACTCCAACGCGAAGCTGGTGGCACAGTCCATCGCCGAGCAGCTCAGCAACCGCGTGGCCTTCCGCCGCGCGATGCGCAAGGCGATCCAGTCCGCCATGCGTCAGCCTGAGGTCAAGGGCATCAAGGTCGTGTGCTCCGGTCGTCTCGGCGGTGCCGAGATGGGCCGCACCGAGCGCTACCACGAAGGTCGCGTCCCGCTGCACACGCTGCGTGCCGAGATCGACTACGGCACCTTCGAGGCCCACACCACCTTCGGCCGCATCGGCGTGAAGGTCTGGATCTACAAGGGCGACGTCGTCGGCGGTCGCCGCGAGTCCCTGCTGAACGCGCGCGAGGAGCGGCCGGGCCGCGGTGGCGGTAACCGCCGCGAGCGTCCGCGTCGCGGTGGCGCACGCCGTCAGCGCGCAGAGCAGAAGCAGGAGGGTTAACCCATGCTTATCCCCAAGCGCACGAAGTACCGCCGCCAGCACCGGCCGCACCGGTCCGGTGTGTCCAAGGGCGGTAACCGCGTGACGTTCGGCGACTACGGCCTTCAGGCCCTGGAGCCGACCTACATCACCAACCGTCAGATCGAGTCCGCCCGTATCGCCATCAACCGCCACGTCAAGCGTGGTGGCAAGGTGTGGATCAACATCTTCCCGGACCGCCCCCTGACCCAGAAGCCGCTCGGCGTGCGTATGGGTTCCGGTAAGGGCCCCGTGGAGAAGTGGGTGGCCAACGTCAAGCCCGGCCGCATCCTGTTCGAGATGAGCTACCCGAACGAGGAGACCGCCCTCGAGGCCCTCCGCCGTGCCGGCAACAAGCTGCCCTGCAAGGTGCGCATCGTGAAGAAGGAGGATCAGTTCTGATGGCTACCGGAACCCCGGCTCACGAATTCCGCGAGCTCAACAACGAAGAACTGACCACCCGTCTCACGGAGGCGAAGGAAGAGCTGTTCAACCTGCGCTTCCAGTCCGCCACCGGTCAGCTGTCCAACAACCGTCGACTGGGCACCGTCAAGCGCGACATCGCCCGGATCTACACCGTCCTGCGCGAGCGCGAGCTCGGGCTGTCGACCATCCCCGGTGGTGACGACGCATAATGAGCGAGGCAACTGTGAGCAACGAGAACACCAAGGGCGCCCGCAAGGTCCGTTCCGGATACGTGGTGTCCGACAAGATGAGCAAGACCATCGTGGTTGAGCTCGAGGACCGTAAGAAGCACGCCCTCTACGGCAAGATCATGCGCGCGAACTCCAAGGTGAAGGCGCACGACGAGGACGAGACCGCCGGCATCGGCGACCTGGTCCGTATCGAGGAGACCCGGCCGCTGTCCAAGGACAAGCACTTCCGGCTCGTCGAGATCATCGAGAAGGCCAAGTAGTTCCGCTTCCGGGTACTCTTCGTACCCCGGCGGACTCCCTGTCCCGCTTGACGCGGCAGACCCCCGTCCCGGCTTTTGCCGGGGGCGGGGGTTCCGTGCGTTCAGGGGCCGGTGCGCTCACCTGGCCGACTGCTGGTCCCTCTTGCTGATCTTGCCCACCCCGGTCAACGGGAACTCGTCGACGATGTCGATGGCATCCGGCACCGCGAAGCTCGCCAGGCCGTGGTCACGGGCGTACTTGCGCAGGGTGGTGTGGGTGAGACCGGCATCGGTGGATGACACGGAGCCCCGGGGGATGACGAACGCCCGGATCCTCTCGCCGAGCAGCTCGTCCTCCATCCCCACCACGGACACGTCGTGGACACCGGGGTGGGTCAGCAGGACATTCTCGACCGCCTCGGGGGCGATCTTCTCACCGCCGCGGTTGATCTGGTCCTTGGCCCGCCCCACCACGGTCAGCGTCCCGCCGGTGAACACCACGATGTCGCCGGTGCGGTAGAAACCGTCGGAGGTGAAGGAACGTTCGTTCACCTCCGGCGCGCGGTGGTACCGGCGGATCGTGTAGGGCCCGCGGGTCAGCAGGTGTCCCGGCTGCCCCTCCGGGACGTCACGGTCCGCGTCGTCGACGACGCGGATCTCGTCGTGGGGGCTCATCGGACGGCCCTGGGTGGAGACGATCTCCTCGATCGACGCGTCCAACGGCGTGTAGTTCACCAGCCCCTCGGCCATGCCGAAGACCTGCTGCAGGTTCCACCCCAGTTCGGGACGCACCCGTCTGGCCGCCGCCTCGGACAGTTTCGCCCCGCCCACCCACACGGTGCGCACTGCGGAGACGTCGTGGGCGTCGCGCTCCGGGGAGTTCAGCAGGCTGATCAGTGCCGGCGGTACCAGGGCGAGATGGGTCACCCGGTGACGTTCAATCAGGGGCAGGACCGTGGTGGGCATGGGGTCCGGGGCGAACACCATCGTGGCTCCGACCTGGACCGCGCCCAGTATCCCCGGCGAGCTCATCGTGAAGTTGTGGGACGCGGGCAGGGCGACGAGCAGGACGTCGCCGTGTCCCAGGTCGCAGACGTCGATGGAGGCACGGACGGAGTAGAGGTAGTCGTCGTGGGTCTTCGGGATCTGCTTCGGTACCCCTGTCGTCCCACCGGAGAGCTGGAGGAAGGCCAGTTCGTCCGCGCGAACCTCCGCGGGTTCGGGGGCGTCACCGGGCTCGGCGGAGCTCCAGGGATCAGCCGCCTGCTCGTCAACGAGGATCATCGAGACCGTCGGACCGTCCTCCAGCGGTGCGGTGAGATCCCTGTGGACCCGCTTCAGGTGCCGGTTCGGTCGTGCAGTGCTGAGGTAGAACGTGGCGGGGGCATGGGTCGCGAAGTGCCGGATCTCCTGGGAACCGTGCGCGGGCAGGGAGAACACCGGGATCGCACCCAGGCGCCAGACGGCGAAGACCGCCTCCAGGTAGGCCACGGCGTTGGGCATCTGGACGATCACGCCGTCCCCGCGTGAGATTCCCGCCCGCGACAGGACGGTGGATGCCCGGGTCACGCCCTCGTCCAGTTCCCCCCAGGTCACGGTCCGGGACGCGTCGGTGGCGGCGGTGTCGTCCGTCCACGTGTCCGCGGCCCGCCGGAACAGCTGCCAGTGGGTGTCGCCGTTCCATACACCGAGGTCGCGGTAGTGTTCCGCGGCCTCGGCGGGTACGCCGGTGGCGAGCACTCCGGTGCGGGGCTCCGGGCCGGTGGAGATGTCGGGGAGGGTGGTCATGTCAGTGGCTCCAGATCTGCGGTGAGGGCGTCGGAGATGAACGGTGTGATCCGGTCCCATCCGTCCGGGGTGACCAGGCCGGAGTGGGTCGTGTCGAGGGTGAGGTGGGCCGGGGTGCGGCCGAGGGCCCCCGTCCAAGCGGGAACGGGGTCCCAGACGGCGGGCGCGGCAGTGCCGGATGCGGCGCGGGAGGCGGTGACGACCTGGACGTCGCCGGTGAATCCGGTGAGGTCCACCGGGGACGCGGACTGCAGCAGGGAGTCGCAGAATTCCAGGTTGGCCCTGAGGGTCTCCGTCCCCCCGTCGCCGTCTGACGTGCCGGGCATCCCGGCGATGTCGGCGAGCTGCGCGGGGGTGGCTCCGTCCGTGGACGCGGGGCGCGCCGGACCCGTCCCCGCCGGGTAGGCGTCGATGATGCCGAGGTAGGCGACCTGCTCCCCGCGCCGGAGGAGCTCGGCGGTCATGGCCTGGGCGACCGTGCCACCGAAGGAGTACCCGAGGAGACGGTAAGGGCCGTGGCCACGCGCCTGCTGGATCACGTCGACGTAGGACGCCGCCAGCCCGGCCAGGGACGAGACGCCGGGGAGCGGGTCCGGCAGCTGGAGGCCGGTGACCGGGATGCCCGGACCGCCCTTCGCCGTGTCCAACCGGTCGGCGAGACCGCGGAAGGGCAGTGCCAGACCACCGCCGGGGTGGATGCAGAACAACGGTGCCCCGGCCCCCGGGGCCAGCGGCAGGACCTGCCGGGTGCCACCGCCGCCGAGCCGGCCGGCGAGGGCGGCCGGGGATCCGGTCTCGACGATGTCCTGGATGGTGACCTTCTCCAGCCCCGCCCGCCGCAGCCGGCCGAGCAGGCGCATGGCCAGCAGGGAGTGCCCGCCGATGTCGAAGAAGTTGTCGTGGGCACCGACCGTGTCGGTCCCCAGGAGGGTGGCCATGGCTTCGGCGATGGTGGCGGTGGCGTCCGCGTCACCGGCCGGTTCGGCACCGGGGACGGTGTCCCCGTCGGGCTCCGGGACAGCGTCCCCGCGGGTCGGCCCGTCGGTCGGCTCCCACGGTCCGGGCAGGCTGTTGAGCAGGGCGCCGGTGCTGATCCGCGTGTCGGCCACAACGGTCGACAGGACCTGCGCCAGGGTGCGGTGGGCGAGGTCCACGAACCGGGCGTCCACCAGGTCGGGGCGGTGGGCGAGGACGATCCGCAGCGTCGGACCCGGCGGAGCGACCACGGAGAGCGGGAAGTCGGTCATCCCGTCCGCGTGCACCCCGGCCACGGTGATGGTGTCAGGGCTGGTATCCGTCGCCGTCCCGTCCGGCTCCCCGGGGACACCCGGGAAGTTGTCGTGGACCACCAGGGAGTCGAAGAGCTGCCCGTGCCCGGCGAGCCGTTCGATGCGCACCAGCGGGGTGGACTCGTGGGCGGTCATCCCCGCCTGGGTCCGGCCCACGGTGCGCAGCAGTCCGGCGAGGGAGTCGGCGGGGTCGAGGGTCACCCGGGCAGGGAGGGTGTTGATGAACAGGCCCACGGTGTTGCTGATCCCCGGCAGTTCGGTGGGCCTGCCGGACACCGTGGTGCCGAACACCACGTCCCGCGAGCCGGTGAGGGATGCCAGGGTGAGCGCCCACGCCGCCTGGAGCAGAGTGTTCGGGGTGACACCGGCGGCGGACGCCCGGTCCAGCAGGGCGGCCGGGGTGAGTGTGCCCGAGGTGACCTCGTGGAGAGTCTCGCCGGTGACGGTGCCCGCGCGGTCCCGGTCCGCGTCGGTCGGTGGGGCGATCCCCCGGATGAGGGTGCCGCCGGTCAGACCGTTGAGCCGGGCGGACCAGGCGTCCTCGTCGGCGCGGGTGTCCCGGGACCCCAGCCAGTCGAGGTAGTCGGCGTAGGGTGCGGCCTCCGGAAGTGCCCGGCCGTGGTAGACGGCGAGCAGGTCGTGCACCATGACGGGGGTCGACCAGCCGTCCGTGACCAGGTGGTGGTTCCCCAGGGTCAGGCGTGCCGCCGACCCGGGCAGGAGGACGAGTTCCGCGGCGACGAGGGGCCCGTACCCCAGGTCGATGCGACGGCCGGCCATGGTGCGCAGCAGGTCGTCGGCGGCGGAGGTGGCCGCGTCGCCGGGGAGACCGCGCAGGTCCACGGTCCGCCACGGCAGGTCGACGTCCCGCGGGACGAGCTGGACGGGGGAGGGGAGTGTGGAGGTGTCGAAGCGGGCGCGCAGCAGGGGGTGGCGTTCGAGCACCTGCAGGAGGGCGGAGCGCAGGCGTCCGGGGTCGACGGTGCCGCGCAGGTCGATCCCGGCGGCCAGGACGTAGCCGTCGCCGCCACTCTCCGCGTGGAACAGCAGTCCCTCCTGCAGCGGCGACACCGGGAGGACGTCGGACAGGGGGCCGTGGACGCTCTCCCATGCGTTGATGGTTGCCTGGTCAACATCCGGGACGTGGGTGAGGTCGCTGGGGCTGGCGCCGCCGGGTGATGTCCGGGCCAGGACGGCCAGTGCGGTGAAGGCGGGGGTGAAGGACTCGGCCGGGAAGTCCGGGGAGGTGCTGTGGAACCCGCCCGCGTCGGCATCGACGAGCAGGAGCGGGGTCGGCAGCGTCCCACCCCGCAGCGTCATGGCCGTCCGCCCGGTGGCCACGGTCACCGCGGGTGGTGTGACGGTGTCTCCGGCCGGGGAGCGCAGGTGTTCCTTGGCGTGGAGCAGGGACTGACGCGCCCGCTGTGCCGGGGTTCCCTGGCCAGCCGGGAGGGCGGGGATGATCCGCGATCCACCGGGGGCGTCCGACAGTGCCACCGGGCCGTCGACGTTCAGCAGTGCCGCGGCAGCGGCGATCTCCTCCGGTGTCACGGTGAAGAGTGTGGGGAGGTCGCCGAAGATGGCGTCCGCGTCCGGGATTCCCGCAACGTCCGGGGGTGTGACGGGCTCCCCGTGGAGGGCACGGGCCAGCCCGTCCAGGATGTCCCCGGCGGCCACCGGGTCGAGGACCGCGGTGTCGACCGCCACCCGGACCCGGGTCGTCCCTTCGGCGGCGTTGTCCGGGATGTCATCCCGCACGATCCCCAGTGACCAGGGCACCCCGGCCGCCGGGTCGATCAGACTGAGGAGGTCGTCGTCGCCGGTGACCGTGCCGGCGGCCGCGCGCCCGGCGGGCACCGGGGGAACGCGCGGGACGATGAGCCGGGGGCCGTCCGGTGCGCCGGCGTCGAGCACGGCGCGCAGGACGCCGTGTGCCGCCATCATGGTCGCCGCCGCCTCCGCGAGAACATCACGCAGCTGGTCCGGTGCACCGTCCACGGAGATCTCGCCGACGAGGGCGGGGCGGGGTGCGTCACGGAAGGACGACGGCAGCGCAACCGTTCCGGAGTGGATGGTGTCAGTGGGTGTGCGGTCCTCCGCGGTTCCGTCGTCGCGGGTACCGCCCCCGTCCGGCGCCACTGCACCGGCGGAGGATGCGACATGGCGCAGCTCGGTCCCGGTGAGCAGGTCACCGGCCTGGACAGCCACCCCGTCGCGGCGCAGGCGTCCGGCGACGGTCAGGGCACCGATGCTGTCGCCGCCCAGGGCGATGAAGTCACGGTCCAGGGCCACGGCCTCCGGACCGGTGCCCAGCACCCCGGCCACGGCGTCCACCAGGGCCCGCTCGGTGTCGGTCAGGTCTGCTGCGGACGGGTCGTCGGCGCTGTCCCGCCCGTCCTGCTGCGGCCCGTCGTCCTCCGACGCCTGCAGGGCGCGCCGGTCTATCTTGCCGCCGATGGTTAAGGGGAGCCGGTCGTGCACCCGGACGCGTGTGGGGACCAGGTGGCCGGGAACCCGGTCGGCGAGCGCGGCGCGGACATCGAACGACGGTTCCGTGGCCGCAGCCTCCGGTGACAGGGTCACGTGGGCGATCAGCTTGAGTGCCCCCGGCGTCCCGAAGGTGCCCACCGCGGCACCGGTGACCTGCGGAAGTCCCTGCAGGGCGGCCTCGACTTCCCCGGGCTCCACGCGGTGGCCGCGGATCTCCAGCTGGTCGTCCGCACGCCCCAGGAAGTGGTGGGCGCCGCCGCGCGGCCCGGGAACCCAGCGCACCAGGTCCCCGGTCCGGTAGCGGCGGCTGCCCGCGGACGTGCTGAACACGTCCGCGGTCTGCTCCTCCAGCCCGCGGTAGCCGAGCGCGATCTGCGGCCCGGACAGGTGGAGCTCCCCGGTCTCGTTGTCCGGAGCGACCTCCCCGTCGACATCGAGGATCTCGGCGGTCATGCCGGGGACGGGGTGTCCGATGATGACCGGGCCGGGGACGACGGCCGCGGCCAGCGCATCCACCGTCGCCTCCGTCGGGCCGTAGACGTTCCATGCCGCCAGTCCGGGACTGGCGGCGAGCCGGTCCCACAATGACTGCGGAATCGCCTCACCACCGAGGATCACGGTGGACACGCCCGCCCCGTCCAGCACGCCGGACTCGATGAGCGCCCCGGCCAGCGAGGGGGTGGCGTCCAGCACGTCGATGCCGTCGGCGAGCAGTGCGGTGCGCATCAGCCCGGGATCACCGACCGTCCGCGCCGGGTAGAGGTGGACGGTGGCGCCGGTGAAGAGCCAGGACAGCTGGTCGAGCGCGGCGTCGAAGGAGAAGGACGCGGTGTGGGCCACGTGCAGCTCCCCCTCACACCGTGCTCTGGCCCAGGCGTCCGGGTACAGGGTGGTGCGGTGGCCGGCGAGCAGCGCCTCGACACTGGACCGGCTGATCTCCACCCCCTTCGGCTGCCCGGTCGTCCCGGAGGTGTACAGCAGGTAGGCCAGGTCGTCCTGAGCTCCGGTCACGTCGTCGGGGGATACACCGGTCGCGGTGATCCCGTCGGCGTCGAGGACCGCCGTGGCACCGGAGTCGGTGAGGATCCGGTCGCGCCGGGCCTTCGGGTGCCCGCGGTCGAGGATCACGAAGGCCCGGTGCGCACGCCACACCGCGAGGACGGCGACGGCAAGATCCGTGCCCTTCGGCAGGTCGAGGGCGATCACGTCGCCGTCCCCGGAGGACGCGGTGATCCGTCGGGCCGTCCGGGTGATCCGTTGCTGCAGGTCGGTGGCGGGGAGGAACCCGTCGTCGTCGACGAGCCCGCCGGCGGCGCCGTGGCCGCCGATACCGTCGATGAGCCCGTCGAGACCGGGGACGGTGTCCGGCAGCGGGGCGCCGGCGCGCTCGGCGGACGCGGCGGCGACGAATGCTGGATCGCGCAGCCGGATGTCCTTCAGCGGGCCGTCGGCGAAGAGCAGCGTCCGGATGTCCCGGAGCCGCTGGGTGGCGGTGTTGGTGTCCACGCTGTCCGGATCGGTCTCGAAGGCGAGGTCGATGCCTCCGTCCACCGTCGGGGTGACGACGAGGACCAGGTCCTCCGGCGGACCGCCGGCGATGTTGCGCAGTACCCCGGGTGTGCCGTGGAAGTCGAGGGAGAAGTCGAAGGTCTTCAGGTTCAGGCCGATGCCGTGCAGCACGGCCGGGCCGGCGAGTTCCCCCGCCAGGTCGCGGACCAGGTCACTGCCGGGGTAGCGCTGGTGGGTGCGGATGTCGTCCAGTGCAGCGTGGGCGGTCCGGGCGACGTCGGGGACCGAGGCGTCGGCCCGGACGTCGAAACGCAGGGGCTGCATGTTGACCAGCATGGCCGGGGTGCGGCGCAGCGGGCCGGACGTGCGGGCCATCATCGGCATGGCGATCAGGGCCTCGTCGACGGCGTGGCCCATCTTGCGCAGCCAGGCCCCGTAGGCGCCGAGGACCAGGTCCGACCAGACCAGGCCGTGGGCCTCGGCCCGGTCACGCAACCCCGACATCTCCACGGGGTCCATCCGCAGGGTGGTGGTGATGCTTGCGGTCCCCGCACCGTGGACCAGGTCCTCCCGGCCGGTGGTGTCCGGTGCGGGGGTCATCCGGTCCCTGAAGAACTCCCGGTCGGAGCGGTAGGCGTCGCCGGAGCGGTAGGTGAGGTCGGCGTCCACGATCTCGGCGACGGGGGCGAACCTCGGGGGACGCGCTGTCCGCCCTCCGGCGAGTTCCGTGAAGTGCGCGGCTGTACGGCGGGTCAGCAGGGCGGCGCTGTACCCGTCGACGATGAGGTGGTGGTACAGCTGTATGCACCACACGGCGCTGCCCAGGTCGAGGATCAGGAAGCGGTGCAGTGGCCCGCCGGTCATGGTGCGCCACCGTTCACCGCACTCCGCCTTCTCCGCGTCGATGATGGCGGACGCCAGGACGTACGGGTCCGGCACCGTCCCCGGGTCGGAGATGTCGCGGATCTCCGGTCGTGCGGCGGGGGAGGGGTCCACGTACTGGGCGGGTTCGCCGTCACCGGTGAAGCGCAGCCGCAGCGTCTCGGACTCGTCCACCGTGCGGCGTACCGCCTCCGCCAGCAGTGCCGTGTCCACCGGCGCGAGTTCGAGAACCTCCCCGACCACGTAGTACGGCGAGGTGGGGTCCAGTTTCTGCGCGTTCCAGATCCCCCGTTGGGCGGCGGTCAGCGGCAGACGCTGCGGTGGTACCTCGGAGGAGGGGGAGTCGGTCACGGGGGGAGTCCTTTCGGAAGGTGTGGAGAGGCTTACTTCATTCCCGGAGGATGGTAGAGTCCGCACGGTCAATCACGAACGAACACGGAGCAGGGAGTGGAGTTGTCGGGAACAGTGGACGGTGTGGATGTGGACGGCACGATGGGGAAACTGACCGCGCGGGTGGCGGATCTGCTGGGCTGCGGGGTAGGGGACCTCGATCCGGACGAGGAGCTCATGGACCAGGGACTGGACTCCGTCCGGCTCGTGGAGCTCGTGTCCCTCCTGCGTGCGGAGGGTTTCCACGCGGACTTCGCCGATCTGGCGGAGGAGAGTTCCCTCTCCGCGTGGCGTGAGCTGCTCACCGACCTGGCGTCATAGGCCCGCCACCAGGGCCTTGCGGTCGAGCTTTCCGTTCGGGCTGAACGGGAGGGCGTCGATGACGGTGAACCGGGACGGCACCATGTACTCCGGGACAGTCTCGGCGAGCCCCGCCGCCAGCTGCGTGGCGTCGGGGGCGGTCGTGTCCTCCGCGACGATGAAGGCCACCAGCTCCGCTGTCCCGTCCGGCCCGTCGACGGCGACCGTGGCCGCCTGGCGGACCCCGGGGAGTTCGCGCAGCCGGGCCTCGACCTCGCCGAGCTCCACCCGGTTGCCGCGGATCTTCACCTGGTCGCCGATGCGTCCCAGGAACCGCAGGAGGCGTTCGCCGTTGACCTCGGTCCAGGCGACGATGTCGCCGGTGCGGTACATGCGGCCGCCGTCTGTCCCGGGTTCCGGGGAGGGGACGAAGACCTCCGCGGTGAGGTCGGGGCGGGCGAAGTAGCCGGTGCCGACCTGTGGTCCGGAGATGCACAGCTCACCGGGGGTGTCCCAGGAGTCCCCGGCGGGGTCGACCTCGGTCCCGTCCTCCCGGAACACGTACACGCCGACATTGTCCTCCGGCAGCCCCAGGAGGCTGGCGTGGTCGTCGAAGTCGGGGGAGGTCACGAGGTCGTCGGTGTACTCGACCCAGGTGACGTCCATCGCGGTCTCGGTGGGGCCGTAGAGGCCGTGGACGCGGCAGCCGATCCCCTCACGTGCACGCTTCACCACGTCACCCGGCACGGCTTCCCCGCCGAGAATCAGGTGGCGGAGAGGCGACAGTGCGGTCAGTGGCGTCCCGAGGTCGTCCAGGACGTCGAACAGGACGCGGAGCAGGGACGGCACCATGGACAGGACGGTGACGTTGTGCCGGCCGACCATGTCGACCAGGGCATCGACGTCACCTGGCCACCAGTCCGGCGGAGGCACGACGACGGTGCCGCCGGTGGCGAGCGGGCCCAGCAGTTCGGCCACGCCGACATCGAAACTGACCGGCGCCTTCTGCAGCATGCGGATGCCCGCGGAACCGGTGGCCGGTGCATCCCCGGCGAGGACACGTCCCATCCACTGGAAGTGCGCGGTGACACCGATGTGCGTGTTCAACGCACCCTTGGGCGTCCCGGTCGTGCCGGAGGTGTAGATCAGGTAGCAGGGGTCGTCCGGTGTGACGGGACGGGACTGCTCGGCCGCGGTGAAGGGACGGTGCTCCGCGGCAAGGAACCCACGGCCCAGCGGGGAGTCGTCGGTGACGGTGCCGGTGGGAAGACCGCTCTCCGTGAATCCCCGTGGCAGCGACGCCCCGCCGAGTGCGAACGCGGCCGCCGGCGCGCAGTCGTCGAGGATGAAGGCGACCCGTTCGGCGGGGTAGGACGCGTCGACCGGGACGTACACCGCACCGGCCCGGATGATGCCGGACGCGACGACCGGCAGCCAGCCGCACCGGTTGGCCAGGACAACCACCCGGTCACCGGTGCCCACACCAATCGCCCGGAGGTGACGGGCCACCGCGGAGGAACGCCGGTCGAGGTCCGCGAAGGTCACGGGTCCGCCGTCGCCGGCCACGGCGGGACTGTCGGGGTGTTCCGCGGCGGACCGCAGGAGGAGTTCGTCGAGGGTTGCCGGCTCGACCGGGGTGGCGGGGCCGAAGCGCAGGTCACCGGCGCGTCCGGCGAACGCCGGGAGTGTGCTTGTCACTGGAGGATCCTTTCGTCGGTGGTGGACGGCTGGCGCAGCGATTCCGGGGCGGGGGCGCACCCGGCCCCGAGCCCGGCGAGGACGCGGTCGGAGAGTTCCCCGAGACAGCTGAGGTTCGCCAGGCCAGGTCCCTGGCGGAGGCCGGAGAGGGTGGGGAGGAACAACGTCGGGTCCATGCCCTCGAGGGCGAGGTCGGCGCCGATCCCGGCCTCCACGGCCTGGCTGGTCACCTGACCCGAACAGGCGCTGATCAGCCGGGCGACGGTGCGGTCGTCCATCATGCGGGTGAACCACAGTGGGGAGTTGCCGCGGGCGTCGACGACCATGTCGAAGACCTCGGTCCGTCCGTCGTCGGTGTGCACGGCGGCGAGGCCGTTGTGGTCGGTGACGCCGGTGACCCGGCCGCGCAGGTGGTTGACCCGGTCCTCGCCCTTCAGCCGTGCCTGCACCTGGGCGGAGAAGACACCGCGGTCGCAACAGGCGATGACCTCGCGGCGGTCGGCGTCGTCCAGCGTCGTCCACAGGGTGGGGTCGGTGTAGAGCCCGTTCTCGAAAGCGCCCTCGGCGCGGGTGAAGATGGTGGCCAGCGGGGAGATCACCGCCAGGTCGACGACGTCGTGGTTGACGACCTCCTCCACGATGCTCGCGGCCGTCTCGCCGCCGCCGATCACCGCGACGCGGGAGGCGGTCGGCAGACGTCCCGAGGAGACCGCCTGCCAGAACCCCGCCACCGAGAACACCGTGGGCAGCGGCGCGATCCGGCGGTCGGAGCGTCCCGGGCCGGTCAGCATCAGCGCGTCGGCCTCGATGCGGGTGGTCGAGCCGTCGAGACGGCCGACGGTCAGGGACCACCCGTCGGCACCGTCGTCTCCGGCCACCCGCGCGGCGCCCGGGTTGCGCAGACCGATGCGGTTGACCTGGCCGGGGACCAGATGCATCCCGGTACGGGCCGCGGCCCAACGCAGGTACTCGGCCCACAGGTAGTGGCGGGGACTGGGGTGGTCGTTGTCGACCCACCAGGCGTAGCGGCCGGTGTCGACCAGGAAGCCCGTCCACCCGGACGCGAGCAGTTCACGGTCGACCGCGCTGTTGGCGTCGGTGCCGGGCGGCCCGGCAATGCGGGTGCGGTAGGGGAAGCCGACGTCTTTGGTGGGGGACGTGCCGAGTCGGTGCCGGCCGTCGGTCCATCCGCCACCGGACCGCCAGTTCCCGCCGATGCCCTGGTAGTCGACGACGGTGATGCTGGGGGCGGGCAGGCCGAGGGAACGCAGGGCGGCCGCCTTGGCGTTCACGGCGACCGCCTTGGGCCCGGCGCCGAGGATGAGGAGAGAGGGGGGAATCTGCACGGTGAGGGGTGCTCCTGGTCAGTTGTCCTGTGGTCCACTGGGCAGGCTACCCTGATTCGTGACCCCTGATCAAAGGGTAGGGTGTCTTTAGAATCAAATGTGCAGTACGACCAGTGGGAGAGGACCAAGACTGTGACCGAGAACATTGCCGCCGCGCCGATCGACCTGAGCGTCCTGCACCGGCTGCGGACCGATGTGGGGCCGGACGGACGACTGCCGGATGCCCCGCCGGTTCCCGCGGTCTACCGGACCCCCGGTGAGGGCATCAGCCTCCGGGTCGCCGACCCGTCGGAGGACTCGCAGGACCCCGGGAAGGTCGCCGACTGGATGGGCCGTCCGCACCTGGTGGAGACCTGGGAGCAGGACTGGAGCGCGCAGACGTGGGCCGCCGACTGGCGGGCGAAACTGTCCACGACCTACTCCCTGCCACTGATCCTGGGCTACGGGGAGGACGAGGTCGGCTACATGGAGATCTACCGGCCGCACCGCGACGAGATCGGGCTGGTCTACGGCTCCGAGCCGCATGACCTGGGCTTCCATGTGGCGGTCGGGGAGGAGTCGTTGACCGGTCGGGGGATCTTCAGCCCATTCCTCGGTGACATGGCCCGGAACCTGCTGGAGGCAGACCCGGACTGCCATCTCGTGCTCGTGGAGCCGTCTTCGACGAACCACCGCGTGCACCGCGTCCTGCGCCGGGGTGGTGGCGTGGACGCCGGCGAGCGCCAGCAGAGGGCGGACCGGAGGGTCAGGCTGTTCTACTGGGCGGACGGGACGGTCGACCCGGCCGACCGCCTGCTCAGTGCTCCTGTTGACGACTGACCGCGACGAAGTGTAGCGCCCGTGCTACACCGTGCGTCATGAGCGCCCCCGATCCTCATGCCCCTGGCATTGAGTCCCTCTCGCAGCGTGAACTGCGCAATGATTCCGGGCGTGTCCTCCGCTCGGTGAATCAGGGGGAGTCCTTCGTCCTGACCAACAGTGGCGTGCCGGTCGGGAAGATCGTCCCGCTTGATACCCCTGTATCTGGGCTGCGGATCGCACGTCCGGCGAAGCGCCGCGGTGGATGGTCGGCACTGGGAATCCGCCGGAAGTCCGTCCCGGCGGGTCTGCCGGGTATCCTCGACGATCTCCGGGGCGACCGGCTGTGACAGTCGCGCAGACAGTCTACGTCGACACCTCCGCTGCCGGAGTGCTACTGATTGACCGGCCCGAGAGTGGAGCGCTGCTGGACTGGCTGGACCGTTCCGTGTTCCGGAGCGCGGGACTACTGCCGATGAGGTCTCTGCGCACCCTCGATGCCCTGCACCTTGAGGCCGCTCTACGCCTGGACGCCGCGGCCCTTCTCACCTACGACCACAGGCTGGGTGAGGCCGCCCGTGCCGTGGGGCTGGACGTGATCGCGCCGGGAACCTGAACCGGTGCCGGCGTGTGGGGGCGGTCAGTCGCGCACTGGGGTGATCAGTCGTGCGGTCACGCCGCTGCCGACCCGGCCGGATCGCCCTCCCGTGGCCTTCGGGTCGGTGACTCCGGGCAGGAGGACCAGCGTGGAGCCGCCGGGGTGCCCGTCCTGCAGCCGCTTCGCCACGGCGAAACCGTTGACCTCGGGAAGGTGGGTCAGGTCCACTGTGCGGTCCGCGATGATGTGGTCCACCGTCCCGAACAGGTTGCGTGCCTGTGCGGGGACGGGACGCTGCGGGGTCTGTGCGGTGCCGTCAACGATGCCGGCGTCGGTCAGCCGTGCCAGTGCAGCCAGGCTGATCAGTGCCTGCTCCAGCCAGCGCCACAGCAGCACCCCGTCCGCCCCGCCCCGCTCGTCGACGACCGACACCCGGGCGAGTGCCTGTGTCCCCAGGATCACGTGGGGCACCCCGTCCACCGGACGCACCGGGCCGGTCACCGAGATCTTCGCCTCACTGACCTCCACGGTGGCGTCCGGTTCGACCGTGTCCCGTTCGGCGTCCACGGAGGCGTCCAGGAGCGAGGCGGTGGCGTCCACGATGTCCCTGACCACCGGGGCACCGGTCAGGAGCTCGGATTCCGTGGCGCCGGTATGCGGCACGGAGGCGGAGAACTGCTGGTCGAGGCGTCCCACCGTCCGTCGTTCCGGGGCGGTGCGGGCACGCAGCGCCACCGTGTCAATGGGGTGTCCCGCCGCGGCGCGCGCGATGACCACCGCGGCGGCGAGGATCTCCTGGTGCCCGACACCGAGCTGTGGGGGGAGCACATCCAGCAGTGCCTCCGCGTCGCTGACATCGAAGGTCTTGTAGGTCGCCGGACCGCCACCGTCGATGGCGGCGGGCGGGACGTCGGCGGCGAGCCACGGCCAGGAACCGACGGGCCCCACGCTGCCTCCCGACAGCAGTGTCCTGACGTCCCCGATGACCGTGGCCCACGATGCCGCGTCCACCACGCCACGGTGCACACAGACCAGGATGCGGGTGGGTGAGAGGTAGCTGACGCGCCACACCAGGCCCGCCTCCGGATCCATCGAGGCCGCCAGGACGCCGGGACCGGACCTCTCTTCCGCGATCACGTCGTCCGCGGTGACCAACGGTTCCTCCGGGACGCGCACCGTGGTCCCGGCGACCACCGCCCGCAGAGCCCCGTGGGATGCCATCATCGCCGAGACCGTCCGCCGCAGCGTGGCGTCCGGCACCGGCTCGTCCGCGTCGATTGCCCCCCAAAGGGCGGCGGACGGCGGCACGGGGGACGCGGTGAACTCGGTGGCGGTGGAAGGGGACATGGCACCGAACGTTACATGGACATATCGTTGTAAGTATGGCTACGAACAGCTGGACCGACAAGGACATCCCCGACCAGTCCGGCAGGACCGCCGTCGTCACCGGGGCCAACAGCGGCCTCGGTTTCGAGACGTCCCGGGCACTGGCGTCCAGGGGTGCGCACGTTGTCCTGGCCGTGCGCTCCACCGACAACGGTGAGGACGCGGCCGACCGGATCAGGCATTCGGTGCCGGACGCCGAACTGACCGTCCAGCAGCTGGACCTGGCCTCGCTCGACTCGGTGCGCGAGGCGGCAGATGTGCTGAAGCAGACCTTTCCCGCGATTGACCTGCTGGTCAACAATGCCGGGGTGATGTACCCGCCGAAGCTGGAGACCGCCGAGGGGTTCGAGCTGCAGTTCGGTGTGAACCACCTCGGCACGTTCGCCTTCACCGGTCAACTGCTCGACAACGTGCTGACGGTCCCGGACTCGAGGATCGTCACCGTGTCCAGTGTGGCGCACCAGATGCGCGCCGAGATCCACTTTGATGACCTGCAGTGGGAGCGTTCCTTCGACACGGTGGCCGCCTACGGCCAGTCCAAGCTGTCGAACCTCCTGTTCGCCTACGAACTCCAGCACCGTCTGAAGGCCGCGGGCGCGGACGCCATCTCGGTGGCCGCGCACCCCGGGGTCTCCGACACGGCATTGTTCCGCTACCTTCCCGGACCGGTGCAGAAGGTGTGGCCGGCGGTGCGTCCAGTTGTCTCCCAGCCCGCGGCGAAGGGGGCGCTGCCGTCACTGCGTGCGGCCACCGACCCGGACGTCTTCGGCGGGCAGTACTTCGGTCCCCGGGGTCCCGGAGGCTTCCGGGGTGCCCCGGTGGTGGTGTCCTCCACCGAACAGACCCATGACCGGGACCTGCAGCGGCGCCTGTGGGACGTCTCCGGGGAACTGACCGGGGTAACCTTCCCGGTCTGAGCCGGCCGTCGCCGGGAACTACAGCTGCGGCCCGAGTTCCGGGTCCTGCCCGGTCAGCGCGGCGCGTCCGATGACGGCGAGCTTGTCACGGCGGCGTTCGTGCAGGGTGTGGGTGCGCAGGTCGCGCCAGTGACGGTCGAGGTCACTGTTCGCCGCGGTGCCGCGGGTTCCGGTGAGTTCGAAGATGCGGGATGCCAGGTCCACGGTGAGTCGACCGGTCGTCACTTTCGCCGCGGCGACCTGCAGGGAGACGGTGGCCGGATCCGCGTTCCCCTCCCACAGGTCATCCAGCGCCCGGCCCGCCTTCTCGACCACGGCCTCGGCGGCGAAGCGTTGGGCGACAAGTTCCCCGGCGAGATGGGCGGTCAGGGGATCGGGGTCGGCGGAGGCCGTCAGTTCCAGCGTCGCGTCCAACGCCGCCCCGGCGATGCCGACGTCGATCGCTGCATGCAGGAGCTGAGCGAAGACACCGTAGCCGGGGAGGGTCAGCGCATCGTCGAAGGCACGGACGTCCTGCTCGTCGACGGCGACGTTGTCGAACTCCACCGTGCCGGAACCGGTGAACTCCTGGCCGAGTGCGGACCAGTCGTCCACCACCCTCAGGCCGGGAGTGTCAACCGGGAGGAACACGCCGAGGCTCTGGGTGTCCTCGCCGGGACGCCGGGCGGTGACCACGACGACATCGGCGTAGATCGAGCCGGTGCAGAAGATCTTCCGGCCGTTGAGCACGCCGTCGTCGAGGATGACGGGCTCACGTTCGGCCTGGGCGTTGGCGATGAGGGTGCCGCCGAGCAGCCGGTCCGCCCAGTGTTGCTCGGTGCCGGGATGGGATCCGTCGAAGAGCCAGCGGCTGAAGGTCATGTGGCTCTGCGGGATCTGTCCCAGGGAGCCGTCCCCGCCGGCGAGGATGCGGAACGCCTCCGCGATGGCGGAGGCGGGGTACTCCGGGCCGCCCAGCCGGGCGGGCACCGTGGCGGCGAGCAGGCCGGAGTGTTTGAGCCGGATGACAGCGTCGGCGACCTGTGCGGCGCGGTTCACGCGTTGACGTCGGCCGTGGTGCGGGCGCGCAGCGGCTGGATGATCTCCTCGCCGAAGCGACGGACTTCCTCGTCGAAGTGCAGGTATCCGGTGAGGATCAGATCCGCGCCCACGTTGCGCAGCTCGTCGATACGCTCCTCGACCTGTTCGCGGGTGCCGATCAGGCCGGTGCGGAAACCGTCGTTGTACTGCACCAGGTCCTCCAGCGTGGAGTCCGACCACATGCCCTTGCCGTCCGAGGTGGACTGCCCGGCCTGCTTCACGGACTGGCGGAATCCCTCGACCGCGCCGTGGCTGGCGTTGTCGACGATGTGGCGCAGCTTGTCGTGCGCCTCCTTCTCGGTATCCTCGAGGATGACGAAGCCGTTGACGCCGATCTTCGTCTCGCGTCCCGCCTCGTCGGCGAAGCGTTTGACGTCCTCGATCTGGGCCTTGACCTCGTCGACAGGCTTGCCGTTGATGAAGTACCAGTCGGAGTAGTTGCCGCCGTTGAACTGGGCGGCGGTGGAGTTCCCGCCCTGGAACAGCTCCGGGGCGATCTGCGGGTGGGGGCTGATGGAGTAGTCGTGCAACCGGTAGAAGTCACCCTGGAAGTCGGCGTGGTCGCCCTCGAAGATGGCGCGCAGGACCTGCAGGAATTCACCGGTGCGCCGGTAGCGTTCATCATGCTCCAGCCACGGCTCACCGAACTTGGTGAACTCGTCCTTCAGCCAGCCGGACACGACGTTCAGTGCGATGCGCCCGTTGTAGAGCTCGGACGCGGTGGTGGCGAGGTTCGCCAGCACGGCCGGCTGCCAGAGTCCGGGGTGGACGGCGGCGATGACCTTCAGGCGCTCGGTCGCCTCCAGCAGGGAGAGCGAGAAGCTCACGGACTCGTGCTGTGACTCGGCGCCGTAGGATCCCAGGTAGCGGACCTGGGACAGGGCGTAGTCGAAGCCGACGTCCTCGGCGTTCTTCGCCAGTTTCCGGTTGTAGTCGATGCCCCAGTCGGTGCGCTGCTCGACCTCGGAGACCACCAGGCCCCCGGAGACGTTGGGCACCCAGTAGGCGAACTGGAGATCCTGCGGCTGTGTGATGGATGAGGTGGACATACGGTGATCAGAGCTCCCCGACGGTTGAGACCTGGGACCCGTGGAACACCAGCGGGGTCTCAGACGGTGCCTGCTCGCGGACGCGGTCGACCTGGAGGATCGCGGTGACGTGGTCGCCGGTGTCCAGCTCGTTGATGATGTGGCCGGTCAGGTGCACGGCGGAGTCGCCGACCAGCACGGCCCCGCGGTCGTTCTCCCAGTCGATGTCGTCGAAACGGTTCTCGATGGGGCCGGCGAGCTGCCGGACGAGGTGCTGGTGGTTGCGGGTCAGGACGGAGATGCCGAGGTGCTCCGCGTCCTTGAGCAGCGGCCATGAGCGGGAGGACTTCTGGATGCTCACGGCAACCAGTGCGGGTTCCAGCGAGAGGCCGACGTAGGAGCCGACGATCAGTCCAATGGGCTGACCGTCGATGACGGCGGCGACGGTGGTGATCGGGGTGGGGATGGACGCCCAGGCGCTGCGCAGTTCGGTGGGCGAGAGCTGTGCGTCGGGACCATGGGCGGCGATGGCTGTGGGGTCGGCGACGGAGGCTGCCGCTGCGGCAGCGGTCTGTGAGTCAAGCGAAGAAGTCACGATCGGTCTCCTGGTGGGGTGCGGGTGCGGTGGGCTACGTCTTCAGTGTCAACAAGTAGACCATACGGTCTGTTCCATGGGCCAGGATTCCCCAAAGGGGTGAATGGAAGGTGTTCCGGGGTCAGTCGGGGTCAGTCGGCGGGCTTTAACCGGACGGAGGACCACTCGTCCGGCTGGGAGATAGTGGATGTGTGCCGGACGCGACAAGGGCCCCGGCTGGATCGAGGTCGGCGCATCAACCGTCGGCAGGGAAGAGTTCCCCGGAGAATGGGTAGCGGTCGCGCTGGACGTCAACCATGCCGTCACCCGGGGCTCGTCATAGGGAGGGTGCCCGTCGGTAGATTCTCGGCTATCCGACGAGGTTCACGTCGACTATTCGTCGTGGTTGTGCCCCCGGCACGTGACTGTCGAAGGGACATGACACAGGTGAGGCGCTCCAGGTTGGTTTTGGACCATCGGACCAACATGGAGCGCCACATCCTTGACAGTCGATCATGGCGGCGCTGGGGGTGGTTCTAGCCGTCCTCGCCGCGCACGCCGGCGCTCCAGGCGTAGGGCAGGGCGGTGCCGTCACCGTCCAGGGCGAACCGGCCGATGGCCTGCTGCTTGTAGACCGCCGGGTTGTGGACCGCCAGCGTCCGCGCATTGCGCCAGTGCCGGTCCAGGTTCAGCTTGTCCGAGGAAATGGAGGCGCCACCGGTCTCGAAGATCTCGTTCACCGCGTCCAGCACCAGCGGAATCAGGGAGACCTGCGCCTCGGAGGACGCCAGCTCCGCGGCATCGATCTGCTCGTCCGTCCCACCGAAGGCCACAGCTACCGCATCCGCCACAGCCAGTGCCGTGGCCCGTGCGGTGAACGCCGCGGAGTGGACCCGGCCCAGTACGGCCTGGACCAGCGGGTCCTCCCGGGGCAGGTCAGCGGGCGCGTGGGTGTACGTGCGGTCACGACCCTGCACCCGGTCGCGGGCGTCGTCGGCGGCGCGCCGGGCGATGCCGGCGAGCGCGACCAGGTGGAAGAGCTGCCGGAACGAGGTGTCGGGGGTGCGTCCGGGCGTCCCGTAGCCGCCGGGGGCGATCTGCTCCGGCGCAACCTTCACCTCGTGGAAGATCGTCGTGCCGGATCCGGTGAGGCGCTGGCCGAAGCCGTCCCAGTCGTCGATCTGCTGCACGCCCTCGCCGTCGGCGGGGACATTGACCGCCACACGCTCGCCGTCGAGGTCGGCGGACACGCTGATGATGTCGGAGAACAGGCTGCCGGTGCTGTAGTACTTGGTGCCGTTGAGCAGGTACGCGCCCTCATTCTGCGGGTCCGGGGTCAGGCGGGTCTGGTAGCGGTCCACCGCGCCGTGCCCGCGCTCGGAGATCGCGTTGCCGAACAGGACGCCGGACGCGACCTTGTCGAGGTTCTGCTGTGCCGCCGCGGCGGCGTCCGGATCCTCCGACTGGGCACCGAGCAGGAAGCTCTCCACGCTGTAGAAGTGCACGCGCAGGGCCTGGGTGATGTTGGAGTCGGCGACGGCGAGGTCGGTGAGCAGGGAGAACGTCTGGCGCACGCTGGCGCCGAAGCCGCCCTGGTCCACCGGGAGGCGCAGGCGTCCGAAGCCGGAATCGCGCAGCAGACGGACCGCCTCGGTCGGCAGTTCACGGTTGGCGTCGCGGTCGGCGGCGCCCTGGGCGATGCGGTCGAACAGGGGCTGGAAGACCTCGGAGAGGGAGGCGTCCGTGGGTTCCTCGGGTGCCTCGGTGGCGGAGAGGGTTTCGGGGGCGGTGGTCGTCATGATGGGGCTCCTGTGGTTGAGATGGTTCGGGCGTTGGCGGCCGGGTGGGTGTCAGAGACGTGGGGCCCGCGTCCGAAGAGTTTGTGGCGCAGCGTCCCGTCCCCGTAGGACGTCGGGTACTCGCCGCGCTCCTGCAGGACGGGCACGACATGGTCGATGACATCGCGGAAGGTCCCGGGGGTCACCGCGTAGGCCAGGTTGAATCCGTCGATGCCGGTGGCGTCGACCCAGTCCTCGAGCTGGTCGGCGACCGATACCCCGGAGCCGACAACGACCGGTCCGAGTCCACCGATACCACCGAACTCGGCGAGTTCGCGGACGGTCCACTGACGGCCGTCCTCACCGGCGGACTGCTGGAACGCCGCCACCGCCGACTGGATCGCGTTCGACTCGATCCCGGCGACGGGGTCATCGAGGTCGAACCGGGAGAAGTCCACGCCCATCCACCCGGACATCAGGGTCAGTGACCCCTCATGGTCGATGTAGTTGCGGTACTCGGTGGCCTTGGCCTGCGCCTTCTCCTCGGTCTCGTCGGTGATGACGGTGAACAACGCGTAGATCACCACGTCCTGCCGCGAGCGTCCCGCGGCCTCCAGCTTCTCTGTCAGCGTCGCGACAACGCCGGCGAGCTTCTCCTTCGTGGGTGCGGCGACGAACACGGATTCGGCGTGGTCGGCGGCGAAGGTGCTGCCGCGGTCGGACGCCCCGGCCTGGAAAATGACGGGGGTGCGCTGCGGCGACGGCTCGGAGACGTGGATCCCCGGCACGGTGTAGTTCACCCCCTCGTGGTTGATCGGGTGCACCTTCGACGGGTCGGTGTACACGCCGGTCAGCGGGTCGGCGAGGACCGCATCGTCCTCCCAGGACCCCTCCCACAACTTGTAGAGCACCTCCAGGTACTCGTCGGCGTGGTCGTAGCGGGCGTCGTGGTCGAAGGTGTCGAGCTGACCGTGGGACTGGGTGTTCTCCGCCGCCGAGGGGAGGTACCCGGTCACCACGTTCCAGCCGAGCCGACCGTTCGTGAGGTGGTCGAGGGTCGTGATGCGGCGGGCGAACGGGAAGGGGTGCTCGAAAGCTGTGCCGGTGGTCAGGCCGAATCCGAGGTGCTCGGTCACCGCGGCCATCGCCGATACCAGCGGCAGCGGATCATTGACCGGGACCTGGGTGCCGGCCTTCAGGGCGGCGTCCGGTGACGCACCGTAGAGGTCGTACAGTCCGAGGACGTCGGCGATGAAGACGCCGTCGAAGTAGCCGGTCTCCAGCAGCTGAGCCAGTTCGGTCCAGTAGGACAGGTCGTTGTACCGGTGAGCCTGGTCATCCGGGTGGCGCCACAATCCGGGGGACTGGTGGACCACGCAGGTCATGTCGAAGGCGTTGAAGCGGATACGGCGCTGGCTCATGCAGTCACCCTCGCGCGACGGGACGCCACGAGGCTGCGGACGTCCTCTGCGGTGCGCAGTGTCAGTGCCGGGGTGGGCTCGGAGAACAGGCTGAACAGGGTCGTGGCAACCGCCGGGTCGGTGGCGGCGGTGCCGAAGAACTCATTGGCGACATCGGCGAACAGTGGATCCGCGAGGAACAGGGAGGTGACTTCCACGCCAGCCTCCCCGTGCTCGGCCCAGTGCTTCTCGAAGAGTTCGGTGAGCAGGGCATCGTCCCACTCCCGTCCCTCGTCCTCGGCGTCCTTCAGGCCCTCGGCGAGGGCGGCGACCTGGAACGTGCCGAGCTGCGCGCCCTGCCCGGCGATCGGGTCGACGGCGATGGAGGTGTCACCTAGCGCGGCGACGAGGTTTCCGCCGGGGGTGATTGCCGTGGGCCCGGTCACGCGGGGTGTCACCGCGCCCTTGAGCCAGGAGAACCGGTCCGTGTCGATGACCTGCAGCTTGCCGATGTCCTCAGCGACATCGGGGAAGACATCGCGGTGGAGGTCCTTCAGGACGTCCAGGGCACTCTGTGCGTCGGTCGCCGAGCGGAACGCCTCCTCGGTCTTTGTTCCGGGACGTGCCCAGGCGAGTAGTACCCAGGAGTCGCCGTTGTTGTTGTCGAGGTCCTTGTGCAGGTAGCGGCCGACGAAGACCTCGCCCTCCCCGTGGATCGACAGCAGGCCGCCCGGATTCGGGTTGCGTCCGGTGAAGGCGTGGTCGACGGGGAGGCCGTGGGTCGTGACGGTCAGCAGGTAGCGCTGGGCCTCGGTGTAGGGCGTGCGGTCGGTGTCGGTCTCGAAGATGTTGGCGAGGTTTCCGTCACCCGCCTTCCCGGTCGCGACGAAGGTCAGGTCATGCTCGGCGGCGACGGTGTCGAGGTCCCCGGGCGTGATGCCCTGGACGATGAACCGGCTGCCGGTGGACCCGGCCTCGTCGAGGAACTCGCCGAGGCGGTCGTCGGCGCGCAGCCGGACGTCCACCGACTGTGCCTCGTAGTCGAAGTCGGCGGGGAAGCTGGTGACGCCTGCGACGGCGGCACCGCTGGAGGTGAAGTTGGCGGTCTCGGTGTCGGCGTACCTGTCGGCGGTGATTGCCGCGTCCGGCGTGCGGGACGCCCCGAAGAGGATGGCGGTGCCGGTGGCGGGAACGTTGTTGAGCAGGTCGTTCCTGTCCTTGTCGCTGTAGAGGTCGACGCGCCAGCCCTGGCGGCTGAAGGCGAGGGCGGCATTGACGCCGGCGATCCCGGCTCCGATCACTGCGATGGATTTCTGGTTCTGGGGTGCGGGGTGTGGTGAGGTCATGGTTCGGGATCGTAGGAAGCCGGACGGGGACAATGACACCGTTTGCCGCGGTGCGCAGCGAACCCTTGACCTCAGCGCCGGACTTCGCTATAGACCGCTCGGTCGGGGTCGGCGGACGGGGACGGGGAGGGGTAGGTTTACAGGGGTTCACGCACGGTCCGACCGTGCACATCTGAGGAGGACAATGCTGACGGAAGAGCGACAATGACCGACAAACAAGCGCAACGGACCCGGGGCAGGCTCGTGATTCCGGTCGCGCTGGGATTCATCGCCGTCATCGTCGCCGCGGTCAACCTCCGCGCAGGGATCGCCTCCCTGGGGCCCGTGCTGTCCGACGTCCTCGACGCATTCGGGACGTCCAGTTCCCTGGCTGGTCTGATCACGGCACTCCCCGGAATCCTGTTCGGCATCATGGGGCTGTGCGCGGTGCCGCTGGCCCGTCGGCTGGGCCTGAGCAGGACCATCGTCATCGGCATGGTCCTCACGCTGGTCGGTCTCGCCGTACGGCCCTGGGTCGGCGGGGTTGCCGTGTTCATGGTCATGACCGGCCTGGTCGTGGCGGGTATCGCCCTGGGCAACGTGCTGATCCCGGCGTGGGTCAAGAACTACGGCGGACGCCACACCGTGGCGATGATGACCGCCTACGGATCACTGCTCGGCCTGTCCGGTGCCATCGGTCCACTGTCCGCGCTGTGGTTCAGCGGTTCGGACGCCTGGCGCTGGGCGCTGTTCGTCTGGGCGTTCCTGGGTGCCGCGCAGGTGGTCGTGTGGCTGGTTGTCGCGGTTCGCACCGGATCGGACTTCCCCGGTGGACCGCAGAAGAAGCCGGAGAAGCTGGACTTGTCGGACTCCCCGGACTCCCCGGACTCCCCGGAACCGGAGGAGGAGCCGCTGGTCCCGGCTCGTCTGCACGACCCCGTGGTGGACTCCCATGCCCACGCGAAGGTGTCGCTGTGGCGCGCTCCGACGGCGGTCTACCTCACGCTGTTCTTCGGCCTGCAGGCCATGAACGCCTACCTGCAGATGGGCTGGTTGCCTCAGATCTACGTGGACGCCGGGGTGTCCCGGGAGGTCGGCAGCGTGGCGCTGGCGTTGATCGGTGGACTGAACATCCTGGGTGGACTGGTGATGCCCACGGTCATCGACCGGGCGCGCAGTCTCGCCCCGTTCCCCCTGGTGTTCGCCCTGTTCACCGCGATCGGCTACCTGGGAATCCTGCTGTCGCCGACATCGGTGCCGCTGGTGTGGGCGTTCCTGCTGGGCGTCGGTGGGTTCTGTTTCCCCACCGCCATCGCCCTGATTCCGGCCCGGAGCCGTTCGCCGCTGGTGACCGCCCGGCTGTCCGGCTTCGTCCAGCCGATGGGTTACTTCATCGCCGGTATCGGCCCGTTCCTGATCGGCCTGGTGCATGAGTCGACCGGCGAGTGGGAGTCCATCCTGATCGCCCTGGTTGTGCTGTCCGTGGTGATGGGTCTGCTGGGGGTGCGTGCAGGGAAGAGGACGGTCATCGACGACGAACTCGCTGCCCCGCACTGGCGGGAGCTCACCGGGCACTGAGTTGGTGTCGGCAGGGGAGAGGTGAGAAGTTCTACCACTGTGAGGTGATAGGACTTCTTGTGACCTGGGGTTATTCGAGTTCAATTGGTCGAACACCGGTAGAACTTCTCGCTGTAGTTGCCACTGGACGGGTCCGCGGGGTCCCGCCCTCCATTCAGCGCGATCGGAAGTCTGGCCCGCAAAGTAGACAGAGTGGTTCACTCGGGCCATGACAGAACAGACAGCCGAGCACACGCCGCCCGAACTGACCTTCCACTGGTTCCTGCCGCCCTTCGTCGACTCGAGGTACGTCGTCGGTGGGGGGCCCGGTGGTCAGGTTGCCGCCGACGGGAGCATCGGAAGCGACGAGTCGTACACCCCCGACCGTCCGGTCGACCCGCGCTACCTCAAGCAGCTTGCCCTCGCCGCCGAGCAGAACGGCTTCGAGAGCGTCCTGATCCCCGTGGGCCTGTGGTGCGAGGACCCCTGGTTGATCGCCACGAGCCTGCTGGACGTCACCGACCGGCTGAAGTTCCTCGTCGCGGTGCGTCCCGGCCTGGCCACCGCCCTGAAGGAGGCGCAGTCCACCTCCACCTTCCAGCGCATCTCAGGCAACCGGCTGAACCTCAACGTCGTCACCGGAGGCGAGCCGACCCAGCAGAAGGCGTCCGGCGACGACCTACCCAAGGCCCAGCGCTACGAGCGCACCGGCGAGTTCCTGGACCTGTGGAAGCAGCTCTGGACCAGTGAGGACCCGGTCGACTTCGACGGACGCCACGTCCACGTCGAGGGGGCACGTCTGCCGGCGCGGCCGGACGTGATCCCGCCGGTGTACTTCTCCGGGTCCTCCCCGGAGGCGCTCGAGGTCGCGCAGGACCACGCCGACATCTACCTGACATGGGGGGAGAAGCCGGACGACGTGGGACAAAAGCTCGCCGCGGTTCCGGCCTCCCGTGGTGGACTGCGCGTCCACGTCATCGCCCGCGAAACGTCGGGGGAGGCATGGGCAGCCGCCGAGCGGCTGCTCAGCCACGTCTCCGAGGAAGACGTCCGCGACGCCCAGCAGGCCATCGCGTCCTCCGAGTCCGAAAGCCAGCGCCGCATCGCCGAACTGCACGGTCGCGGCAGCGACTTCCAGCAGGGCAGCGACGTGCGCTCCCTGGAGATCCACCCCGGACTGTGGACCGGTGTGGGCCTCGTCCGCGGTGGTGCCGGCACAGCTCTGGTGGGCTCCTACGAGGAGGTCGCCGACCTCATCGTCGAGTACCAGGCCAACGGGGTCGAGGAATTCGTCCTGTCCGGCTACCCGCACCTGGAGGAGACCTACCACGTGGGTGAGGGTGTGATCCCCGCCGTGCGTCGCCGCGGGTTCGGCGTGACCAACCACGGTGGCCCGCTGGGCGGGGACGTCCGGGCACAGGAGCGAAGCGCATGAGTCCGCGAGCGAGCATCCGCCGCACGGGGATCGCCAGCATCGGCGTCCTCACCATCACAGCCATCGCCCTGACCGGCTGCAACGCGGTGAGTGACGACGGGGACGTGGACACCGAGGCGGAGATCTCCGACGAGGTAGACCCGGAGACCGTCCTGCGCATCGGCGACCCCCGCACCCAGGTCATCCTGGAGGAGGCGGGTCTGCTGGACGAACTGGATTTCACCCCGGAGTGGGCGAACATGGACGGCGGGCCGAAGACCCTCGAGGCCTTCCGCGCCGAGGCACTGGACGTGGGCGCGGTCGCGGACATCCCGCCGCTGTTCGCCACCTGGACGGATGAGCCGGTGCGCGTGGTGTCCGCGCGGCAGACCGAGGACCCGCTGGAGCACCCGACCTACGAACTGGGTGTCGCACCGAACGCGGACATCGAGTCACCCGAGGACCTGAAGGGCAAACGCATCGCCTACAGTCCCGGCCAGGCGCAGGGCGCGCTGGTGCTCCGCGTCCTGGAGGAAGCGGGGCTCAGCCAGGACGACGTGGAACTCGTCGAACTGCAGTCCACCGACGACACCTTCGTCAACGTCATCGCCAAGGACGAGGTGGACGTCGCCCCGCTCGGGGTCGAGCAGGCCCGTTCCTACCTGGCGAAGTACGAGCGCGACGGTGGTTCGACCATCGCCCCCGGCGTGCCCGATGACCCCTGGCACCTGTACGTTCCCACCGCCACACTCGACGACCCGGACAAGGCCGCCGCACTGAAGCAGTACGTGAAGGTGTGGAACAAGGCCAATGTGTGGATCAACGAGAACAAGGACACCTACGCCGAGAAGTACCTGGTCGAGGACCAGGGCCTCGCGCCGGAGGACGCCGACTACGTCGTCGACCGGCAGGGGGAGTTCGTCATCCCCGACACGTGGGACGACCTGATCTCCCAGCACCAGGAGACCGCCGACCTGCTGTCGGAGGAACAGGACCACCCGGAGATCGACGTCGAGAAGGACATCTACGACCGACGGTTCGAGCCGTCCGAACTCAACGCGGACACGGAAGAAGGAGAGGAGTCATGACCACCATCCTGAACAGGCCGGCGCGTCCGACGCAGACGCGGGGTCCCGCCGCGGACGGGGCGTCCGACACCACCGCACCGCGGGACGTCCGTCCCGTCCGGCGCACCTACGGGCCGGGACGCAAACTCAAGCTCGGCAGTGCGCTGGGCATCATCGTCCTGCTGGTGCTGTGGACCGTGGGCAGTGCAATCGGGTTCATCGACGAACGGATCCTCGCTGCACCCTGGCAGGTGATCACCGCCGCCGGTGAACTGGTCGAGAACGGACGGCTGCAGGACTCCCTGATCGCCTCGCTGACCAGGGCGGGCATCGGCATCGTCATCGGCATCGTCATCGGCATCGCCGTCGGTATGGTGCTGGCCACGCTGGCCGGACTGTCCCGGATCGGAGAATCCATGGTCGACGGGCCGGTGCAGATCTGGCGCGCCGTGCCGACCCTGGCCGTGATGCCCCTGTTCATCCTGTGGTTCGGCATCGGCGAGGAGATGAAGGTCACCACCATCGCCCTGGCGACGCTGATCCCGGTGTACATGAACACCTTCGACGGGCTGCGGTCCATCGACAGCCGCTTCGTGGAACTCGCCAGCACACTGGAGGTCAGCCGCCGCGAATTCATCCGCCGGGTCGTGCTGCCGGGGTCCCTGCCGAACACGATTCTGGGCCTGCGCCTGGGCGTGACCGCCGGACTGCTGGCACTGGTGGTGGTCGAGCAGGTCAACACGACCTCCGGCATCGGCTACATGATCACCCTCGCATCGAACTACGGGCAGACCGAGATCATCATCGTGGGCCTCGTGGTCTACGCCATCCTGGGTGTCGCGGCGGACGCGATCATCCGCACCATCGGAGGGAGAGCGCTGTCATGGCGACGGACAATCAGCTGACGGAAACGCCGGACGTGCGGGTCCAGGAGGTCCACCGTTCCTTCGACGGGGTCACGGACACGCTGGACGGGGTGGACCTGACGATCCGTCCGGGCGAGTTCGTGGCCCTGCTGGGACGCAGCGGTTCGGGCAAGTCCACCCTGCTGCGGGCCCTGGCTGGTCTGGACCGGGAGGTCAGTGGCTCGGGAGTGATCGACATCCCCGACCGGGTGTCCGTGGTGTTCCAGGACTCGCGCCTGGTGCCGTGGCTGCGCATCGCCGACAACGTGGCCTTCGGTCTTCCGTCGGGACGCGCCACCGACGAGAAGGTCAGGGCCGCCCTGGACGAGGTCGGTCTGGACGGGCGCGAGCGAGCGTGGCCGGTGGAGTTGTCCGGCGGGGAGCAGCAGCGTGCCGCCCTGGCACGGGCGCTGGTCCGGGAGCCGCAGCTGCTGTTGGCCGATGAGCCGTTCGGTGCGTTGGACGCGCTGACGAAGATCCGGATGCACGGTCTGCTGAAGGACCTGGTCGCCCGGCACCGTCCGTCAGTGCTGATGATCACCCATGACGTGGACGAGGCCATTGCCCTGGCGGACCGCGTCGCGGTGCTTAAGGACGGCCGGCTGAGCCTGGAGGTGTCCACAGGGAACGGTGGTGGGGATGGTGGTGCTGGCGTTGACCGCGCTGAGCATGCTGACCACGCTGAGTATGCTGACCATGCTGACCTGCGTGCACGTCTGCTGGGTGAGCTCGGCGTGGAGCCGGTGGCCTGACCCCACCTTATTCTGGGAATCAACGCTTGCCCGGGCACGCTCTGCGCCCGATCGTGTGCCCCGGCGAGCGCTTATCTGCAGAGTGACAGTCCGGCCGTTCCCGCGGAGGAGATCCCGCCCCCTGAATTGTTCTACGCCCGTGCACACTTCGGAACACTTTGGGGCCCTGAGCGTGCACGGGCGTAGAACAATCCCCTGGGTTCTGTGACGGTGGCCGGGCACACTCGAAGGCGGACACTCCCGCTCAGGTGTCGAGGTTCGAGCCGATGTCGCAGAGCTTCCCGTCGGACCCCAGTGCATCGAGCTGGGTTTTCAGGTCCTCGACCCGTTGTTCAGCTTCGCGGACGAGTCGCTCGGCGACCGGACCCCAATCAGCGGGTCCGGGATCTCCGGGGAGTGAGGCGAAGAGGTCGGAGATCTCCGCGACAGTCAGTCCCACTCGTTTGGCGACTTTGGCGACCTGGATGCGGCACGCCGCGGAGTCATCGAAACGCCGCTGGTTTCCCGAGTTCCGCACCGCGTTGACCACGCCATGCTTCTCGTAGAACCGCACCGCGGAAGGGGCCACGCCGCTTTCGGCGGCCACCTCGCCGACGGTGAGTCCGTCATTCGTGTTGGTGGTCAAGATTTCGGCGGGTACCGCTGTGGTGTGTGTCACCATTTCGAAGTTACGCCCGGCAGCTCTTGACTTCAACATATGTTTAACCATCAGCGTGGTGGTCATGACTACATCGACTGCGAAATCCATCTCACCGGCACCACCCGCGACGCGTGTGGCGGTGATCTCCTCCAGTGTGCGGGACGGGCGGGTATGCCCGAGCGTCGCGGCCTGGGTCGTCAAGATTCTGGCGGATACCGAGGACGCCCACATTGACCTGATCGACCTTGCTGAGATCACCCTGCCCGACGATTCCCAGCTCTACCCCGGTGGAGGGCCGGGGACCGAGGTTGCGGACCGCATCGAGGGCGCGGATGCCTTCGTGTTCGTCACCCCGGAGTACAACCATTCCTTCCCCGCTTCCCTGAAACGACTGATCGACTGGCACTACAGCGAGTGGATGCTCAAGCCCGCGAGCATCGTCGGCTATGGCGTCCAGGGCGGCTATGCTGCGATGGAGCAGCTACGAGGGGTGCTGGCTGAGCTGAATATGGTCACCACCCGGCGGTGCCTGGGGCTCGCCGCACCGTGGATGAGCATCGACGGCGAAGACGGCGACGGCGATGGCAGCTACATGCCGGGGGACTCCGTGGACACGGCCCTGTCCGCTGTATTGGCGGAACTGAACTGGTGGTCCGGGGTGCTCAAGGATGCCCGTGCCAACCGCCCCTTCCCTGGCTGAGGGCATGTCACATGGATTCCCGAACACGCACCGTCGGCCTGGTACTGGCTCTCGCCGGGTTACTCATTGTCGTCGACACCACCGTGACCGTTGCGGCCCTTCCGGCCATCGTCGCTGACCTGGACACCACACTGCCCCGCGGGTCGTGGATGACGACCGGGTACATTCTCGGACTCATCGCGGTGATTCCACTGAGTGGCTGGCTCGCTGGACGGTACGGCGACAGGAATGTCTATCTTGCGGGTCTCGGCGTATTCGTCGTGGCCTCCGTCGCCGCCGGATTCTCCCCGGATGTCGGATGGCTCATCGCTTTCCGCGTACTCCAGGGGCTGGGCGGCGGCGTCCTGAATCCACTGGGCCAGGCCATTGCCCTGCGCAGTGCCCCCAGGAAACACCGGGGAAAGGTGATGAGCCTGGTCGGGTTGCCCGTACTGATAGGTCCCGTGCTGGGTACGCCGCTGTCGGCACTGCTCGTTGACACCGCCTCGTGGCGGTGGCTGTTCTGGATCAATCTTCCCTTCGGTGCTGTCGCCCTTGTGCTCTGCCTGAGGTATCTCCCGGACGCTCAGCGCAGCGACGATGAGGGGAGAGTGGACGTGATCGGTTTGCTGCTCGTGGTTACCGGCTGTGTCAGCCTGGTCCTGGCGGGTACCTCCATCGGGGATTCCGGACGTCTCACCGTTGGTACCGCTGCCACGGCCGTGGCTGGGCTCGTGATGTTGGGCGGATTCGCACGCCGTAGCCTGGGCCGCCGCAATCCGCTCGTTCACGTGGGACTGCTCGCACGACGCGAGGTTGTGTCCGGGGCCGTGATCTCGTTGTGCTTCGCCGGCGGCTACTTCGGGTCCATGGCCATCGTCCCCGCCTTCGTTCAGGGCGTACGCGGGGATCCTGTGTCCGTCGCCGGTGTCCTGGCGATCCCCACTGGACTGGCCGTGGGAATCACACTGCAGGTGGCGACCAGACTGGTTGACCGCATCGACCCGCGCCGCGTGATCATGACCGGGACCGCAACGGCGCTGTGCGGGGCCCTGGGCCTCGGACTCGCGTTGAGTCTCAATGCGCCCTACCCGTTCATCGGGGTGGTGAGCATGCTGGTCGGCATCGGATCGGGTGCCACGCTCATGCCCACCACCGTAGCGGCGACACGCACGTTGGACGGTGGGGAGCTTCCCCGGGCCACCACGCTTCTCAACCTGTTCAGCCAACTCGGCAACGCGCTGGGGACGGCGCTCGTCGCTTCGACCATCACCGTGCTGGTTGGGCGTCGGGCCGATGACATCGGTGCCGGCGACCGGGGAGGACTGGCCGCGATGGTCGCGCTCGACCCCGGCGAGCGGGCGCAGCTGGCGGGGGAGCTCTCCGCGGGAGTCGGTCTGAGCTACATCACCCCGGCCATCCTCATCATGGCGGCGCTGGCGACCGCGGTACTGGGCATGCGGGCCAGGTTGTCCGCACCCTCACCCCAGTCCGGCAGCACGTAGCAGTGCGGCGCACCCCATGGCGAGCAGGACGGCAATGATCATCGGGACGCGGAGGAACAGGGCGGCGACACCGACGCCGACACCGATCATGCGGGCGGAGGTGGAGAGATCCTGCCCGTCGAACACGGTCTGGGTGGCGGCGACGGCGAGGATGATGACCACTGTCGCCCGGTCCATCCACGTCCGGATGTCCGCGCCGGGGCCACCATCGACCTGCTGCTCCGGGGTGCCGGCCAGACGTGCACCCCACCACACGCCGGCGAGTCGGATCAGGTAGGTGACGACGACGAGGGTTCCTGCCGCGGCGAGGAAGGCCATTGTGTCCATCATCGCCTCCCTGTACGGGTGGCAATGAACCACGGGACCAGGGCCACCAGTGCGCAGATCGCGGCCAGGCCTGGCGGCACCACCGGAGTCAGCAGCAGTGCCAGTGCCACTGCCATCGACGCGGTCACCACCATCGGCCGCCCCCGCAGGTCGCCGAGCACCATCGCAACGAGGATCACGGGGAAGGCGGCGTCGAACCCGAACATGTCGGTGTCGATGACCCCGGCGATGAGTTGTCCGCCGGCAGCGCCGCAGACCCAGCAGAGCCCCATGATCACGCCGAGGCCGGTGAACCTGACCCATTTCTCGCGCCTGGTGCGTCCGACCCGTCCGAAGGCGACCGTTTCGTCGTTGACCAGGTGTGCGCCGAGCACGCTGCGCCAGCCACCGGGCACGAAGGTGCCGACGTTCATCCCGTAGGCGAGATTGCGTGTGTTGACCATCGCACCGCCGAGAACCGCGGCCACGGGGGAGCCTCCGGCGCCGAGGGTCCCGACGAAGAGGATCTCCGCGGCACCGCCGTAGGCCAGGGCGGCGAGGAACACGGTCTGCCAGAGGTGCAGGCCGGCATCGTGTGAGAGTGATCCGTAGGAGATCGCCACGGCGACGAGGGTGAGGCAGATGACGGCGCCACTGCGCCATGCAGCCGTTCCGTGTGATGGGTTCATGTTCGCCATACTGAACCCTACCGCCGGTGTTCGTCAAATGAGTCGTTCGTCCCGTATGATGAACGCCATGGCCAGGGACACAGACAGGGACACCCGCTACGACCACGGGCGCATGGGCGCCGCCCTGCGCACCGAACGCGAGAACGCGGGCCTCAGCCTCACCGAAGCGTCCCATAGGGCCGGGATCGGCAAATCCACCCTGTCCGTCCTGGAGTCCGGCTCCGGCAACCCCAGCGTGGAAACCCTGTGGGCACTGGCCTCCGTCTACGACATCCCCCTGTCGCGCATCATCGACCCGCCCGCGCCGGACATCGCCGTGACCAGGGTCGGCGACCTGTCCTTCCTGGAATCCGAGGAGAGCACCTACCGGGTTGCGCTGGTGACCCCGGGGGCGCCGTCGACCCGCCGTGACATCTACTACATCGCGGCGGGGCCGGACGCGGTGAAGGCGTCGCGCCCCCACCCGCGGGGAACCGTCGAGTACGTGCTCATCACGTCGGGCAGCGCTCTCATCGGGGTGGATGGCAGGGAAACCACCCTCGGTGTCGGCGACACCATCCGCTACCGGGGCGACGTCCCACACACCTTCGAGGCAATGGAGGACGGCACCACCGCCGTCACCATCGTCGAGGGCTGAGCGGGGCCCGCAGGTTATTCCCCCGGGGAACCCTTTTCCTTACCGTGTGCCCTGTACCGGGTGCTACGGTTTCCACGTGCCAGCAAGTTGGAAAGTGTTCACCAGGGACCTCTCCCGGATACTACGCAAGCCCAAAGTATGGCTGATCGTGGTCGGGGTCATGATCATCCCGGCCCTGTACACCTGGTTCAACGTGGCTGCGCTCTGGGACCCGTACGACAACACCGGCGATATCGACGTCGCCGTGGTGAACGAGGACGAGGGCGGGGAATCGGACATCACCGGTCCACTCGACGTCGGCAGTCAGCTTGTCGACCAGCTGAAGGAGAATGACCAGCTGGGATGGACGTTCATGGACTCCGATGAGGCCGATGACGCCCTCAAGGGCGGTGACATCTACGCCACCATCGAGGTCCCCCCGACTTTCACGGGGGACCTACTCAGCATGGTCGAGGGAACCTACTCCCAACCCACGCTGACCTACCGGGTCAACGAGAAGCAGAACGCCATCTCCCCGCAGATCACGGACCAGGGTGCCACCACCCTCGATTCCACGATCAATTCGGTGGCCAAGGAGCAGATCACGGAAGCGGTCACGACCGAGATCCGGAATGCCAGCGGCGATCTCACCGATAATCTGGATGGGGCGCAGGACGACACCGCCGACGCATTCGACGGTCTCGCAGAGACCATGTCCGACGCACGGGGTTCTGTCACGCGGATCCAGGGCGGTATCGAACGGGCAGGTCCGACCATCACGGCGACGCAGGACACACTGAGATCCGTCGACACGACCCTGGGCACCGCCCAGACGGCGCTCGGCGAAGTGCAGTCGATCATGACCGAGGTCCAGGAACAGATCGCCGGCTTCTCCGACGCCGCGACCACCGCCTACCTGGAGGGAACGTCGGCGCTGGCGGATGCAACCTCGTCGGCGAACTCCGCGATCTCATCGGCCACCGGTGAGCTCGAACGGGCCGGGGCCAGTATCGACACCGCGACCAGGGACGCGTCGGGCGCCCTCCGGCAGGGTGAACGGGCCATCGGACAGTTGCAGGATCTCCTCGACGGGGCCGCGGTGACACCGGCAGTGGCGCAGCCGCTGCAGGACGCGCTCGACGACCTCGAGGAGCGCAACTCCACGAACCGCCAACTCCTCGACAACCTCGAGACGCTGCAGGGCGATGCGTCCGGCGCGGTCGGTGTCGTGGAGGAGGCGGCGGACGCGCTGGAACGGGCCACCAGCAACTCCCGTGAAGAAGCCCAGGGAATGCAGTCGTCCGCCAGTGATTCGCTGCCTGATCTCAACGGGGCCATTTCCCGGGTCTCCGCGACCGCAGGCAACTTCTCCGGCGCCCTGGGATCCACCCAGACCCTGCTGCAGGAGTCCGTCGGGCTCCTGGACGGAGTCGGCGGCACACTGGAGGAGTCCGACGGGGTCCTGGAGAATTTCAAGGGTGAGTTGACGGGAATCGAGGATGGCCTGGAGACCGCCCGGGCGGATGTCCTCGCACTCAACGCGACGTCGGAGGGAGGCCTCCTGGACACCGTGAACAACCTGGATTCCGTGGGAATCTCCCAGTTCATGGCCACGCCCGCGGAGGTGGACAGCCATTCGGTGTACCCGGTCGGGAACTACGGTTCGGGGATGTCGGCCCTGTTCACCAACCTGACACTGTGGATCGGCGCCTTCATGCTGATGCTGATCTTCCGGACGGAGGTGGACACCGAGGGCTTCAAGAAGCTGACTGTCGGCCAGGCCTACCGTGGCCGTCTTCTGCTGCTCGCCACCCTGGGTGTGTGCCAGGCGCTGGTTGTCTCGGTGGGAAACCTGGTCATCGGGGTGCAGACGGTCAATCCGTTCATCTTCGTCGGCACCAGCGTGCTCATCGGCCTGAGTTACCTGACGATCGTCTACGGGCTGATCTCCACCCTGGGCCACGTCGGTCGTGTGATTGCGGTGGTGCTGGTCTTCCTGCAGATCCCCGGGGCCTCCGGAATGTATCCGATCGAGATGACGCCCGGGTTCTTCCAGGCAATATCCCCGTTCCTGCCGTTCACCTACGGCATAGACGCGCTCCGGGAGACCGTCGGCGGCTTCTACGGCAACCACTACTGGAAGGCAATGGGCGTCCTTGCCGGGATGGCCCTGGTGGCCCTCGTGGCCGGGACGCTGCTGCGGCGCTGGATGTCCAACGTGAACCTGCTGGTGAACCGCCAGCTCGATTCCGGCGGACTGGTGGTCAGTGAGGACGTGCAGGTCGTGGGCAGCAGTTACCGGCTGACGGATATGATCCACGCGCTGCGTGACCGGGACGCCTACCGGGAGGAGATCGATCAGCGGTGGAAACCGCTCAGGGACAACTACCCGAGGCTGTTGAAACTGGCCGTGATCGTCGGCGTTGCCGGGGTGCTCATCCTGGGCGTGATCGCCCGCCTGTTCACGGAGAACAAACCCCTCATCTTCGGGCTCTTCTGCCTGTGGTGCCTGTTGGTCGTCGGCTTCATCGCCGGCCTCGAGTACATCAAGCAGAGCTTCGCCCACGCGCAGGAACTGTCGGATCTTCCCGATGACGAGCTGCAGGCGGCCATGGCAACGCAGGGTTCCCGGTCACTGGAGGACCCCGAGGTGTCCGACGGGCCCGACGAACCCGGTGAGCCAGGTGAGTCCGTTGAGCCCGACGGGAAAGGCGGGGAGTCATGAAGAACATCCTGACGATCCTGCGCAATGACCTCCGCGGGGTTCGCAACAACGTGATGACCGCCATCGTGTTGTTTGGTCTGGTCATCATCCCGCTGGTGTTCTCCGTCTTCAATGTGCTCGCCAGCTGGGACCCCTTCGAGAACACCGACGAGCTCGAGATCGCCGTCGCCAGCGCGGATGAGGGACATGTCAGTGACCTGGCACCGATGGACCTCAATCTCGGCGACCAGGTCCTGTCCCAACTGAGCCGCAACGACCAGATCGACTGGGTCATCACCAACGAGGACGACGCCATCGAGGGGACGAAGTCGGGGGACTACTATGCGTCGATCGTCCTGCCCCCGGATTTCAGTACCTCGATGCTCACGTTCTACGTGACGGGCACCGAACCGTCGACGCTCGACATGTACACCAACGAGAAGAAGAACGCCCTGTCGGAGCAGATCACCATGCAGGGTGCCGACGGCATGATCGAGCAGATCAACGACAACTTCACCCGGGTCGTCAGCAATGTGGGGCTGGGGGTGGTGTCGTCCCTGTCGGACTACATGGAGCAGGACGACACGAAGGCGGCCATCGACCGCATCGAGGCGCGCGTGGAGAACGTCGGGGCACGCCTGGAGTCCGGCGCGGAGACGGTGCGTTCCCTGACCGGTCTCCTGGATTCCACGGTGACGATGGTGGATGGTGCGAGCAACATCGTCGGCGCTGCGGGCGCGCAGTTCGACGACAGCGGTGACGGCGACGGTGACGACTCCGGTATCGGTGACGGAACCGGCGCGATCACGGGCCTCGACTCCACGCTCCAGAGCGCGACGGACTCCCTGGAGACGGCCCTGAACGCCACCGGCGACAGTTACGGTGCGGTGAGCCAGCGGCTCGACTCACTCTTCGACAGTGCCGGTTCCGCGAGCAGCACCACCGCGTCGACGTTCACCACACTGTCCCAGGAGGTCGGCCGGCAGGTCACCAACTTCGAGTCCCTGCGCGACACCCTGGAGAGCAATGTGTCCGGTGTCCTCCCGGACGTGGCCGAGCCCGGTTTCGACAGGATGATGGCGCAGCTGGACGCCGCCATCGACCGTAGCTCCGACCTGCAGGAGAACCTGGCGCAGACCGGGCAGGACATCGAGCAGGGGAACCAGTCGGCGCAGGAGACCCGTCAGAGCACCGAGGAGGCGATCGGCCGGGCCCAGGACGCCGCCAGCGGCGCGGTGACGTCCTACCAGGAAGACCTGAAGCCCCAACTGTCGCAGCTCGGTGAGACGTTGGGGACCATCGGCGACAACGTGGACAGTGTCAAGGAGGACATCGACGGAATCACGGCAACCATGTCGGGTTCCGACGGCTCGCTGGGCAACACGCTTGAACGGCTGCGGAACGGCACCACCGAACTCGCCGATTCCCTCGACGGCCATGCCGGACGGTTCAACGAACTGACGGACGCCCTGTCGACCGCCGGCGAGTCGGGGGACTTCTCCAGGTTGGCCGGCGTCGTGGGAGATGATCCGGAAGCGCTGGCGTCGCAGCTGTCCTCGCCGATCGACATTGAGCGTGATCCGGTGTTCCCGGTCGCCAGCTTCGGTGCTGGTATGGCACCGATGTACATCGTGCTGTCCCTGTGGGTCGGGGCGGTGCTCGCGACCGTGCTCGTGCGCACCAATGTCCCCGGTAGTGCGCCGCTGGCGGACAAGGAGGACCAGACGTACACGCGGACGCAGGCATTCTTCGGGCGCTTCGGCATCTTCGCCCTCATCGGACTGGCGCAGAGCACCCTGGTGGCCCTCGGCCAGATCATCTTCGTGCAGGTTGAGGCAGAGCATCCGTTCCTGCTGCTGGTGAGTGCATGGGTGACGTCACTGGTCTTCATGTTGATCGTCTACACACTGGTGCTGTCGTTCGGCAGTGTGGGTAAGGCCATTTCTGTCTTCCTGCTGGTCATACAGATCTCGGGCGCCGGAGGGGCGTACCCGTTGACGCTGTTGCCGGGGTGGGTCCAGGCCGTCAGTCCGTGGCTCCCGGCGACGTACGCAATGGACGCGGTGCGCTCCGCCATCGCCGGGATCTACCGGAATGACCTGTGGATCAACCTGGGTATGCTGCTGTTGTTCGTGGTCCCGGCGCTGATCCTGGGGCTGCTGCTGCGCCGCGCTCTGGACGGCTACAACCGCAAGACCACCGAGGCCCTGGAGGCGACGAAGATCATGAACTAGGGCCGCGGCCTGCCCTCGATCCAGTAGGCGACCCAGTCCACGAACGCGGTGTCCACGTCCCATTCGTCCACCGCGATGCCGCGCACCGTCTTGGTCATGCCGACCTCCCCGCTGGCCCACACGTACTCCGGTGAGGCGGACGGGTGCCCCTCGTCCGCACGGGCGCGCAGGTGCACCTCCACGCCCTCGGCCTCCATGCCGGGGGCGGCGTAGAGGATCGCCAGGGACGCCAGTTTCTCCTGCCACTGCTCCGCCAGGCCCGGCTCCAGGTCGTCGGGGGAGTGGGCGATGACGACCACGTGGTAGCGGGTCAGGTCGTCCGGGTGGTGGTCCTCGGTGAACTCGAGGACGGCGCGCAGGGCCGGTACCGCGGACGGGTCGGCGACGAACAGGGGGCGCTCCGCGTGGCGGATCCAGATCGCGTTGGCGAGCCAGATCCCGGCGGTCGTGCCGGGCTCCACCTGTGACACCCACAGAGCACCGGGCCCGGGATGGTCGTCGTGCATCACCACGTCCACGTCGATCTCCCCGGTCTCCTGCCGGAAGTGCCGGACGGTGTACCAGCGCAGGCCGGGGCGCTCGTCCTCGTCGATGTCGGCGACGGCGGCGCGGATGTTGCGTCCCCCGGTGTCGAGCAGCTCGAACCTGCGTCCCGGCTGCGGCATGATGAGTCCGAAGAACTCGTCCGGGCCGGTGAGTTCCAGGGCGCGGAGGTCCGGGGAGGCGAGGGTCAGGCGCCGCAGGTTCGGGGCGATCAGTTCGTTCGCGGTGACGGTGACGGCGACCTGGCGTCCGGCGTTCTCGTCACCGTCGGGGTCCACGCGCCGCGGGTGCTCCTTCAGTTCGGTGTCGCGGACGGCGGAGGCGGGGAGGGTGGTCAAGAGTTCTCCTTTTCTATGTGGTCGCCGGCTTCCGGCGGGGCGGACGGGACGATCAGGGGACCGCCGACCACCGGGTCGTCGATGACGGTGGCGTCGAGGTTGAAGACGTCCTTCAGAAGTGCCGGGGTGATGATCTCGGTCGGGGTGCCGGACGCGACGACATCGCCGGAGTGCATCACCACCAGGTGGTCGGAGTAGCGGATCGCCAGGTTCAGGTCGTGCAGTACCATTACCACGGTACGGTCCAACCGTCGCTTGAGGTGGCGGACCAGGTCAAGGACCTCGATGGAGTGGGACAGATCCAGGTAGGTCGTCGGTTCATCGAGGAAGAGGACCTCGGTGTGCTGGGCGAGCACCATGGAGATCCACACCCGCTGGCGCTGTCCGCCGGACAGGGAGTCCACGGGACGGTCGGCGAGGTTCGCCACGGAGGTCATCTCCAGGGCGGCCATGACCTCCTCCTCGTCGGTGGAGGACCACTGCCGGATCCAGGACTGGTGGGGGTGGCGTCCACGTGCGACCAGGTCGGAGACGATCAGCCCCGGCGGGGAGATCGGGGACTGCGGCAGGACGCCGATGATCTTCGCCAGGTCCTTGCGCCGCATGGTTCCCACGTCGGTGTCACCCAGGTGGATGTCGCCGGACCGGGACGGCAGGAGGCGGGACACCGCGCGCAGCAGGGTGGACTTGCCGCAGCCGTTCGGCCCGATGATCGTGGTGACCTTGCCACCGGGCACGTCCAGGGTGAGGTCCTCGATGATGGGCCTGTCGGACCCGTAGCCGACAGTCAGGCCGGACGCGCTGATCGTGTGCGCATGTGGGGTGTGGGACGTTGAGGTACTCATTCGGTGGAGGTCCTCCGGTTGTTCTGGACGAGCAGGTAGATCAGGAACAGTCCGCCGACCGCGGAGGTCAGCAGTCCGACGGGCAGCTCCACGGGCATGATTGTCTGGGTGGCGATGTCGGCGAGCACCAGCAGGGAGGCACCGAACAGGGCGGACGCCAGCAACGGCGGGGTGGAGCGTCCGCAGAGGCGTTGGGCGATCTGCGGGGAGACGAAGGCGACGAAGCCGATCGGGCCCGCCGCCGACACGGCCACCGCCGCCAGTGCCACGGAGAACAGCAGCAGGGCGACCTGCACGCCGGTCACGTTCTGGCCCAGGGACCTGGCGATGTCCGGGCCGAGGATGCTGGCCAGCAGCTGGAAGGCGATCCAGGCGAACAGTGGGACACCGATGAGGATGCCGACCATCACCGGCAGGCCCTTCGTCCAGTCCGAGGCGTTCAATGAACCGGACAGCCACAGTTGGGCGGAGGCCGCGTCCCGCAGGTCCGCGCGGGTCATCAGGAAGGAGATGTACGCCGACAGCAGGGCGGAGATGATGATGCCCGAGAGCACGAGCCGGAACGGGTCCATGCCGCGCCGGTAGGCCAGCACCCAGATCACCAGGCCGGTGAGCAGTCCACCGAGCAGGGCGGCCACCGGGATGCCGACGCCGGCGAGCCAGCCGACGAATCCGCCGGACGCCCCGCCGCCGAGCACGATGATGGTCACCGCCATGGCGGAGGCACCGGTGGTGATGCCCAGGATGTCGGGGCTGGCCAGGGCATTGCGGGTCACGGACTGGGTCAGCGCGCCGGACAGTCCCAGGGCCGCCCCCACCGCGAGTCCCGTGAGCGCCCGGGGCATCCGCCAGTCGAAGACCACCAGGTTCTCGATGCGGGTCCCGTCGCCGGTGAGGACGATCTCGATGACGCGCCACGGGGTGATGGGGTAGTCGCCGAGTCCGATGCACACCGCCAGGAGCAGGGCGGTGGCCACCGCGAGCAGCACGGTGGTGAAGAACTGCCGGGGGCGCCACACCGTGGAGTAGGCGCCGATGCGGAAAGCGGGGCGTCCGGGGACCCGGACGTCGGAGACGTAGCGCCGTCTGCGGCGCGTGTTCCCGGGGGCGCTCACAGCTGAACCACCTTCCTGCGGACCAGCATGTAGATGAACATCGGGGCGCCGACGAAGGCGAGCACGATACCGACCTGGAGTTCCCCGGGCCGGGTGATCAGCCGTCCGAGGACGTCGGCGTAGAGCAGAAGGCACGCCCCGCCGAGTGCGGAGTACGGCAGTATCCACCGGTAGTCCGGTCCGGTGACCGACCGCACGAGGTGCGGCACCACCAGTCCGAGGAAGGCGATCGGCCCGGCGGCCGCGGTGGCTGCGGCGGCCAGCAGGGCGATGACGACCATCCCGACGAGTCTGGCGATCCTGGTGTTCACCCCGAGGGAGGACGCGACGTCGTCGCCGAGGTTGAGCAGGTTGAGCTGCGGGCCGGTGGCGAAGGCCAGGATGAGGCCGATGAGGATGACCGGCAGGACTCCCCAGAACACGCCCATGTCGCGTCCGGAGACGGAGCCGACGGTCCAGAAGCGCATGCGGTCGAGGTTGCTGTCGTCGGTGAGGACCATCGCACTGATGATGGCCTGCAGTACGGCGTTCATCGCGGCGCCGCCGAGGATGAGGGTGAGGGGGTGGACGTTGCCGCCGCCGACGGAGGCGAGTCCGAAGACGGCGGCGGTGGCGAGGATCGCGCCGAAGAACGCCCAGACGGCGGTCATCCCGGTGCTGGTCACGTTGAAGACGGCGAAGCTGATGACCACGGCCAGGGCGGCTCCCGAGGAGATGCCGAGGATGCCGGGGTCGGCGAGCGGGTTGCGGGTGTGGCCCTGGATGAGGGCGCCTGCGACGCCGAGGGCGGCGCCGACGATGATGCCGATCAACGTCCGGGGGAACCTGAGTTCCACGATGACCTGCAGGTCGGGGTCGGTGATGTCGTCCGAGCCGATGGCCCCCGGCACATCGCGGAGGCGGTCGAGGAGCACGTCGGTGGGGATGATGCGTGACCCGAAGGCGAGGCTGAGTCCCATGCCGATGACGAGCAGCACCAGCAGGACGACCAGCCCGAGCAGACGTCGGCGTCTCAGCTGGGAGGCCGCGGACGGGGCTGCGGTGTCCGCGTGTGGTCCGCCCGGGGCGGTGGCGGTTGTGCCCGTCGTCATTGGACCCCTTCCGGTCGTCAGAAAACGGGCGGGGACACAGGCCCCTCGCCCGAGGATAGGTTCACCTTACGGTGTGCCTGACGACCGTGCAATACGACGGCCCAGCCTGAATCCCCGTGAATGAGGAACGGTCACGGAGTCACCTGGGCGTGCGTACTGTGTCCGGGAAATGGATCAGAAAGGGAGCTTCGGGAGCGGCGGCAGCTTGATGTCCAGGGCGTTCATGAGGCTGATGATCGACGCCACGGCACCGGCCACGGTGCCGACGCTGCCGATGACGCCCAGGGGGTTGTCGGGGAGCTCGATGGAGCTGCCGCCTTCGCCGTTCTCGCTGGAGCCGGGGAGTCCGGTGTCCTCGGCGGTGGCGACGCCGGCTCCGGCGAAGGCGACGGTGGTGGCGGTGGCGATGGCAAGGAACGACTTCTTGAGCTTCATGTGGCTTCTCTCTCCTGGAAACGTGATGCGCGGGGTGCGCAGCGCTGGACACATCGTGGTTGTTTCGGGAGGGAACGTCCACTGACGCGGGAGGTGGTTGTGACGGCAGAAGGGTATTCCACGGGGCCTGGGAGGGCGTCGGTGCGGTGGGCGCGCCGGGTGCCCGGCGGGAAGCCGGTGGTCGGACGTACCGGGGTGGAGGCCGCACATTTTCAGCCCGAACATGCGGTCGCAGAAGGTGGTTGCCGGGGAGGGGGTGCGGGACCAGGGGGCTTCCCGGATGCTGTCATGCTGCAGGTCACAGCGGTTAAACATCTGTGGACACAACAAAACCCCCGGCCTCTCGGGCGGGGGTTGTGCGTACCGTGATGACGGTTCGGAGACGGGAATCAGCCCTGTGCGCCGAGGAACGCGAGGGTGTCCTCGATGACGCCCTGGAAGCTGTCGGAGGCGTCGACGACCGCTCCGAAGGCTCCCGTGATATCGCTGATGTTGTCGGCGGCATCGCCGAGATCACCCAGAGAGCCGATCGGGGCCGGGTCCTCCGGCTCTTCCGGCTCATCCTCCTGGGCGGCAGCCATGCCGGTGCCGGCGAGGGCGAGGGTCGACACGGTGGCGGCGGTGAACAGGGTTCTGCGGATCTTCATGTGTGGAGCTCCTTGCGAGCGGATCGGTGGTGAGGGGTACGCGCTGGAAATTCAACAACCCCCGGCATCCGGAAACCGGGGACGGGGGTTGTTGGGGTGTCCGTGTGGACAGCGGCTTACAGGAAGCCGTTGGCTTCGAGCCACCCGGTCGTGTTGGACACGACCTCCTGCCAGGTGTCGGACGCGCCGACGACGGCGTCGTAGGCCTCGGCGACCGCACCGATGGAGGCGGCGCCACCGGCAACGGATGCCAGGGCGATCAGGACCTTGCTGTAGTCGATCTGGCCGTCGGTGTAGGAACCGAGGTCGTCGGCACCGGTGATGGAGCCGAAGACGTCGCGGTTCTGGGACAGCTCGGCGGAGCCGGCGGTGGGCGTGCTGCCCTCGGGCAGGTCATCCTGTGCAGAGGCGACGCCGGTACCGGCGATGGCGATGGCGGAAACCGATGCGAGGGTGACGAAAGTCTTGCGAACCTTCATATTGGTGTCTCTCCTTCTTGAGGATCGTCGTTGGAGGGGTGGGACGAATCCGAAACTAACACGGGGGAGAGGGGTGCGAAACAGATAGGATCAGGACGAATTGCAGGGCAGGTACACGCCGGGGTATGCGATCCTTAATTTGCCTGAGAACCTATTGGGACCTGCGAAAATGGCCCCTGGGGTATGCCATGAATGGACCCCGGGGTATGAAGAAACCCCGGTCCAGGAGACCGGGGTTTCAGCTGATTCTGTCGCCTGTTGGCGGAGGGGGAGCGTCCCTAGAGAACGCCCTGGCTCTCGAGGAAGCCGATGGTGTCGGAGACCACGCCCTGCCACGTGTCGGACGCGCCCACGACGGCGTCGTACGCGCCAGCGATGGCGGCCACGGAGGCGGCGCCACCAGCGATGGAGGCAAGGGCGATGAGGGTCTTGCCGTAGTCGATCTGGCCGTCGGTCCAGGAACCGAGGGCGTCAGCGCCGGTGATGGAGCCGAAGACGTCGCGCTCGGCGGAGGCGTCGGCGGATCCCTGGGTGGGAGGGGTGTCCGGAGTGTCCTGTGCTGAGGCAACGCCGGTGCCAGCGATGGCGAGGGTGGTGGCGGCGCCAGCGGCCGCCAGGCTCTTCTTGACAGACATAATGTTCCTCTGAGTATGTGAGGGTTCAGGGTCGGTCATTAACTTAGTGCACGCTGAGTCTCCCGAATACAGGAAATTTCCAGCTTGCCCACATGTGGGGGTAGGTATATTTGCACATGTACCCACCGGGGTATTCAGAACCTGTCGCCCGGGTCCGACGGTTGAGGCACTTTCCGTCGCGGTTGTTTCGTTCCGGCTCCGCGGTCCTTCGGAAGTGCATCACCGATGTGGTCCGTGAAAACCCCTGGGGAAGGGTGTGATCTCTGGTGTTTCTGTGTCCTGGCAGGGGCCGCGGATCCTTTCCGTGGCCGTCGCAGTGCGCGGTGGTGCCCGGGGGATTGCGGTCGCAGGGGCAGTCCATTGAAAGGTGAGCCTCACCTGCAATAACAGAGATTCCGGAAGGTGAACAACAGATGTCGGGAATGTTAAGGTTCCGGGGTGAGGGGGTGGAGTTTCCTGATGTCCCGCCCCTGATGCTTACGTCCTGCGTCCCGGGTCTGTCCTGCCACGGTTTTTGTTCCCCGTCACCGGAGGTGGCATACTTGGGCGGTTGCCTGTGGTCCGCGGGGAGACGTACGTCCCCCGCACGACCGCGTGAAGGCACGGACCGCGTGCGTGAGGGTCGGTAATCCCACGTACACAGAACTACTAGGTCTACAAGGAGACTCCGAAGTGATTCAGCAGGAATCGCGTCTGAAGGTCGCCGACAACACCGGAGCCCGGGAAATCCTGGTCATCCGCGTGCTCGGCGGCTCCACCCGACGCTCCGGCGGTATCGGTGACGTCGTCGTCGCCACCGTCAAGGAAGCAGCCCCCGGTGGGAACGTCAAGGCCGGCGACATCGTCAAGGCCGTCATCGTCCGCACCAAGAAGGAGACCCGTCGTCCCGACGGCTCCTACATCGCATTCGACGAGAATGCCGCCGTCCTGATCAAGGGCGCCGACAACACCGACCCGCGCGGAACGCGCATCTTCGGGCCGGTCGCCCGCGAACTGCGCGACAAGCGCTTCATGCGCATCGTTTCTCTCGCCCCGGAGGTGCTCTAACCCATGAAGATTCGTAAGGGAGACACCGTCCTGGTGATCTCGGGACCGGACAAGGGCGCCAAGGGCCGGGTCATCGAGGCCTACCCGCAGCGCGACAAGGTCCTGGTCGAGGGCATCAACCGCATCAAGAAGCACGTCGTGAACTCCGCGCCCGAGCGCGGTGCGGAGTCCGAGGGCATCGTCACCCAGGAAGCACCCGTCCACGTGTCCAACGTGATGGTCCTGGACGCTGAGGGTGAGCCCACCCGCGTCGGCTACCGCTTCGACGAGGACGGCAAGAAGATCCGCATCTCTCGCCGCACCGGGAAGGACATCTAATGAGCGAGAACTACACTCCCCGGCTCAAGACCCGCTACCGCGGTGAGATCCGTGAGACCCTGAACAACGAGTTCAACTACGACAACGTCATGCAGATCCCCGGCGTGACCAAGGTCGTCGTGAACATGGGCGTCGGCGAGGCTGCCCGTGACTCGAAGCTGATCAACGGCGCCATCAAGGACCTCACCCTGATCACCGGCCAGAAGCCGCAGATCCGTGAGGCCAAGAAGGCCATCTCGAACTTCAAGCTGCGCGAGGGTATGCCCATCGGCGCCCGCGTCACCCTTCGTGGCGACCGCATGTGGGAGTTCCTGGACCGTCTGCTGACCGTCGCCCTGCCCCGGATCCGCGACTTCCGCGGCCTCTCGGACCAGCAGTTCGACGGCAACGGCAACTACACCTTCGGTCTCAACGAGCAGTCCATGTTCTACGAGATCGACGTCGACTCCATCGACCGTCCCCGCGGCATGAACATCACCGTGGTGACCACCGCCACCAACAACGACGAAGGCCGCTCGCTGCTCCGCGAGCTGGGCTTCCCGTTCGAGGCCGGCCAGAACGCCAAGTAGGCCACTGGGCTTACCGGTGTAACAGCGCCGCCCCTTCCCGGATTCGTCCGGGGTGGGGCGGCGCTTTTCCGCTGTCGTGTCAGGGGGACGTCACGGATGGGCCAGCAGATGCTCCGCCGCGGCAGACAGTTCGTCCCGCACTGCCCCGAGGTCCTCCGGCGTGGCGGTGTCCAGCAGGGTCTTGATCGTCTGGTTCGCCTTGTCCCCGTGCTCCCGGTCGTCATCGTCCCACTCCCCGGAGAGGTGTGCCGTGATCAGGTGCGCATCATCGTCCAGGACCAGGGCGGCGTCCTGCGTGGTGGTGGCCGACGTCGTTGTCGCATCGATGTAGTCGGTGACGATACCGCGCAGGTTCGGGGGCAGGGGAGAAGTCATGCAGACCAGTGTTGTCACCAACCGCAGACCGTGCAACCTGGAACTCAGTACACGTCGCGGACGTAGCGGCGCTCGGCGGCGAGGGCGGAGATGAAGGACGACGCGGCGTCCGGCGCCATACGCCCCTGCTCCTCGACGATCTGCCGCAGTGCCTGATCCACATCCGTCGCCATCCGTTTCGCGTCGCCGCACACGTAGAGGTGAGCGCCGCGGTCGAGCCAGGACCACAACTCCCCGGCATGGTGTCGCATCAGGTCCTGGACGTAGACCTTCTCCGCCTGGTCCCGGGAGAATGCGAGGTCAAGCCTGGTAAGCACGCCACTGTTGTGCATGCCGGTCAGCTCATCGCGGTACAGGAAGTCGGTGGCCTCGTGCCGGTCACCGAAGAAGAGCCAGTTCTCGCCGGTCGACCCGGTCCGCACCCGGTCGTGCAGGAACCCGCGGAACGGGGCAACGCCCGTGCCGGGCCCGATCATGATCATCGGCGCCTCCGGTTCGACAGGTGGGCCGAAGCTCTTGTTGGGTTTGATGAAGATCCGCATCGCGTCGCCGGGTTCCGAATCCGCCAGGAACGTCGAGCACACCCCATGGCGTTCGCGTCCCTCCCGGGAGCTGTACCGCACCGCGGACACGGTGACCTCCACCCGGTTCGGGTCGGTCCGTGGGGACGATGAGATCGAGTACATCCGCGGTTTCATCGCCGGCAGCACCTCGAGCCACTGCTCCATCGGAGCCTCGACGGGGTGGGACGCGAGGACGTCCAGTGCCTGCCGCCCCCAGGAGAAGTCCTGCAGGCGGGCGGGATCGGCGGCGATCTCCTCCAGCCCGGCCTCCGGGTGGTGCCCGTGTACCAGGCGCAGCAGGTCGGGAGTGATGCCGGTGAGGTCATAGTCAGTGGTGAGGGACTCCACGAGCTCGTCATCGGCAGTGACGCCGGTGTGCGCGAGCCATTCCCCGACCACCTCCGGGCGGTTGCGTGGCCACACCCCGAGCGCGTCGCCGGTGCTGTAGGTCAGCGTGCCGTCCGGGACCGCGAACCCGAACCGGCGGACGTCCTTGCCCGAGCCAGTCGCCGTCAACCGTGTGTTCTCCACCAACGCGGTGGGCAGGGGGTTCCTCCGGGAGTAGGACGCATCACCGGACGTGTCGCGCGTGATCAGGCCCGGGTCCCCACCCAGGGCAGTGACCACCGCGTCCTGCCACGAGGCGGCTTCCTCCTCGAAGTCCGGTTCGCAGCACACCAGGTCCGCGACCCGTGTCGCGCCGAGGTCGGTGAGGCGGTCGTCCAACTTCCGGGCGAAGCCGCAGAAGTCCGCGTAGGACGAATCGCCGAAGCCCAGCACCGCAGTGTGCAGGCCGTCGAGGTTGGCCGGGGTGTCGGAGAGTTCGTCCCACAGGGCAACGGCGTTGTCCGGGGCGTCCCCGTCGCCGGTGGAGGAGACGACGAACAGCACAGTGCCCGTGTAACCGACGAGGTCGGCGACCCGGACACGGTCGGCGCACACGGCGCCGGTGTTCACCCCCGCCGCGTCAAGACCACTGACCAGGGACGGGATGACGTCCTCCACCGTGCCGGTCTGCGAGGCCCACACAATGGTGGCTGCGGTGCCCGCGGTGAACCCGGTACCGGAGGAATCGGCGGGATCAACCGGAGCGGCCTTCTCGATGAGCTGCAGCGCCACCGCGCAGGCCTTGAACTCCGGCTGCAGGGACTCCGCATCGACCGCGTCATTGGTCACGGCATTGACCGGTGTGTCCGCGTAGTGCATCGGGATGAAGCAGGTGCCCGGCACAATGTCCGGCGACAGGACGGCCGGTGCACGTGCCGTCCCGCGGCGTGAGGACACCTCCACCACATCGCCCTCGCCGATGCCCAGGTCCTCCGCGTCGGACGGATGGATCTGCAGGAAGGAGTGCGGGTTGAGCTTCATCAGCGCCGCCACCCGCTTCGTCTTCGTCATGGTGTGCCACTGGTGCGGCAGGCGCCCGGTGGTCAGCACCAGGGGGAACGTGGCATCGGGACGCTCGGCGGCCGGCAGGTAGGGCCGGGCGACGAACTGGGCACGGCGCGTGGGTGTGGGGAATGCGAGCCGTGGGGTATGGCCGGTCCCGTCGGTGAACAGATCCTGGCTGATCCCGTCGTTGACGTAGCGCACCGGATTGCGGCTCCCCGCCTGCGGCGCGGCCGGCCACTGCACCGGGCCACGCCGGAGACGCCCGTAGTCCACCCCGCGGATGTCCCATCCGGTCAGCGGATTATGGAAGCGCCGGATCTCATCGAAGACCTCGGCGGCGCTGGAGAAGTCGAAGCCGTCGCAACCCATGGCCCGGGCCACGCGGCAGATCAGCATCCAGTCCGGTTCGGCATCCCCCGGTGCGCTGAGCAGGGGAGAGGTGAGCGTGAGGTTGCGCTCGGAATTGACCATCACCCCCTCCGACTCGGTCCACAGGGCCGCGGGCAGGACCACGTCGGCGTAGGCGGAGGTCTCCGAACCGGCGTAGGCATCCTGCACCACCACGAACTCGGCGGCCTCGAGGCCCTCGATGACCTTGCCGCGGTTCGGCACGGAGCCGACGGGGTTGGTGCAGATCACCCACACGGCCTTGAGTGTTCCCTCGTCCTCGCTGGCCAATGATTCGAACATGTCGACCGTGCCGCCGCCCAGCCTGGTGTGCAGCGTCCCGTCGGGAATCCCCCAGATCTCCTCGACGTCCTTACGGTGCCCCTCGTTGAGTACGGTGCGCTGACCCGGCAGTCCCGGGCCCATGTAGCCCATCTCGCGTCCGCCCATCGCATTCGGCTGCCCGGTCAGGGAGAACGGTCCCGCCCCTGTCCGGCAGATTGATCCGGTGGCCAGGTGCAGGTTGCACAGGGCGTTGGTGTGCCAGGTTCCGTGGACGGACTGGTTCAGACCCATCGTCCACAGGCTCATGAACTTGTCGGTGGATCCGATCCACGCAGCTGCCTGCCGCAGATCGTCCCCGTCGAGTCCGGTGATCTCCGCGACAGTGTCCACCGGGTAGTCCGCGAGGTGCTCGTCCATCGCGTCCCACCCGTCGGTGAACTCGGCGATGAACTCCCCGTCAACGTCGCCGTTGTCCAGGACCAGCCGGAGCAGCCCGTTGAGCAGCGCCATGTCCGTGCCGGGGCGCACCGGCAGGTGCAGGTCCGCCTTCTTCGCCGTCGCCGTGCGGCGCGGGTCGACGACGATGAGCTTCGCCCCCTGCTTTACCCGGTCCATCATCCGCAGGAACAGGATCGGGTGGCAGTCAGCCATGTTCGCGCCGATGACCAGGAACACATCGGCGTGGTCCAGGTCGTCGTAGCTGCCGGGAGGACCGTCCGCACCCAGGGACTGCTTGTAGCCGGTCGCCGCGCTGGCCATGCACAGCCGCGAGTTCGACTCGATCATGTTCGTCCCGAAGTAGCCTTTGGCCAGCTTGTTCGCCAGGTACTGCGCCTCCATGGACATCTGCCCGGAGACGTAGAAGGCCACGGCGTCGTCCCCGTGCTCCTCACGGATCTCGGCGAACCGGCGTGCCGTGTGGCCGAGGGCGGTGTCCAGGTCGACCGGGTCACCGTTGACCAGCGCCGTCTGTTGCCGCCCACCCGCGTTGAGCAGGTCGGCGGTGGTGCTTCCCTTGGTGCACAGCCGCCCACGGTTCGCCGGATGGTCCGGGGTCCCCGTCGAGGACAGGACGTCGCGTCCTGCGCTGTCCGCGGTGAGGGTGAGGCCGCAGCCCACGCCGCAGTAGCCGCAGACGGTGTCCACTGAGGTCGCGGTAGTCACGGTCGAAGCAGTCATGGTCCATCACGCTAGGTACGCGGTGTTACGTTCCGGTCTGTGCGCGGTTACGCCGACGACAACAAGATCTCACGGTGGTGGGGGAGCCCCGGTGAGCCGTCCTCACGACGGGACCGTGGGGGATGAGAGCAGACCGACACCTGCGACACACGTCCGGGACAACTCCGAGAAATAGCATCCCACCAGCAGTTAAGTGTTTGTTTCCCGGGTTCACCCTGGGCGGTCGGTGCGGTTATAGGTAGAAGGAACACCGTAGAGACCTGGAAGAGAGATAGCCGTGAGCAACACCGAGACCATTGCCCCGCCGGTCCAGCAAGCCGACCAACCCACCCTCGAGGTGACCGGGGGGCGCTGGATCACCAACTGGCAACCCGAGGACCCCGCCTTCTGGAACGGCCCCGGACGCGCCACCGCCCGCCAGAACCTGATCTGGTCGGTCTTCTGCGAGTTCCTCGGCTTCGCTGTCTGGCAGATGTGGTCCGTGACCGTCATCTTCCTGCCGCAGGCCGGCATCGACCTGACGTCCTCCCAGCAGTTCTGGCTCGTCTCCCTGCCGCCGCTGGTCGGCGCGACGGCACGCATCCCCTACAGCTTCACCGTCCCCATCTTCGGGGGGCGCAACTGGACGGTGATCTCGGCGCTGCTCCTGCTGATCCCCACCGTGGCCACGGGCCTGATCCTGATGGCGGACAACCCGCCGGTCTGGGTGCTGTTCATCATCGCCGCGACCGCGGGCCTCGGAGGCGGGAACTTCGCCAGCTCCATGTCCAACATCACCTTCTTCTACCCCAAGGCGGAGAAGGGTGCGGCACTGGGCATCAACGCCGCTGGCGGGAACCTGGGCGTGGCCGTGGCACAGCTGGTCATCCCCATCGCCGTGACCCTGTTCGCCTTCGGGGCCTTCGACCCGAACCTGCCGATGGCCGGTCTGATCTGGATCCCGTTCATCCTGGTCGCCGCATGGGGTGCGCGGCGCTACATGCACAACCTCTCCACTGCGACGAACGACATCAAGGGGTCACTGTCCGCGCTGAAGGAGAAGCACCTGTGGATCATCTCGTTCCTGTACGTCGGGGCCTTCGGCTCCTTCATGGGCTTCGGCTCGGTGTTCCCCACACTGATCAACGCCCAGTTCCCCGACTTCTCGTCCTTCACCGTGCTGGGGGCGTCGCTGGGGCTGGCGTTCCTCGGACCACTGGTCGGCTCCCTGGCACGTCCCTACGGGGGACGCCTCGCCGACCGGATCGGCGGGGCGCGGGTCAGCATCGTGGTGTTCCTGTGCATGGCGCTGGTGACGACAGCGATGGTGCTGATGCTGGAGAACATCAACTTCGGGATCTACCTGCTTCTGTTCCTGATGCTGTTCACCCTGACCGGGCTGGCGAACGGTTCGGTCTACCGGATGATCCCCACGGTCTTCGAGCTGGCCGTCCCGTCCGACGACCCGGTCGGCCACGAGCGCAAGAGCGCCGCCGCCCTGGGCTACATCGGCGCGGTCGGTGGCTTCGGCGGTTTCGCCATCCCGCAGGTGCTGAACTACTCGGAGAGTTCCACCGGGGCCTTCGACACCGCGTTCTGGGTGTTCGCCGGGGCGTACGTGCTGATGGCGCTGGTGACCTGGGCCGTCTACCACCGTCCGGGGACGCGGTTCGCCGGGGCGAACGTGTGAGGGGCTGAGCTGGACTACCGACTGCTCCGGGCACGCAGGCGCAGATCCGCACTGTCGCGGAATTCCTGCTCGATCTGCTCCAGCGTCTTGTCCTTCGTCTCAGGGACGATCCGGTAGACCCAGTACAGGGCCACGACTTGCAGTGCGACGAAGATGAACACCGTGGCCCCGAACCCGATGGCGTCCATGAGGTAGGGGAAGAACAGCGCCACGCAGAAATTCATCGACCACTGGACTCCAGCGGCCAGACCCATCGCCTCACCGCGTACCCGCAGCGGGAAGATCTCGGACATGAACAGCCACGTCATCGCGCCGACCGCGCACTGCATGATGCCCACGAAAGCCACGATCGAGAACAGGATCACCCACCGCTTCACCGGATTTCCGTCCGGTACCAGCAGAGAGGTCAGCCCCAGGATGGTCAGGGTGGTGATCGTGCCGGTGAGGCCACCCATCAGCATCCGGCGGCGGCGCACTCGGGTGTTCAGGTGCATCGACAGCAGCATGCCGACCACGCCCGCCAGGCCGATCAGCAGGTTGACGGTGAAGGCCGTGTTGCCCTCGAAACCGGCGTCCTCCAGGATCGTCACGCCGTAGTACTGCACCACGTTGATGCCGGAGATCTGGTTGATGACGGCCATCCCGAAACCGACGAGCATGACCCGCCGCATCCACGGGCTGGAGAACAGGTCCCGGAACCTCCTCCGGGACGCCTGGGTGTCATAGTCCGCGAGTTCGCGTATACCCTCCACGTCGCCGGAGACCGGGTGGGTGATCTCGTCGGTGTGCGGCTGCGGGGCATCCGGGGTGCCGTAGCGGGTGGTCTCGTAGTCCGGGGAGCCGTAGACGTGCTCGCGGATGGTGCGCAGCGCGTTGAGCATGGCCTCGATGCGTCCGTGCCCGGCCAGCCAGCGCGGTGATTCGGGCACGACCGTCATCCCGACCCAGAGGATGATCGCCGGGACCAGGCACAGGGCCAGCATCCAGCGCCAGGTCCCCGCTTCCTCGGATCCGATGGAGCGGGCGATGATCGCGTTGAAGCCGAAGGCGAGGAACTGGCCGAAGACGACCATGAACTCGTTCTGGTTCACCACGCGGCCACGCAGGTGCGTGGGGGCCAGTTCCGCCAGGTAGATCGGGATGATGCCGGACGCCGAACCGACCGCGAACCCCAGCACGATGCGGAAAAGTGCGAGTATGACCCACGTCGGGGAGAGCACCGACCCCAGGGACCCGACGACGAAGATCATCGCGACGATGGTGATGGTGGGACGGCGGCCGATCCGGTCGGCGATACGCCCGCCGAAGATCGCGCCGAAGATGGCGCCGAACTGCAGCGCGGAGGTGACCAGGCCCTCGTAGCGCTCCTCGAGGCCGAGGTCGCCGGTGAGCGACGGCAGTGCACCGTTGATCACGCCCGTGTCATAACCGAACAGCAGTCCACCGCAGGTCAGGATGGTGATCACCACCCAGAAGCGGCGGTTCGGTGGACCAGCCTTCGGGGGTTGGGGTCCTGCCCGCAGCCTGCTTCCTCTGTCGGGCTTCGCCGTCATCGGTGGGGTCATCTCCTCACGGGTTGGCGCTGCTGGTGTGCAGCGCTGTGTCTCTCTGTCGACCTCGCGCGCCCGCTGGGGGAATGAACGAACCCCGGCCGGTGGGGCCGGGGTGTGCACGCGAGGTCTTCCACCTGCCGAGCCTAGTCCTCCGTGGCGCTATCCGCCGATGGCGCTCATGGTGCGTTCGGGTTGGACGTAGGCGTCGTCGTTGAGGGTGATGTCGTCGGAGCCGTAGGCGCGGGGCTTGCCCCACATTGCGCGGGCCCAGCCGACCGCGACGTCGTCGTCGGTGGCGTCGGCGCGCAGCAGCCACATCAGGTCGGTCTCCTCGTTGGAGAACAGGCAGCTGCGGATCTTGCCGTCGGCGGTGATGCGGGTGCGCGAGCACGCGGAGCAGAACGACTCGGTGACCGAGGCGATGATGCCGATCTTGCCGAGGGGTTCGGCGTCGGACGCCGCGTCCTGCGCGTAGACGTCCCACAGCTGGGCGGGGGCCGAGCCGCGTGGGGCGGGGTCCTGGTGCAGGACGAAGCGCTCGGACAGCTTCGTGCGCAGTTCCGCGGCGGAGACGAGGTTGTCGCGGGCCCAGGTGTGGTCGGCGTCGAGGGGCATCTGTTCGATGAAGCGCAGTTGGTAGCCGCGGTCCAGGCACCAGGCGGCGAGGTCTGCGCATCCTTTGTCGTTGATGCCGCGCATCATCACGGCGTTGACTTTCACCGGTTCCAGGCCGGCGGCTTTGGCGGCCTCGAGTCCGGCGATGACCTGGGGCAGGCGGTCGCGGCGGGTGAGTTCGGTGAAGGTGTCGCGGTCGACGGTGTCGAGGGAGACGTTGACGCGGGTCAGTCCGGCGTCGACGAGGTCGTTGATGCGTTTGTCCAGGCCGATGGCGTTGGTGGTGATCGAGATCGGGATGTCGGGGTGCAGGTGCCGGACGCCGCGGATGATGTCGGCGAGGTCTTTGCGTACCAGTGGTTCGCCGCCGGTGAAGCGGATGTCTTTGACACCGAGGATGCGCACGCCGATGTCAGCGATGCGGATGGCTTCGTCGGCGGTGAGCAGGGAGTCTTTGTGGAGCCAAGGCAGGCCGTCGGCGGGCATGCAGTAGGTGCAGCGCAGGTTGCATTTGTCGATCAGGGAGATGCGCAGGTCGTCGGCGGTGCGTCCCCACCGGTCACGCAGACGCAACGGGCCGGAGGCTGTGGCCCCGTCGGCGTCCCTGGCACCGTCGGGAAGAGCGGGGGACGCCGGGAGCGACGGCACAGGCAGCATGGTGGTCATGTCTCGGTGTCCTCTCTGCTCCTGGGCTTCGTGTACTCCGGTCTACCGTGCCAGCGACCCCGAGCGGGTATCGGCGGCGTCCGGCAGCACCGAACGGCTCTACGGCGCGGCGTGACGGTTCGCCCCGCACATCGCGGGGACCGCGCACTAGACTCCCAGGGTAGTCCTCCGGGGCTCTGACGTCAGACTGAGGAAGAGGAATCCCATGTCCGGTACCACCACCACTCTCCGCAACCACCGTGTGAGCATCGTGTTCGCCGCCGTGTTCTTCGCGGTTGTCCTGCTGTTCGTCACCGCGTGTTCGTCCTCCGGGGAGGACAGCAGCGACGAGGACGGCGACGGTGACACCACAGCGTCCGGCAGCATCCAGGTCTTCGCCGCAGCGTCGCTGAACAACGTCGGTGAGGAGTTGGCCGACGCGTTCACCGAGGAGAACGACGGCGCCGGGGTCGAGTACAACTTCGCCGGGTCCTCCGCCCTGGTCCAGCAGATCGAGCAGGGCGCGGACGCGGACCTGTTCATCAGTGCTGACCAGGAGAACATGGACGCCGCCCTGGAACTGGACGAGTTCGCCGATGCCGATCCGCAGGTCGTCGCGACCAACCTGCTGGTCCTGGCCACGGCACCGGGTAACCCGGCCGGTATCGAGTCCCTTGATGACCTGAAAGACGACGGCAGTGCGCAGGACGCACGCATCGCGGTCTGCGCCGATGGCGTGCCCTGCGGCACCCTGGCCAACGAGGTTCTCGACGACGAGGGCATCGCGCTGGACAGTCCGACCGAGGAGGCCAACGTCAGTGACGTCGCGACCAAGGTCTCCACCGGTGAGGTCGACGCCGGCTTCATCTACTCCACCGATGCCCTGGCGCTGCAGGAGAACGCCGGCGACGGTGACGACGAGGCCATCAACGTCGTCGACATCGACGATGTCGAGCCCAACGAGTACCCCGCCGCACTGACCACCACCGGCCAGGACAATGACACCGCGGCGGCCTTCCTGGAGTGGCTGTCCACCGATACCGCACGGGAGATCCTCGAGAAGTACGGGTTCGGTGCGGTTTAGGGCCGCCACCTCCGTCCCCGCGGCCATCGTCCTTGTTGCGCTGGTCGCGGTCCTTCTGCTGCTCGGCCCGCTGGTCGGGCTGATCCTGAACATCCCGTGGAACCGCGCGGTCGAGCTGGTCACCGACCCGGCAGCGGTCGAGTCACTGACCCTGTCGCTGTCGACCGCGCTGGTCGCCACCGTCATCTGCATCATTCTCGGTCTGCCGCTGTCGCTGTGGCTGGTCGGCTTCATCCGGCGTCACCCGGGGTGGGGGGAGACGGTCCAACTGATCGTCTACGCACCGCTGGTGCTCTCCCCGGTGGTGTCAGGCCTGGCGCTGGTCTTCTTCTGGGGACGCAACGGCGTCGTCGGCGGGGCGCTCGACAGCGTCGGCGTCCAGGTCGCCTACACGTCTCTGTCGGTGATCCTGGTGCAGGTGTTCGTCGCCATGCCGTTCTTCGTCTCCACCACGGTCACCTCCCTGCGGGCGATTTCGCCGGTGCTGCAGGAGGCCGCGGCACTGGACGGGGCGACGCGCTGGCAGACCATCACCCGTGTCCTCGTCCCACTGGCGTGGCCGGGGATTGCGACGGGAACGGTCATGGGGTTCGCCCGTGCTCTCTCCGAGTACGGCGCGACCCTGACCTTTGCCGGTAACGTAGCCGGGGAAACCCGGACGATCCCGTTGCTGATCGAACTGGGGCTGAGCGCCAATGACATGGACCGCGCCCTGGGCGCGTGCATCATGCTCATCGGCGTCTATGTACTGGTCGTCGGCGGGATCGCCGCTATTCGTGGAGGTCGGAAACGTGGGAGATCAGGGGCACAGCAGAACCCCGGAGTCACACCTGGATGAGGTACGCGCGCTCCTCGGCGCGCGTGGTGTCGTCCCCGTTCCAGCGCGGGATGCGGTGGGACGCCGCCTGGTGGAGGACGTGGCGGCCGTCGAGGATTCGCCGCGCTTCGACAACTCCCAGATGGACGGCTATGCCCTGGCGTCCGCGCACCTCGACGGGGGGACGTTCGCCGTCGGTCCGACTGTCGCTGCGGGGACTGACCCCTGGGACGTGCTCGCGGAGACCAACGGCAGGATCCAGGACGCGGTGATCCCGGTGATGACCGGGGCACGGCTGCCCGCGGGCACCGCGGCTGTCGTGCCGGTGGAGACGTGTGAACCCCCGGACTTCGTGGACGGGAGCGGGCCGGTGCAGGTCCCTGCCGCCCCGGCGGGGCAGTTCGTCCGGGTGCGGGGCTCGGATATCGCGGCCGGGTCCGTCCTGCTTCCCGCCGGTCATGAGGTGAATCCGAGGACGGTGGGCGTTGCCGCGGCGCAGGGGATCTCCGCGCTTCCGGTGGCGCGGCGGGCCCGCGTCCTGATCTGCACCGGGGGAGACGAGATCGGCGGTACAGGCGCCGCCGTCATCCGCGACGCCAACGGTCCGATGCTCGCCGCCCTGTGTGCCCGGCACGGCATCGAGGTCGCGGGGACGGTGAGCACCAGCGACAATCCACCGGCCTTCCGTGCCGCACTGGCCGACGCCGTCTCCCGCGCCCGTGCCGACACCGGTGGCCTGGATGCGGTGGTGACCAGCGGCGGGATCAGCCACGGCAAGTTCGAGGTCGTGCGGCAGGTTCTCTCGGGCCAGGATGACAGCTGGTTCGGGCATGTCGCCCAGCAGCCCGGTGGTCCGCAGGGTGTGGCGCGTTTCGAGGGGGTTCCGGTGATCTGCCTGCCGGGTAATCCGGTCTCCACGGTGGTGAGTTTCCGGCTGTTCGTCGCCCCGGTGCTGGGGGAGGTGCCAGGGACTGTGACCGCCCGGGCTGCGGACGTCCTGCCCGGGCTCACCGGTAAGGACCGTTTCCTACGGGGACGGGTGGTGGTGTCGGACGGCGTGGCCACCGCCTCCCTTGTCGGGGGCGCCGGGTCCCATCTGCTGGCACAGTCGGCGGAGGCGGACTGCCTGCTGCGCGTGCCAGCGGGGGAGGATGTGGCCGAGGGGGAGTTGGTCGCGGTGTACCCGCTGTAGCGGGGCATGGTTCACCTTCCGGATGGTAAATTCCGCGGCATGGTTGACCGGACCCGAACCCGTATTCTCCACCGGGCCCTGGATCTCCTCAACGACCCCGGTACCGACGACCGGGCGCAGGTACTGGTGCAGGTGCGGGCGGTGCTGGACACGCTGGACGGCGGTGGGACATGACCGCCTGGCTGATGCTGCTCGCGGCGATCCTCTCCGAGGTCGAGGCGTCCCTCTCCCTGAAGGCGGCGGTGGAGAACCCGGTCTGGTACCTGCCGGTGGTGATCGGGTACTCCCTGGCCTTCGTCATGCTCTTCCAGACCCTGAAGACCGGTATGGGCCTGGGGGTTGCCTACGGGATCTGGGCGGCGTGCGGGGTGGCGTTGACGGCGATCCTGGCGACGGTCATCTTCGGCGAGGTGATGACCGTCATGAAGTCGCTGGGCATCGTGATGGTGATGGGCGGTGTCCTGCTGGTCGAGATCGGATCCCAGCGTGCCATCCTCCGCGAGCGCCAGCGGGCGCTGGTTGTCCGTGCCGCGGACGGGCTGAACGGTCCTACGGGGGTCGATGACTGATGGCATGGTTGCTCCTGCTTGCAGCGATCATCTGCGAGGTCCTGGCCACGGTCTGCCTGCGCATGTCGGTCACCGGCAGTCGTCTCTGGTACCTGCCCGTGGCGATCGGTTACCTCCTCGCCTTCGCTGCCCTGGGCACAGCACTGCGGCTCGGGATGGAGATCGGCGTGGCGTACGGGATCTGGGCGGCGTCCGGCGTGGCGCTGACCGCCGTGCTCAGCAGAGTGGTCTTCAAGGAGCCGTTGACGCTGATGATGACCTGCGGCATTGTCCTGATCATGGGCGGGGTGCTGTTCATCGAGGTCGGTAGCGTGTGACTGCCGTCGTCAACGCGGCTACAGCTCGAGGTAGCGCACCGCGTCCCCCGCCGCCAGACCGTCCTGCGGGACGACCAGCAGGACGTCCGCTGCCGCGTAACCGCTGAGCATGTGGGAGTGCGCGCCGGGGGCGGGCGTGAAGCGGTCACCGCCGTTACTGGTGCTGTCGCTGTCGCGGGTGGCGGGGACGAGCCGCACGCGGTCGCGCTGGATCGGGTCCACATCCGCGGTCACTACACCGGTTCCGGTTGCGGTCGGTGAGGCGAGTCCCAGGCGCGACGTCACCGCCGGGGCGACGAAGGAGTGCAGCGACACATGCGCGGCGAAGGGGTTGCCGGGCACACCGATGACCAGCTGTGTGTCCTCACCACGGCCGCGCCGGGTGATCAGGGTGGGGTGCCCGGGCTGGCAGGCGACTTCGTCGGCGAGGATCTCGTCGGCGGCACGGGTGATGAAGCGCCGCGCGAAGTCCTGGCCGGAGCGACCTGAACCTCCCGTGAGTACCACGATGTCGGCGCCGCGCACGTCGGGACGCCGCAGCCAGTCCTCCACGGCGACCGGGTCGTCCGGCAGACGGTCGGTGGCGATGGTGTCCGCGCCCCAGTCACCCAGCAGTGCAGGGAAGGACGCGCTGAAGGCGTCGCGGACCTCGCCCGGTTCGGGTATCCCGTTGCCGATGACCTCGTTGCCGGTGAAGGCGCAGGCCACGCGGGGTTTCCGGGTGACCTCCACCTCGTCCACCCCGCAGGCACCGAGCATGGCGACGTGCCGGGCAGTCAACCTCACCCCTGCTCTGACCAGGACCTCCCCGGCCGACCACTCCTGGCCGGCGGGGCGGATGTCGCGCCCCGGCACGGGGGTGTCGGCGGTGAGGGTGCCGCTGTCGACCACGGCGTTCTCGGAACGGACCACGGCAGTCGTGCCGTCGGGGATCAGCGACCCGGTGAGCACTGGCAGTGCCTCGCCGGGAGCCAGTGTGCCGCCGGTGCGGTGGACGTTGCGGCCCTGTGCGTCCCTGGTCGGCTCAGCGAGTAGCCGCCACGGTCCCTCGCCGTTGACCGCGAAACCGTCCATCGCCGACGAGGTGTAGTGCGGCACGTCCATGGGGGAGGGGAGATCGGCGGCAAGCACGTCGCCGGGCTCCGGTGGCTTCGTGTCGGACGCGGTGCACCGCGGCACGGCGGCGACGATGCTGTCGCGGGCGTCATCCCAGGTCACCGGGATATGGCGGACGGCCTCCATCCAGTCCTCCCAGGTGTCGACGTCCGCCGCCGCGGTTGTCGAGAGTTCAACCTGGGGGAGATCCAGGCGCCGCAGCAGCCGCATCACGGGGGCGTTCTCGAGGGCGTCTTCGCCGATGGCCTCCCGCAGGGTGCCGAGCCGGGCGACGCTGAGCAGCGGCTGGAGACGGCCGTCGACCGTGGCAACCGCGCCCTTGCCGTCGGTCTTCTCCAGCAGTGCCGTCACCGCCGCGCCGGGATTGACCAGGTCCGCGGCGAGGAGAAGGACGAGGTCGTTGTCCTCCGTGTCGTCTGTGCCGTTGTCCTCCAGGGCCGTGACACCGGCGGCGATCGCCGCGGCGGGGCCGGACAGCGGCGGATCCTCACGTACGCGGATCACGTCGTCCGGCAGGTTCATCTCGTCGGCGACGACGATCCGGACCCCGCCGGACGGCGCTGCACCGGCCACCGCGTCCAGCACCCGGTCGATCAACCGCACGCCGTCACGTCCTGCGAGAAGCGGTTTGGCCGGGGTATCGACCGGAGCGGAGGCCGCCAGGCGGGACCCGGCTCCACCAGCAACGATGATGGCGTGGATTGTCTGGGTCCCCATCTAACCCCCCGCGAACGGCGGGAGGACGTCCACCCGGGTCACATCGTCCAGCGTGATGGCCGGTGCGTCCGGCCGGGTGACCGTGCGGCCGTCGACGAGGAAACTGCAGCGGTCGAAGACCTGCGACAACGTCATCCCGCCCGCGGTCTCGTCGGTGTGACGGGCGCCTAGGTCGTCCAGGAGTCCGGCGAGGGTGCCGGCGGCGCCGGGCACCGACTCCTGTGCGGCACCGCGGGCGGCCCGGGCGGCCGCGAAATAGTGGATCTCAACCATGGTGACAATTGTAGGTGTGTGGCGGGGAGGCCGGAGGGGTTGCGGGGTCCTGGACCGTTCGGGACGGCAGTTAGGGCAGAGACCGCGTTGGCGGAGACATCGTTTCGCCGCCGCGACACATGATCGTGTATCGAGTGCACCGGGATCTTGTCCTGATTGTTCGCGTAGTGCATGAGTCAATGGACCTGCCACGCCGTGCCGGTTTCGAGGATGACGGAGGTTGAGGCGCTCTGTCCGGCGCGTCACCCGGGTACCGTGGGGAGGCATGGAAGACCAACCCACCAATGGCCTCACCCACGTCCGTGAGGACGGCTCGGCGCACATGGTCGACGTCACCGCGAAGAACGAGACCAGCCGCACCGCCATCGCGACCGGTCGGCTGCGGACCAGGCCGGACGTCCTCGACATGATCTTCGCCCCGGCCGACGGGGCGCATGAGGGTCTGCCGAAGGGGGACGCACTGCCGGTCGCCCGGGTCGCCGGGATCATGGGCGCGAAGAAGACGCCCGAGATCATCCCGCTGTGCCACCCGCTGCCGCTCGGCAAGATCACTGTCGACTTCACGCGGGAGGAGCATCCTGACCCCGCCGTGCGCATCGAGGCCTCCGTGAAAACCCGCGGCGTCACCGGCGTGGAAATGGAGGCGCTCACGGCGGTGACCAGTGCTGCGCTGACCGTCTACGACATGATCAAGGCCGTGGACAAGCAGGCCGTGATCGACGGCATCAGGGTGCTCGCCAAGTCCGGCGGCAAATCCGGGGACTGGGACGTGAGGGGGCCGCGGTCATGACGCGCGCACTCGTCATCGTCGCGTCCACCCGCGCCGCGTCCGGGGACTACGAGGATCTGACCGGCCCAATCCTGGTCGACTGGCTGCGCTCGAGGGGCCTGGAGGTCGACGACGCCACAGTTGTCGCGGACGCCGACGTCCCCACAGCCGTCCCGGAACTGCTCGACGACCCGGTTCTGCCGCGCATCGTCCTGACCACCGGCGGGACGGGGATCAGCCCCACCGACCGGACGGTGGCGACGGTGAAACCGCTGCTGGACCACGAACTTCCCGGGCTGGTGTCCGCGGTGTGGCAGAAAGGCGTGGAGTCCGGCGTACCGACCGCACTGCTGTCCGGTGGCGTCGCGGGCGTCGTCGGGCGCTCCTTCGTGATGACCCTGCCGGGCTCTCGGGGCGGGGTGAAGGACGGCATCGCGGTGCTCGAGCCGGTGCTTGACCACCTGATTGCGCAGTTGGAGGGGGCGGGCAACCATGAGTGACCTGCAGGGTGATCCGACCTATGATCCGGACTACGTCGCCGAGCAGACCGGCGTGGTCGTGCACACCGCGATTTCCCCCGAGCCGCTGGAGAAGCATCTCGCGGACGCTAAGCGGTCAGCCGCGACGGACGCGATGGGAGCCGTCGTCACCTTCGAGGGCGTCGTCCGCGACCACGACGAGGGTGCCGGGGTGACCTCGCTGAACTACACGCATCACCCCACGGCGCCGGACATGCTTTCGCGGATTGCGGCGGACACCGTTGCCGCGCACCCCGAGGTCCGGTTGTGGGCGGAGCACCGCACGGGCCCGCTCGCCATCGGTGACATGGCGTTTCTCGTCGTCGTTGCCGCCGCACACCGCGGGCCCGCTTTCGCGGCCATCTCCGAGTTCGCGACCGCGGTGAAAACCCAGGTGCCGATCTGGAAGGAACAGGAACGCCCCGACGGCACGACGGACTGGGTGGGGCTGTGATGCCGGACTTCTCACCCCGCGAACTCGCCCGCTACCGCCGCCAGCTCGTCCTCGACGGCTTCGGACGCGCAGGCCAGGAGGCGTTGAAGGATGCCCACGTCGCCGTGATCGGTGCAGGTGGTCTGGGCTCGCCAGCGCTGCTGTACCTCGCTGCCGTCGGAGTCGGGAACGTGACCATCATCGACGATGATGAGGTGGAACTGTCCAACCTGCACCGCCAGGTCATCCATGTGGATGCCGCCGTGGGGGTACGCAAGGCGGAGTCCGCGCGCCGGGAGATGCTGGCCCGCAATCCGGAGATCACGGTGCAGGTTGTCGAGGCGCGCCTGGACGCGTCCAACGCGGTGTCGGTGCTGACCGGCGCGGATGTGGTGCTGGACGGCACCGACAACTTCGCCACCCGCTATGCGGCATCACATGCGTGTGCGGTGCTCGGTGTGCCACATGTGTGGGGTTCGATCCTCGGCTTCGACGCGCAGCTGTCCGTGTTCGGCCTTCGGGGTTCTGACGGGACTGCCGGGCCCGTCTACGAGGACGTGTTCCCCACGCCACCGCCTGCCGGATCCGTCCCGTCCTGCGCTGTCGCGGGAGTGCTCGGACCGGTCGTCGGGGTCGTTGGCTCGGCCATGGCGCTGGAGGCGGTGAAGATCGTGACCCGGGTGGGGGAGCCCCTGTCCGGACGCATCGGCTACTACTCGGGGCTCACCGGAATGTGGGAGTACATTCCGGTCGTCGCCGATCCGGCCGTTGCTGCGCAGGTGCGGGACGCTGCGACGCCGACCGTCGCCGAGCCGTCCGACGCCGTGCCGGTTGATGCTGCAGCCCCGGACCTGGAGGGGGCGACCCTCATCGACGTCCGTGAGCCGGACGAATTCGCGGCCTTCCATATCCCCGGTGCGGTGAACGTGCCGTTGAGCGTGCTGGAGCAGGGGGTGCCGGAATCCGTCGAAGCGCTCGACGACGCCGACGGTCAGCTCGTGGTCTACTGTGCCGCGGGCGTCCGCTCCCTGCAGGCGCTGGACATCCTCGCCGATGCCGGCATCGAGGGCACGAGCTACCCCGGCGGCATCAATGCCTGGCTGGACGCGCAGTAGCGGGGACAGTATGGGCCGTTGACCCTGACTACCGGGGCCGCCCCCTCCCGGGACGGCTCCAGGGCCGTACTAGTCTCGGGGACCATGGATGAGGTGGACGGCTACGCGGCACTCGCATTCGATGGGTTCGTGACGGCCAGGCAGGACGCAGCGGGGGCCGGCAACCGGGTCGATGCGTCCGGCGCGTCCGGGGCGGAGCTGGATCCGCGGGACGCGAAGCTGATCAGGGCGTCCCGCATGTTCTGTATGGCGACGGTGACCGGGACGGGATGGCCGTACGTGCAGCACAAGGGTGGTCCGTCCGGCTTCGTGAAGGTGACCACCGAGCAGGGGCGTTCCCAACTGAGGTTCCCCGACTTCGCCGGCAACCGTCAGTTCGTCACCGCTGGCAACCTCGACCGCGACGACCGGGTCTGCCTGTTCTTCGTCGACTTCGCGACCCGGTCCCGGGTGAAGGTGTTCGGGCATGCGCGTCTCGTTGAGGCATCCGAGGATCCGGAGCTCATTGAACAGCTGCGTGACCTCGGGGAGAAGCGGATCACCGCACTGATCGAGCGGGCGGTGATCGTCGACGTCGTCGCGTCCGACGCGAACTGCTCGAAGCAGATCACCCCGCGTTGGACGCGGGAGGAGGTCGAGGAACGTCTGGACCTGTACCGGGCGGACATCAGGGAACTGAAGGACGAACTGGCGGAGGCGCGGGCAGAGATCGCGCGGCTGCGCGGATGATCCTCGGGGCCGAGTACCTACCCCGTGTCCCTCAGCGCACCGGTTTGGATGAATCTACTGAAGCCGAAGTCCTCAATACGGTGCGCTGGGGCACACAAGGTGGGCAAAAGAGCATGTGATGCGGAGGCGGCGCAGCGGGAAGCTACCCCAGCTCGCCGGAGTAGAGGTTGAAGCGGTCGTCCCGGGTGAACCCGGTGAGCAGCAGGCCGGACGACTTCGCCATGTCCACAGCGAGGGAGGTCGCCGCCGAGACGGCGACCAGACCGGAGAAGCCGGCCAGCACGGCCTTCTGCACCAGTTCGAAGGACGCCCTCGAACTCATCACCAGGTAGACCGGGGTATCCGGGTCAATGGTCTCGGCGGAGGAACTCCGGGCGCGCACGTCGCCGGGCAGGCGGTCCTCCAGGAGGAGCGCACCGATGACCTTGTCGGCCGCATTGTGGCGTCCCACGTCCTCCCGGATGACCAGTGGGCGCCCGTCTGCGGTGAACGCACCCGCTGCATGGATGCCGCCCGTTTTCCGGAAGGCGTCCTGGCCCTCGCGCAGACGCTGCGGCATCGCGACGACCTGCTCCGCGGTCGGGTGCGCGGGGGTGAGATCGAAGCGCTTCTCCTTCATGAGGTCGTCGATCGAGGTCGTCCCGCACACCCCGCACGCCGAGTTCGTCGTCACGTTCCGGATCGGGAGGTAGGGCTGGGAGGACGCTGCGTCGCCGAAGTGCGGGACCAGCGACACATCCAGCGTGTTGTAGGTGTTCTCACTGTTCGGGCCGACGGCGCCCGCGCAGTAGCGCGCGGTGGTCACATCCTCACGGGAGGTGATGACCCCCTCGGCGTGCAGCAGGCCGTGGATCAGTTCGATGTCGTGGCCCGGGGTGCGCATTGTGGTGGTCAGGTCCGTCCCGTCCACCCGGATCTGCAGGGGCTCCTCGACGGCGAGCCTGTCGGCACGCGTGTCGACCTCGACGACATCGTTCACCCGGACCTTGGTCACCCGGGCCTTGTCGATGAGACGTCCCATGGCTACTTCTCGGAGGACGGCATTGGCGGCATGTCGGCGGCGGTCCGACCCGTCGGCCGCAGGTGGACAGGGGTGGACTTGAACACCGGGGTGTTTGACCTGTTCACCGCGTGGTCCAGCGGGATCACCACGTTCGCCTCCGGGAAGTAGGTGGTGCAGCCGCCGCGGGAGTGGTCGTACTCGACGACGCGGAAGTCCGGCGCGCGGCGTTCACCGTCGTCCCAGACGGTGACGATGTCGACCATGTCGCCGTCCTTCAGACCGCGCTCCTTCGCGTCCTCCGGATTGACGAAGACCACGCGGCGACCGTTCCTGATACCGCGGTAGCGGTCGTGCATGCCGTAGACGGTGGAGTTGAACTGGTCGTGGGTGCGCACGGTGTTCATCATCAGCTCACCCTCCCGCAGCTCGATGCGGTCGGGCTGGTTCACCGTCAGGTGCGCCTTGCCGTCGGGCGTGGGGAAGTGGCGTTCGCGCGGGCCGTTCGGCAGGTAGAAACCGCCGGGGTGCTTGAGCTTCTCGTTGAAGTCCTCGAAACCGGGGATGGTGTTCGCGATGTGGTCGCGCAGGACGTCGTAGTTGTCGATCATCGGCTGCCAGAACTCGTCACCGAAGGTCTCGCGTCCGATCGAGCACAGGATGTCGACCTCGCTCTTCAGGTTCTGCTTCCGGTTCGCCCGGCGCTTGCCGGTGGACGCGTGGACCTTGCCGGCGGAGTCCTCGACGGTCACGGACTGCCGTCCGGACTTCTGGGTGTCCAGGTCGGTGCGGGAACGCACCGGCAGGATCAGCGACTTCTCGCCCGGCCAGGCGTGGGAGCCGTTCGGCTTCGTCGACAGGTGCACGGTCAGCTCATTGGAGGCCACGCCCTTCTCCAGGGTGGACGTGTCCGACGCGACGCGCACCAGGTTGCCGCCGAGGGACAGGAAGAACTTCACCTTCCCGTCCCGCATCGCCTGCAGGGAGGCGACGGTGTCGTAGCCGTGCTCGCGCGGCACCGGGAACCCGAACTCGTCCTCGATTGCGGCGAGGAAGGACTCGGGGGACTGCTCCCACACGCCCATCGTCCTGTCACCCTGCACATTGGAGTGGCCGCGCAGCGGGGCGGTGCCGGAGCCCGGCTTGCCGATGCGTCCGGTGAGCAGCAGGGTGTTCGTCATCTCCTGGATCGTGGCGACGGCGTTCTTGTGCTGCGTCACCCCCAGGGTCCAGCTGATGATCGTGGAGTCGGCCTTCTCGATCGCGTCCACGGTGGACAGGATCTGGGACCGCGGGATGCCGTGGGCCAGGGCGAGCTCGTCATCGTCGAGCTCGGCGAGGTGGGCGGTGAGGTCGTCGAAACCGGTGGTGTAGGTGTCGATGAACCAGTGGTCGATGGCCTTGTCACGCTTGACGAGTTCCTTGTTGATCGCCAGGAACAACGCACGGTCGCCGTCGAGGCGGACCTGCAGGTAGTCGTCGGAGATCTTCTCCTTGTGCCCCAGGTAGGTCTTGACGGCCTGCGGCTCGCGGAAGTTCATCAGCCCGGCCTCGGGGATCGGGTTGACGGAGATGATGTGGCCGCCGTTCTCCTTGCAGCGGGAGAACGCGGTCAGTGCGCGCGGGTGGTTGGTGCCCGGGTTCTGGCCGACGGAGATGATCAGGTCGGTGGTGTGGAAGTCGTTCATCGTCGCCGAGCCCTTGCCCAGCCCCAGCGTTGCCGACAGGGCGGAGCCGGTGGACTCGTGGCACATGTTCGAGCAGTCCGGCAGGTTGTTGGT
>NZ_JBQEDF010000013.1:0-64238 GCF_052107835.1 Corynebacterium sp.
TCATCCTGTTCATGACCGTCGCCGCGTCCTGCTGGTTCGTCGGCCAGCACAACCTGTACCAGTTCGACTCCATCCAGGCCGGCCAGGGCGTGGGCAACGAGTTCCTCTACATCATCGCCGCCGTGGTCGGAGGGATCGCGATGACCGGTGGCAAGGGAACGGCGATCGGTACGGCCATCGGCGCACTGATCTACGGCATGACCAACCAGGGCATCGTCTACGCCGGGTGGAACCCGGACTGGCTGAAATTCTTCGTCGGTGCGGTGCTGCTGGCCGCGGTGCTGTCCAACAACTCCTTCTCGAAGTTCTCGGAGGCGCGCAAATGAGTGGCACACCCGTGATCGAACTCCGCGGTATCGGCAAGTCCTACGGTGCCTTCCGCGCCCTCGACGGCATCGACCTGTCGGTGCAGGAAGGGCATGTCACCTGCGTCCTGGGTGACAACGGTGCCGGCAAGTCCACGCTGATCAAGACGCTCGCCGGCCTGCACAAGTCCACCGACGGGGAGATCCTCATCGACGGTGAGCCGGTCAGTTTCGCCAATCCGCGGGACGCCCTGAACCACGGCATCGCCACGGTCTACCAGGACCTGGCGGTCGTGGGCCAGATGCCGGTGTGGCGCAACTTCTTCCTCGGCCAGGAGCTGGCCGGGCCCTTCGGTGCCCTCCGGGAGCAGGCGATGCGGGAGGTCACCCGCGACCGGTTGGGGAGCATGGGTGTGGAGCTGCCCGACGTCGGTGTGCCGATCTCCTCGTTGTCCGGCGGGCAGCGCCAGGTCGTGGCGATCGCCCGCGCCGTGTACTTCGGGGCGCGCGTCCTGATCCTCGATGAACCGACGGCGGCGCTGGGAGTGAAGCAGTCCGGCATGGTCCTGCGGTTCATCGCGAAAGCCCGGGACGAAGGCATCGGTGTCATCCTGATCACCCACAACCCGCACCACGCCTACCTGGTGGGCGACCGTTTCGTCCTGCTGAACCTGGGCAGGTGCGTGCTGGACGCGACGCGGGACGAGGTCACCCTGGAGCAGCTCACCCTGGAGATGGCCGGGGGTGGGGAGCTGGATTCTCTGGCGCACGAACTCGAGAGATAGGAGGATAGGTCCATGTTGTTTCCCGGGCAGATCCTCATCGACGACCTCGTCGGCAACCGTGTCGCACTGAGCCCGGGCGAGAGGATCACGCTGGGCCGTGCCGCGGAGTTCCCCCTGGCGCAGGACGATGAGTTCATGCACCGGGTGTTCCTGCAGATCTGGGACACCGACGGCACGTGGATGGTCACCAACCGCGGATCCCGCATTGCCGCGAGTATCCAGCCGAGGGCTGAGAACTCCTTCAGCCAGTTGCGGCTCGGCCCCGGTTCCAGCCTGCCGTTGCCGCTGGGGGAGTCGGCCGTGGTCTTCGCGACCTCGGCGATGACCTACGAGCTGTCGCTCACGGTGGCGTCCACGTTGCGTCCTCCCACGGGCACGTCCGTGCCGGACGGGGCGACAATGACCACCGGCGGGTTCATCCCCAACGGCGAGCAGGCGGAGTTGCTGCGTGCGCTGGCGGCACCCCTGGTCAGACGGCCGGGATCCGATATGTCGGAGGTTCCGTCGGTCAAGGACCTGGAGGAGGGCCTCGGGTGGTCGCAGAAGAAGGTCAACACCAAGATCGACTACATCTGCAGGTCCCTGGAGGCCAGCGGGGTTCCGGGGTTCTCCGCGAAGAACGGCAATGCCCCCACCCGTCGGCTTGCACTGGCCAGGTATGCTCAGGAAAACTACTGGTCCTTATAGTTCCGCGAAGGGAAGGTTAAGACGTGGGGAACAACGACTGGGGCGTTCCCACCCCGAACACCGGCAATCCGTGGGGTCCCGGCAACCAACCGGGCCAGCCCGAACAGAAGCCGGGACGGGGTGCCGGAGTGTTCATCTCCGTCGCCGTAGTCGCGATCGCGGCACTGGTCGTTGCAGGTGTGTTCATCTGGAACCAGTTCGGCGGTGACGGGGAGGACGGGGACACCCAGGCGGGACCGAACTTCACTTCGGTGGAGGACCCCTCGGACGCGGCGGAGACCACAGAAGCGGAGGCCGCCCCCACGCCACAGGAGCAGGATCCGACGCCGACCGCGAGCCCCACGTCGACGCGTCCTGCGCCCGATGACGACGACGGTGACGCTGACGGTGACCTGCGCGGCGACACCGTCACCAGCCAGGGGTTCCGCGGCGTGCCCGAGGCGCGCTGCAACGGCAATGACCAGTGGATCTTCGCCGGGACCAACGGTGAGGACCGGGCGGTGATCTGCCGGGTCGGCGAACGCGGTGGGCTGTACTACCGAGGGTTCTACAACGACGGCGGTGCCGAGCACGACATCGACCCGGACCGCACGGGCAACGGAGCCTGGGAGACCTACCCGACCGGGTCCCTGCGCATCGAGATCAGCCACGACGGTGTCCGGGTCCTCACCGCCGACGGCAACGAGCGCTCCGGCCGCAGCTTCACCTGGAGCTCGGAGGACAACGGCGGATGAGCTGGGTCGAGCAGGCGGCCGGGGCCGACGGCTTTGCGGGGGAACTGCAGCGCAAGCACGGTCTCACCCAGCTCAGCCTCATCGGCAACGGAGGGATGGGGCAGGTCTTCCGCGCTTACGACCAGAACCTGGAGCGCTGGGTCGCGGTGAAGGTGATCCGCCCCGAAGCGGTGTCCACCGGTGACGGCTACCGCCGTTTCGCTGCGGAGATGCGCACTCTCGCCGGAATCCGACATGCCGCGGTGATGAACATCCACTATGCCAGCCAGGTGGAGAACACCGCGTACTTCGTGATGGACTACGAGCCCGGCGGCGATCTGGAGGATGCCCTCGCCGAACACCGGGCGTCCGGCACCCACTACACTGCCGCGGAGGTCGGCACGGTGCTGCGGCCGGTCGCCGACGCCCTCGACCACCTCCACGCCAGGACGCCGCCCGTGGTCCACCGCGACCTGAAACCGGCGAACATCCTGCTGCCGGTGGACCCGGCCACCACGTCGGTGCTCACAGACTTCGGCATCAGCATCGTCGGAGACGAGACCCGCGTGACCTCCACCGGACTGGTCATCGGGACCCAGAAGTACATGGCGCCGGAGATCTACACCGTGGCCAGCACCTACGGGGCGCACGAGGTCGACTACAACGCGGCGACCGACCGGTACGCCCTGGCACTCATCGCGCTGGAGATGCTCACGCTCACCGCCTTCCGCGACACGATGAGCCAGTCCGCGTGGCAGGGCAACCGGCGGTTGCCGGAACTCTCCGCGCAGAACCTGTCGCCGGACGACGTACGTGACCCGGCAGCGGTCTCCAGGATCACCGCGGTGCTCCGAACCGCGCTGGACAACGATCCCGCACAGCGCTTCGCCTCATCCACCGCGTTCCTGGACGCGCTGGTCGCCGCGACCCGTGGACCCGGTCGCGACACGACGGCGCAGACCAGGGCGGTACCGGTGGGTTGGGGGCCGCAGCAGCCGCCGACGCAGTCACCGCACCCCCGGCAACCGAGGAAGCGCACCCGGCGGCGCATCGCCGTCCTGACGACCGTGGTGCTGCTCGCCGCGGCGACCGGGCTGCTGGGCGTGCTGGGGTACCGGCAGGTCCTGCACCCGGCGTGGGACAGCCAGGACGCCACGATCGTCGATGCCTTCCCCGGCTTGCTGCCCGAGCGGCAGAACCAGGACGGTTGGAGGGGCATGAACTGCGAGGGGAAGACGCCGCAGGGCGAGGAGTCGGCCCGGGTGGTCTGCGCGGACTCCGGGATGACCATGGCCGTGGTCGACTTCGGCGGCGAGGACACCCGGGCGTCCTACGTTCCGGACAGTGGAACCGAGTTTCTGCGGCACGACGGCGGAATGATCCGCACGAGCCTGTCCGGTGATTCGTTGATGGTGTTCCCGGAGGACGGCTACCGCACGAGGTTCGCCATGCTGATGAACGGAACGACCGTGGAGCAGGCGGATTCCGCGGGCTCCGTGGTGGGGAACATTCCTGTGTACTGACCCCGGGGGTCAGCGGGCTGTGCCGGAATCGCCGCATGAGCAGTAATGGATGGGGCCGACCCCGCAGCAGTCAGCCGGAGCCGCAGGTGCCGCCGACCGGTGGGTCCCCCTCGGCGGATGCCGTGACGGGGACTGCGTCCTACCTCTCCCGGCTGCGACCGGCGTGGAAGGACGGCGACGCCCGCGAGTCCCACCTGCCGGCGTCCGGACGGACCACACTCAGCAACAGCCGGTGCACCGTGGAGACCGTGGAGATCCCGGGCGGGGAGGACAGCGGGCGGTTCGCACTGCTTCTTTCCGGAGTGGACGCGGAGTCGCTCGTGACGTCAATGCCAGTGTGCTGACAGCGGGAATGCAGGGCCAGCACCTACACTAGTTAGTCGCGGTAAGGTATCGCTGAGTACCATGTCGGTCGTGTCGACCGTCAGCGACAGCCAACAACCACAAGAACGTGAGGACAACCTATGGCGAACTACGACCTGTACACCGAGCTTCACCTTGACAAGGACATGCCGCCGAGCGGGATCTCCGAGATCCTGGGTGGTCGTATCTCGGACCTGAAGGGTCAGGGCTACACCGGCGACACCCCGGAGATCGACCAGTTGGAGACCGCACTGGCGATCCTGGGGGACCCCTACAAGCGTGACGTGTACGAGGCCGCCCTGTACGGCGGGCAGGACGATGTGGTGAACATCCGCTGGCTCCACGACCTGGCGGACTCGAAGACCCCGCCCGGCGGGGCCCCGTCGGCGCCGGAGCCTGAACCCGGGCCGTCACCGTACTCCGCCCCGACGCGGCAGGAGGAGTTCTCCTCCTACTCACCGTCCTCGCCCCTGGTTCCGGAGTCGTCGATGGAGCCGGCATCCACCGAGACCCCGGACGACCAGACTTCACAGTCTTCTCAGGAACGTCCGGTGAGCGGGGCCCGCGATGACGACACCGCCGTGGTCGACGCCGTCTCGGTTCCCGGCGGGCCCGATGCCCCTTCGGCAACGCCGTCCGGCACGGATGACCCGGAGGGTGGCAGGGACAGCTCAGGTGGACCGTCGGCCGGCACTGCGGCGGCGGGAACGGCCGCCGCCGCGGGCGCCGCCGGGGTGGCGGGTGCCGCCGCCGGCTCGTCCGGGGCGCACCGCGCACAGTCCGGAAGCTCCTGGCAGCAGTCCGCACCGCAGGATTCCAGTGGATTCGGTGGCACGCCGTACTCGTCCGGGCCGTACACGCCGGACAACCCGTCCTCGTTGGGCGGGTTCGGATCCGACCCGCAGGCGGCGCAGGGTTCCTCGCGCACCTCGCAGCTCGATACGAGCAGGTGGGGCGTGGGTGGACGCAGCCGCAGCGAATCGAAGATCTACCTCGGCATTCTGGCGGTCATCGTGGTCGGGATGCTGTACCCGTTGATCATTCTGTTCAGCACCGGAAGCGATGACTTCGACGCGGTGTTCCACATCATGAAGGCCATGATGTTCACCCTGTTCTGGGTGGCCGCCTGGCTGGGCATCAACGAGATCATCTGGGGTGTGCGCAGGATCGTCGCCCCCGACACCGCAAACAATCAGGACAAGGTCGCGGACGCCGCGACGGAGAAGTAGGAATGGCAGACAAGAACGACACGACTGACCAGCAGGAACCAACGCAGGATCCGGTGCAGGAGACCGGTACGGAAACCGTGGGGAGGTGGAGCAACGAGCCTGTCCCTGATCCCGCGGACGCGGTGTCGTCAGGGACGTCACGGGGCGGCCAGATCAAGGCGTTGTCCACCAACCCGCTGATCGTCGGTGGCACCCTGGCGGTGCTGGCCCTGGTGTCGGTGTTCGGCCTGTCGATGCGGTGGGGCCGGTTGGTGGTCGACCAGGGCGAGGACAACCAGATGCAGATCTCGATGTCCGGCTTCGGCGGGTTCAAGGCCCAGATGGAGTCCGTGGGGCTGGCGGAGAGTGCATTCGACAGCCTGTACTTCTCGATCTCCATCGCGCTGGTCGTTGTTGCCCTGGTCGGTGCCGGCCTGGTGGCCATCACGCCCCTGCGGCGCATCGGTGGCGTTGTCGCTGCCATCAGCGGACTGGGATTCCTCGGCTACGCGATCTACGGTCTGGTGACCTCGCTCGGGATCACGCCGGAGGAGCAGGTGGGCACTCCGCAGGACCTGGGTCCCGAGGGTGAGGCGATGATCCAGCAGATCATCGACGCAACGACCTCCTCGGTGGGGCCGGGCCAGTACATTGTCCTGGTCAGTGGTGTCCTGATCGCCGCCCTGGGTGTGTACTTCGCGATTCGCGGTGAGGGCCCCTGGTTCCCCGCCCGGACGAAGAAGGCGGGGACCGACGGGGAAGCCGGCGCCGATGGTGGCGCCGCCGCATTCCAGCCGGACGCAGCGCCGGAGAATGCGGGGGTTCCGGGGAATGGCCCGGACGTCGCGCAGGATGCCGCACAGGACCAGCAGGATGCTGTCGTAGGTGAAAGCCGTGAGTCGGACCGGTGACTGATTCATGGGGGCAGCCTTCCGGGGCGCCCCGGGGGGATCACCGGGCACGTCCGCCCCGTCACGCGGACGCTGGTTCGTGGCCACCATCGTGACCGTCGGCGTTGTCGTCGTCGCCGCGGTGGTGGTCGCAGTCATGTTCTGGCGTTCCGGTGGGGACGGGCAGGACGTCGCGGGTCCGGCGTGGACCACTGCCACAGTGCCGGCCGAGGTACCGGCCGAAACGACCGCGGCGACGACGTCGGCCCCGGCCCAGGAGCCTGTGCCGTCAGGATCAGGGTCCCTGGCCTGTGACGGCCGTGGGGTCCTGATCGTGTCCTCGGTGATGGCGAACAGCCCGACCTTCCAGCAGGAGATCGACGGCGCCCTGGCGTCCTCCCCGGCCGCCGTGGAACTGGAGCCCGGGCACTGCCCGTCCCTCCGGGCCACCGTGGATGACGTCGATGTCCACCCGGTCGTGATCGACTACGGGGATGACATAGCCGGACTGTGCCGGGCCGCGGCGAGCGCTCCGGGGACGAATGCCCGGCTGCTCAACGACGACACGTCCTACTCGAGTCCCTGCTGACGGGACCGGCCATTTCTGGATCGAACCCGGTGTGCCGTAGTTCGGCGGGTGATACTACTGTTCCTTAGGTAACAGAGGAGAGTTCCAGAAGGTTGGTATAACCATGAGCAACAATGACTGGGGAAGCAACGGGTGGGGGAACCGGGGCGGCCAGCCGCAGCAACCGCAGCAGAGCCAGCCGCCGCAGCAGCCACCGCACCCGCAGTACCCGAATCCGTACCAGGCCTACGGTGCTGACCAGGGACAGTACCCGTACCCCGGCCAACAGCCACCGCCAGGCTACCCGGGCGGTGGCTACGGGCAGGGCCCGGAGCAGCAGGCGCAGCAGAAGAGCAACAGGGGTGTCGTGGTCACCATCGTTGTCGCGCTCGTCGCCCTGATCGGTGCCGGGGCCGCCGGCCTGTGGTTCCTCAACAGGGACAGCGGCGACGACGCCGACGGGGGCAGTATCGCGTTCGCACCCTCCGAGACCGAAAGCGACGACGACTCGTTGGGTGCTGACCTGGAATTGGACACGGATTCCGACGTCGGTTCCGGGGAGGGGTTCGAGGACAGGCTCCTCGACGATGATGGGGAGGGCGCAGAGGAGAGCGACATGCCCCCCGGACTCGGGTACAGCGGCTACGAGGACTACGACAACGCGTCCTGCGATGGCGGCGACACATGGGTCTACGCGGGTGAGGGTGATGGCTCCGCGGTGGTCGTGTGCATGTACGAGGACTCCGGGGACCTGTACATGCGAGCGGACTTCGCCAGCGGAACCGTTGACGGCGACGTGGACATGGACCGCTGGGTCGACGTGGAGCAGGGTGCCTACTCGGTCGACGTCGACGGTGGCGTCATCGAGCTCCTGGGTCCGGACATCTGGTTCAGCGGCGACGACGACAACGAGGATCTCGCCGTCTTCGACAACTTCTGGTACGACGACACCGTCTGGCAGGAGTGAGTGATCAGAACTTGGTGAAGCGCTCCGTCAGCTTCGTCTCGAGCTGGGTCCAGCCGTTGGCCTCCTCGTCGAAGGGGGCGGTCGGGGTGCCCGCCGAGGGGGAGCCCAGCATGTAGGCGACGTAGTCCTGCAGACGGGGGTAGGCCAGCAGGACCTGGTTCACGCCGTCGTCCTTCGCCCAGTCGGCGGCGTCGGCCAGCAGTTCGTAGGCCCGCCCGAGCTGGTCGGTGTCCACCGCGTCGATCCCGGTGGTGATGTCGTCCCGCAGGCCGGTGAACCCGTAGACGTTGGAGGAGTGCACGGTGACCTCCAGCTCGCCGGCGTTGGCCAGGGTCACCAGGTCGCCCCAGGTCTCCATCTCGGCGAGGTCATGGTCCTTCGCGTCGATCATCCAGCGCACCAGGGAGCGCGATGACGGGAACGTGTGGATCTCGCCGAGGCGTCCCAGGAACACCGGCTGGCGGTCACCGATGTAGCAGCGCAGGGTGTAGACGGTGGTGCCGTCAATGGTGATCCGGATCGGGTCGATGCCGGCCGCGCCCCACGGGGTGTCGTCGTAGGGGTCGGTGTCCGGGTCGTCGGATCCGTCGGACCCGTCGGACCCGGCTCCGGACGCTGCGGTAGCACCTGCAGCGGCGGCAGCGGCCCCGTCCTTCCCGTTCTCCGCATCCTCCGGTTCAGCGTCGTCGTCGCCGGTCTCCTCGTCGGCCTCGGTGGCGTCCAGGGCGTCGATGCGCTCCTGCGCGGCCTCCACATCCCCGGCGTCGAGATCCGGGGTGACCAGGTTCTCGTCCACAGCGTCGACCAGTTCCACCCAGTTGTCGCGGACCGTGAAACCGATGCTGGACCACTCGCTCAGACCGTTCTCGCCGGCGTAGTGGTCGGGGCCGCGGCTCACATTGCCCAGGATGGAGTAGGCGCGGAACCAGCGGTTGATGCGTTCGATGCCGCACACCACCCCGAACGAGCGGAGCACCTGGAAGGCGTTGGACACCAGGCGGGTGTTCTCGAAGGAGGGACGCCCAGCCAGTTTGTTCGGCAGCTCGACGAGGCTGACCTGCCCGGCCAGCTTCGGGGTGACCTTGGTCTCGGCCCCCTCCAGGAACGCCTTCCACCGCGGATGGTCGCTGAGATCATGCGCCGAGGAGTTCTCGATGTAGGCCAGGAGCTCGGCGGGGGAGGCGAACCCGAATACCCCTGAATCATCGCCGAGGAACGCCTGCCACTCCTCGCCCCGGGAGACCCATCCTGGCGCCCACAGGGTGTAGTACGTGCCGGCGGTGGTCTCGAGTTCGAGGGTGACGATTCCATTGTCTGCCATGACCGCAGATTCTAGCGCCCCTACCGGCTGCGGTCGATGACCGGACCGTGGTGTGGGGCGCGCTCGCCGAACAACTCGGAGGTGAGCACCGGCGGGACAGTCGGTGGGGGTTCGCCGAGGAACTGCTGGACGTTGTACTCCGGTGTCGGCGGGGTCGAGGTGATCCGTGCCAGTCCCCGGTGCCGTTGGTGCCGCTGCATGGTCATCCCCTATCCCGTCGGCCGGTAGAAGCCGAGGAAGTTCATCCCGATGTTCTCCGTGCGCACCGGGCTTACCTGCACCGGGTCCCCGGCCTCGATCATCTGGCCGTCGCCGGTGACCATGGCGACGTGCCCGTCCCACACAGCCAGGTCGCCGGGGGCGAGCTGATCGGCGGACACCTGCGGACCAACGGCCTGCTGGTCTGCGGTGCGCGGGATGTCCACCCCGGCCTGTGCGTAGGCCCATTGGGTGAAGCCGCTGCAGTCGAAGCCGGCCCCAGGTGTGGTGCCACCCCACACGTAGGGCGTGCCCAGCTCGGTCTGTGCGGCCTCGACGGCTGCGGCGGCCTCCGGCGAGGGTGCGCCGGCGACCGCCGCGGTCTCGGTGCCGGATGCGCCGTCCCCGTCGGCGGTGTCCGACTCACCGGTGCCGGACGTGGGGCTTCCGGTCGGCGTTGGGCTGTCCTGTGCAACGGTGTGGTCCGGTGGCGTCCCCGGCATGGACGGGACGCCCGGCAGAACACCGTCGATCGACTCCACCCGCGAGGTCAGCTCACCGAGTTCGGCACCGAGGGCGTCCAGTCGACTGTGGGCGCGGGCCAGGTGCCGGCAGCCGATCTCCAGGGCCACGGTGGAGGTGGCCGGAGACAACGGGGCCACTGCCACCGCGGTGACCACCTCACGGACACAATCGCTGGCGATCAGGGTGATGTCCGCCGCCGCCCGCTCCACCGCCGCGACACCTTCCAGGGCGACCGCCTCCACATCGCGGGAGAGCTGCATCAGCTCCACGGCGCCGCGCCCCGCATCTCCCAGACGGGAGACCGCCACGGTGCCGGCTGTCCCTGTGAGTGCGGCATCCACCAGCGCGGGTGCCTGCTCCACCAGGGCAGTGGCCAGCGTGGCGGCGCCGGGACTCTCCAGCAGTCCGGCCAGCGGATGTCGACCGGGCACCGCGGAGGCGGGGACCAACTGCCGGACCGGTTCCACGAGGGAGAGGAGATCGGTCATGACCACCGACCCCCCGCACCCGTACCAGCACCGCCGGCCATCGAGATGAAGCCGCCCGCCGACACGTCCTCGCCCCTCCTGAGCTGGTGGGCTGTCGCGGCGAGGGAGGATGCGCTCTGCCGGTAGAATCCGGCGAAACCGTCGAGGGTGCGTGACTGGTTACTACGCGCGGTCGCCAGCGCGGCGGAGAAGGCCGCGGCCTGCGGGACCGGGGCGGACAGCACCATGTCCTCCCCGGTGCTGACGCTGACGCCACCGCTGGTGGAGCTGCCGCCCAGCTGGTCGGCGATGGTGCCCGCCCGTTCCGCGGCCGCCGCCAACGCCTCGGGGTCCGCTGTCAATGAGTCGCTCTGGAATGCCTGTGGGAGTGCCATGGCTAGATAGACTCCGCGGGGGTGTGCTGAGGTTCCCCGGTTCGTCGACTATTTTGGGGAGCATGGAGATAATCGAAGTCGACCACCCGCTCGCCGCGTCCCGACTGACCATCATGAGGGACGCCCGCACCGACAACGTCGCGTTCCGTGGGGCCCTGGCCGACCTCGGTACCATGCTGGTCTACGAGGCGGCCCGCGACCTCGGGACCGAGACATTCGACGTGGAGACCCCGGTGGCGACCGCGACCGGACGGCGTCTCGCAGACCCGCCGATCATCGTGCCGATCATCCGGGCCGGGCTCGGCATGATCGACCCCGCCCTCGCCATGATCCCGGACGCGCAGGTCGGGTTCCTGGGCATGGCCCGCGACGAGGAGACCCACGAACCCGTGCCGTACCTGGAGGCTCTCCCGGACGACCTGTCCGGACGCAGCGTCTTCCTCGTCGACCCCATGCTGGCGACCGGCGGATCGCTGCTGCACGCGCTGCGTCTGCTGTCCGGACGCGGCGCCACCGACATCACGGTGGTGTGCATGGTCTCCGCGGTGCCCGGTGTGGACGCGGTCCGCGACTCCGGTTACCCGGTGAAGCGTCTGGTCACCGCCACGATCGATCCGTCCCTGGACGAGGACGCCTACATCGTTCCCGGGCTCGGCGACGCGGGTGACCGGCTCTACGGTCCGCGGAACATCGACCTGGACGGGATCTAGCGGTAGTTGTTCGGGTTGCGCAGGCTGATCGTGGTCTCGCCCTCGACGGTGTCGCCACCGGACTCGATCTCGACCGTGATGGTGATCGGAGCCTCGGACCCCTGCTTCGGCAGCGGGCCACGGTCCAGCCATTCGTAGTCGCTGGAGGAGTCGCCCTCGCTGACGCTGTTGTCACAGGACTGGGTGCGGTACTGGGCGATCTCCGTGGCGTCCTCGGAGGAGTAGGTGACCGTGGTGGAGCAGTCCTGCAGCTCACCGTTCGGTTGCCAACCGACGGCGGGGAGCTCCTCCATGTAGTCGTACGTCGGGTAGTCCCCGGTCATCTCGTATGTGGTCTGCCCGGTCTTGATGATGGTGTCCTTCCCGAATCCGCTGTCTTCAGGCGCAGTCACCGTGATCTCGACATCACCCGTGCTGTCGCCTGACGCGGCAGCCTCGGTCGGCTCGTCGTCGGCGCTGGCGGATTCCGATGCGCCGACGCTCCCGGGGGCAGACGACTCCAGGCTGTTCTCCGCGGAGGTTTCCGAGGTCTCCTCCGTCGTCGACCCGGTGGTCTCTGCCTCGGTGGTCTCCGTCGTCTCCGGAGCGGTGAAGGTCGGACTGTTGTCGTCTCCGCTGTCATCACCACAGGCGGCGAGGGCCAGGGCCGCGGTGACGGCGGCGGCGAGTGCGGTAGTACGGGTGGCGGCGCGTGAGGCTGAGCGCATCGTTGGAGAACCTCTCGGTAGGACGTCAGTGAATACTCAGCAAGCAGCCTAACGGGCGGTTACGGGCCACGGGGCGGAGTCGAGGAAAATTCCTCAGCAGCCTGATCCGGAAATGGGCATATCCACCAACGTAGGTGCATAGGGCAAGATTGTTCTACGCCGGTGCTCGCTCAGCGCCGCTCAGCGCCCATCAGTGTGCACCGGCGTAGAAGAATTTCCTGTGCGGAGCGTTCGGCGGGCACACCGAGAGCGGGAAGGCTGGGCGAGCTGGGTCGCCAGCGCAGGCGGTGAGCGCGCCTTGTCAGGTCACCCCTGGGCGGTCAGCCGGTGCACCAGAGCGGTCAGCTCCTCCAGGGCCGCGGTCACGTCCCCGACGGAACCTGCGGGGTCGTCCGACGACGACAGCTCCCCGGCGACCTGCAGGTAGAACTTCGCCTTCGGCTCCGTGCCCGAGGGCCGGGCGATCACCCGGTAGTCCAGGTCCCCGTCCTGCCACACCAGGCGCAGGCCGCACGACGGATCCTGGCCGTCCAACGCGGTGGCCGAGACCGCGGAGGACGGGCCGGCCCCGCCGAACTCCGCCGGCGGGTCCGACGCCCACTGCTCCACCAGCGCCGCCGCGGCCTTCGGTGATGCACACCGCACGGACACCTGGGCCGTACGCACCGGGCCGTACTCCTCGTCCACCTTCTGCAGTTCCTCACGCAGCGTCCGGCCCTGTGCCTTGAGCTCCGCGGCCCACGTGGCGGCCACCAGTGCCGTGGCGATGCCGTCCTTGTCGGCGACGATGCCGGGGAAGGGGCACGTCCCGATCGCCTCCTCGTAGGCGAAGGCCAGGCTGCCGACCGCGTTGTCCGCGGCCCGGGCCAGGTTCTTGAACCCCGTCTGGGTTTCCCGGTAGTCCCAGCCCTCCGCTGCGGCGATGCGTCCCAGCAGGGAGGACGACACCACCGTCGTCGCGACCACCGGGGCCGGGGCGCCGTCGTTGGCGGAGTCGTGGCGCTTCACCACGCGTCGCGACAGCAGCGGCCCGGTCTCGTCCCCGCGCAGCATGCGGTAGCCGTAGGGCTCGTGGGGGTCGGGGATACCGATCATGCACCGGTCGGCGTCCGGGTCGAGGGCGACCAGCAGGTCCGGACGGTCGGCAGGGTCGCCGTTGGACGCGGCGGACAGCAGCAGGTCGCACGTGCCCGGCTCCTCCGGGTTCGGGAAATCCACCGTGGGGAACTCCGGATCCGGCCACCGCTGCGCCACCACGGTGGAGGGGCGGTGGAACCCTGCCTTGCGGAACGTCTCCTCCAGCGCGTACCCGCCCACACCGTGCAGGGCGGTGTACAGCACCCGCAGGCCGCGGCGAGAGGACAGCACATGGTTCTCCCCGGAGGACAGGGGGGCGGAGACCGCGGCGACGTAGCCCTCGACCGCACCGAGGTCCAGGGACACCGTGGTCGACCGTGGGACCTCCGCCGCGTCGGGCTGCGTGGCGATCAGCGCCTCGATCTCCCGGTCGGCGGGGCTGACCAGCTGGGATCCCCCGGCCAGGTAGAGCTTGTAGCCGTTGTCCGCCTTCGGATTGTGGCTGGCGGTGACCTGCACCCCGGCGTCCAGGCCGCGGTGGCGCACCAGCCAGGCGAGCACCGGGGTGGGGGAGGGGTGGGCGACAAGGGTGACGTCGAACCCCGCCCCGGCGAAGGTCTCGGCCGTGGCACGGGCCATGGCGTGGGAACCGTAGCGGGAGTCGTAGCCGACGGCGACGGTGATCGGGCCGCTGTGCCCGCTGTCCTCCGCCTCCAGCTTCTTCCGCAGCCACGCGGCAACGCCGCCGGTGGCACGTGTCACCGTCGAGGCGTTCATCTTGTCCGGCCCGGGGCCCACCGGTGCGCGGAGTCCGGCTGTTCCGAAGGTCAGGTGGTCGCTCATGCGTGCTCCTCGGTCGTGTCGTCGGCGATCTTCTCCAGCAGCTCGCGCAGCAGTGTCCCCATCTCGGTCGCGGCGGCCTTCCCGGCAGCCAGGACCTCCCGGTGGTCCAGCGGTTCCCCGGTGATGCCCGCCGCGAGGTTCGTGACCAGCGAGATCCCCAGGACATCGACGTCCTCCGCGCGGGCGGCGATGGTCTCGTACACGGTTGACATCCCGACCAGGCCCGCACCGATGGTGCGCAGCATGCCGATCTCCGCCGGGGTCTCGTACTGCGGACCGGGCATCATGGCGTACACCGCCTCCCGCATCCCCGGCCGCAGCTCCTTGACCAGGCTGCGCAGCGTGGGGGAGTAGGCGTCCACCAGGTTCACGAACTGCGCGCCGGCCAGGGGGGTGCGTCCGGTCAGGTTCAGGTGGTCGCTGATCAGCACCGGCTCGCCGACGCTCATCCCCTCCGTCAGGCCACCGGCCGCGTTGGTGAGCACCACCGTGGACACCCCCGCCGCTGCGGCGGTCCGCACCGCGTGGGCCGTCCGCCACAGGGGGTGGCCCTCGTAGCCGTGGGTCCGTCCCAGCAGGATCAGGACACTGCGTCCGGCGATCTCCAGGCTGCGGACCGTCCCCCCGTGCCCCTCCGCCGTCGGTGGAAGGAATCCGGGCAGGTCGGCCATGGGGAACTCGGTGACGGTGCTGCCCCCGCACAGGACGTCCGCCGCAGGACGCCACCCGGAGCCGAGGACGACGGCAACGTCGTGGCTGTCCCGTCCGGTGCGCCGGGCCAGTTCCTGTGATGCGTCCACCGCGAGCTGATCAGGTTCAGTCATGCCCACCAGCATAGGACGTGGGTGGGACATTCGGAGGATGAAGGGGAGCGGGTGTGTACCCGCGCGGTGGTGGTGGCTAGGATGAACTGCACTGTCTATCTACCGAGGAGCACCGCCCAAAGTGAGCACACCTGGTTCCGCCGACACCGGCCCGGTGGCAGACGCCGTCGCCGCCTGGATCGTCGACAACCACGACCGGGTGATCGGCTGGCGGCGCCACCTGCACTCCCATCCTGAGCTGTCGCACAGGGAGACGGGGACCACCGGGTTCGTCATCGACCGGCTGACCGAGGCGGGCCTTGAGCCACGCCGCCTGCCCGGGACCGGTGCCGTGGTCGACATCGGGGGTGCGCCGGGAGCGGACACGCCCTACATCGCCTTCCGCGCCGACATCGACGCCCTGCCGTTGAACGAGGTCACCGGCCTGGAGTTCGCCTCGACGAACCAGGGGGTGATGCACGCCTGCGGCCACGACATCCACACCACCGTGGTGCTCGCCCTGGCCTGCGCACTGGCGGACTACGACCGGGAGCGCGGCCTGGAACAGCGGGTGCGCTGCATCTTCCAGCCCGCCGAGGAGGTGCTGGACGGCGGTGCCACCGACGTCATCCGTGCCGGGGCGCTGGACGGTGTAAGCCACATCTTCGCCGTCCACGCCGAGCCGAAACTGCGCGCCGGGCAGATCGGCGTGAAGACCGGGGCCATCACCTCGGCCACCGACGTGGTGGAGCTGATCGTGCGCGGACCCGGCGGCCACACCAGCCGTCCGCACCTGACGTCGGACGTGATCTACGCCGTCGGTCTGCTCATCACCCAGCTCCCCGGGCTGCTGTCACGCCGGGTGGACCCGCGTACCGGCACTGTCCTGACCTTCGGCGCGGTCAACGGTGGCTCGGCGTTCAACGCCATTCCCCAGGAGAGCACACTCCTCGGGACGCTGCGGACCGGCAGTCCCTCGGTGTGGCGCACCCTGGACACGCTGTTCCCCGAGCTGGTGGAGCAGGTCCTCGCCCCGACCGGGGCCACCGCGGAGATCCGCTACACCAAGGGTGTGCCCCCGGTGACCAACGACGACGCCTGTACCGCGGTCATGGCGCAGGCGGTGAAGGACGTCGACCCCTACGCGCTCCAGGAGGCACCGCAGTCCAGCGGCGGGGAGGACTTCAGCTGGTACCTGGAGCACGTCCCCGGGGCGATGGCACGTTTGGGCGCATGGACGGGGCAGGGCGACAAGCCCGACCTCCACCAGCCCAACATCATCTTCGACGAGGCCTGCATCCCGGTGGGGGTCCGGCTGTTCGCCGGGGTCGTCGAGCAGTTCGGGCGGGTGGAACTGGACACCCTGGCGTTGTAGGGGCTCGCCGACCTGACTTTCGCACCGGCCGCGGCGTGGCTCCCGGTAAACCCCCAGGTCGCATCCGGCAGGTGACCGCGGGCGGTGCGAAAGTTACTGGCCAGTGCCCCTGCCGCCGCGGCCACGCCCCTTGAACATGCCGGTGGCACCCTTCATCGCCCGCTGCGCCAGGTCCATGGCCTCGGTCCCCATCTCGGACTGCTTCAGTTTGCGCTGCGCCTTCCGGTCCTCCAGTTCGAGCTGCTGGGTGTGCGCACGCTCCTCGAGTTCCAGCTGGTGTTCCCGGCGCTGCTTGCGCACCCGGGACCGTTCCAGTGCCTCGGGGCTGGGGGTGTGCCAGGACTCCGGGCCGATCTTGATCACGTACAACAGGATGAACACGACCGGGATGATCAGCAGTACCGCCGGGGCATCGAAGACCAGTCCGGCTCCGAAGGCGCCGATCGTCGCCAGCCCCATGATCCCCGCCCGTGGCCGCGACCCCCGCCTGTGCTGTTCGGCGATCTCGCCGGCCGAGTAGACGGTCAGGTCCGACCCCGGAGCTCCAGCCGCCCCCGCCTGCTGATTCGGCAGGACGGGCAGGTCGGTGAACAGGACGTCCAACTCATCCCGGGTCAGTGCGGCGGCAGCGTCCCTGCACCGTTCGTCGTACTCGGTCAGTGACAGGCGCCCGTCGGCGAAATGGACGGCGAGGATCGACAGCGCGTTGTCGCGCTCGGAATCCCCGATGCGCACTGTGCGGTGGGACGGGTCGGGCCGGCCGGACTGGTCAGGGTCGGGGGACATGTGCCCAGTCTAGAACACCGGTGTGGAACGGGAGGAGTCCTTCACGCCCAGTCGAGCGTGCGGCCCACGGCCTTGTTCCACAGTGCGTAGGCGGCGTCGCGTTCGTCGGCCGAGGCGTCCGGCATGTAGCTGTGCTCTTCCTGCCACAGGGCGCGGATCTCGTCCACCCCCTCGAAGAAGCCCACGGCCAGACCGGCGGCGTAGGCCGCCCCCAACGCCGTGGTCTCCGTGATCCTCGGCACCGTGACCGGTACGCCCAACTGGTCGGCCTGGAACTGCATCAGCAGGGAGTTGACCACCATGCCGCCGTCGGCGCGCAGGTGCGTCAGCGGCACACCGGAGTCAGCGTTCATCGCGTCCACCACCTCGCGGGTCTGGAACGCGGTGGCCTCCAGGGCGGCCCGGGCGATGTGCGCCTTCGTCACGTAGCGCGTGAGCCCGGCGATCACCCCGCGGGCATCCGGCTCCCACCGCGGTGCCAACAGCCCGGAGAACGCCGGGACCACCACACACCCCCCGTTGTCCTCCACACTGCGGGCCAGGGGCTCGATGTCGGACGACGTCCTGAAGAGTCCCAGGTTGTCCCGCAGCCACTGCACCAGCGAGCCGGTGACGGCCACCGAGCCCTCCAGGGCGTACACGGCCGGCTGGTTCCCGATCCGGTAGGCGATGGTGCTGATCAGGCCGTGTTCGGAGGTTTGTGGCTCGGTGCCGGTGTTCATCAGCAGGAAGTTCCCCGTGCCGTAGGTGCACTTCGCCTCGCCCGGCTCCGTGCACGCCTGGCCGAAGGTGGCGGCCTGCTGGTCGCCGAGGATGCCGGCGATGGAGACACCGTTGACCGGGCCGGAGCGCTGCACCCGGCCCAGGACCTCCGAGGAACTCACGATCTCCGGAAGCAGCGACATCGGGATCCCCATCGCCTCGCACAGCTCCGGGTCCCATTTCTGGGTGCGCAGGTCCATGAGCATCGTCCGGGACGCATTGGTCACGTCGGTGACGTGCCGCGCCCGGGAGCGGCGGTTGTTGCCGGACCGCCGGGATTTCCGGGTCAGTTCCCAGATGATCCAGGCGTCCATCGTCCCGAACGCCAGCTCGCCACGCTCGGCACGTTCCCTGACGCCCTCCACGTTGTCGAGGATCCAGCGGATCTTCGGCCCGGCGAAGTACGTGGAGACCGGGAGGCCGGTGCGCCCGCGGAACATCTCGCCGTGCTCGGCCTCGAGCTGTTCGCAGTACTCACCGGTCCGGGTGTCCTGCCAGACAATGGCGTTGTAGACCGGCTTCCCGGTCGTGCGGTCCCAGATGACGGTCGTCTCGCGCTGGTTCGTGATCCCCAGTCCGGCGATGTCCTCGGTGCCGATGTCCGACTGGGCGACCACGTCCCCGATCACCCGTCGGGCGTTGAGCCGGATCTCCTCCGGATCGTGCTCGACCCAGCCCGGCTGCGGGAAGATCTGCCGGTGCTCCAGCTGGCTGACGTCCACGATGGAGCCGACCGCGTCGAAGACGATCGCACGGGTGGACGTGGTCCCCTGGTCCAGCGACAGGACGTAGCCCCGCTTCCCGTTGCGGGAGTGGCTGGGCCGGCCGGGACGGAAGAGGTTGCTCAGCCTGTCGACCATAGCGCGTGCGCCTTTCGGGGTTACTGGATCTTCAGCAGCGGCTGGGACTTCGTCACACCGTCGCCGGCGGTGACGGTGAGTTCGCAGACCGTTCCGGGCTTGTGGGCCTTCACGGAGTTCTCCATCTTCATCGCCTCGATGACGAGCAGCGGATCACCCTCGGCGACCTCTGCACCGTCCTCCACCATCACGGTGACCACGGTGCCCTGCATCGGGGAGACGGCGGTGTCACCGGAGACCTTGACCTCGCGGCGTCCGGAGGACCTGCGGGTCCTGCGGCGTGCCGGGTTGTCCGTGCCGACGAGATCCCCGGGGACGGACACCTCCACGCGGCGTCCGTCGACCTCGACGGCGATGCGGCGCGGCGGGACGGCCGCAGGATCCCCGGCGTCGTCGGCGTCAGCGTCCCTGTGGGGCGCGAGCCGGTTGTCCCACTCGTCCTCGATCCAGCGGGTGTAGACCTGCAGCGAATCGCCGGTGAACGCCGGATCGTCCAGCACGGCACGGTGGAACGGGATTACCGTCGGCAGCCCCTCCACAACGAACTCGTCGAGAGCGCGGCGGGCCCTGGCCAGCGCCTGGTCCCGGTCCTCGCCGGTGACGATGAGCTTGGCCAGCATCGAATCGAACTGGCCGCCGATGACCATGCCCTGCTCCGCACCGGAATCGACCCGCACACCCGGGCCCGAGGGCTCACGGTAGGCGGTCAGGGTGCCCTGGTGCGGCATGAAGTTGGCGCTGGCGTCCTCCCCGTTGATGCGGAACTCGATGGCGTGCCCGCGCAGCTCCGGATCGCAGGTGCGGGACAGTTCGCGGCCTTCGGCGATGCGGAACTGCTCGCGGACCAGGTCCCAGCCGGCGACCTCCTCGGACACCGGGTGCTCGACCTGCAGGCGGGTGTTGACCTCCAGGAAGGAGATCAGGCCGTCCGACCCGACGAGGAACTCCACCGTGCCGGCACCGTGGTAGCCGGCCTCGCGCAGGATCGCCTTCGACGACTCGCGCAGGCGTGCGTCCTGCTCCTCGGTGAGGAAGGGGGCGGGTGCCTCTTCCGCCACCTTCTGGAAGCGGCGCTGCAGGGAGCAGTCACGGGTCGAGACCACCACGTAGTTGCCGTGGACGTCGGCGACGACCTGGCACTCCACGTGCCGGGCGCGGTCGAGGTAGCGCTCCACGAAGCACTCGCCGCGGCCGAAGGCCTTCTCCGCCTCACGGGTCGCGGACTCGAAGAGCTCCGGGATCTCCCCGATGGTGTGCGCGACCTTCATGCCGCGTCCCCCGCCGCCGAATGCGGCCTTCACCGCGACGGGCAGGCCGTGCTGCTCCGCGAAATCGGTGATCTCCCGGGAGTCGCGGACCGGATCCCTGGAGCCCGGCACCATCGGCGCGTTGACCTTCTCGGCGTAGGCGCGTGCGGTGACCTTGTCGCCGAGTTCACGGATGGCGTCCGGGGGAGGCCCGATCCAGGTCAGCCCGGCATCCTCGACTGCCTGGGCGAAGTCGGCGTTCTCGGAGAGGAACCCGTAGCCGGGGTGGACGGCGTCGGCGCCGGAGCGCTCCGCGGCATCGAGGATCTTGCCGATGTCCAGGTAGGAGTCCGCGGAGGTGGCACCGCCGAGGGCGAAGGCCTCGTCGGCCATCCGGACGAAGGAGGCGTCGGCGTCGGGTTCGGCGTACACCGCGACGGAGGCGATGCCCTCGTCACGGGCGGCCCGGATGACCCGGACGGCGATCTCGCCACGGTTGGCGATCAGCACCTTCGACAACTTCCGGAACTCTACCGGCACGTTCTCTCCTCACACTTGCCTACACAGACGACTCACGGACGCCACAACAAAACGATGACGTTACTATTCAGTCCGACACTCTCCAACACGAACAATCGCGCTGCAACCGCGGCCCGTTTCAGGGACGGTTCACGCACCGGTCGCGATGGGCATACGGATCATGTTGCCCCATTCCAGCCAGGAACCGTCGTAGGCCCGCACATTCTCCCACCCGAGAAGGTGGTGCAGGACGAACCACAGGTGCGCGGCGCGCTCCCCGGCGTGGCAGTACGGGACGGTGGTCGAGGACGCCTCGAGCCCGCCGAAGGTCTCCTCCAGCTCCCCGCGGCCACGGAAGCGGTGGTTCGGGTGCACTGCGGCACGCTGCGGGATGTTGATCGCCCCGGGGATGTGGCCGGAACGGCTGGCGGCGCCGGTGTTCCTGACGCCGATGAAGTCCTCCGCGTCGCGCATGTCGATCAGCTGGAGTCCGCTCCCGTGGTTGGCACGGATCTCGTCGACGAAGATCCGGTGGCTGGTGTCGTCCCGCTCGATCTCCGGGTACCCGGTCGTGGGGGCGGGGGGAGCGTCGTAGGACGTCTCCCTCTCGTCCTGCATCCAGGCGTCCCGCCCGCCGTCGAGCAGCCGGACGTCCGGGTGCCCGAAGAGCTCGAGGACCCACAGTGTGTAGGCGGCCCACAGGTTCGAGTCGTCCCCGTAGACCACCACGGTGTCGTCCCGGGTGATGCCCTTGGAGTCCATGAGTGCGGCGAACGCCGCGCCGTCGACGAAATCGCGGGTGACCGGATCACCGAGGTCCTCGTGCAGGTCGATGCGGATGGCGGTGGGGAGGTGTCCGATGTTGTAGAGGATGGGGTCGGAGTCCGACTCCACCACCTTCAGCCCGGGGCCACCCAGTTTCGCGCCCAGCCAGGAACTCGTCACGAGTTTCTCCGGATGGGCGTACTGGTGCAGCTGCGGGTTGGGGTCAAGTTCGATTCCCACGTGGGGCACCGCCTTTCATGTCGTCACGTGCATTCTAACCGTCCCAGGCCGCTGATTCGTGATCGACGGGGAATCCAGGGGCAAAGTGTGGCTTCCTTCACGTTCGAACAGGTGGGGCGGGCTACCGGTTCCAGAAGTCGGAGACCGCGAGCCCCGCGTCGTAGAGCGCCCCCCGGACGACCGGCAGGGACAGTCCGATCACACTCGACGGGTCCCCCTCGATCCGGTCGATGAACCAGCCACCCAACGCCTCCAGGGTGAAGGCACCCGCGCAGGCCAGCGGCTCGCCGGTCCCCGCGTAGGCGGCGATGTCACGGTCGGAGGCGTCCGCGAAGTGCACGACGGTCTCGCTGGCGCCCGTCGTGACCGGGGAGAACGGCCCGGGGGAACGTCCGGCTGCGGTGGGGCCCGACGTGGCGTGGACGAAAGCGTGCCCGGTGATCAGGGTGGCTGATTTCCCGCGCTGCCGCCGCCAGCGGTCAATCGTGCGCTCGACCGTGTGCGGCTTGCCCTGCAGCTCACCGTCCAGCAGCAGCATGGAGTCACCGGCGATGACCACACTGCCGTCCGGGATGGAGTCGGCGAACTGGTCGATGACCGCGCGGGCCTTCGCTGCCGCCAGATGGGTCACGACCTCGGTCGCTGACGGGTTGCTGAGTTCGGCCACCGCGGCGTCCTCGTCCACGCCCGGGACCAGGACCAGCGGTTCCACCCCGGCGGTACGCAGGATGGACAGCCGCGACGGGGAGGACGACGCCAGGACGATGCGTGGGGTGTCCGGCTCAGCCACGGAAACCGGTGGGGTTGAACCGGACGCCGGACAGCTGTTCACGGGGGGTTCCCCACATCCCGCGGGAGGTGGTGCGGGCGTCGATGCGGTTGCGCTCCCGGGCGTCCACCCCGCGGGCGGCGGCCGATGCCGCGGCCTCGGCGACCAGGGTGGACAGGGCCTCGCCGATGGCCCGGGTCTCGGCCTCGTCGGGTGAGCCCTTGACGACGGTGAAGGGGACGGTCATGGGGATCTCCTCTACAGCGGTTGCTGCGGTCAGAGTGGCAGGTTGCCGTGCTTGCGGGCGGGTGAATCGACGACCTTGCGCTCCAGCAGGCCCAGGCCGTCGATGAGCTGTGCCCGGGTGTGCGACGGTGTGATCACGGCGTCGACGTACCCGCGCTCGGCGGCGGCGTAGGGGTTGACCAGGGTCCGCTCGATCTCCTCGGTGAGCTCGGCGGTCAGGGCGGCCACGTCCTTCTTGCGGCGCTTGGCCTTGGCCAGGGCATCGGCGTGGACGGCGGCGACGGTGTTCTCCGCGTCCGCGTTGGAGATCTGGGCGCTCGGCCAGGCGAAGACCAGGTCGGCGCCGATGTTCTTCGATCCCAGTGCGATGTAGGACGTCCCGTACGCCTTGCGGGTGACCACCGTGAGGATGCCCACGGTCGCCTCGGCGGCGGCGTAGATCAGCGCGGAGGAGCGGCGGAGCAGGCCCCCGCGCTCCTCGGTGGAGCCGGGCAGGAAGCCAGGGGAGTCCACCAGGAAGACCAGCGGGATGTTGAAGGCGTCGCAGGTGCGGATGAACCGGGCGGCCTTCTCGGACGCCGCGGCGTCCAGCGCCCCGGCCAGGACCAAGGGCTGGCTGGCGACCAGGCCGACGGTGCGTCCCGCGATCCGGGCGAAACCGGTCAGGATGTTGCCCGCGTAGTCGGGCTGCAGTTCCAGGAAGGACGCGGGGTCGACGATTCCGGCGAGCACGTCCCGGACGTCGTAGCCGGCGAGCGGGGAATCGGGGACCAGCGTGTCGAGGGGGGCGGTGTCGGCATCGGCGTCGGCGGGACCTGACGGGGCCACCGAGCGGTTGTTCGACGGCAGGTGCCCCAGCACGGTCTGCACGAACTCCAGTGCGGACCGGTCGTCGGCGGCGGTGTGGTGCGAGGTGCCCGTGACCGACGCATGCACCGCGGCGGAGCCCAGGTCATCGGCGGTGACCTCCTCGCCCACGACGCGTCCGGTGATCTCCGGGTCCGTCAGGTACAGCGAGGACGCCCCCTCCACCATGACCACCAGATCCGCCAGGGCGGGCTGGTGCGCCTCCGTGCCCGCGGTCGGGCCGGCGACGACGGAGATCTGCGGCACCACCCCGGAGAGCTGTGCGCGCAGCCGGTAGAGCCGGGCCGACATACCGAGCGAGACCACGCCCTCCTTCACACGTGCGCCGGTGGAGTCGTGCACCCCGACCAGCGGCACGCCGGAGCGCAGTGCCAGCTCCATGACCTTGATCAGCTTCTCGGCGTGGACCTCGCCGACGGCACCGTCGAACACGGTCCCGTCCTGCGAGAACACGCACACCTGGCGCCCGTCGACCGTGCCGTAGCCGGTGACCACGCCGTCGGAGACGGGCCGTGAACGCTCCATGGTGAAGGAGGTCGAGCGGTGGCGGGCCAGGGCGTCGATCTCCACGAAGGAGCCGTCGTCGAGCAGGTGCTCCACCCGCTCGCGGGCGGTGAGCCGTCCTGCCTCGTGAACGGCCTCGACGGCGGCCCCTCCGACGGGTGCGGCGGTCTCCGCCAGTCGGCTCCGGAGGTCCTCGAGCTTGCCCGCTGTGGTGGACATGTCGGCCTGCTGCGGCGCAGAGGTGGGTGAAGTCATGGCCTACAGTGTAGAAGCACATACCGGTCCTGTGGCTATTCTGGTGGCCATGGACGACACTTCCGCCCCGCACCCGTCACGGTCCCCGATGGACGCGGACCGCATCCGCGCACGTCTGGAGGGTGTTCCCGTGGGTGATCTGGTCTGCACCGGGACGACCGGATCGACGAACACCGACCTTGCCGGGACCTACCGGGACAGCGGAGGTGCTGCCCCGGCCGACAGGACGGTCCGGTTCGCCGAGGAGCAGGTGACCGCCCGCGGACGTCTGGGGCGGCCGTGGTCGGCGCCGTCGGGGGCGCAGGTGATCTTCAGTGCGCTGCTGCGTCCGGACGCGTCGCAGGTGACCCCGGAACGCTTCGGGGAACTGCCGTTGTTCGTCGGCGTGGCGATCGCCGAGGCCGCCCGCGGGTTCGGCGTCGATGCCGTGCTGAAATGGCCGAACGACGTTGTGGTGCTGGACACGGACGCGCCGCACGGATACCGCAAACTCGCCGGGATCCTGGTGGAGGCGGCCAGCGTCGACCCGCCCGCGATCATCGCGGGGGTGGGACTGAACACCTCGCTCACCACGGAGGAGTTCGCCGACGCCGGGCTGGACGCCGCGACCTCGATGATCCTGCAGGGCGCTCCCATTTCCGACACCCACGGCCGGGAGGCCCTGGCCGCCGCCGAGATCAGGCAGCTGCTCGCCGTCGACGCGGCATGGCGCTCCGGCGGCGACGCGCTCGCGGACCTGCACCGGCGATACCGTGGACTTTCCTGCACCCTGGGGACCCGGGTCCGCGCCGAACTCCCGGGCGGGTCCACCGTCACCGGCACCGCCGTGGACCTGGGTGACCACGGCGAACTGGTCATCGAGGTCGCCGGTACCGGGGAGCGCCGCACCGTGACCGCCGGCGACGTCGTCCACCTCCGGCCGGCCGGGGCGTAGGGACCATGCCGAAGATCCGTTTCGCCCGTGACGAGGAGGTCCTCGCCGAACTCAGCCCGTCCCGCCGTTCCACCCTGTACCCCGTCCTGGAGTTCGTGGTGATCACCGGCATCGTGTGGCTGGGGATCGGCCTGGTCGACGCCTACTTGGCGGACCTCGCCACCCGGTGGCAGGGCTTCGTCCCCCCGAACATCGCCGAGGTCCCGGACCTGGTCGGCTCCGAGGACTCGGGGACCGCCACCGCCGCGGTGTGGGGACGCCGCCTGCTGCTGGTGGTCTGGGTGTGGCTGAGCTGGCGCCGGTGTGTGCGGCACCTGCTGTTCCGCAGCCGCAGCCGGATGATCCTCACCGACCGCCGTCTGGTTACCGCCACCGGGCACATGCGCAGCCAGGTCGGCGAGGTGCCCATGGCTCAGGTCGTCGACGTCCGGCACAAGGGCTCGGACGTGGCGGTCTACCTGCGCGGCGGTGGCCGCCCGCTGGTGCTGCGGGACGTCCCCTACGCCAAGAGGTTCACCAGGCTGGTGCGGTCCCGGATCCCGGTCCACCTGCCCGGACCGCTGTACTGAACCGCTATACTGGACCACCGTGACTGACGCCCAGAACAGCCCCGAGAACAGCCCACGCCCCGACCGTTCACTGGCCCGGCCGGAGGCGCATTCCCCGGACATGCCGCTGGTCACCGTGATCGGCGACGGTCAACTGGCCCGGATGATGCAGCAGGCCGGCATCGAGCTCGGCCTGACAGTCCGGCTGCTCGCCGGCTCGGGGGCCGCGTCCGCCGCGCAGGCCACCGCTGACGTGTGGCTGGGTGAGTACACCGACGAGGACGTGGTCCGGGAGATCTCCCGGGACGCCGACGCGGTCACCTTCGACCACGAGCACGTCCCGAACGCCTACCTCGAGGACCTCATCGGCTCCGGGGTGAATGTGCATCCGCAGCCCTCCGCACTGATCAATGCGCAGGACAAACTGGTCATGCGCAAGCGGATGCGGGAGATCGGTGCGCCGGTCCCGCCGTTCCTGGCCATCGAATCGGTGGAGGACGCAGTGGGGTTCTGGGACGCCACCTCCGGGGCGGTGTGCCTGAAGGCCCGCCGCGGTGGCTACGACGGGAAGGGCGTCTGGTTCCCTGGGTCGCGGGACGGGACCGAATCCCTGGTCGCCGAACTGCTGGGGCAGGGCGTGCCGCTGATGGCGGAGAAGAAGGTGCAGCTGGTTCGTGAGCTCTCGGCCATGGTCGCCCGGACCCCGTCCGGGGATATCGCGTCCTGGCCCGTCGTGGAGTCAGTGCAGGAACGCGGCATCTGCTACCTGGCGGTCGCACCGGCACCGGTGGCCTCCGCGGGGCAGGCCCGAGTCGTGGAGCAGGCCCACGGGCTGGCCCGCCAGGTCGCCTCCGACCTGGGAGTGACCGGCGTGCTGGCGGTGGAGCTCTTCGAGACCGTGGATGAGGCGGGGCAGCCGGAGATCATCGTCAACGAACTGGCGATGCGCCCGCACAACACCGGCCACTGGACACAGGACGGTTGCGTGACCAGCCAGTTCGAGCAGCACCTGCGGGCTGTCCTGGACCGTCCGCTCGGCTCGACGGCGCCGCTGTCGGCGACGACGGTGATGGCGAATGTGCTGGGCGATGATCACGCTGACCCGTCGGTGCCGATGTGTGACCGGATGGACGAGGTGTGGCGCCGGTTCCCCACGGCGAAGATCCACCTGTACGGCAAGGACTGGCGCCCGCGGCGCAAGATCGGGCACGTGAACATGTCCCTTCCGTTGGGGGTGGAGCCGACGCCGGGGAACGTCGAGGCCTTGCGGCGGGACGCGGGCCTGGCGTCCGACTTCCTCGTGACCGCCACCTGGACGGACCGGTAGGCGTCGTCCTCGTGGAACTGATCGGGATTGCGGCATCCAGTGACGGTTTCACCGTGCTGAAACCATCCCTGGATGCCAATCTCCTCAGCCACTGTGTTCGCGGCTCCCGCTGAGAGCATGGGTGGGGCGGGTAATGTCAGGGACGACGTGAGCGACGTGAAAGACCAAGAGCGAGGATGACAGTAGTGACTGGATCGACATCTCCGACCCCCGAGACCTCCCCGACTTCTCCCGGGCAGCCACCGACCCCGCTGGTGGGCATCGTGATGGGGTCGGATTCCGACTGGGCGACCGTGGAGCCCGCGGCGACCGTCCTCGCCGAGTTCGGCGTCCCAATGGAGATCGGCGTGGTCTCCGCCCACCGCACCCCGGAGCGGATGCTGGACTACGCCCGCGCCGCCCACACCACCGGGGTGAAGGTCATCATCGCCTGCGCGGGCGGGGCTGCGCACCTCCCGGGCATGGTTGCCGCGGCCACCCCGCTGCCGGTCATCGGCATCCCCCGGGCGCTGAAGAACCTGGATGGCCTGGACTCGCTGCTGTCGATCGTGCAGATGCCCGCCGGGGTGCCGACCGCCACCGTGTCCATCGACGGCGCGAAGAACGCCGGGCTGCTGGCGGTCCGCACTCTGGCCGTGGCGGACCCCCGGCTGATGGAGGCGATGGTCGCCTACCAGGAGAACATGCGTGACGAGGTCCTGGAGAAGGACCGCAGGCTCAAGCAGCAGCTCATGGGGGAGTAGCTGCACCGATGACGGGTCTGTTGTTCGCCACACTGCTGGTGATCGCCGCGGCGGGGGTCACCGCATGGAGTGTGAAGACCCGTTCCCGCTGGGCGGGGAACGGTCTGCTGGTGCTCCTGGTCGCCGAATTGCTGTGGGCCTGGTTGCTGGTCGCCGCCCACGGCGGGGGGTTCGCCGTGTCGATGTGGGTGGCCTGGGCGGTCGCGCAGGTCCTGGTCGCCGGGGTCGGCTACCTGGTGGCCCGCTGGATGGGGGACGCACTGCCGGGGGCCGACGGCCGTGGCTGGTTCCACCTGAGCACCGTTGTCGCCGCAGCGATGATGCTCACACTGGGGGCCGGCGCGGCCCTGCTGATGGTCGAGTCCTGGCGCCGGTGGGGTACGGGGGTCAATGACACCCTGATCATCCTGACGTTCGCCGGTCTCGTGGGCGTGGTGGCCTGGTGCGGGGCGGTGGTGTCGATGCTGATGTTCCTGCGGGACGTGCGCCGCGGCCGTCTCCGGCAGCCCCCGGAACCGCCGGAACGGGTCGATGCCGTGGTGGTCCTCGGCGCGGGACTCGTCGGTGACGGGGTCAGCGACCTGCTGGCGTGCCGGTGTGACCGCGGTGCGGCGGCCTGGCGGAGGCTGGAGGGGCAGGGGCGCCGCGTCCCGCTGATCGTCACGGGTGGGCGGGGCGCGGACGAGCCCTGCCCGGAGGCCGAGGCGATGCGCCGCTACTACGCGCGCCGGGGGTTCCCGCGGGACGTGGTGCTCGAGGAGCCGGACGCCACGGACACCACCGAGAACCTGCATTTCAGCCTGGAGCTTCTGGAGGAACGTGGGGTCCGTGACCCGGTGATCGTGGTGTGCACCTCGGACTTCCACGTACTGCGCACCGAACGGATCGCGGGGATGCTGCAGGTGGAGCGCGGCGGGAACGGCCGCCCGTTCACCGCGGTGGTGCTGGGGGCGCCGACGCCGAAGCCGGTGATCCCTGCGTCCTACCTGCGTGAGTACGTGGCTCTGACGCTGCACCGGGTGCTGGGCCGTGCATGAGGTGCCCGCGGGTGGGGCCGGTGGCGCACGGCCGCTAGCGGTCGGCGGGACCGTCCCCCTCGGCGGGGCGACCGTTGAAGGAGAGCGTTGTCGGTGAGGCGGAGCTCCCCGCACCCCTGGTGTCCTCGGCATGCCACCGCGCGAGCAGGGTGAAGGGCACCCAGTCGTCGTACCCGCAACCTGCCCGGTAACTGCGCTCGTCGATGCGCGGTGCGCGGCGGCCCTTGTCCGCGTCGTACCCGTCCATCGTGAGTGTCGGCATCCGGTCCGTGCGCAGGTCCTCCAGGACCCTCTGGTAGTCGGCGACGGTGTCGGCGAAGCGGTCCATGAAGTCGGGCGCTCCGAGGGCGGTGGCGAGTGCTTCCGTCTGCTCCTCCACCGCGCGCAACCGGTCCTGCAGCCCCTCGTCCGTGGTGAAGCGACGGGACGCGGCGAGGTCGCCAGCCAGGTGGGCGAGTTCACTGCGCCGGACGTCGTGGTCCCCCTGCTCCATGGCGGCCAGGAGCCCGATGCTGTTCTGTGCGGCATCCATCCGGGCGACGTCCAGCAGAAGGACAGTGACGGTCCCGGCGTTGCGCCGGAACTCCCTGTCCGGTGAGCCGGAGGTCAGGCCGGTGGCGGTCAACCTGCCGCCGACCTGCCGGAAGGATTCCCTGCACTCCTCCCAGCGGTCGAGCAGACCGGCATCGGCGAGGTGTGAGGTCAGTGACCGTGCGGTGGCATCCACGTCATCGACGCGTCCGGACAGCCTGCGGTGCTCCTCGGACGCCAGCTCGAACTGTTCGCGGGCCGCATTCGCCACCTTCCTCCGTCCCCGCAGGAAAGCGACCCCGAGCAGCAGGACGAGCGCCACGGCGGCGGCGATGACCAGGGCGACCGGGACAGGCGAGTTCTGCATTGGGGTGATCATACCTGCACTGGTCAGTCGTACCTGCGCCACTGGCGCCAGACCAGCCACGTGACCAGAAGCAGGCCGGCCAGCAGCAGGGACGGCCAGACCTCCGGGTCATCGCGGAAGACATTCCACACAGCCTGGATCAGGGCCAGGACCACGAAGAAACCCAGGAACCCCAGGATGGACTCCAGCACCGTCCTGCGGCGCCGGGTCTCGGAGTGGTCGGGGGTCTGCCTCCGGGTCACTTCACTCCACCTGCGGTGAGTCCGGAGACGATCCGGCGCTGGAAGAGCAGCACCATGATCACCAGCGGAATGGTGACCAGTGCTCCGGCGGCCATCGTCGCCGCGTAGGGGTACTGGTAGGCACTCGCCCCGGAGAACCGTGCGATCGCCACGGTGACCGGCTCCGTGTCAGTGGTGGAGAGCTGGTTGGCCAGCATGAACTCGTTCCAGGTGGCGATGAACGCCAGGATCGCGGTGGTGAACAAGGCCGGTGCGGCCAGTGGCAGGATCACCTTGCGGAACGCCAGACCGCGGGACGCGCCGTCCACCCGCGCGGCCTCCTCCAGCTTCCACGGCAGTTCCCGGAAGAACGAGGTCAGCGTGTAGACGGTCAGCGGGAGGACGAAGGAGATGTTCGGGATGATCATCGCCTGGTACGTCCCGATCCAGCCGATGTCGCTGAATAGCTGGAACAGGGGGGTGACCAGGGCGATGCCGGGGAACATCGACGCCGCCAGGATGATGCCGGTCACGAAGCCCTTGCCGCGGAAATCCACCCGGGCCAGGGCGTAGGCGGTGAACACGCCGACGACCAGCGCGATCGCCGTGGTTGCCGTGCCGATGATCAGGCTGTTGCCGATCGCCTTCAGGAAGTTGTTGCCCGCGTCCGTGGCCATGGCCTCCCGGAAGTTCTCCAGGGTCAGGTGGCTGGGGAAGGGATTGGTGGAGAAGGTGTGCGCCTTGTCGCGGAACGCGGTGACGACCATCCAGTAGAACGGGGCGAGGGCCCACACCAGGATGATGATCACGGCGGCGTAGTTGCTGATGTAGCTGCGGATGCTGGTTTTCATCGGGTGGCCTCCCCGTCATCGGCGCCACCGGTCGTGCCCGCACCGGTGTTGCCTGCGGGTGGGGAAGCAGCGTCCGGTGCCCCGCCGCCGGGTTTCAGCCCGCGCAAGCGCGTCCACAGGCCCTTCCTCCGCCCCTTCGGCATGTTCTGCGTCCCGGCCACGTCCGCACCCAGGTACTTGATCATGATGAACGCGATGGCGAACACCAGCAGGAAGATCAGGGTGGACACCGCCGAGGCCGAGTTGTAGTTGCCGGAGCGGGTGTCGGCGATCACCAACTGGCTGATCACGGCGGTCGGGGCGTTCGTCGACTCGCTGATCATGATCACCGGCAGGTCGTACATGCGCAGCGCGTCGAGCGTGCGGAACAGGATCGCGACCATCAACGCCGGCTTGATCAGCGGCAGGGTGATTCGGGTGAACTGCTGCCACTTCGAGGCACCGTCGACCTTCGAGGCCTCGTACACCCCGCCCGGCACCATCTGCAGGCCGGCGAGGATCAGCAGCGCCATGAACGGTGCGGTCTTCCACACGTCGGCGATGATCACCGCGAACCGTGCCGCCCACGGATCCGTGGTCCAGGAGACGTCCAGGCCGAACAGGGAGTTGATGATGCCGTCGGGGGCGAAGATGAACTGCCACAGCTTCGCCGTCACCGCGGTGGGGATCGCCCAGGGGATCAGGACGGCGGCGCGCAGCAGGCTGCGTCCCCAGAAGCTCTTCGACATCGTCACGGCCATCCACAGGCCCAGGATGGTCTCCAGGGAGACGGTGACCACCACGAAGAACAGGGTGACCCACACCGCGGGCCAGAAGTCGGTGGACAGCTGGCCGGGCGCACAGGTCGTGGCCTCCCCGGAGGCGCCCATGCAGCGGTTGGTCAACCAGTACAGGTAGTGGTCCAGCCCGGCGAAGCCGCCGTCGACGAAGGTGCCTGTCTCGGGGTCCAGGCCGCGGTCGGACTGGAAGGACAGGTAGACCGCCCGCAGGATCGGGTAGCCGATGACGACCGCGAGCAGCGCCAGGCTCGGACCCACGAGCCAGATGGCGCGGAAGTCGCGTTTCTTCTTCTTCGGGGAGGGCGGGGTCCGTGTGGGCGCCGGGGCAGGGGTCGCTGTAGTCACAAGGGGAACCTTATCGGTGATGCAGGACGCCCGACAGCCCGAATGCGGGGGCTGGCGGGCGTGTGCGCTGGTGCTGCGGGCGTGGACCGGCTGCTTAGCTGTTCACGTTCTCGATTGCGGCGGCCATGTCGTCGGTGGCGTCCTCGACGCTCTTGCCACCGGTGATGGCGGCGTAGGCGTTGTCCTGGACGGCCTTCGACAGTTCGTCGTAGAACGGGGAGGCCGGGCGCGGCTCGGCGTTCTCCAGGGACTCCTTCAGGGCCGGGAGGTAGGGGAACTCGTCGATCAGGGACTCGTCGTCGTAGATCGAGGCGAGCACCGGCGGGAAGGACGCCTCGGCGAAGGAGGTCTGGTTCTCCTCGTTGATGATGAACTGGATGAAGTCCAGCGCGGTGGCCTGGTTCTCCGAGTTCGCGTTGATGGCGTTGTTGTAGCCGCCGAGGGTGGACACGCCCACCCCGTCCTTGCCGACCAGCGGCTGGACCTCGACGTCACCGGCGATGGCGGAGCCCTCGGCTTCGGCCTCGGTGTACATGTACGGCCAGTTGATGGCCATGGCGGACTGTCCCTGGGTGAACGCCAGGTTGGTCTCCTCCTCGGTCGCGCCGGTGGAGGACGGGGCAAGGGTGCCGTCCTCGTAGCCGTCGACCATCGCCTGCAGGCCCTCACGGGACTCGTCGGAGGTCACGGTGACCTCCCCGTTCTCGTCGAGGATGCCGCCGCCCCAGCCGTCCATGAAGGCGGCGGTGGAGGCTGTAAGGCCCTCGTACTGCTTGAGCTGGGTGTTCAGGCACTCGTTGTCGTCGGCGGTGACGTCCTCGCAGGTGGAGACGACGTCGTCCCAGGTCTGCGCCTCGTCCGGGGCCATCTCGGTGTTGCGGTAGAGCAGCTGCCCGTTGGTGTTCTGGGGCAGGGCGTAGAGGGTGTCGTTGTAGGTCGCGGACTCCACGGGGGCGTCCAGGAGTGCGGAGGTGTCGACCTCCAGATCGTCCTGCAGCGGGGCGATCCATTCGTTGGCGGCGAACTGGGCGGTCCACACGACGTCCATGGCCATCACGTCGATGTCGCCGGAACCGGCCTGCAGGGACTGGACGAGGGTGTCACGCTGGGCGTCGGCCTCCCCGGCGAGCTCCTGGAGGGAGACTTCCTCGTCCGGGTTCTCCTCGTTCCACCTGTCGATGATGGGGCGCAGCTTGTCGGTGTCGTTCTTGCCCATCGCGAAAGTGATGGGGCCACGACCTTCGGCGTTCCCGCCGCCACCGCCACCGCCGTCGTCGTCGGAGCCGCAGGATGCGAGTCCCGCTCCGAGGCCGATGGCGGCGAGCGACGCCAGGATCTTCTTTGGGAGGGAGGCCATGGCCGTACCTTTCTTCTTCGGTTGTGAATGTCCTTCGCACAAGTGTAGTAACCCGGCCCCCGTTCCGGGGGCATTTGGGGGTGTCAGTCGAGGCGGTTTCCGGAAGCGGCGTCGAAGAAGTGTACCCGGGCCGTGGGGGACAGGGTGAAGGACACGGTCCCCCCGACCCCCGGCAGGTTCGCCGGGTCGTCCTGCGTCCGGGCGGTGACCTGCCCCGCAGCGGTCTCCGCGTAGACATTGGCGTCCGACCCCAGCTCCTCGACGAGGGAGACCGTACCGGTCAGTCCGGGCGCTCCCGATGTGCTTCCGGTCTGGTCGGCGGCGGTGGCCAGCAGGTGCTCTGGGCGTACCCCCACCAGCAGCGCGCCTGTGGCACCCGCCGGGCGGTCCACCCCCAGACCGGGGAGGGTGCCGGAGTCTGCGGGCATCTCCAGCAGGTTCATCGCCGGGGAGCCGATGAATCCGGCGACGAAGGAGTTGACCGGGTTGTTGTACAGCTCCTGGGGGGTGTCGACCTGCTGCAGTTCCCCGCTCTCCAGGACGGCGACACGGTCGCCCATGGTCATCGCCTCCACCTGGTCGTGCGTCACGTACACGGTGGTGACCCCCAGGTCGTGCTGCAGCTTCACGATCTGCGCGCGGGTCTGCACGCGCAGCTTCGCGTCCAGGTTCGACAGCGGCTCGTCCATCAGGAATACCTGCGGCTCGCGCACGATCGCACGTCCCATGGCCACGCGCTGGCGCTGGCCACCGGAGAGGTCCTTCGGCTTGCGGTCCAGGTAGTCCCCCAGGTCGAGCAGCTCGGCGGCGCGCTGCACCCGGTCCTCGATCTCCGCCTTGGGACGTTTGGCGATCGACAGGGCGAAGCCCATGTTCTCCCGCACGGACATATGCGGGTAGAGGGCGTAGTCCTGGAACACCATCGCAATGTCGCGGTCGCCGGGCTCGACCCCGGTGACGTCGCGTCCGGAGATGGAGATGCTCCCGGCGCTGGTCGGTTCGAGGCCGGCCAGCGAGCGCAGGATGGTGGACTTGCCGCAGCCGGACGGCCCGACGAGCACGAGGAACTCACCGTCACCGATGGTGAGGTTCAGGTCCGGGACGGTGGGGGACGTGGCACCGGGGTAGCGGATGTCCACGTGTGAGAAGACGACGTCAGCCATGGTGGGGAATCATACCGCAGGACGATCCTGCACAGGTGGGTCTTCCGTAGGATTGGCGCCTGTGAAGACGGTCAACACTGCGAACGTGTCCCCCCAGGCCCAGCCGGGGCCGTTCTGGCGCGACCGCGGGTTCTGGCTGCAGCTGGTGATCCAGGTCGCGGTGTTCTTCATGTTCGGTGTCGGCGACGCCGGCAACGCCAGCCGGAACGGGGCGTCAGCGGTGCTGTGGTTCCTCCTGGTTGGCGGGTACGCCCTGGTGTTCGCCGGCCTGGTCGTGCAGCGGTGGTGGACGGAACGGGGTTTGGTGATGGTCGCCGCTGGGCTGGTGGCGGCCGCGGCCAGCATGTCCGGCATCTATATCCTGGCCTACCTGGTGGTCTGCTACGAAGCCTGGTACATCTCCGCCTACGTCCGGCGGCGTCGCGGAATGTGGCTCGCCGCGCTGCTGGTCGGTTCCGTGGTGTCGGTGGTGGCGCTCATCGTCCTCCCTGTCATGGACACCGGGTGGTCACCGCGCGTGGATCCCACGCAGTACGCGGTGGACTGGAACCAGGTATTCAGCATGGTCCCGGTGTTTCTCCTGGTTGCTGTGCTGTCGATCGGTCTGTTCTGGCAACTGGGCCTGACCACGCGCCGCCAGCAGGAGCGGATGGAGACCCTGGCCACCCGCGTGGAACTCGCCGCGTCCGCCGAGCGCACCCGCATCGCCCGCGAGATGCACGACATTGTCGCGCACTCGCTCACCGCCGTCATCGCGCAGGCGGACGGCGGCCGCTACGCGGGGCGCCACGACCCGGGCAAGGCCATCGAGGCGCTCGACACGATCAGCATGACCGGCCGTGACGCCCTGTCCCAGATGCGCCAGCTGCTCAGCGTCCTGCGGGAGGGGGGTACTGACCCCTCCCGGGGGACCGGGGCACCGCCCGGGGTGGGCGGCGTGCCGGAACTGGTGGAGGATGCCCGGCGCTCAGGCCTGGTCGTGGACTACCGGGTGCTCGGCGAACCGGTGGTCGTGGACGTGGCGACGGGGCTGACGGTGTTCCGAACCGTCCAGGAGTGCCTGACGAACATCCTGAAGCACGCCGGGCCCACCCAGGCGCGGCTGCTGCTGGACTGGAACGTTCCCGGAAAGCTGCGGATCAGCGTGGACAACGCCCCCGGTCACGGCCTGGTGGAAAGTTCGGGCGACGAGGCCGGGCGCGGTCAGGGCCTGGTGGGGCTGCAGGAACGTGCCCGGATACTCGGTGGCACGGCAGAATGGGGACCATCGCCGACCTTCGTCGGCGGATGGCAGGTTGATGTGACACTGGAGGTCGGATGACGGGCACAACGGAACCGGACGGGGCGCGGGTGACGACGATCGGCCTGGCCGATGACCAGCAGCTCGTCCGCGCCGGATTCGCGATGGTGCTGGATTCGCAGTCCGACCTGTCGGTGGTGTGGCAGGCGGAGGACGGTACGGAGGCGATCCGGTTGGCCGTTGATGAACCGGTGGACATGATCCTGATGGACGTGCAGATGCCGGGGATGGACGGTATAGCCGCCACCCGGGAGATCGTCAGCGAGGGTCTGGTGGGGCCTGCCGGGGAGACGACCCGGGTGGTGGTGCTGACCACGTTCGACAACGACGAGTACGTGATGAACTCCATTGCCGCCGGCGCCAGTGGTTTCCTGCTGAAGGACGCCGACCCGGAGGAACTCATCGCCGCCGTGCGGACGGTGGGGGAGTCGGAGGCGGTCATCTCCCCGAAGGCCACGGCGCGGTTGCTACGCCAGGTGCGCGGGGATATCGGAGGGGACGCGGGATCTGCGGGGGACGGTGCGGAGGCGGTCCCGTCAAGCGCCGACGGTTCTCCGGGTGGTCTCCCGGACGATCTCCCGGACGGCGGTGACCTCGGCCTGGTCGACCCTCTGACACCGCGGGAGATGGAGATCCTGGTGCTGGTCGCCAGGGGCTACTCGAACCCGGAGATCGCCCGGCAGTTGTTCGTGTCCCTGCCGACGGTGAAGACGCACGTCGGGAGGATCCTCGCGAAGACGGATTCCCGTGACCGGGTCCACGTCGTGCTGTTCGCGTTCAGTCACGGGCTGGTGGATCCGTCCCGCATGCTCGACGAGTAGGCGTGGAAGAGCCCCGTCCCGGGGGAAGGTCAGTGACCGGGGCGGGGCCTGTCGTCGGGGGGCCGGGGCTAGATGAAGATGCCGGCGATGGCTCCGACGAGTCCGGCGATGCCCCCTGCGACGAGGGTGACGATGGCGGACAGGAAGGTGGCGACGATTCCGATCATGAAGGATCCTTTCGGTGGAAATAAATGTTTACAAGGAAAACTGTACTGCGCTTCATTGCAGGTGAGCAAGGAGAAATGCAACGGGGGTATACCGCCGGGGGTATGTACCCGCGAGGGTATACGGCGGTACCGCCGTCATACCGGGGGATGACACGCCGGGGACGCGCACAATCAGCCCGTGGAACGATGTGCTGACCTGCATTGCCGGGCAGTATCGGTAACCATGATTACTGTTGAGAGTCTGTCGAAGAGGTACGGCAAGCAGTTGGCCGTTGATGATCTGTCGTTTACTGTCCCTGATGCTGCGGTGACTGGTTTCCTGGGTCCGAATGGGTCGGGGAAGTCGACGACGATGCGGTGTGTGCTGGGGTTGGATCAGCCGTCGGCCGGGTCGGCGGTGTTTGATGGTCGGCCGTTCGCGACGGTCGCGGAGAAGCCGGCGGTGGTGGGTGCGTTGTTGGAGGCGACGTGGTTCACTCCGGGGCGTAGTGGGCGCAGTCATCTGCGGGTGTTGGCGCAGGGGGCGGGTATCTCTGATGCGCGGGTCGATGAGTGCCTGGAGATTGTGGGGTTGACGGCGGCGGGTAGGAAGCGGGTTGGTGGGTATTCGTTGGGGATGAAGCAGCGGTTGGGTTTGGCGGGGGCGCTTCTGGGTGATCCGAAGCATTTGATTCTGGATGAGCCGGTCAATGGTCTGGATCCGGAGGGGGTCAGTTGGATGCGGACGACGATTCGGGCGTTGGCGTCGCAGGGTCGGGCGGTGTTGGTGTCGTCGCATTTGTTGTCGGAGATGCAGTTGACGGCGGATCGGTTGGTGGTCATTGGTCGGGGTCGGATGATCGGTGAGTATTCGATGGATGAGTTCCTCGCGGGTGGGTCGCGTGTGCTCGTCGAAACCCCCGACGCCGCAACGCTGGACACCCTCTCCCAGTCCCTCCGCGGTGCGGGCTTCGAGACGAGTACGGCGGACGCGTCCTCCGCGGAACTCACCGTCGCCATCCCGGACGGCACCGTGGAAGCTGACGTCCGGCGTGCCGTCGCCGAGATCGCGCTGACCGCGGGTGTCCCGGTCACCGGACTGAAGGCCGAGCACGACAACCTTGAGTCCCGCTTCCTGGCTGCCACGTCCGGCGCCCAGGAGTACCGCACCGGTGATGCCACCGGAGACACCCCCGCCGTCAACACCGCCGGAAGGAACTAGGCACATGAACCCCCTGATCAATTCCCTGCGCTCGGAGACCACGAAGCTGCTGAGCATGCGCTCCACGATCGTCTACGCGGTCCTGTTGGCCGGCTCCCTGTTCGGCCCGGTCACCCTGGTGATGTGGTTCTCCAATGAATCGAACCCGGTCGCCTCCTGGTCGACCCTGTCCAGCGGCGCGATGATCTTCCAGCTCATCGCCATCGTCTTCGCCGCGGCGACCACCGCGGGCGACATCCGCAACCACATGCACGCCCAGGCCTTCCTGACACAGAACAACCGCTCGCTGTGGGTCGTGTCGAAGATCATCGTCACCTCGGTGTTCTCGCTGGTGCTGTACCTGGTGGGTACCGGACTGGCGATGATCGCCGCCATGATCTTCGGCGGCGGGGTGGACCTGGGCGCCGAGGCCGCCCAGTTCACCGTGAACCTGTTCTGCTCCGTCATCTTCGCAGCCCTCAGCGTGGGCCTGGCGTGCGTGGTCCGCAGCCAGGTCGGTGCGGTGGCCCTGCCGATCGCCTGGCTGATGGTCATCGACGGAATGATCGGTGCGGCTGCGCAGTCCTATGATTTCGTCCGCCCGCTCGCGGCGATCGCCCCCGGTCAACGTCAGCAGCAGCTGATCTTCGGGGAGGACTACCTGGGGCTGGGGATCAGTTCCGCACTGTGTGTGGTCATCATCCTCGGCTGGTTCGTTGCCCTGACAGCAGCGGGTCTCTGGCGCAACCGGCGGGCTGACGTCAAGTAGCCTGGGCGACCATGGACATCACCATCGGGGACACCGGACGCACACTAACCCTGCCCGACCACTGGGAGACGCTCGACACCCTCCCCGGCGACGCCCCGGGCACCGTCGCCTTCGGTTTCCGTGACCTGCAGAGCTACGCCGCGGTCACCCTCGGGCCGTTGGACGGCCAGATGATGCCCGTCGACCGGGACGCCGTGATCGAGGGGATCCGTCCGGCGCTCGCCGAGGCGGGGGCCGAGCTGATCGAGGTCGACGCGGGGGAAACCCCCGGCGGGGACCTCCTCGTCTACACCATCGTCAAGACCCCGCCACCGGAGTCCGTGCCGGGGGACGACGGGGATGCGGAGGAACTCGGCGACGGGCCGCAGTACAACCTCACGCTCAACCTCGCCGTCGACAACGGTGAGTACCTCGAGCCCTTCCTGGTCCAGGGGTTCTTCGCCGGCTTCGGCGATGACCAGCACGACCGCGACGAGGTGCGCCTCATGGCCGAGCGGGTCATCACCGCGGCGTAGGGCTCACCTCGCTACACCACGGTGCCGCGCTCAGTGTCGGCCAGGTGGGCGAGCCGCTCGGAGGAACCGTCGGTGCTCACCACCACGGAACCCCCGGTGAACAGGGGAAGCAGTGTGGTGACCAGGCCGTCCGTGTCAGCCCAGGCCCCAGTCACCGCCCGGACGCCACTGCCCACAGATTCCGCCGCACGCTCCGTCAACTGCTCACCGGTGACCCCGGCGCCCGAGCGGTCCAGCAGCAGGACGGCGTCCCCACCGGTCTCCGGCCCGGCGTAGCGGTCACCCTGGACACGCAGTTCCGGTGACAGGTCGACCACGCCGAAGGGCACCTCACCACCGGCCTCTGCGACACCGCGTCCGAAGGGGTCCGTGGACAGCTGCAGTACCTCCCCGTCGAAGTCGGGGTGCGCGTCCGGATCCGTGGTGAGTAGGGCGGCGGCATCCCCGAACGACGGGGACGACGGCGAGCAGACCGCGACCCCGGCACGCCAGCAGCCCAGTACCAGCGCCGCAGGCATCCAGTCCGCCGGGGCGTCCACAGCGACGACGTCCCCGGGTCCCAGCCCCAGTTCCCCGGCGACCAGGTTGCCGCCCTTCGATGCCCAGTTGGACACCGTCGCGGCGGACAGTTCCATGCGTCCGGCATCGGTGTAGGTGGTCAGGCGGGGGGAGGCGGCGTCGGACGCCAGAAAGGGGGCCATGAGATCCATGGCGACCACCCTATCCGGTCGTCCGGGAGGTCAACCGACCACCTTGTCCGGGTCGCCCAGGCCCGGGCCCAGGGCGACGAGCACGATGAACACCAGGACCGCGACCCCGATGGCGACCAGCCACGCCATCTGCCACCGCCTCGACAGCGTGGGCCGCGTGGCGAACCAGCAGGCGGCCCACGCACCCAGTACCGCACCGGCGGTGTTGCAGATCAGGTCGGTGACATCGGTGCGGCCCAACGAGAACACGTACTGGGTGGCCTCGATCGCCAGGCTGAGGGCCGCGGCCACGCCGACCGTCCAGAGCACACGGCGGGTCAGGATCATCAGCAGGACGCCCACCGGGACGAACATCGCGATGTTTCCCAGGATGTCGAAGACCCACCCGAAGGTGGTGGAGGAGTCCGTGACGATGCCGAAGGGGATCAGCCGGAGTTCGCGGATGCGCTGGTTCTCCGGCTTCCACAGCAGGCCGATCGTGAAGTAGGCCTTGAGCGTGGTCAGGGCGACGACCACACCGGCGTAGCCGACGAGGGTGGCGATGACCCAGCTGCGCCATGCCCCGGGGCTGGTGCGCTCGACCGGGGTGGTGGCCGGGGTCTGTTCCATGCGCACTGATCATAGCGGGCCGTACCGTGGGGACATGGATTCCGTGTACACCGTTGACCAGATCCGCAGAGCGGAGCAACCCCTCCTGGAGGCACAGGAGTTTCCGGATGAACTCATGCAGTCCGCCGCCGGACTCGTCGCGGACGCTGCCCGGGTCATGCTGCAGCGCCGGGCCCTGGTCACTGACGGGCGTATCCTCCTGGCCGTCGGCGGTGGCGGCAACGGTGGCGATGCCCTGTACGCCGGGGCCCGGCTCCTCGACGACGGGTGGGACGTGGACGCGGTCCTCCTCGGCAGCGACAGGACGACCGGTGACACCCGCGTCCACGACCGGGCGCTGGGGGCCTTCACGGGGGCTGGCGGCACAGTGGTGTCGCTCCAGGATGTGTGGCCCCGGCCCCCGAAGTACCGCCTGCTGATCGACGGTGTCCTCGGTACGGGCGGTGCCGGGGGAGTGGATGGGGACGCTGCGGTCCTGTTCACCTTCGCGGCCACGTGGTTCATCCCGGTACTGGCCATTGACGTCCCCTCCGGAATTGACGCGGACACCGGGGAGATCCCCGGGCTCGTCGACATCGACGACCCCGTCGACCCGGAGGCGGGGACGAAGCACCCGGAGGGTCTGCGGGTGCTCCACGCCGACCGGGTTCCCGGTCACGCCATCGCCGATGTGACCGTGACCTTCGGCGGACTGCGGAGGGCGCACGCGACAACCGCCTACTGCGGTCAGGTGGTTGTCGGGGACCCACGGCTCGGTGCGCACGGGGACGACGGGTCGATCGGCGTGCAGCTGGAGAGAGTCTGGTGGGCCGACCGGCAGGCCGGGGAGCACACCGACGTGCAGACGGCCGTGGCCGCAGTCCCCGAGTACCCGGAACCCCGGTCGGGCGGTGTCGACAGGGATGGGCCCTTCGACTTCTCCGGGACGGACCTGGAGCCTGTGAGCGCCGCGTGCTACGGCGGTCCCCACCAGCCCGGCCCCTACGACGACAAGTACACCGGTGGGGTGGTCGGGGTATGTGCCGGATCGTCCCGCTACCCCGGGGCAGCCGTACTGGCCACGACCGGTGCAGTGCGGACCACCAGTGCGATGGTCCGCTACGTCGGATCCGGCAGCGGGGACGTCCTGCGGGCCACGCCGGAGGTCGTGTGTTCACCGGCGGTGGCGGAGACGGGGCGGGTGCAGGCCTGGGTCATCGGCCCGGGACGGGGCACCGACGACGGGGCGGCGGACGAGCTGGCGGAGCTGCTGTCCCGGGCGGAACCGTTGCTGATTGACGCGGATGCGATCACGCTGTTGGCCGAACGCGCCGACCTCCGCCATGCCCTGGTCGCCCGGTCGGATGAGGGGATCGATGGCCCCACCACCCTGATCACACCCCATGACGGCGAGTTCCGGAGGCTGGCGGACGCGGTCAACACCGACTCCCCCGGCACCGTTCCTGACCCGGATACGGACAGGATCGGTGCGGCCGTGGCGATGGCTACGGCGTTGCACTGCGAGGTGCTGTTGAAGGGGCGCCACTCGATCATTGTCGAGCGACCCGTGCGGATCCGGGGGCGCCGGCAGCATGACGTCCACACCATTGACGCCGGAACATCCTGGGGTGCAACCCCGGGCTCCGGCGATGTTCTGGCGGGCATGGCGGGCGCGATGATGGCGCAGTCACAGGCCCAGCTGGGCCGTGCGGACCATGTGCTGCCTGAGGTTGTGGCACTGCACGGTAGAGCGGCCGAGGTCGCCGCACAGACCGGGGAGGGGTACGCGCCGACGTCCGCCTCCAGGATCGCCGAGGCGATTCCCCTGGCCTGGGCGCGGAGCAGTCGGCCGATCACCGACCGGCGCTACCGGCTGCCCCGTCCGCGCTAGTTCACGCACATGGGACCGTCGCCACCGGCGTCGATGCTCTCCTCGGTGGTGGAGGAATCCTCCGGCTCCATGGTACCGGGATTACCCACGACGTCACCGTCGCCGCCGGTGGCATCCTCTCCGGGAGTCCCCACGTCATCCCCGGAGCCTTCGCCGCCGTCACCGCCGCCGATGGACTCCAACGGCTCATCCACGCCGGACTCGGAGGTTCCCGGGCCGTTGAAGGTGTCGGACAGGGTGACGTTGATCTGGCCGGGCCCGAGGTTCGGGTCTTCGACCACCTCGAGTCCACCGAGCTGCTTGGCGATGCCTCGGGCGGCGGGGTCATCGGTGTCCGCCACGTTGACCTGGCTCTCGGAGATCCCTGTCTCGGCGGCGTTGCCGACCTCTCCCATGCCGTAGCCGGAGCCGGCGACGAGGTCACCGACGCGTGCGGCCAGGCCGGCGACTTCACTGGCGTTGTAGACCGAGACCACGGAGGACGCCGGGTCGTACTCGCCGATGTCCTCCCAGCTCTCCCCGTTGTCCTCGTCGGAGGAGTCCTCCTCGGAATCGTCCCGCTCGTCCTCCTCCGAGCCGAGGAGGTTGTCGAAGAAGTCGTGGACCTGTCCCTTGTCGATGGTGACCACCGACTCGCCGCTGTCGCTCGTGCCGTCGATGCTGGTGACCGGGATGGTCTGGAAGGTCACGTTGCCCCCGGTGAGGTTCTGCATCTGTGTGGCCAGGCCCATCACGTCCCAGCCGTCGTCGAGCACCACAGAGCGCTCCACCGCATCGCTGATGCGGCCCAGCGAACCCGGGTTGGTCAGGGTGGACGAACTCAGGACTTTATTGGAGAGGCTCGCCATGAAGACCTGCTGGCGGGTGATGCGGTCCAGGTCGTTGCGCGGGAGTTCGTGGCGTTGACGCACGAAGCTCAGGGCGTCCGGCCCGTCGAGTGTCTGTTGCCCGGCGGGGAACTTCGCACCGGACAACGGCTCGTCGACGGGGTTGTTCAGGCACACGTCCACACCGCCGATGGCGTCGGTGAGGTCCACGAACCCCTGGAGGCCCACCTCGGCGTAGTGGTCGACGGAGATACCGGTGACATCGGCGACGGTGCCGATCAGGGCCTCCCGGCCGGCCTGGGAGGTCTCCTTCTCGATCTCACGCTCATTGGGTTCCTCCCCGGCGGAGGCCGCCTCCTCGAAGCGTTCCTCGGTCTGCAGGTACTTGGTCGAACCGTAGACCTGGTTGATCTTCGTGTCGCCGAGGTCGTCGTTGTGGACGTAGGTGTCACGGGGGAGGGAGACCGCGGTGGCCGATGAGCCGTCGTTGGGCACACGGATCAGGATGATCGTGTCGGTACTGGTCGTCTCTTCCTCACCGGCGCGGAGTGTGTCGATCTCCTCCTGCGAGAGCGACTTGCCCTGGGCGTCGGTTCGCGAATCGATACCGACCAGCAGGATGTCCGTGGCACCGTCGGCCTGGTCGCCGAGGTCGAGGCCGCCGGCCTGGCCGATGTTGGAGTCGAGGTTGCCGAAGGCGCCGTAGGCGAAGCCGCCGCCAGCCAGCATGACGACCGCCAGGAGGGACAGCACGATCTTGACGGGGAGCGGACCGAGCTGCCGGTTCCTGGTGGTTGTGCCCCCGGAGGCGGCGCCAGTGCCCGCCACCTTGCGTGACGCGCGGGCAGCCTCGCGGTCGCGGGACCGCTCGCTTGGCCTGCTGTGGCGGCCCTGGCTCCCCTGACGTGCCTGCCCGGACCGGCGGGCCTCCTGGCCCTGCGGGTCCTGATGGCCGTGCCGGCCGTGGCGGCTGTGGGAGCCGCCCCGTGAGCCGCCCCCGGAGCTCCGGGGATTCCTGTCGGAATCGCTCATTCCTCACCTTTCGTGCCGCGTTCGGGAAGAAACCCTACTATCTCTGTCACTGTGTGCCGGGATCGTCGGTGGCATGGTGCGTACAATCACGGCGGAACGCGGCAAGATTACCCCGTCGAGCCCCCACAACGCACCTATTGGCAAGGAGATTCACCGTGAAAGCCACCGCAAGAATCATGGTGACCGGCGCTCACGGACAGGTGGGACGCGAACTCGTCGCCCTCGGGGCGGAGCCGCTGACCAGGGGTCAGCTCGACCTCTCGGCTCCGGAGGAGACCCTCGGCCCCGCCGCCGCGCGGTTGTTCTCCGGTGCAGACGTGGTGGTCAACTGCGCGGCGTGGACCGACGTCGACGGCGCGGAGGATGCCGCGAGCCGTCCGGTGGTCGAGGCGGTCAACGCGATTGCCCCGGGCGTCCTGGCACGGGAGGCGTCCCGCGCCGGGGCGTCCTTCATCCACGTCTCCACCGACTATGTGTTCTCCGGCACACCGGACACCCCGGGCTCCCCGTGGCGGACCCGTGATGCCGTGCGCCCGGCCAACGAGTACGGCCGGACCAAGCAGCTGGGGGAGCGGGCCGTCCTCGACACGGGAGGCGCCGTGGTCAGGACGTCCTGGGTGTGGTCCGGCCCGTCGGCACCGGGACGGGATTTCGTGTCGACGATGTCCGGTCTCGCCGACCGCGGTGTGGACCCGAAGGTCGTCGACGACCAGGTCGGGCGTCCCACCTATGCCGCCGACCTGGCGGCGGGCCTGTGGGGCCTGGCGCAGCAGGAGCGGGTCACGCCGGGGATCCTGCACTTCACCAACGGGGGAGAGCCGGTGAGCTGGTGCGGGCTTGCCCGGGAGATCTTCCGTCTCACCGGGCACGACCCGGCCCGCGTGGCGCCCTGCACCACGGCGGACTGGCCCACGCCCGCGGCCCGTCCCCCCTGGTCGGTCCTGGACCTCTCCACGTGGGAGGACGCCACGGGTGGTGTTCCCCCAGCGTGGCAGGACGGACTCCGCCGGGGCCTTGGGATAGGCTGAACCGCTGTGAATGCCCCCATCGCCGTCATCACCGTGACCTTCTCCCCGGGTGAGTACCTCACCCGGTTCCTCGACTCCGTGCCCGCCGCAACCCGGCAGGGCGCGGTCGTAGTGATGGCAGATAACGGATCGACGGACGGCGCGTCGGAGGCGGCGGCGTCCGACCGTGCGGGCGTGGAGCTGCTGCGTACCGGCGGCAACATCGGCTACGGGGCGGGGATGAACGCCGGGATCGAGTCCCTGCGGGCCCGCCGTGAGTCAGGGGAGGTCGACGGTGAGTTCCTGGTGATCTCCAACCCAGACGTGGTCTTCGACGACGGCGCCATCGACCGCATGGTGGAGGCCGCCCGGCGCCATCCGCGGGCGGGGGCGGTCGGCCCCCTGATCCGCGAGGTCGACGGCACGGCGTACCCCTCGGCCCGGTCCATCCCGACCCTCGGCGCCGGCATCGGCCACGCCCTGCTTGCCCCGGTGTGGAAGAACAACCCCTTCACCCGCCGCTACCTGGCTGACGCGGTGATGGACACCGAGCGGACGTCCGGCTGGTTGTCCGGGTCCTGTCAGCTGCTGCGCTGGGAGGCCTTCGACGCGGTCGGGGGGTTCGACGAGCGCTACTTCATGTACATGGAGGACGTTGACCTGGGCGACCGCCTGGGACGTGCCGGGTGGGAGAACATCTTCACCCCGTCGGCGCAGATCACCCACGCCAAGGGGCACTCGGCCGGCAGGCACCCGGAGATCACCCTGCCCGCCCACCATGACAGCGCGTACCGGTTCCAGGCGGACCGGCTCAGCGCCTGGTGGCAGGCACCCGTCCGGGGGGTCCTGTGGGCCGGCCTGAAGATCAGGGGGAAGGTCGCCGTAGTGCTGGCGCAGCGGGCACGGCGCGCCGGCGACGCGGACGCCGGGCACGCCGTCGGTGGTAGATGACAGCGGATGTCCGCGTGGTCCGATAACCTCCCAGGTGTGAACAGTGACGAACGAGACAACCCCTCACCGACCGATCCCGCCGACCTCGCCGCACAGACCGATGCCGTCATCCTCGTCGGAGGTAAAGGCACGCGTCTGCGGCCGTTGACCAACACGATCCCCAAGCCGATGCTCCCGGTCGCCGGCTACCCCTTCCTCCAGCATCTGCTGGCCCGCATCAGGGCCGCCGGGATGACCCATGTGGTGCTCGGCACCTCCTTCAAGGCCGAGGTGTTCGAGGAGCACTTCGGTGACGGCTCCGAACTCGGTCTGGAGATCGAGTACGTCGTCGAGGACTCCCCGCTGGGAACCGGTGGCGGCATCCGCAACGTGCTCTCCCGCCTGCGGCATGACCGGGCCATGATCTTCAACGGCGACATCCTGGGTGGCACCGACCTCAATGCGGTTCTGCAGACCCATGCCGACAACGACGCGGACGTGACCCTCCATCTGCTTCGCGTCGCTGACCCCCGGGCGTTCGGTTGCGTGCCCACCGATGCGGAGGGCCGCGTCGAGGCGTTCCTCGAGAAGGCCGAGGATCCGCCCACCGACCAGATCAACGCCGGCTGCTACGTGTTCCAGCGCGAGATCATCGAGTCCATCCCCGCCAACCGGGTGGTCTCTGTGGAGCGGGACGTGTTCCCGGAGGTCCTGGAGACCGGCCGCCGGATGTACGGGCACGTGGACCAGGCCTACTGGCGCGATCTGGGCAAGCCCGACGATTTCGTGCGCGGGTCCAGCGACCTGGTGCGTGGTATCGCACCGTCCCCGCTGCTGGCCGGACGCAACGGCGAGTCGCTGGTGGATGAGTCCGCCGCAGTCGCCGGGGGCGCGCTGCTGCTGGGCGGCACGGTCATCGGACGTGGTGCGGAGATCGGCGCGGGCGCCAGGGTCGACACCTCCGTCATCTTCGACGGCGTGCAGGTCGAGGCCGGCGCGACCGTGGAGCGCTGCGTGGTCGCCGCGGGCGCGAGGATCGGCGCGCGGGCCCACCTGATCGACACCGTGGTCGGCGAGGGCGCCGTGGTCGGTGCCAGGTGCGAGCTCCAGGGCGGGGCGCGGGTATGGCCCGGCGTCACCCTGCCGGACGGCGGGCTGCGGTACTCCAGCGACATCTGACGGGGCCACTGATGGGGGGCCCTGGAATTTTTTCACGGAGTTTGCCTATCTTGTGGCGCTCCCCGGTTCCTGCGCCGGTAGATGCCCATATATAGTGCTCTGTGTACGCTAACCTCCGCCATGTCGTGCCTGTCAGCCGCCTGTGAGTCTGCCGATGTGCCTCATATTTGTAACGGGTGTGACAGTTGTGACGGAAGTGACTGTACGGATCCGGCGAAAGGTTGACGCTGTGGAATTACCCGTGTGTAATCTCTCTTGTGTGAGGGGTAGCGATCGCCACCCCGGCAGGATGAGCCAAGACAGCGGAACCCAGTGAGGAGACAACGGTGGACAATCCGACGGACGCCTTTCGTGGTCCCTTCTCCGACGGCTCCGCAGCCATCGACGGTACGACGAACGACGGGGCGGCGGAACCGCAGGAGCTGCCGGACCTGCTCAGGGGAGACATCGAGGATTACACTCCCAGCGAGTTCTCCGATCTGACCGGGGACTTCGACCTCCTCTTCGACGCCATCGAGCAGGACTGGCAGGAACAGGCCCTGTGCGCGCAGACCGACCCGGAGGCCTTCTTCCCCGAGAAGGGTGGATCCACCCGCGAGGCCAAGCGGATCTGCCGTGCGTGCGGCGTCCGGGACGAATGCCTCGAGTACGCCCTCGAGCACGATGAGCGCTTCGGCATCTGGGGTGGACTCTCGGAGCGCGAGCGCCGCCGCCTGAAGAAGCGCCTCGGCTGAGTTCCCGCCACCCGGCGGCGGCTACGCTGGAACCATGTCACAGCAGCAGGACACCGGTACCCCGGCAGCCGCCCGCAGCGGACGCCCGCGCGACGAGCACATCGACGCCGCCATCATCGACGCCACCACCCGGATCCTCGAGGACGAGGGCTACGGTGCCGTCAGTGTGGAGCGGATCGCACGTTCTGCCGGGACGACCAGGCCCGCCGTCTACCGCCGTTACCGCGGCCGTGCCGCCCTGGCCCTGGCGGCGATCGCCGAACGTCTGGACGTCCCCGACCCGCCCGACACCGGATGCACGCTGTGCGACGTGGACGAGGGCTTCTCGGTGTTCATGCGCGCCTACCGGTCCATCCGGCCGGAGGACCTCAGTGCCCTCTACGCCGACTGCGCCGTTGACCCCGAACTGCGTCAGCAGTACCTCAACCTGATCGTCGGACCGGCGAGGAACGCCGTCGGGGAGACCCTCGACCGGGCCGCAGCCCGGGGCGACCTGCGGGAGGGGCTGGACCGGGACCTGCTGCTGGACATGGTGGGCTCGCTGGTGATGTACCGCACCATGTTCGGGGACGGCTCCGGGTCGGGGCACATTGGGGACGAGGAGTCCCAGGATGCGATCGACCTGCTGCTCCAGGGTGCCGCCAGGGACTACCCGGCCCTGCTGGCGCACGCGGAGGAGGTCGAGCACGCGAACCTCGTGCCCGGTGAGCAGCCGCACGCCCACCACCTCCGGGAATCCTGAGGTGATCCCCGGGTGGCGTCTGGGGCGTGTCTCCGGCTACTCCCAGCTGAAGCCGGGGTCCACGGTCTCCGGTGCCACGTTCAGGTACGTCGCCACCAGCTTGGCGATGACGAACCTCAGCCACTGCTCGATCTCCAGGCGGTCCCTCGACCGTTGCTCGACCGGGCGGCGGAACACGATCAGCCGGGGCCGGGTGGGCTCCCCGGTCTCATCCACCCCGGCGGGGACGAGTCGTCCCAGCGGTACCTGACCGTCGGCGGCGACCTCGTCCGACCAGTGGGCCGTCGCCGTGTCCAGCCGCATCCGGGGGACCAGGTCCACGGCGATGTCCAGTCCGTCCAGCCGGTCGGCGAAGCGTTCCAGCACCGGAGCGTAGGTGTCGAGGACGGCGGCGTCGAAGCGTTCGGCACGGGTGGCGTACCGGGGGAGTCTCGGCATGAGGATCCCCCGCAGCCCCAGTCCGCGGGTGTCCCGGGACAGGGCGTGGTGCGGACGCGGCGATCGGTCGTTCATTGACCTGACTCTAGTCGTGGTTCACCGGCTCCCCCCGCTACGACAGGCGCCCGGGGGCACGTCCGGCGGTCGCGGGCCGACCGGGACTAGAATGGTCGCCGTGACTGACTACCGACAGTGCTCCAGGCCCGGATGCGGGAACCATGCGATCGCCACCCTGCGCTACAACTACGCGGCACGCACGGCCACCATCACCCACCTGGAGCCCGGCGACGACCCGCACAGCTGGGATCTGTGCGAACGTCACCTGGCCCGCCAGACCGTTCCCGAGGGTTGGGGACTGGACCGCGAGGAGGGGCTGGTGGCTTCCCCACCGGTTCCGGTCGGGGGATTCGACGTGTCCGCACTGTCGGATGCGTCGGACGCAGACTTCACCGACGAGGAGATGCAGGCCCTCGCCGCAGCACTGGAGGGGGTCCCGGAGGATTCGTCCACCGGGGACCCCGACAGTGCAGAGCCCACCTCCGCGCACGCGCAGCCCGTGTCGCGGGTTGTGCGGCGCACGGACATCCCGCAGCCCACCGGTCATCACCCCTCACGGCGGAACCTGCCGGGACGAGCACCTCAGCGGCACCTGCGCGCTGTCGAGGAACGTTCCCGAACAACATGACTGATCCATTTCCTCTCCACCTACTCAAAGGAGTACCCGCATGACACAGCGAGACCGGGAGGCCATCGCCTCCGTCATCAAGGCATACGACGTCCGTGGCGTGGTCGGCGAAGGAATCGACGCCGATCTCGTCCGGGACACCGGGGCGGCCTTCGGCCTGCTGATGCGTGACGAGGGTGCCGGCACCGTGGTGATCGGCCACGACATGCGCGACAGCTCCCCGGGGCTGTCCGCGGCCTTCGCCGAGGGTGTGAACAGCCAGGGGCTGGACACCGTCTCGCTGGGGCTGACTTCCACCGATGAGCTCTACTTCGCCTCCGGGTCGCTGGACTGCCCGGGGGCGATGTTCACGGCCTCGCACAACCCCGCGAAGTACAACGGCATCAAGCTGTGCCGCGCCGGAGCCCGTCCGGTCGGCCAGAAGACCGGGCTCGGCGACATCTCCGACATGCTCGTCGACGGGGTGCCGTCCTACGACGGGGCGCCGGGGACCGGCGGCGAACGGGACGTCCTCGGCGACTACGCCGCCTTCCTGCACAACCTCGTGCCGCTGGACATCCGTCCGCTGACCGTCTCGGTGGACGCCGGCAACGGCATGGGCGGGCTGACCGTCCCCGCCGTGCTGGGGGAGGAGTCCGGTGTGCCCGTCACGGTGAAGCCGCTGTACTTCGAGCTGGACGGCAGCTTCCCCAACCACGAGGCGAACCCGCTGGCCCCCGAGAACATCGTGGACCTGCAGAAGTACACCGTGGAGCAGGGTGCGGACATCGGTGTCGCCTTCGACGGCGACGCCGACCGCTGCTTCATCGTCGATGAACTCGGTGACCCGGTGTCCCCGTCGGCGATCTGCGGCATCATCGCCGAGCGCTACCTCACCGAGAACCCGGGTGCGACGATCATCCACAACCTGATCACCTCCAAGGCCGTCCCCGAGATCGTGCGCGAGAAGGGCGGAACCCCGGTCCGGACCCGGGTGGGCCACTCCTTCATCAAGTCCCGGATGGCGGAGGAGAACGCGGTGTTCGGCGGCGAGCACTCAGCCCACTACTACTTCTCCGACTTCTTCAACGCAGACTCCGGGATGCTCGCCGCCCTGCACGTGCTGTCGACGCTGGGAAGCCAGGACAGGCCGCTGTCCGAGCTCAAGCAGGCCTACTCCCGCTACGAGGCCTCGGGCGAGATCAATTCCGAGGTCGCCGACCAGACCGGCCGCACGGCCGCGGTCGTGGACGCCTTCGCCGATGAGTCGACGTCCACCGACGAGCTTGACGGGGTCACTGTCGAGCTGTCGGACGGCTCGTGGTTCAACATCCGGGCGTCCAACACCGAACCCCTGCTGCGGCTCAACGTGGAGGGGACGACCAGCGAGCGGGTCTCCCAGATCGTGGACAAGGCGCTGGCCGTCATCCGGGCCTGAGAATCCTTGCCTGACATGCAGTTATTCCTTCACCGAATCTAATCTGGCACACCCTGCCAACCGTGCGCGATCAACGTATGGTGGGGTGCGGACCAGACCGCGGCGAAAGGACAGGCGTGAGCGTCAACCGGATCGAAGGCAGGATCCGAACCTACGCATGGGGCTCCAGGACGGCGCTTGCTGCCCTGACCGGGCGCCCCGTGCCGTCGGAGCACCCGGAGGCCGAGCTGTGGTTCGGTGCCCATCCCGGGGCGCCCAGCCCGCTCGAAGGGACGGGGGAGACCCTTCTGCAACGCATCGGGGAGGACCCGTCCGGCCAGCTCGGCACCGCCGCGGACGGAGGGCGTCTCCCATTCCTGCTGAAACTGCTCGCCGCGGACCAGGCGCTGAGCCTGCAGGCGCACCCCACCCTGGAACAGGCGAAGGCCGGCTACGCCCGCGAGGAGGCGGACGGCATTCCTGTTACGTCGCCGCAGCGCAACTACAAGGATGACAACCACAAGCCCGAGCTGCTCGTGGCCTTGACCAGGTTCGAGGCCCTGGCTGGTTTCCGTCCGGTCGGGGCGACCCGGGCGCTGCTGGCGGAGCTCGTGCGCCTCGCGGAACAGCATCCGCAGGGTGGTGGGGGTCTCGGCCGGCACGCTGAACTGCTCGACGACGATGACGGGACCGAGGGGCTGCGGGCACTGGTGACCACCTGGATATCCCTGCCGTCGACGGACCGGGAGGAACTGCTGTCCGTGGTGGTTCCGGCCTGCCGGTCGCTGACCACCTCGGCGGCATCGGGTCCGGATGCGTGGATGGGCGAGGCGGCCCAGGCCGCGGTGGACCTTGCGGACCAGTACCCGGGTGATGCCGGTGTGCTGGTCTCCCTGCTTCTCAACCATGTGGTGCTCTCCCCGGGCGAGGCCATCTTCCTGTCCGCCGGCAAGCTGCACGCGTACCTGAGGGGCACAGGGGTGGAGATCATGGCGAACTCCGACAATGTGCTGCGCGGTGGCCTGACCTCCAAGCACATCGACGTCCCCGAACTGATGCGGGTCGTGGACTTCGCCCCGTCGGAGAATCCGGTCCTGCACGCCGACGCGGACGGGAATTACGCGGTCCCTGTCCCGGAGTTCCGGCTGCGCGCGGTTCCCGGTGGAGGTTCGGTCGAGGTCGACGGCCCGGCGATCGTCCTGGTCACGGGTGGGGGCGGGGCAGTCAGTGACCCTGCGGGCGAGCATGTGGTGGCTCTTGCGTCGGGGCAGGCCGCCTGGGTGCCCGCCGATGCGGGCCGCACGGTCGCCACCGGCAGTGGGGACATGTTCATCGCCGCTGTCGGACGCTAGGAGCGTGGGTCTTCAACCTGTTCCTCGTGGCCGCCCGGACTGCAAGGGTGCTGCTCCACCGGAGAGGCACTGGCGTGAGGAGAGGTCCCCATCGGCAACTTCGCACCGCTTTGGCCATTTCTTCTTAGGCCGATGTGCTGAAACCGGTGCGTTGTTGCTGGTCTTCCGGTTGCAACTCCCGGACAGGAACCAAAGGCCCACGCTCCTGGGTCGGGGGCGGCCCGGTTCACGTCGGACCGCACCGACCGTGCGGTGGGTGCTTGAGATACAAGCACCTCCGGCGATTCCTCGGATGGCGGCGCAGCCTTCTGTCCTGTGCGCCCCACCACGCGGAAAGTGCCGGAGGTGCTGAAGTCCGTCCCGGGCACGCCGGGGATGGCGTCCTACTCGGGGGTCGGACCCGTGGTGTCGGTGATGATGGGGTCGAGCGGGTTCTGCTCCGGAGCGTCCGTGTCCGCCGGGTCCGCCGGATCGACGGGAGCGGAGGGCTCGTCCGGCTGGGACGGGTCGGCCGGTTCAGTGGGCTCTGACGGGTCAGCCGGGTCCGAGGGGACGCTGGGCTCCGACGGATCACTCGGGTCCGTGGGCTCCGTGGGCTCCGACGGGTCGGTCGGCTCCGCAGGCTCCGACGGGTCGAAGGAGTGGTCCGGTTCGGAGGGCTCCTGTGAATCCTCGCCGTCCTCGTCGTCAGGGAGGGTCGGCAGGTCGGGCAGGCTCGGCAGAATGTCGGTCAACGACGGGTACTCATCGGTGGAGCCGTCGGTGTCACCGTCGGCCGGCGGCGTGGCTCCGCCGGCATCGCCGGTGTCGCCGGTGCCGGCGTTTCCGTCAGTGTCACCGGGGTCGGCGAATCCGCCGGAGGTGTCCTCACCGGAATCCTCCGGGGCTGGGCCCGGGGTGATGAACTGGTCGCCGTTCCAGGCGTTCGGCGGCAGGTACTGGTCCTCCGTCAGGGGAGCGGGTTCCTGCCGTCCGGCGTCGGCCGGGCCATCGTCGGTCCAGTTGTCCGCGCCGTTGTCAACGTCACCCGACCGTTCCGGTGTGCCGGTGGGGCGTCCGGGCTGCGGGGTCGGCTCCTCGTCGGCCGCGAGCTCGGTGTCCGCCGTGGCCTCGCGGACCTGGCTGGACTGGCCGGAGTCGCTGCCCGTGGACGCGGTCTGCCACGTGACGACACCGACAATGGTGGCGACGGCGAGACCGGCGATGACGAAGGAACCGAGGACACGGTTGCTGCGGGCGGCGCGGGCGGCCTCGGCGCGCAGAAGTGATTCGTGGTGCGCCGTCGTGGCGGCCTCTTCGGAGGACGGTTGCTCGTCGGGATGCTCCGGCTTCACTTCGTAGTCCACTCCGTCCCTCCTTTCCTTCGGTGCCGTGGTGTGGCGGTGTGGCTGCAGCATCGGTGATGCTGGTGGTCTTGGTGATGAAAAGTCACGATATGATCACGATTCAACAGAACCTTATCATTGCAATCCATCGTGGGGGAAGCCCCGGATGTTACGTGTTTGCTGTGAAAGTAGGACTCTGCATGCACTTTTAGTGATCCGGGGCACGCCCGCACCGTCTCTGTGACGTCCCGGGGACTGACCGTGACGGCCTGTCGGAGCCCCTGTCGGCCGCAACAATTCCGTGACCTGGCGGGGTTCCGGTCGCGGCGGACGCCGCCGTCGACTCGGGTAAAGTACCAGGTCAGGGACATTGGTATGTGGGTAGAACTTCTGCTGACCTGTTGCGGTGCCGGGGACCGTACTAGTGTCATGGAAGATGAATGTAGGGACTTCTGAGAGAGGCAGAGAATGAGCACCTGGGATGACACCGTCTTCGCCGAGGAAAGCAACGCGGAATTCCTCGACGACTGTGATGACCTTGAGGGGGAGGACCTCGTCCAGGCGCTGACGGACGCATCCACCCTCGCACTGAACACCGAGGGGGCTGGCACGGGTTCGGGCAATCCGGACCTCGACAACGGCCTGTGCGCCGCCACCGTCGCGGCCATCTGGTCCGGGGCGCCCTTCACCGCGGCGACGACCGCCGACGAGCACCCGTTCATCCGCGAACGCATCGGCCAGTGCCCCGACACCCTCCAGGAGGCAGCCCTGCAACTGCTCGACCGGGAACTCGAGGAGGCCGGCGAGGACGCGCCCGACGGGCTCGAGACGTTCGTCGAGGCACTCAGCTAGGGGACCCGGCCGGAGAACACACCCGCATGTCGGCCGGGACAGGGACGGGGCGATAGGCTGTCAGGCAGCAGCATGAACCGACACAAGCGCACCTGACAGCTTTTCTGTTTCTTTAAGGAGCAACAACCCCATGGCAGACATCGCAGACCTGACCGTCGACTCCCAGGACAGTCTCCAGTACAAAGTCCGGGACCTGACGCTCGCCGAGGCGGGACGGCACCAGATCCGCCTCGCCGAGTACGAGATGCCGGGTCTGATGGAACTTCGCCGCGAGTACGCCGACGAGCAGCCCCTCGCCGGCGCCCGGATCGCCGGGTCGATCCACATGACCGTCCAGACCGCCGTCCTGATCGAGACCCTCACCGCGCTCGGTGCGGAGGTGCGGTGGGCGTCCTGCAACATCTTCTCCACGCAGGACGAGGCCGCGGCGTCCGTCGTCGTCGGGGCAGGGACGCCCGGCGCCCCGGCCGGCGCCTCCGTGTTCGCCTGGAAGGGCGAGTCCCTCGACGAGTACTGGTGGTGCCTGGAGCAGATCTTCGACTGGGGTGACGAGCAGCCGAACATGATCCTCGACGACGGTGGCGACGCCACCATGGCCGTCATCACCGGCAGCGAATTCGAGGGCAACGGCATCGTCCCGGAGCCCACCGCCGAGGACTCCGACGAATACCAGGCCTTCCTGGGCATGCTTGCGCGTGTGTTCGGCACGGACAGCACACGCTGGACCGAAGCCGCCGCGGCCATCAAGGGGGTCACCGAGGAGACCACCACCGGTGTTCACCGCCTCTACCACTTCGCCGAGCAGGGCACCTTGCCGTTCCCGGCCATGAACGTCAACGACGCCGTCACCAAGTCCAAGTTCGACAACCGTTACGGCACCCGCCACAGCCTGCTGGACGGCATCAACCGCGCCACCGACATGCTCGTCGGCGGCAAGTCCGTCCTGGTCGCCGGATACGGCGACGTGGGCAAGGGCGTCACCGAGGCCTTCAAGGGCCAGGGTGCCAGGGTGAAGGTCACGGAGGCCGACCCGATCAACGCCCTGCAGGCGATGATGGACGGCTTCTCCGTCGTGACCGTCGACGAGGCCATCGGTGAGGCGGACATCGTGATCACCTCCACCGGCAACCTCGGCATCGTCACCTTCGAGCAGATGCGCAAGATGAAGAACCACGCGCTGCTGGGCAACATCGGCCACTTCGACAACGAGATCGACATGGCCTCCCTGCTGCACCGCGGGGACGTCACCCGTACGACCATCAAGCCGCAGGTCGACGAGTTCACCTTCCCCCGCTCCGACGGCTCCGACGACCTGGTGAGCATTGTGGTGCTGTCCGAGGGGCGTCTGCTGAACCTGGGCAACGCCACCGGTCACCCCAGCTTCGTGATGTCCAACTCCTTCGCCGACCAGACGATCGCCCAGATCGAGCTGTTCACCAACGGTGACAAGTACGGCAATGAGGTCTACCGCCTGCCGAAGATCCTGGACGAGAAGGTCGCCCGGATCCACGTTGAGGCACTCGGCGGCACACTGACCACGCTCTCCAAGGAGCAGGCCGAGTACATCGGTGTGGACGTCGAAGGCCCCTTCAAGCCCGAGCACTACCGCTACTAGGGGGCGGCGAATCCATGATCATCGCGTTCGAGGGCATCGACGGTGCCGGCAAGAACACCTGCGTCAGCGCACTGCAGGAGGAACTGCTCTCCCGGGAGGTACCGGTCGCCAGGCTGGCGTTCCCCCGCTACGAGCAGTCCGTCCACGCGCAGCTGGCCTCGGCCGCGCTGCACGGTGAGATGGGTGACCTCGTCGATTCCGTGTACGGCATGGCGACGTTGTTCGCCCTGGACCGCGCGGAGGTCGCCGGGGAACTCGCGGAGTTCGACGCGGACGGGTACGTGGTCCTGCTGGACCGTTACGTGGCGTCCAATGCCGCGTACTCGGCCGCACGGCTGTCTGTTCCGGCACCGGGGAGCGATGTGGTGGCATGGGTCGATGACCTGGAGTTCACGCAGTTCGGTCTGCCGGTGCCCGAGATCCAGGTGCTGGTGGACCTCCCCGACGAAGTCGCCGCGGGCCGTGTCGCGGGACGTGCCGGCATCGACGCCACCCGTTCAGCCGACGCCTACGAGTCCGACGGTGGGCTGCAGGGGCGGACACTGGCCGCGTACCGCGGACTGGCTGACGCCGGATGGCGTTCACCCTGGTGGACGCTGGACAATTCGGGTACCGCCGAGGCGTTGGAGAAGGCGGTCGGCCACCTCGCCGACACCATCGCCGGCCGCGGCTGACCACGCACCCTCGTCGGCCACTCGACGCCCCGGTTGGGGCAGCCTTGTGACAGACTGTTACCCATGGCTGCGAAAGTTCTTGTCGTCGACGACGACCCCGCGATCTCCGAGATGCTGACCATCGTCCTGCAGGGCGAGGGCTTCGACACCGTGGTCGTCGGGGACGGCCCCCAGGCGGTCGACGCCGCACGCGTCGAGGAGCCCGACCTCATCCTGCTCGACCTCATGCTCCCCGGCATGGGTGGGGTGGACGTCTGCCGGGCGATCCGCGACTTCTCCACCGTTCCGATCGTGATGCTCACGGCGAAGACCGACACGGTGGACGTGGTGCTCGGGCTGGAGTCCGGGGCGGATGACTACGTCCCGAAGCCGTTCAAGCCGAAGGAACTCGTCGCCCGGGTGCGTGCCCGACTGCGCCGCGCCCCGGAGGACGCCCCGGAGTCGGTGAGCATCGCAGACCTCACCATCGACTTCGGCGGGCACCAGGTGACCCGCAGCGGCGAGCCGATCTCGCTGACCCCGATCGAGTTCGAACTGCTCGCCACACTGGCCTCCCGGCCACGCCAGGTGTTCTCGCGCGAGGAACTCCTGGAGCGGGTGTGGGGCTACCGGAAGTCAGGGGACACCCGTCTGGTGAACGTGCATATCCAGCGCCTGCGTTCGAAGGTGGAGCAGGACCCGGACAACCCGACGATCATCCAGACTGTCCGGGGAATCGGCTACAAGACCGGGGAGTAGGACGGTTCGGCAACCCATGGTCGGAGACGAGAGCGGCGACAGCAGCAGCACGGACGAGGGCACCCGGCATGACCGACGGTGGCCCGGTCGTTCCGTCCTGCCCTTTTCGCGTGACTGGAACGGGGAGGGGGGCCGGCTGCGGCACCGCAACAACCGCCCCGGAGGAGTCGGGGACACCGGGGCAGGGGAGAGCACCGGGACCACCGACGACCCGCGCAAGGCACCGCGCGGCGAGATCGGTGAAATGGGCTTCGTCGATGGCCTGAAGATCTTCCTGCGCCGGCCCGCGAGTTTCGCGGCGAAGCTCCTGGAGAAGCTCAGCCAACGGTGGCGCACCTCCATCCAGGTCCGGGTCATCGGAAGCGTGTTCGCCTCGTCCCTCCTGGTCATCCTGGCACTCGGGTTCGTGCTGACGAGCTTCGTGGGCCAGCAGCTGCTCGATGCCAAGCACAATGCGGCCACCGAGGAGATCGACCGGGCACGCAGCATCGTCGAGGAGCAGATCCGGACCACGGACTCCTCCACGTCGCCGGAGTTGCGGATCAACAACGCGCGGGCCGCCCTCAGTGAACGTACGACGGATTCTGAACCGGGGTCGAGCAGCACCGTCTACGAACCGGTGATCTTCGCGTCCGACGCAACCGGCCGGGACATCGCCAGCCCGGAGGACAACCAGATCCCCGAGTCGCTGCGTGACTTCATCCAGCAGGGCCAGGTGTCGTTCCAGTACACCACCGTCGACCGGTCAGACGGGTCCTACAAGGCACTGGTCATCGGTTCGCCCGTCGAATCCGACATCCAGGGCCTCGAACTGTACCTGGTGATGCCGCTGGACAATGAGGAGACAACCCTCGGCCTGATGAGGGGTCTGCTGCTGGCCGGTGCGGTTGTCCTCTTGGTGCTGCTCGTGGTGATCGCCTGGGTCTTCTCCCAGCAGCTCACCGTGCCGGTGCGCACCGCGTCGCGCATCGCCGAGCGGTTCGCCGCCGGGCACATGCGTGAACGCATGGCCGTCGACGGGCAGGACGAGGTCGCCAGGCTCGCCATCAGCTTCAACGAGATGGCGGAGAAACTCTCGTACCAGATCCGCCAGCTGGAGGAGTTCGGTTCGCTGCAGCAGCAGTTCACCTCGGACGTCTCCCACGAGTTGCGGACCCCGTTGACCACGGTGCGGATGGCCGCGGACCTGATCCACGCGAACCTGGAGGACCTCGACCCGGTCACACGGCGTGCCTCCGAGCTGATGAACGCCGAACTCGACCGTTTCGAGATGCTGCTCGGTGACCTGCTCGAGATCTCCCGCCACGATGCGGGTGTCGCGAACCTGTCCCGCGAACTGATCGACGTCCGCGGCGTGGTCAAGTCCACGCTGGAGCAGTTGCGGGCCCTGGCCGAGGAGGTCGGCTGTGAGATTCAGCTGGACCTGCCCGGCGAGCCCGTGATGGAGGAGGTCGATTCCCGCCGTGTCGAACGTATTCTGCGCAACCTTTTGGCCAACGCCGTGGACCACAGTGAGGGGTATCCGGTGCGGGTCACGATGCGCCGGGGTAAGGAGTCCCTGGCGGTGACCGTCGTGGACCACGGTATGGGTCTGAAGGAGGGGGAGGCCGACCTGGTGTTCAACCGGTTCTGGCGTTCCGATCCCTCGCGTGAGCGCCGGACCGGCGGTACGGGCCTGGGCCTGGCCATCGCGAAGGAGGACGCCCAGTTGCACGGTGGACGTCTGGAGGCGACGGGCGAGCCCGGCGTGGGCGCCTGTTTCCGGCTGACTCTGCCGCGCGTGCCGGGTCAGGTGGTCACCACGTCGCCGCTGCCGTTGGAGATCGACGCGGACGCCGGCGGTGTGATCGATGCGGAGGACACGGAGGACACGGGGGATACCGGTGCCGAGGCTGCCGAGGCTGCCGACGGTGCCGATCATGGGGTCCCGGACGATGCTGGCCCCACGGACGGCCAGTCGACGGCGTCCCCGGAGGACACGGAGGGTGCGAGCACCGTGTACCTGTCCGAGGAGGCGGACGCCGGCGATTCCACATCGGGGGTCGAGGCCACGGCCGACGACGGCGCCGACGGCTACAACGATGACTCCGACGGTGCCGACGATGACTCCGACGCCAGCGGCACCGACGGCCCGGACGAGGTCGTGGACCGTCTCGACTCCGTCGACATCACCGCCGGGTCGATGGAGAATCTGGCTGTCGACCTCAGCGCCTTCGAGGGGTTGACCGAGGAGGAACTCCGCACGGCACTCCAGGAGGCGGAGGACATGGACTTCGCGTCCTCCGGCGGCGACATGGAGGACGGTGCGGCCGAGGATGATGCAGCCAACGACGATGCAACCAACGACGATGACGATGAGGAGGGTGACGATGTGGACAGGTAAACGAAGGCTGACGGTCGCGGCGGCCGTCGTCGTCCCGACGCTCGTGGCCGGGCTGACCGCGTGCACCACCCTCCCGGGTGAATCGACCCCGGAGGTCGTTTCCGGGTACGCGTCCGAGCCGGAGGCCGGGGACGTGCCGAGTCCGACGGACGGGCAGGCACCGGACCTGATGCTCCGTGACTTCTACCTCGCGTCCACGCATCCGGGAAACAACCGTCAGTCGGCCAAGGACTTCCTCACCGGCTCCGCGGAGGACGGCTGGGACGACAGCCAGACCACCATGATCCTGGACCGACTCGACCTGAACGCCACCGGACGGATCGAGGACGACAGCATCACTTACGTGGTCCGCGGCACCATCGTGGGACGTCTCGGCACCGGCGGCGTCTACCAGCCGGAGAACACCCCGTACGAGGAGGAGGTCGAGCTGAGCCGCGGCGAGAACGGTTGGCGGATCACCGATCTCCCCGACGGAGTCGTCCTGGACCGCAGTGACTTCGCCGCCACCTACGTGGCCCGGGACATATACTTCCTCGACCCCACGAAGCGTTTCCTGGTCCCGGACCGTCGCTGGGTCTACGACCGCCAGGACAACCCCGGGTTCTCCCTGGTCTCGCTGCTCAGCGGCGGCCCCCGGGCGAACCTGGAGGCGGGCGTGACAACGTCGGTGCCGGAGATCAACGGGGTTCAGACCTCGGTGGACGAGGACGGGACCTTCAACGTGGAGATGACCGGGGTCGCCGACCAGTCGCAGGTCGACCGCGAGGCGCTCGCCGCCCAACTCGTGTGGACGCTGGCCGGGAGTGATGTCCGGGGGCCCTACCGGATCGTCGCTGACGGCACGTCGATCACCGACGAGGGGCGTGAGGAGTGGAACCTGCGGGACGTCGAGGACTTCAACCCGGAGGTCGTCAGCAATGAGCCTCTGCAGGCCCTGCGTGACGGCGCGCTGGTCGAGGTCCGGGACGACACCGCGGAAACCCTGCCGGGCTGGACGTCCTCGGGCGAGCTCGAGTCCGCCGGGGTCGCAGGCTCCGACGGGCGCGTCGCGGCGGTGTCCGGGCGGGGCGATGAACGCCGCACCCTGTCCGTCGGTGACCCCGAGGCGGACCCGGTGACGCTCACCTCGGCGCGGTCACTGTCGCGCCCGTCGTGGAGCGGGGACGGACAGAGCGTCTACGCGGTCGCCGACGGACGTGAACTTCTGCGTTACGAGCGCAGTGGGACCGGCATCCAGATGGACGAGTCCACGGTGGGCACCGGCCGTCTCGGCGAGCTCGACATCCGGGATCCCCGGATCAGTGTGTTCACCGTCTCGCGGGACGGCACGCGGGCGGCGATGCTGATCAACGGACGGCTGTTCGTCAGTGCGCTCAACCGTGACGGCGACTCCGGCGACGTCGAGCTCGGCACCCCCATGGAGATCGGGCAGCGCGTGGGTGACACGGCCCTTGCGGTGGACTGGCGTGACGACGGGTCACTGCTGGTCGGTACGCGCGCCAACGATGCCCCGGTGTGGACGGTTGCCGCGGACGGTTCGGAGGCCACCCCGCTGTCCACCCGCAACATCACGGCACGGGTCGTGGCGGTGGCGTCGCGCGGGTCGGTCCAGTACATCCTGGATGACCGTGCCCTGATGCAGCTCGACGTGGATGACGCGGAGACGCGCTTCTGGCGCGAAGTCCCCGCACTGCAGGGTGCCCGTGCCGTCCCGATCCTGGGCCGGTAGGTCACGGGGGACGACGGTGAGAGGGGGACAGCGGGGACGCCGGGGGGACTGGTCCGAGCTCACCGGACTGGTGTGGCGCGCGGATTGCCTGTGCTGCGGGGTCACCGACCCCGGCGGTGGTCCTGCCGGAGGGGAGGACGGGCCACCCCTGTGCCGTGGCTGCATCCGGCAGCTCCGCGGTGTTCCCAGCAGGGTGCCGGTGACAGGTGGCCCGCCGGTGTTCACCGCCGGGCCCTACGGCGGGGCGCACCGGGGCCTGGTGCTCGCAGCCAAGGAGCACCTGCGGCCCGGGGCGGTGGAGGCGATGGGTGCCGTGCTCGCCGGGGTGGTACGGCAGTTGGTGGCGCAGGGGGTGCTTCCGGATCCCCGGCTGGCCCCGCTGGTGCTGCTGCCTGCCCCGACCACGCTGACCGCCGCCCGGAACCGGGGCGGATGCGTCGTCGAGCGTGCCGCGGGTGTTGCTGCGGCGCAGTGGGGTACCGATGGTGGGGTGTCCGTCGTCGCGGCCGCACATCTGGCGGGGACCGCCACCGACTCGGTGGGGCTGGACCGCGCGGAACGTCGGGCGAACATCGCCGCCAACCTGCGCATCGACCCGGCGACGTTGCGACCGGCCCTGCGTGCGTTGCGCACCCCCGGGGCCGCCGCCTGCATCGTGGACGACGTGACGACGACCGGGGCGACACTGTCGAGGTATGCCCTGGGTCTGGCCTCGCACGGGGTGCGGGCGTCCGCCGCCGCGGTGGTCGCCCGGGCCTAGGGGTGAGGCAGTCTCCCCTGCGCCCACCGCGGCGGCGGACTGGTGCGTATCATCAGGAGTGAAAGGTGTCGCCGGGAAGAAACCCGGTGGGCAATCCCGCTCACCGGATACCGGCGCCGTGGAGACCGGGAGGATGAGTATGACCGTCCAGAACCAGCAGGACACCACCGCAGAAGGTGCCGCTCCGGAGGCCCAGGTGGAGATCACCGGCCGTAACGTGGAGGTGCCCGAGCATTTCTCGGAGCGGGTGAACGCCAAGCTCGCCAAGGTCGAGCGCCTGGATCCCACCCTCAGCTACTTCCATGTGGAGCTTCAGCACGAGCGCAACCCGCGCCGCGCCGATGAGTCCGACCGTATCCAGATCACCGCCACCGGCAAGGGCCACATCGCCCGTGCCGAGGCCAAGGAGGACTCCTTCTACGCGGCACTGGAGGCCGCCATCGCGAAGATGGAGCGCTCCCTGCGGAAGGTCAAGGCCCGCCGGAAGATCTCCCGTTCCGGGCACCGCGCTCCGGTGTCCATCGGGGAGGCCACCGCCGAGCTCGTCCAGGAGGCCGAGCAGGAGCAGACCGAGCGGCCGGGTCCGTTCGACGTGGACCCCTACGCCGAGCAGTTCCAGCCCGGGCAGATCGTCCGTGAGAAGGAGCACCCGTCGACCCCGATCAGTGTCGACGACGCCCTCAGCGAGATGGAGCTGGTCGGTCACGACTTCTACCTTTTCGTCAACGAGGCCACCGGTCGCCCGTCCGTGGTGTACCGCCGCCGCGCCTACGATTACGGTCTGATCGCACTGACCGACGACGCCGTCGCCGACGAGTAGCAGCCGGACCCCGGGTGCGCGTCGCCGCGCCGACGGACGGAAGTTCCAGCACTTCCGCGGTCGCACGGACTGCGTCATCCCAGGTCGCCAGAAGTTCTACCACCGAGAAGTGGTGGAACTTCTGGCGTTCGTGGTTGCGGGCACGCGACGGACAGCATATTCCCAGCATGTTGGCACCACGGTAATTGTGTGCAAGGCGCGCGCACGGAGGTAGACTGAACGACTGATCTTGAATGATCTTCCAATCAAGAACCCAAGGGTAAGGGACGAGCTGCACGTGCTAGGACTTTCGAAGATTCTCCGTCTCGGTGAGGGACGCACAGTCAAGCGACTCTCCGCGGTCGCGGACCAGGTCATCGCGAAAGAGGACGAGTACGCCGCCCTCTCCGATGAGGAGCTGCAGGCCAAGACCGGTGAGTTCCGGGAGCGGCTCGAGAAGGGCGAGAAACTCGACGACATCCTCCTGGAGGCTTTCGCCACGGCCCGTGAAGCCTCGTGGAGGGTGCTGGGCCAGAAGCACTTCAAGGTCCAGGTCATGGGTGGCGCCGCACTGCACTGGGGCTATGTCTCGGAGATGAAGACCGGTGAGGGCAAGACCCTGACCTGTGTCCTCCCCGCCTACCTCA
>NZ_JBQEDF010000014.1:0-63427 GCF_052107835.1 Corynebacterium sp.
CACCACGGTCGTGAACAACGCGCTGGCTGACTTCTCCTTCAACGGCGACGCCCGCTCCCACGCGGACCAGATCTCCTACGAGGAGATCACCGCACAGTTCACCGGCTCCGTGCATGGGCCTCTCAACGTCATCCAGGCCACCCTTCCCGGCATGGTCGAGGCGGGCTTCGGCCGGATCGTCAACATCGGTACGAACCTCTTCCAGCACCCCGTCGTGCCCTACCACGACTACACCGCGGCGAAAGCAGCGCTGCTGTCCCTGACACGCACCTTCGCCGACGATCTCGGCCCGCAGGCCATCACGGTGAACATGGTCTCCGGGGGCTGCTGCTGACCACCGACGCCTCGGCGGCGACCCCTGAGGCGGTCTTCGAGGGCATCGCCGCGGGCACCCCGCTGCGGGCGGTGACGACGCCGGATCAGCTCGCCGACCCAGTCGTATTCTTCGCTTCCCCGTGGGCCAGGGGTGTGACGGGTCAGAACCTCATCGTCGACGGCGGACTCGTCAAGGGGTGAGCGGCGTGGAAGGCAAGCAGGCCCACTTCAACCTCTTCATCCACGGTGTCGGTCATCGCAGCGCGGCCTGGTGGTCACCGCCACGTCGTGCAGCGCAACGACCGACTGCGCCTCGTCCCTGAACACCGTGACCACGCCTCTCTCATCTCACTCTTCGTTTAAGCAGAGCCCCTGCAGAAGCCCCGTTCATTCCCTTGACGGACACGCCGTCAACACCCTTCGGTCTAGATTTCTGGGGCGCTCTTCTCTCCGTGGGCTCGGAGCATGCCGAAGGCGACGAGGCCCGCCGCGAGCACGGTCAGAGCGATTCCGCCCCAGGTGACCGCGAGTCGGAACTCCGCGGTCTGCTCGGTCGGCCAGGCCGATGCGGTGAGGTGCCCGGTGAAGATGGCGGCGAGGAAGGTTCCGCTCAGGGCGATGCCCACGGCGGTTGCGAACTCGCCGGCTGTATCGGCCAGGGCCGCGCCGACGGTGGTCCGGTCTTCTGGAACTCCTTTCATGACGTTGGTTCCCGCGACGACGCCGACGACCCGCATTCCCGCCGCGACGAGCACGAGGGCCACAGCGATCCAGACGTATCCGACGCGTCCCAGAAGCGCGTAGACGGCCAGGCCCACGACGACGGCAGAGGCGCTGAGCCAGGCCGCTCGATCGAGTCCGAGCTTGTCGACGAGGATCGAGATGACGGCGCCGCCGGCGACGAGGACGATCACTTGCGGAAGCATGCCCAGTGCTGCCTGGGCGGGCGTCCATCCCCAGTCGAGCTGGAGCTGAAGTGCAACGAGGTACCCGATACCTGCGACGGCGAGGTTGGCTGCGCCTTTGAAGGCCAGTCCGCTGGACACGAGCGGGCTCGCGATCAGCTGCAGGTCCAGCAGGGGGTATTGGAACGAGCGCTCGCGCCAGGCGAATGCTGCCGCGAAAGCGATGGTCGCGGCCACCCCGGCCCAGGGGAACCAGGTGTCTGCGCCCACTTCGACGAAGAGGGCGGGGGCGAGCAATGCGGATGCGATGGCCGCGGTGCCCAGGATGGCTCCCCAGATATCGACAGGATCGCGGTGAAGCTCTTCTGGCCGGTCGGCGGGAATGCCTTTGCGGATCGCGATGAAGGCGATGGCTGCGATCGGCACGTTGACCAGCAGCAGGGTCTGCCACGGTGCGATGGCGAGGACGAAGCCGCCGGCGATCGGGCCGACGGCAAGGCCGATGAGTCCTACGGTGGAGATCACCGTCATCGCGCGTACCCGGAGGCGGTCATCGGCGAAGAGCCGGAACGCGAGAGCCAGGGAGCCCGGCGTGGTCATCGCGGCGGCCACCGCCATCGCCGCGCGAACGGCGATGAGCTGCCCGGCAGTGGCCACGAAGGCTGTCGCGAGACTCGTCATCCCGAGCAGCACGAGCCCGGCCAGCATCATCTTGCGTCGGCCGATGCGGTCGGCGACGGCGCTGAGCGCGAGCATCAATCCGCCGAACACGACGGAGTACACGCCAGTCACCCATTGCAATGCGGTGGCGGTGGCCTGTAGTTCCCGGCCGATGGTGGGCAAGGCGACATTGAGGATCGAGTTGTCGAGCATCTCGAACAGGAACACGGCCGACAGCCCGGCCAGCGCGATCCACGCGTCCTTCAGCGTGTGAGGCGGCTGCGCGGCCTCGGACTGGTGGCTGGGACGACGAATCATGGGTCACTCCTTCTCGGTGAAGAAGTGACGGGCCGTTCGTCCCGTGTGTGCTCGTGCGCTCTGTAGAGAGCCTCGTCTTCAACAGCGACGCACGTTTTTACTTCCGATGATCCCAGACTACCACTCGAGCGACACGCGTTTCAGGAGGCGAGCCTCCCCGCCCCTTCCTCCTGGTCCTAGTGTCTGTTCGACCTCGCCACAGTCTCAACACTCGTCTCCGCCCTCACCCTGACTCCTCCATACCGGATCGCTGGACCACCCAGAGCTGTCTCGACTCATCGGCTCCAGCCCGGCAACTCACCCTCGCGATGGCCTCCCCGATCAGCCCCGCCGCCTGAAGACACAAATAAATGGACGCATGTTACCGGCGGTAGTGCCCGCGCACCTTCCTCACGAAGCGACTCGTGAGGAAGGCGGTGACCGGCATGAAAGGCGGCGTGACCCTCTTTCGTGGACCGGGCACGGCCGCTCGCCGGTACCTCGAATCCGACCGGTCGACCGCGGATGACTATTACCTCGAAGGCGGCACGGCGCTGGCGGACTTCACCATCACCAACGCCGCCGGTGAGGTCGTCGCGAACACCGGGCTGGACCCGGAGCAGTACGCGGGCTGGGTGGACTGGACCCATCCGCTGACCGGGGAGCGGATGGGCATCCCGCGCGAGGCTGGCGAGGTCCGGAAGGGCTCCCCGCGGTTCGCGGAGATGGTCGTCAACACCCCCAAGAGCTTGTCGATCGCCGCCGCCCTGCACCCGGAGGTCTCTGACGCCCTCGACGCCGCGCAACAGGAGGCGGTGGCCGAGATTCGGCGGTGGCTGGCCCAGCACGCCTACACGCGGGTTGGCCCGCGCGGGGAGCAGGAGATCGTGCCGGCGGAGTCGTTGCAGACGGTGGCCGTGGTGCACCGCACCAGTCGTGCCGGTGACCCGCACCGGCACGTGCACTTCCAGATCGGCACCCGCGTGCCCGCCGCGGGCAAGTGGCGTGCCCTCGATACTGCGGTCCTGTTCAAGCAGCAGGGCGCGATCCGTGCACTCGGTGCCGCGGTGATCGCCGCCCACCCGCAACTGGCCGCAACCCTGGACCGGCACGGGCTCACCCTCGATCCCGTCACCGGGGAGGTCACGGAGCTGGAGCAGTTCAACCCGGTGATGAGCAAACGTGCCCATCAGGTCGAACGCAACCTGAAGCAGTTGGAGGCCGAATGGGAGGCCGCACATCCCGGCGAGGAGCCCGGCCCCGTCGTCCGCGCGCGGCTGCTGCATAAGGCGTGGGCGCATGAGCGGCCGAACAAGAAACCGTCCGACCTTGGCAACGAAGACGCCTGGCGGCAGGAGCTGGTCGAGGCCGGTTACGACCCCGAGACCCTCACCCGTGCACCGACACCCGTGCGGGTGTCCGTCGATGACCTGCGCGTGCAGGAGGTCGCGAACCGTGCTCTGGACCGGGCTGCGGCGGGTGGGTCGACGTGGACGGTGCACACCGTCCGCGAGCACGTCACCCGCATCACCACCGACCACGGCGTGCAAGCGACACCTGCGGAGTTGCGCGAGTTCGTGCAACTCGCCACCGACCTTGCAATAGGAGATTGCTTCTCGGTGCTCCCGCCCGATGCCGTGCACCCTGAGCATGTTGCACACCTCACCTCGCTGCGGGTCGTGCAGGCTGAGACGCAGTTGCGTGACCGGCTCGAAGCGCAGGCCCCGAATCGCGAGCCTCGCCGCCCCGACCTCAGTACGCACGCCGCCAGGCATGGACTCGACGCGGGGCAGGCTGAGGCTGCTGCCGCGGTCGCCTCCCGTGACCCGCTCGTGGTCGTCGAGGGGGCGGCTGGGTCGGGGAAGACGACCATGCTCGCCACCGCCATCGAAGCCCTCGAACGCGACGGCGGGTCGGCGCGGGTGGTGACGCCAACGAAGAAGGCCGCCCAGGTTGCCGGTGAGACGTTGAAGGTGCCGGCTGATTCCGTGGCGGCGCTCGTGTACGCGCACGGGTTCCGGTGGAATGACGACGGTGTCTGGACCCGCCTCAAGCGCGGCGAGACGGACCCCACGACTGGCCGTGTCTACACGGGGCCGCCCGAAGGTGCACGGTTGGTGCGCGGTGAGCGGGTGATCGTGGACGAGGCCGGGATGCTCGACCAGGACACCGCCCTGGCCCTCCTCACCATCATCCGCGAAGCTCGCGCGTCGGTGGCGCTCGTCGGCGACCGCGCCCAACTCCCGGCAGTCGGTCGCGGCGGCGTCCTCGACATGGCCGCGCACATCCGCGGGGCAACCGTGGACATGTCTGAGCTGCACCGCTTCGCCGACGAACAGTACGCGGCCCTGACGTTGCGGATGCGCGACGGGAAGGACCCGGCGGCGATCTTCGACGAGTTGCACGCCCTCGGCTTGGTCCGGCTGCATGCCGACGATGACGGGCTGCGTGAGCACATCGCCGAGCACACGGCCCCCGCCGATGCGGTGACCGTGGCGACCAACGACGAGGCCACCGCCCTGAACGAGCGCATCCGCACCCTCCGCGTCGAAGCCGGCGAGGTCGACGACACCCGCACCGTGACCGGCTCCGATGGTCTACCCATCGGTGTGGGTGATCTGGTGCAAGCCCGGCAGAACGATGCCGAGCTACGGGTGGCGAACCGGCAGGCCTTCACCGTCCAGGGCGTCGGCGAGGACGGTACGGTGCACGCGTTCGAGACCGGCACCGACCGCAAACACAACGTCACGGTCACTCTCCCCGCCGAGTACGTGGCTGAGCATGTGCACTTGGCCTATGCTGCCACCGCCTACGGAGTCCAAGGCGCGACCGTGAACAGTGCGCACACGGTGCTCTCCGACGCCCTCGACGCGGCCGCCGTCTACGTCGGCGTCACCCGCGGAAGCGGCCGCAACGAACTCCACGTGATCGCTGCGGACCTCACGGAGGCGAGGGCGCAGTTCGTCGAGGCGATGGGCCGCGACCGCGCCGACCGTGGCCTGACCGACGCCACCACCCGAGCACACGAAGCCATCGCCGGTCTCGTCAAGGACGGACCAGTCTCGATGATCTCGGAGGAGCTGGCGCGGCTCGACAGGGTGGCGGAGAAGGCGGAGCAGCGGGCGGCCTGGTGGGATAGCGTCGGCGATCAGCTCACTGCGCTGTCGGCCCGGCATCGGGAGGAGACGGGCGAGAGCATCACCGCCCTCGCCACGGCCGAGGAGCACGCCGCCACCGTGCGGGCCAAGACCACCGCGCCGCTCCTGGCCCGAGCAGAGGCCGAGGGCCGCGAGTACCTCGACGCCGCGGGCGAGGAAGCCCGGGCCGCCGGGCGACTCGCGACGGCCGGGTGGTTCGGCAAGCGGCGTGCCCAGCGCGAGCACGACGCCGCCCGCGAGCACACCCAGGCCCTGCGCGGCCGCCTGTCCGCAGAGTGGGGAACCCTGCCACGGCATACGGACGACCTTCACGCGTGGGCGGGCCGTGTCGCCGCCCAGCAGGCCGAGGAGGCCCCCGAGGTGCTGGAGGCCGACGAGACCGTGACCGCAGCGCGGCGGACCCGCACCGGCATGCAGGAGCGGCAGCGCCGCGACCGGCTGACGCTCCTGGCGCGCATCCACGGGGCGGACAAGGTCCGCCGTGACCCCGACCGCTACCTGCGCACAAGCCCCCGCAGGAAAGCAGCCAAGTGGAGGGCCTCGGCCGAAGAGACACGGGCCGAGGCCGCCGAGCTTCGCGGCCTGCCGCCGGATCAGGCCGTGTATCTTATCGAGATCAAACGCGCCGCCGCCGAAACCCGCGAGACAGCACTCCGGGAACGGCAGCTCCCCGAAGATCAAGACCCCACCCGGAGTACTCCCGGCCGAGACGGACCGGCACGCGGCCTCTAGATTGCGGGCCGACCACCTGCTGCTGTTCGAGGAAGGTCCGTGAACCACGTTTCTCCCTCTCCGTCACGGCTCGGTTTGATAGCCGGTTCGGGTCGTGCTGGGCGTTGAGCATGTAGCCGGGTCCGACCGCCCAACTGTTCCTGCGGGTTTGTTCGGTTCGTACGGTGCTCCGAGAACATCGAGCATCCAGGCGTGAGCAAGCGTATTCTCGTCGTCTGCGGCTTCGATTGAACCTCCCGCGAGGTGACCGCCGGGAGTGACTCGTTGGATGACGTGTCCGGGGCGACGTGAGTTCGAGGCGTCGCGATAATGCTGGCTGAAACGATGGATGGCGTCATTGTCAGCTCGGGCGTCGCGCTCAGCCGCACGAATCCAGGCACGTGGGAGTGGATAGCTCTGTGCGGGAAGCTCCTGGATGCGTGCCATGGGCGAGAGGCGTTGGAGGAGATCCCGGATGGCGGGGTCGTGCCGGGGGTCGCCGTACTCAGCCCGGTCGGTTGATGCCAGATTCGATGCCGAATTCGTCAGGGTTGCGAGTGGGTCGAGGAAGGGATGTACGAGGTGCAGGCCTCGCAGCCATGTTGGTTGACGCAGGCATGCGGTGGCTGCGGTCAGTCCGCCCGCACTGGCGGCGGTCACGACGATGCGGTCGGCCGCGATGGCGGGCAGGGCGCGAAGTCGAGCCAAGCAGGCGAGGAGGTCGTCAATTGTGCGGTATCGGTATTCGCCTGTCGCTTGCCGGTGCCATTGCGGGCCCAGCTCGCCTCCGCCGCGAATGTGACAATAGGCGACGGCCACGCCGCGAGCCAGGAGGTCGTCAGTGAAGGGATCGAAGGGGCCTTCGAGACTGATTCCGTAGGCTCCGTACACGTGGACGACCAAGGGGTGCGTCTGTTCTCCTGGTGGGAGGAAGAGCGTGATCGGGATCATCGTGTCGTCTTCGCTTGCAGCATCAAGACACAGGGCGGAGGCGCGCCCGGTGGACTCTAGGGAAAGGTTCTTTCCCACTTCTGCCGGCACCGCCTGGGGTCGATGTACGGGTGATGAGGCGAGGAGTATCAGTTGCTCGTTGCCCGAGTCGAAGGCCGGGAGCATCGTGCCCGCGGGGGGCGCGGTCCATATAGCTTGCGGTCCGTGGGCTGGCAGCCAGATAGCTTGCCGCCCGTTGGCCCTTCCGATGACAAGGAACGCATCGCCTGACGGTTGGAGATGCTCGGCGGAGAATCCGGACGGGGTCTCGGCCAAAACGTGTTCGCGGCAATAATCCCAGAGCCGCCCATTTGGTCGATCGAGAACGACCACTGTCTGCTGCGAGATGGTGACGTCCGCATCAGAGGTGCGCTGTGTCAGCGATTGGCAGGTCGGGTTCGTGTCGTCATGGCCGGAGATGATCCAATGCCGAGCGGTGTCTGAACCGCGGGAGGCAAGAATCGCCGTGTCGTCGGTGACGCTGCGAAGTTCAAGGCGGCGTGTGGAGTCCGGCTCTTCCGATAAGACAGTCGGCCGGGCGCTCTCCGGATGCCACCAGAGCAGCTGGTGCGGCCTGAGGAATCGGTCTCGGCGTATCCAAAGAAGCCCACTTCCAAAGGCGCGCACACGAGGCGAGACGGGAGCTTCGTCATGCGCGAGTTCGACGCCCTTCGCGGCGGCGGTGTAAATCAGGAGTCGGTAGTTCTCGTCACCATCGGTGTCGCCGACAACGGCGAACATGGTATTGCCTGCCGCTGGAAGGAGTGACTCTCCAGCCCGGAGTGTGATCGTCTCGGTGGTCTCGGCACCGGTAGGAGTCTGAAGCCGGATGGTGTGGACGCGCTCTTGCGACGTACGCGCTGGTTCCTGCGCTTGAGGCCGGAGTGTTTCGAGTGCGCGCAGGTGTTCGGCGAGATCACGGATGTGTGGCTCGATGACGCCGACGGCAGTCCGCCCCATCAGGGTCCCTGCTCTCGCAGTTGTGCGCCTGGTCCGTCGCGCAGCGGTGCGATCGTCGGGATCACCAGAATGATGAACAGCAGGAGCCACGAGGCGAGCAACCCGAGCAGCATGCTCGGCAGCGGCCACACCACGACCGCGGCCCCGTCGAGAGCAGCTGCTGACACGAAGGCGCAGACCAGTCCGCCGGTGACCACGGGAACGACTGCCGTGACTGCGGCGGCTATGGACATCGCGAAGCTTTCCGCCGCGATGAGGACGCGGACCTGTCCTGCGTGCATGCCGGCTGCCTGGAGCAAGGCGATCTCGCGTCCGCGTCCGCGAGCCGACAGTGCGACCACCGCCGCGCTCGTGGCGAGCATCGACACGGCGACAACGGCCACGATCGTCCACACATCGGCCAGGTTCGTCGGTGTCCCAGGTTGAAGGATCTGGGTCATCGCGGCCACCGAGTTCACCGCGCACAGCAGCAGGCCGATTCCCCCAAGGCCGGCAGCCAATGGGGCAATCGTCGTGGTACTGACTTGTGCCCGTGCTGCCGCGGCACGAGTGCCCAGTGCCGGCACCACCAATCCTGCGCGCGCAAAGAGCTTGTGAAGGAGCCAGAAGATGAACCTGACGATCTCGGGACACAGGAGGTAGACGGCGATCAAGGCACTGCCACCGGCGTTGACTGCGAGGTTGAACATCGGGCCGGGTCCGGTGGAACCGAGCTGGGAGGCGAAGCTCGAAGCCACGACAAGAGCGGCGGCGCCCACGAGGAAGAAGAACCCGCCGATGATCCGGAAGACCGTCGAGAGAGTGCGCCGGCCCGGCTGGTGGAATGTGCGCAGCGCGACGCTGGGTTGGATACGGGATGCCCGCCTGGCGGGCATCAGCCCGCCGACCATCGCCGTGACGACGCTGATGACAACGATCGCCACAGGGGCCCAAGGAGCGATGGTGAATCCCGGCAGGTCGACGCTGGCAGACACTTCCGTATTGAACGCCGGTATCGCCCAAAAACCCAGGAGAGTCGAGGCAAGGGCACCGAGGATCGCACCGCAGAGACTCACGATGACCAGGACAAGTAACGCGGATAGGAACACTGCTCGTGGAGATGCCCCGAGCAGGAGCCAGAGCGCGTGGGAGTGGCGGGTGGCTTGGATGCTTGCGCGACCGACCACGGTCAGGGCGACCCAAGAGACGAGGGCAATCACCGTGTAGATGGTGACCGAGAGGATCTGGAACTCGGCGAGGGGCACGCCCGCGCTGGCGACGGCGGCACGGAACTGCGGGGCGGTCGTCCAAGCGAACTGATGGACGCAGAGACCGATCATCGTCGCGATCACGGCGACGACCGCGATAGCGGGTGCCCATTGCCGCCATTCGTCGGCGAACATTCTCAGAACGTAGCGTTGCATGCGCTCAGGCCCCGAGACCAGACATGATGCCCAACAGCTCCTGGCTGGTGGTGCGGCCGACGGTGTCAACGGTGCGGCCATCGTGCATCACGATGACGGTATCGGCGAAGGCTGCGGCCTCCAGATCGTGGGTGACCATGACGATCATCTGCCCCTCGTCTGCCATCTGCCTCAGTGTGTGCAGGACGATACCGGTGCTCTGGGAATCCAGCGCTCCTGTCGGTTCGTCGGCGAAGACGATGCCCGGGCGTCGCGCCAGAGCCCGACACAACGCGGTCCGTTGTTGTTCGCCGCCGGAGAGTGTCCGCGCTGGTGCACGGCGTCGATGGCCGAGACCGAACGACTCGACGAGGTGGCTGATCGTGTCGTGGGGCACCTTCGCCCGATCAAGCTGGAATGGAAGCGTGATGTTCTCCTCGACGGTGAGGAAGGGAACGAGATTGTACTGCTGGAAGACGAATCCGATCTCGGTTCGGAGCATGCTCGCGCGCCTGCTCGCCGATTGACGGTAGATATCCTGACCGTTAATGGTGACTGTCCCCGACGTTGGTTCATCGAGACCGCTGAGGCACATCAGCAATGACGACTTACCAGAGCCGGAGTGTCCCACCACTGCCGTCAGGCCGCCACCGTGCAGCTCGAGGTCGCATCCGCGCAGGATGTCGGTCGTCGTCGGCCCCGATTTCACGACCCGTCGGAGGTCTGTGGCGCTGAGCATCGTGGTCAAGGCAGCTTCTTCCGTCAAGAGAGGTGGACATGGTCATGGGTGGTGGCCACGGTTCCGATTGCGTGCGCGCTCAGGACCGCGGCCACCGGTTGTGAGGGGGCCTCAGCAGTTGCCCCACGTGATCGAGCTGGGCCAGCCCGGGCACGGCGGGTTCACACTGAAGCTGCTCACGCGCGCGGCATCGTGCGCGTCGACCTCGCCTTCAATGGTCTGGAACTCAAGGATGCGGTTCATCATTCACCTCCTTTCACCGCGGATGTCACCCGTTCAGATTCCGAACGGGAGGCTTGGGCTGTCGTCGAGGATCTCGTTCAGGGCGGCGAGTACGCCGCTGGCCCCGGTGAGATAGTCCGACGACAGGCGAAGATTCTGGTTTCCTCGGAAGAACACCCCGGTGTCATCTGTGACGGCGTGGAGGCGCAAGGACTGAAGGTGTGAGGCGATGACCTCGTCGAGTACGGGGCTCGGTCGATGACGCACTCGCCGGTTGAGGTAAATCAGGAAGCCGGCGAGTCCGTGGGCAAGTGATGCTTGGGCGCACTGGTGGTAGGTGGCTGCCGCGTCGATTCCCGCCAAGGGGTCGGCGAACACTTGTGTGTCCGTGACGCGCTGTAGTTCGAGGATCGCCAGTCCGACCCCGAGGGAGCCGACGCCGAGATACGGCAGGGTTCGCCAGCCCTCGTCGAATTCCAAGGTGGCGTTCTTCGTTGTCGTGCATCGAGCGAGATCCGCCTCGATCGCGCGTGTGGCAAGGGAGACATATCGGCCTTCCCCTGTCTGCTCATGGAGCCTGGCGAAGAGGATCGCGGCCGCGCACCAGCCGTTGAGCAGGCCCACGGTTTCTCCCTGGACGCCGTCGTCGAGGAGCCTCTCCAGGTGGTGTGCCGCCATGAGCGGATCATCACCTGATGCGAGGTTGTACAAGCCCACGCCGGCCCAGCCTGACCAGAGAGTCGGATCGGTCGGCTCCGATCCGGATGCGGGCTCCAGGGCGGTCAGTGTTTGACCGAGATCAGCATCGCGCGCGGCATGCGCCAGGCCTTCCCGGCCGCGCAGACCTCGTGAGTGAATGTCGCCAGTACGGGCGGCCAGCCATGCATCTGCGGTATGACGGTCGATCCCGGCCGGTGAGCGGCGTAGTTGGTCGATGATTCCTGCGGCACCGTAGGGGTATCCTGCTTGATGCTCCGCCCCGTCGGAGGCGAACAGGGCGATGTCTCCGGGTGCGAGCGGACCCTCGTCGCCCCAGTCCATCAGGCTCCGAAGACCGCGTGTGATCTCCTCGCGTAGCCTGGCATCCGTGAGGGCTTCGATTCCGCGGACTCGGTCATCGAGCTCACCCCTCCGCGTCGCAGGCAACACATCGACCGTGGCCCTGCGGATCGAAGCGCGTACAGACTCGGGTACAGCAAGCGAGTGGGCGCCGCTGTTGAGCAGCTGCTCGATCTTCCAGGCATTGCCCTGATCGGCAATCGTGGCCTGGGGATAGATCAAGTCCAGTTCCAGCATTCCCATCGACCACCGATCGGCAGCCGTGCCGGTCAGTCCGAAGAAGGGTTCATAGCCCGGAGCGCCCTGCTGGCAGCGCCAGTCGGGGTCCATGCGGTGTGCGAACTCGAAATCGATGAAACAGGGGGTGGTCCCGTCTCGCATGATGACGTTCTTGGGGTGAATATCGCCAAGGAGCCATCCCGCATCGTGTACAGCGGTCAGAGCCTCATCCAGGCGTTTAACAGTAGAGGCGAGCCAGGCCACGTAGGCGTCGTCCTGGAGATCCCAGGGAGCAGGTCGCAGCACCGGGGTGCGTGTCATCCATTCTCGTTTGAGGTCCTGACCCTGGATGTGCTCCATGACGAGGAATCGGTGTTCCCATGCGGTGAACGACCCGTAGTAGGCCGGAACGCAGTCGAGACCTTCCAGCCCTTGCAGCACGTCGGCTTCATGGCTGAGCCGGGCCACTGCGTCGGTCCCGTCGACGTCCAACCCCGCATGGGGGCGTGCTTCCTTCAAGACGACGTTCGTGCCTGCTGGAACATACTCATCGGTTGTGGCCTCAGCGAGGTACACGCCGCCGCCGTTGGAGAAATGGAGCGCAGAGCGCATCGTGAAAGGGAAATGGACGTCTTCGTCGCCGGCGGCAGCGTCCACCTTCTCCGGCAGTGTCGCCCATTCCGGAGGCGTGTACGTGGGCCGACGTGGATCTTCGACTTCGTTGCCTTCAGGGTCGATCAACGTTGAGACGAAGGGTGCGTCATCGGATGGCGGGACGAAGGCACCGTATCGGAAGTAGACAGGCCCTGATCTCCATCGCTTGTCTGAGAGGATATACGGTCCTTCACCTCCAGCGAGGAGACCGTCAAGTTCGTCGAGAGCGAATGCGAACTCCTCGTCGGAGCTGGGATAGACAGTGATGAACTTCCCCGCGGCAGAGCGGTCCGCATACTTGCTGTTTTGGTTCAGCAGGTCGCGGGCGGAGGCCAGATGCTTGAACGCCAAACCGGCACGGAAACAAAACCGCGCCGTGGTCGAGATCACGGTCTCCGCGTTCTCGGACGTCGCCGAGACGTGAATCTTCCACCCCTGCCGAGGGAATGACCATTCATCCGGGATCCAGTTGATCCACGGGTACGTGGTCTTCGAACTCCACCCGGCACCCGCATGGGTAGAAACATCGAAGACGTCACCGGTCTCATCAACAACCGCAGGAGCATAGAACGGATTTCCTGGCTGACAGTACCGCAAGTACTGAAGATCGAGTGGCATCGTTGCTCCCCTCTGCGTCTGGACTCCTGCGGTTGATATGCCTTTCACGCTATGCCCGCACGCGGGGCCAGCGCGTCCACCCACGGTCACGACATAAACATGACCACGGTCATGGGTGCTCAGCAGTCAGCGAAGCTAGGCTTGACCGTATGGGTTCGTTCCACGTGAGTGTCGAGCGCACGCTGGTGGTCCTCCAAGCAGTCGCGCTCTGTTGCCTGCTCACCGCGGCAGTTCTGCGTGCCGTCGACGCGGTGCAAACAGGAGATGGCCTCCCCGTCGCCATCACATGGCTGGCTCTCGTGCCGATCATCACCGCCCTTTGGGCCCTGCGCCCGCGCGTGGTCCGCGCCGGCCACGGTGTCGAATGGACGATGCTTGCCGTTCTCCTGGCAACCCCGGTCGCCGTTTTCGGCACCCTGGACTTCACCATCCCGGTCCTGCTTCTGGTAGTCGCGTTCGCCGTCGTTGACGTCTCTCTCAGGGCGGGGGTCCATGCAACTATCTGGATCTCGTGCGTAGGTTTCGCCCTGCATGTATTCGGCAGTCTGACGTCGTGGAACGCGTTTCTCGCCGGTGCGACACAAGGATTGATCAATGTCGTCCCCGTCGCCGTGCTCTTGTGTTTTGGGATCGCCCTCGGTCTCTCGCTGCGCAGTTTCGAGAAACGTCGGCACGATGATCAGAAGGTGATCGTTCGCCTGCGCCATGCCACGGAGATGGAAAAAGAACTCCTGCTTTCCGACGAGCGAGCCCGGAGCGCGCGAGAACTCCACGACGGGCTCGGTCACCGCCTCACGCTTGTCTCGATGAGCCTCGAACTGGCTGAAAGGATGCGTGGGATCGATGTTGACCAGGCGTGGGAGGAGATCCGCACCGCCAAGGACACCACCAGTGACGCTCTCGCCGAGATGCGGATGTGGGTACGAGCCCTGAATCCAGTCCGAGACGCCGGAGCCCGCGGCCTTGCCGCACTTGAGCTCATCGCCGAATCGTTCCGAGGCACCGGTCTGACTGTGGACGTGTCTGGTGATGAAGCGTCAGACCGTGAACTCGCCAGTGATGACGAGGTCGCGCTGCTGATCTACCGCGCAGTTCAAGAAGGTTTGACCAACGCCTTGCGTCATAGCCGAGCCCGGACAGTGCGTATCTTCCTCGCAGTAAAGGAGCGCCGAATGGAGTTGGCCGTCATCAACGACTTCGGATGGGCCACGGCCGCCGAACCGCCGGAGTCAGTACCCGACTTCGGGTTCGGGTTGCGAGGAATTTCCGATCGCGCCGCAGAGCATGGCGGGTCCATGCACGCCCGCAGAATTGACGGCGAGTTCCACCTCGACGTCGTTGTGCCGCTCAGCGGCTCTGGCGCCCCCGGCCGAGAGGAGACGACGTGACCAGTCCAGACTCGATACGAGTGCTGTTGGTTGAAGATCAGCAGCTGATACGTCGAGGCCTGACCATGCTCCTCTCCACGGCCGGTGGGATCGAGATCGTGGCCCAGGCATCGGATGGGGAAACGGCACTCGCGGCCCTAGCCGATGAAGAAGTCGATGTGGTTCTCACAGACGCGCGCATGCCTGGTATGGACGGCGTGGAACTCACATCCCAATGCGCCACCCGATACCCTGGTCTGCCGGTCCTGGTCCTGACGACCTTCGATGATGATGCACTCGTGCAGTCGGCACTGGCTGCCGGTGCCTCGGGCTTCCTACTCAAAGACACATCTGTCGAGGGACTCACAGCTGCATTGCATGCGGTAATTGACGGTGGGATGGTGATCGATCCGCGCGTCGCGAAGGCAGCGATGCGAACTAAAGACTCCCGAGATGAGCCTCTGGCGATACTCACTCGCGGTGAACGCATAGTGGCCGAACTCGTCGCCCGTGGGCTGACGAACCCCGAGATCGCCGAAACTCTTGTTCTCGCCGAAGGAACCGTCAAGAACCATGTTTCGGCCCTCCTGCGGAAACTCGATGCGAGAGACCGCACAGCCTTGGCCCTCACGTTGTACAAAGCCCTAGGCGACTGACCTCAGGGCTACAAGCCTTGCAGCGCGCCTCGGCTGCCTATGCATGAGAACGAAACTCCTGGAGCGTCCAGGAAAGACGCGCTCCGGAGCGTTCCTCGCCGAGACAGACCCGTACAGTGTCATTAGTTCGCCGGTGGTTTGCCCCAGTCAGGGCGCTTGGTTAGGTGCCACGACCCGCACGAGGGGCATTCGTAGATCCGCAGCGGCCCTGCCCGTCGCGACCGTTTCAGTGCTACATGCACGGCGTCATCATAGTGCTCGTATTCGCGTTTACCAGTTTCGGAGCACAGTACGCGTTCGACTGGCGGCTTCTTCGACCTCCTCCGATGGTGCTTCATCACACAATGATTCTAAACTTCAGGTGTAACTGGCTCCTGTAGGTGACTGATGATGGTGGCAGCAACTACGAGCGCTGCGGCACCGAAGACTCCACCGGCGACCGCGACGGCTGTGTGGAAGCCTGTGAGGAACGCTCCACTGGCGACCATTGCGCCGAGGACTGCGACGCCGACGACGCTGCCGGTCTGGCGGGCGGCATTGATGACTCCTCCTGCGATGCCGACATGTTCCGGCGGGGCCGAGGCCACTGCGGCCGAGGTCGCGGCCGGCATCGCGAAGGCCATCCCGAATCCAGCCGTGAAGGTCAACACCGCGACCACCACGTAAGGGGTTTCTGCGGTGAGCAGCACGAGGCTGCTGAAGCCGATCGTGCCGACTACCAGGCCGGTGAGCATGGTGGGGAACGCGCCCCACCGGGCGACGGCACGGCCGCCCAGCGGTGACGCGACCACGGCGCTGCACGCCTGTGGTGCCAGCGCGAGGCCTGCCAGCCACGGCTCGTATCCCAGGTACTGCTGGAAGAAGAGGGAGAGCACGAAGAGTTGTCCGAAGAAGCTGATGTTGAGCGCGAGCCCTACCATTGCGGCCACGGAGAACCGGGCACGAGTGAACAAGGCCATCGGCAGCATCGGGTCCGGGTGTCGTCGCTCTGCGATGATGAACAGGGCGAGGAAGACGCCCCCGGCGATCAGCACGGCTACCTGCCAGGGTGACCATCCGTGTTCGCCTGCGGTGATGACTGCATAGGTTACTGCCACCAGCGTGAGCACGGAGAGCACCTGTCCGGGTAGGTCCACCCGTCTCGCGCGACTGCCCGTGAGCGCGGGAATTGCCCACAAGGTGAGCAGACAGCCGATAGCGACGATGGGGAGGTTGACCCAGAACACCGCCCGCCACCCGATCGTCGACACCAGCGCTCCGCCCAGGACCGGTCCGATCGCGGCGGCAACACCTCCTGCGCCGCCCCACAGCCCGATGGCGCGTGCTCGTTCCTTCGGATCGTCGTACACAGCCGACAGCAATGCCAGAGAGCCCGGCACGATCGCTGCCGCGCCCACGCCCTGGACGGCGCGACCAGCGACGAGGAACCCGCCTGTGGGAGCGAGGGCGCACACGGCCGAGAGCACAGCAAAGACCACCAGGCCAGCGAGGTAGACCCTGCGGGCCCCGAGACGGTCGCATGCGGCCCCAGCTGTGAGAAGGAACGCGGCGAACACGAGGGTGTAAGCGTCGACGACCCACTGCAGTGAGCCCACCGTCGTGTCGAGGTCAGTGCCGATCTCGGCGAGGGCGACATTGACGATGGTCGTATCGAGCATGACGATGAAGAAACCGAGGAGGGTCGCGACCAGCGCCGTGCGCCGATGCGCGGTCATACGCGAGACTCCAGCGAAGCCTCGGCGGGCGGGTGGCCGAAGTAGGTGCGCTTGCTCAGGTCTTGATCCCAGGTCCGGTAGGACCGGTCCAGCAGTGTCGGCAGCACCAGATCGAACAGGCGCCAGGACGCGGCGAAGTGCATGTCCCGGATCTCCCTGGCCGTCTCTCCCCCGGTGAGCGCGAGGAGTTGCTGGGCGACGAGGGGGCCCTCGTCGAGCCCAGCTGTCGTTCGCACTGCGGAGACTCCGCCCTGGGTCTCGTGGTTCTCGGCCATCCAATAGAACGGTGCCAGCCCCGCATAGCGGGGCAACGGGCTGGGGTGGAAGTTGAGGGCGTCGTAGCTCGGAACCGCGAGGAGTCGCTGCCCGAGCCGCAGCTGGTAGTTGGCGACGATGAAGTAGTCCGGCGCCAGGCCCCCAATGGCGGTAATGAATTCGTCGGTGTTGATGTGCGCCGGCCGCAGCGTATGCACATCCAGCTCGGCGGCGTCCTTCGCGAGGTCGAGGGGCTCGGGCTCATCGAGGTAGTAGTCACAGAGTGCGCCGGGTTCACGCAGCACCACAGCCGCCAGGATGACATCATCGTGCCTGGCAAGTCGGGTGAGGAAGTAAGAGCCAAAGACGGAATTGGTCTCGGTGAAGAGCACCATGCGTGTCATTTCGCCCACCACGCCTTCTCAACGGTCTTCGCTTCCCAGGTCAGGGTGTCGAAGAGCGCGTACCCGGGCTGCACGGGCAGAGGCGTACGGCCGGGCAAGTCCATGATCTCTTGGGCGAGGCGTTCAACGAGGACGCCTTCGGCCAGGGGCGGGCAGGCTCCGAAGATCGGCATCGTCTGCTTCTCCACGAACCACTCATCCAGCGTGCCTGGCGAGGGGAAGTCCTGATGCTCGGGCATGATGCGTTCCATCAGCCGGTGGATCACGTCCGGGGTGAACTCGGCATCCTCGGGGAGATCGTAGACCTCCTCGATGGGCATCGAGTCCTTCGTGTAGGTGAACACGACCGTCGAGTGCGCGACGGTCGGGATCTTGAACATGAACCTGCACCGGTCCGAGGCGGGGAAGGCGCGATGGAGGGCGTAGCGGTTGCTGATCTGGTAGAACTCCATCTGGTCCATCACATAGTCGCAGCCGTCCATGAACTCTTCAGCCGTGTCCGGGGTGATGCCCTCGGGGAAGACATCGATGTTGGCATCCCCGGTCAGTGCGAAGACCTGCTCCGCGACGACTTCGGCCTTGTTGCGGCCGATCGTGTCTCGCCCGGCGCCGTACTGGCGTTGCACGTTAGTCAGGTCGAAGTGGTCGGGATCGGCCAGTTTCAGGTTGAGTGCGCCCATGCGCACCAGGCGGGCGGCTGCGGCACCGCCGATGCCCCCGGTGCCGACGATGCCGATCACGGCATCGCGCAACCGTGCTTGGCGTTCACGCTGTTCCTCGGTGGTGTCGCCGAGCCAACCCAGGTTGCGGTCAACGCGTTCCCAGTAGAAGTCCTCATCGTAGTGCCCGCGTAGCCGTTGGCGGTCCCCGTTCATCGCGATCGCTCCCTTCGTCTCCTGATGCAATGAATCTGGTGAGTTCAGACTGCGCCTGCGATTGTTCGGTCGTCACCGAACAGTTCCGGGTGCACACTGGAGGCATGGTTGCGCGCGTGTTTCCTGAAGCGGTCCCGGATATCTCGACAGTCGCGTCGGCTCTGGCTGACTCGTCGCGGGCGGCCATGTGTGCTGCGCTCATGGACGGGCGGGCCTGGACGGTTGGTGAACTGGGCAGGTACGCGGGCCTGGCCCGGTCGACGGCGAGCGAGCATGTTGACGTGCTCGTCACCCACGGTCTCGTCCACGACATTCGGCAGGGCCGGCACCGCTACATTCGCCTGGCCGGGGAAGACATCGCACGAGTGGTCGAGAGCCTTGGCGTGGTCGCCCGCTCGCCCCTGCCCACTCCTCACAGCCTCAGCGCGTCACGGGCGAATGCGAACCTACGTGAAGGCCGCACCTGTTATCAGCACCTCGCCGGTAAGCTCGGGGTGCGCCTGGCTGAACAACTGGAAGAGCACGAGTTCATCGACTCGCACTGTCAGGTCACTAATCAAGGTCATCGCTTGTTCATACAGTGGGGTGTGCCCCCGAAGATGCTCGACACGGGCAGGTCGTGCATGGACTCCACCGAACGCCGCTTCCACCTCGCCGGCCCTCTCGGCACGGGAATCTGCAAGACTCTGCTGGATAAGGAATGGCTTTCCCGCAGGGGTCGTACCCGGGCCGTGCGTCTCACTCCCGCCGGGCGGGCAGCGCTCAACGACGCGGGGATCTCCCTCAATTGCCCGACAGCCGTCCCTGAGGGCTTCAGTCGTTCTTTGGCACCGGCGTGACCTTTCGGACGATCGAAAGCCGGTCGGAACAGGATGAGAGTTCCTGGCAAGGGTTGAACGGATCAAATTCGCGCGATCCTGGACGATCCGCCTGGGGATAACGAAGCATTTGGTCAAGAATATGAGGCAGCCAATCGCTTCAGGGAGACTGCCTCACATCCGTCATTGCGTAATCCTGAATTTCAAGTCAGTAGATGCGCGTGCCGTTCATCACTGTATGAGGGTGAGGCCGACGGACATGCCACCACCGAATGCCGCTAAAAGCACGTAGTCGCCAGGGATCGCTTGGCCGGGCGTGGCGAGTTCGCTGAGAGTGATCGCGATGGAGGCGGAGCCGGGGTTGCCGAGCCGTTCGACAACCAAGTGCTGGGTCGCGTTGGGCAGGTCGAGGGTGTCGAGGAGTTCGGCGAGCATGACGCTATTGGCCTGGTGCGGCACGAAGTGCGCCGCCTCTGACGGGGCGACGCCGGCGTCAACGAGGAAGGAATGGATGGTGCAGCACCGCGTGTGGCATCGGTACCGTCGACACGCTCACCCGTGCCTTCCGCAGAGCCTTGAACGTCGCCCCGAACGAGTACCGAAACAGGTTCCGTATCGACTAGGAACGCCGGGACGTCCTTGTCCGGATCTCTACGCTGCCAAGGCATATCCGGTAGACTGGGAGAGCAAGCAACGGGTATCTCCCTTGAGCATCTTCGGCTCGTCGAGGAACAGGACGTCCGGGGTGCGGATCAGGGAGACCGCGATGTCGAGGCGCCGGCGCATGCCGCCGGAGTAGCCGGAGACCGGACGGGTGGCCGCATCGGTCAGGGCGAAGCGGTCCAGCAGTTCCCGTGCCCTCCGCTTCGCGTCCAAGGAGGGGAGGCCGAGGAGCCGGGCGAACATCACCAGGTTCTGCTGGCCGCTGAGGATCTCGTCGACGGCGGCGTCCTGTCCGACGACGCCGATGCGGCGGCGGACCTCGGTGCCGTCGCCGACATCGATACCGGCGATTCGTGCGGAGCCGAAATCGAGTGTGGTGAGCGTACTGAGGACTCCGACGGCGGTGGACTTGCCGGCTCCGTTGGGTCCGAGGAGTCCGTGGATGGTGCCAGCGGGGACGTGCAGGGTGAATCCGTCGAGGGCGTGGTGGTCAGGATCCTTCCCGTGTCCCTTGTATGTCTTGACCACGTCTGATGCGTGGATGGCGGGTGGGGCGGCAGTGCCCATCTATAACTCCTAACGGTGTTCGGACTTGCGGAGGGCTTTTCAACATACACCGTTCGGAGTAAGGTGTCAAAGATGGCCGATGACAGTGAGAAACAGTCCCCCGACCGCATGCTGCACCTGGTGTGGCGGCACCGGCTGGGTGAGGAATCCGGTGCGCGCGGGCCGAAGAAGAAGTGGTCACTCGACCAGTTGGTGGACGCCGCGATCGACTTCGCTGACGCCCAGGGCATCGAGGGGCTGGCCGGGCTGTCCATGCGCAAGCTCGCCGAGCAGCTCGGTACGTCCGCGCCCACGCTCTACACGTACGTCCCCGGCAAGGACGAGCTGCTGGGGCTGATGATCGACCAGGTCATGGGCAGGACGGAGCTGCCAGGGTTCGGGGAGGGGGCCGGTGCCGGTGAGGTGCGGGACCGCCTGCGGACGGTGTCCCGTGTGACCTGGGACGAGATGCACAACCACCCGTGGTTGCTCGGGGTGCAGAACCACCGTCCGATGATCGGGCCGAATATGTCCGAGCGCTACGAGTGGCAGCTGTCGGCGCTGGAGGGGTGCGGGCTCGACGACGTCGCGATGGACCACACCATCTCGCTGATCGAGTCGCATGCCTCGGCAAGTGCTGCCGCCCACATCAATGCATCCACCATCGCGCGGAGCTCCGGGGCCAGCGACCTGGAGTGGTGGGAGGCCAATGAGCCGGTCCTGACGCAGATCATGGCCAATGACGACTACCCGATCTCCGGACGTGTCGGTTCGACGGTCGGTGAGAAGTACCAGGCGATCACCGACCACAGGGCCGTCTACGAGTACGGGTTGGATGTCATCCTCGACGGGATTGAGGCCCGTCTCGTGTAGTTGCCTGGATCCGGCGTGCCCTACCCGCGCAGCCCCAGCGCGAACGGCAGGACGGCTTTCGCGCCGGCGCGGCGCAGCTCGCGCCCGGCGACGGTCAGCGCCCAGCGCGAGCCGATCTCGGTGTCGACGAGCAGCACCACCAGACCGTCGACGGCGGCGGCGGTCTCTGGCCCGACGTCGACGGCACCGTGCAGGTTCCGCACCCGGTAGGAACTGTTGACCTCGGGTGATCCAGGATCGCGGGTGTAGGTCAGCTGCCCGCCATCCTGCATCTGCCCGATGCGTGCCAGGCCCGCCGCCAGGTCGGTGACCGTGACCGGACGCGTCACGCCCGGCATCGCGACGACCACGGCGGGACGCTCCTCCCAGTCCCACCCTTTGAGGACCTCGATGCACCAGTTGGCGATGTTGGTCGGGATTGCCGCGTCCTCCGCACTGTCAGCCAGGAACCCGCGCACCACCTGCCCGGCTCCCAGGTCGGTGAAGCGGGCGATCGCACGGCCCCCGGACACCCGCTCGTCCGGCGGGATCTTCCCTTTCAGCGGCACCCCGACCTTGTCCATCCCGCTCGGCCACTGGGCCCGTGGGTCCACGGGCACACCGACCCCGGAGAGGATCTTCCTCGCCCCGGATTCCCGGTCGGAACTGACCGTGTCGTCCCACCACACGCGATCGCAGACATCGCAGCGTCCACAGTCGTGGGCGTGCGGGTCATCCAGCGCCTCGGCGAGGAAGCGCATGCGGCACATGCGCCCCGCCTCGTAGTCCAGCATCGCCTGCGCCTCGCGCTTCCGGGTCTCCGCCACCGCCGCATAGCGCCCCGCGTCGTAGGACCAGGGCTCCCCGGTGGACACGAATCCGCCGGCCACCCGGTCCACTGCACCCTCGACCTGCAGGGTTTTGAGCAGTAGGTCCAGGCGGTTGCGTTTCACCCCGACCATCGGCTCCAGCGCCGGCACCGACAGGGGGGAATCGCTCTGCGACAGAGTATCCAGCACGGCCCGTGCCTCGTCCTCGTCCGGCATGGACGCGGTGGCGAAGTACTCCCAGATGTCCGGGTCCTCGCGACCGGGCAGCAGCAGCACATCGGCGGACTCCGTGGCACGTCCGGCGCGTCCGACCTGCTGGTAGTAGGCCACCGCCGAGCTCGGCGCACCCAGGTGGACCACGAATCCCAGGTCAGGCTTGTCGAAGCCCATGCCCAGCGCGCTGGTCGCCACCAGCGCCTTCAACCGGTTGGCCTTCAGATCCGCTTCGAGGCGTTCGCGGTCCTCGGCGTCGGTGCGTCCCGTGTACGTCGCCACATCCCACCCGGCCTCCTTCAGGGCACGGGTGGTGTCCTCGGCGGCGGAGACCGTGAGTGTGTAGATGATCCCGGAGCCGGTGAAGTCGCCCAGGTGCTCCGCCAGCCAGCCGATCCGGTGTTCCGGTGAGGCCGTGGGTGCGACACCCAGACGCAGCGAATCGCGCGACAGGGCTCCGCGCACCACCATGGTGTCCTCGCCCAGCTGCGCGGCGACGTCCTCCACCACCCGCGAGTTCGCCGTCGCCGTTGTCGCCAGGACGGGGAGTTCACCGGGCAGGCTCTCCAGCAGCGCGCCGATCCGCCGGTAGTCGGGACGGAAATCATGGCCCCAATCCGAGATGCAGTGCGCCTCGTCCACCACGATCATCCCGACACCGGCGTGGTCGGAATCCAGGAGCGGGCCCAGGACGCGCTCGCGGAACCGCGGGTTCGTCAGTCGTTCCGGGGAGATCAGCAGGACGTCCAACGTTCCGTCATTGAGGTGGCCGAGCACCTCGTCCCACCCGGTCACATTGGAGGAGTTGATGGTCGCCGCGTGGACTCCGGCGCGTTCCGCGGCGGCCACCTGGTCGCGCATCAGCGCCAGCAACGGGGAGATGATCAGCGTCGGGCCAGCCCCCTGCTCACGCAGCAGACGGGCCGCCACGAAGTACACGGCCGACTTACCCCACCCGGTGCGTTGGACGACCAGGACGCGTTGGTGCCCGCTGACCAGTGCACTGATCGCTTCGTACTGGCCGTCGCGGAAGGCCGCGTCCGGATTGCCGGTGAGTTCCCGGAGGATCTCCGTGGCACGCATGCGCAGACTGTCGTCGGAGGGGTTGGTGGGTGTCGCGGCCGTGTCGGTCATGGGGACCACCATAGGGGAGGGGGTGGACACGGTTGGGCCGCATGGTGGCCACGCACCCCGGGGCCCCGCGCGGTGCAGCCTGCCGGAGCAGTGCCTAACGCCGCGTCCGGACGATCGAGACCCCTGCGCCGATCAGCACGAGCGCGATGCTGGCGCAGAACACCAGGATCAGGTACCCCACGCCCCACATTCCCGTCGTGTCGTACCCGTTGGCATCCACCGCGAAGGAGGTCGAGAAGCCGAACAGGCCGCCGAACGCCACCACGAAGGGACCCGTGCGTTTCCATCTGGTGAGAAGTCCCAGGCCGATGATGAAAGTGAGCGCGGAGATGACCGCGGCGACGATGGCCCAGGTCGCGTACCCGGATGGATCGCCCCAGCTGAACCACGCGAGCCACAGGACCACCCCGGTGACCGCACTGCACGCCCCGGCGGCAATGTTCCCCAGTCGGCGGTCCGCGTCGAGGTAGGACGCGGTGTTGTCCTTCTCGTCCCGGTGGAGGAACACCAGTACCACCGCCATCGTGAGCATCGGCGGGCCACCGAACATCAGGATGATGGGGCCGACACTGAGGAGAGAATCGATGGTGCTCATGTGTCCACCGTAGCGACCACGTCCCCGCGCCTACTGTGCCCTGTCGCACGGCCCGAATTTCGCCAATCTCGTATAGGGTCACCTAACAAGTCGCTAGGGTGGCCGGACATGAGCCACACACAGAGCAAGCGCGCACCTTCGCCGTTGGACGACACCGCCAGAGAGGTGGCCGACCGACTGCACGGGAAGTCACGTCGGCAACTTGTCGGCAGCATCGTTCCGGTCATCCGGGAACGGATCCGCTCCCGAATCAAGGACGGCACGTGGGATCCCACCCAGACGGACACGGGAAAGGAGTTACTCGCCGACAAGATGGTCGCCCTGGACCCGGAGAAGGCGGCGCTGTGCCACCTGCTCTGCCGCAGTACTGGGGCGCGGCGGGTGGTGGAGATCGGGACGTCCTACGGGGTATCGACCATCTACCTCGCCGACGCCGTCCGGAAGGCAGCCGACGCTGACAATGCCGAAGGCACAGTGGTCTGTGAGGGCACAGTGATCGGTACCGAACACGAAGCCGGGAAAGTGGCGGAGGCCCGGAGGAACCTCGCCGACGCAGGCCTGGGGGACTACGCGGAGATTCTCGAGGGCGACCTGCGTGAAACACTGCCGGATCGGCTGGCGGCACTCGACGGTCCCGTCGATTTCGTCTTGATGGACATCTGGATCCCCATGGCACTGCCCGCCCTGGACATCATCACTCCCCACCTGCGGCCCGGCGCCCTGGTCGTCTGCGACAACGTGGTCGCCGCGGCGAAGGACTACGCCGACTACCTGGAAATGGTGCGTGACAGCGGCGCCTTCGAGTCTGTGACCATCCCGGGGCAGGGTGGCACGGAGATCTCGATGAAGGTGTGAACCCGGCGCAGCGGCAGCAAAGCGTCCGACACCACTGTGACGCTTCCCGGAAACATCGATTCCGTAGCTTTTACACGCATGACGCAGAACGAGCAGAGAGAAACCCCCGCAGCGAAGGCCATCCGCAGACGGAGAATGCTGCGAAACCCGGCCCTACTCATCGGTGTCGGCGCCGTCGCCGGCATCGTCTTCGGACTCATCGTCGGCGACTGGGCGGCGAACCTCCAGTTCATCGGTGACATGTTCATCCGGTTGATCCAGATGTCGATCGTGCCGCTGGTCATGGCGTCCGTCATCGTCGCGACCGGGTCGATGACCGGCAAGGGGACGGGAAAACTGGCGGGCAGGACGTTCGGCTGGATGATGGGCTTCTCCTTCATCGCCGCCGTCCTGGCCTGGGGCCTCGGAAGCCTGGTCCGCCCCGGCGACGGCATGGTGTTCGAGGGGGAGATCGACCCGTCCCTCGAGGAGGAGGCCGAAGCGGCCGGCGGCTGGCAGGACACACTGCTGGATTTCGTCTCAACCAACATCGTCGAGGCGATGGCGACCGCCGACATGCTGCCGATCATCGTGTTCTCGCTGATCTTCGGCATCGCCCTGCACAGCTACATGTCGAAAACGGGGAACCGCACGCTGATCACCATGTTCGAGAGGATCCAGGCGGTCGTGCTCACCATGATCCAGTACGTCATGTACGTCGCCCCCATCGGCGTGTTCTGCCTGCTCGCGTCCCTGACCGGGGACCAGGGGCTGTCGGTGGTCACCTCTGCACTGCAGTACCTGGGTGTGACACTCGCCGGGGTGCTGATCCTGATGGTGCTGTTCGTGCTCGTGATTTGGATGCGGACCAGGCTCAACGTGTGGAAGCTCCCGGCGAAGCTCGCCGAGCAGACCGTGATCGCGGTGACCACCACCAGCTCGGCGGTGACCTTCCCGGCGGTGCTGCGCAACACGGTGGAGAAGGTCGGTGTCAGCCAGCGGGTGGCGAACTTCACCCTGTCCATCGGGCTGACCATGGGCTCCTACGGTGCCGTGCTCAACTACATGATCGTGATCATGTTCCTGGCGCAGGCGGGTGGGGTGGAACTGAGCTTCGGGCAGATCGTGCTCGGTGTTGTCCTGTCCATCATGCTGAACATGGGCACGATCACCGTCCCCGGCGGGTTCCCGGTCGTGGCGATGTTCCTCGCCGCCTCCCTGGACCTGCCGGTGGAGGCGGTGGGCCTGCTCATCGCCGTGGACTGGTTCACCGGCATCTTCCGGACGTTCCTCAACGTCAACGGCGACACGTTCGTGGCGATGCTCGTGGCCGACGCCGACGACGACATCGACAGGGACGTCTACAACGGGAAGAAGACCGTCAGCGCCAAATACGACGAGAAGCTGATGGACGAGGCCGCGAACTCCAAGGACTGACGGCTCTACCGGAGAGGCACTGGCGTGGGGAGAGGATCCCATCGGCAACTTCGCACCGCTTTGGCCATTTCTGCTTAAGCCGATGCACCGAAAACGGTGCGGTGCCGTCGGTCTGCCGGTTGTGCCTCCCGGACATGACCTGAAGGCCCACGCTCCTAGACCCGCCGGTACACGGCCTCGGCGATCACCAGGTCCTCCCAGGACATGCCGACGCTCTTGAATACCACGGGCCGCCGCCCGGGGGCCACGGTACGTTCGGTCAGTGCCGAGCGCATCGTCACCAGGTCACGCGCATTCACCGCGCCCTCGAAGTTGGCCAGGACGATGTCGCCGGCGGTCTCCATCGCGGTGTCGACGTCCTCCACGATGACCTTCGACCCCGCGATGAAATCGGCGTCCAGCTCACGGGCGTTGGGCTCGTGTGAGCCCACGGCGATGACGACCACGTCATCGCGGACCTGGTGCGCCTGGAACAGGGGAGTGTCCGCGCTCGTCGCGCAGACGATCACGTCCGCGGCGGCCAGGGCGTCCAGCGTCTCCTGCGAGTCGGTGGCGAGCACGGGCCCGCGCTCGCTGGCCCCGCTGCCCGCCCGGGAGGGCGAGCGCACCACGAAATTCACCGACGCGAACGGCTCGTCGCGAACCGCCGCCAGCGCATCGACGTGCGCGACCCCCTGCGGACCCGCGCCGAAGACCACCAGGTTCAGTGGCCCCTCCAGCAGTTCCAGGGTGGGGCGCAGTGCCGCGACAGAGACCGCCGGGGTGCGCAGCGTGGTCAGTTCCGTCCCGTCGATCACCGCGAGCAGCCTCAGGGTCTCCGCATCGTAGAGCAGGTAGGACGCCTGGATCCGCGGCAGGTCACGCGCCGGGTTCCCCGGTGCGACCGTGGCGACCTTCACCCCTGCGAAGGAGCCGACCTCCGAGGGCATCAGCAGGAAGTGGCCGTGACTGGTGTGCGCGGCGCGCCGGGGGATGTCGGTGGAGGGGTCGAAACCGTCCACGGCTGCGGAGATGGCATCCACCGCCTCCCCGGGGGACAGGGCGGCACGGACGGTTTCGGCGTCGATGACAAGCGGCGAACTCATACGTCCAGACTACCGCTGCATCTCCGCCCAGAACGCCCGTCCGGGGGAGGGGTCCACCCCGAACAGTTCGGCGTAGCGCTCGTGGTCGTCGCTCCAGCCGGCGTGGGCTTCCGTGTCGGCGAGGAAACCGCCGATGAGGTGGGCGTCCAACTTCCGCAGGTACGCCTCCCAGCCCGCCGCGGTCTGCGCGGCGAGTGCACCGTCGGCGAAGGTGTGGGAGAAGATCAGCCGGCAACTTGACGGTGTTCCGTCGTCGATGCCGTCGACCTCGATACGGTAGCCGTCGCCCGCGAAGGTCCAGGACAGAGTGGCGGGGAGGGACGGTGGTGCGTCGACCTCGATGACCTCCCCCGACATGCCGGAGGCCTGGATCATCTCACCGGTGCGCGGTGTCCACTCGACCGTGGCGGGAAACCACAGTTCCAGCTCCTCGGGTGCTGTGGCGGCGCGCCACATGCGTTGCACGGAGCACGGCACGACGCGGTCGAAATTCAGCGTGTGGCGTCCGCCGGCGGAGTCGAGGGTGGCGGGTTCGGGCTGTGCGGAACGGTCTGTCATTGGGGTGTCCTCCCTGAGGTTGGGGGCAACGATACGTGCGGTGCCGGACCTGCGCCGGGTGAGCGGGGAGCATCACCCCCGAGGACCCGGGCATGTCCGTGGCGGGGACTACGCTGGGGACCACAGACAGTGAAGTGAACGCCATTACCCCGGCAGGAGACGGCCCGTTGGCTGACATCGCGCAGAAGATCGAAGAGGGACAGCACGGCGAGCTGGACCAGCACTGGCACAACCTGGGCATGGACGAGACGAGGGAGAAACTCAACCTCCCCGCCGTGGTGCCGGGGGAGGACGCGAGTCTCACCACGGAGGAAGCCGGTAGGCGCCTGGAGACCTACGGCCCCAACGAGCTCGACCAGGTGGAGTCCGACCCCTGGTACGTGGTGCTGCTGCGCCAGATCGCCACGCCGATGATCATCTTCCTGTTCGTCGCCGGTGCGGTCACGCTGGCACAGCAGGAATGGTTCGAGGCGGTCGTGATCTTCCTGGTCGTGGTGCTCAACGGCACGATCGGCTACTGGCAGGCGCGCAAGGCGGAGAAGGACGTCGCCGCCCTGGCGGAACTGTCCTCACCCGAGGCCAATGCCGTCCGTGACGGTCACATGGCCCGGATCGACGCCGACCACCTTGTCCCCGGGGACATCGTGCGTCTGGAATCCGGTGACAAGATCCCCGCCGACCTCCGTCTCATGGAGGCCAACGGCCTGCGGGTCGATGAGTCGATGCTGACCGGCGAGGTACTGCCCGTCACGAAGGACACCGAGGTCGGCGACCTCGCGGACGATGCGCCGGTCGGCGACCGGGTCACCATGGCCTACTCCGGCACGCTGGTGGTGTCCGGCCGCGCGACCGGCCTGGTGGTCTCCACCGCCTACGACACCGAGCTCGGGTCCATCGCCGAGCTGGTGCAGGCAGACTCGGACAAGACCCCGTTGCAGGTCCTGACCGACCGCCTGGAACGGGTCATCGGCCTGGTGCTCATCGTCGCAGGTGTGGGCGTGTTCGCCGCGAACGTGATCATGGGCACCGACATGGGAGACGCCTTCCGGACCACCGTCGCCCTGATCGTCTCCGCCCTGCCCGAGGCACTGCCGGTGGTGCTCACCGTGGCGATGGGCGTCGGTGTGTCCCGGATGGCGGCCAGGAACGCGGTGGTGCGGCGGTTGCCCAGCGTGGAGACCCTGGGGTCCACCACCACGATCGGCTCGGACAAGACCGGCACGCTCACCGTCAACAGGATGACCGTGGAGCGGGTCTGGACCCCGGAGGGACCCGACGGCGGGGCACTGGACAAGGGCCCGTCGCTGCGCACCGGTGCGCTCACCAACGACGCCGCACACAAGGGAGGGGACGTCTCCGCCGAACTCATCGGGGACGCGGTGGACGTCGCGATGGCGGAGGCCGCGCTGCGCGCTGAGGCAGTCACCCCGGAGGAACGGAGTGCGTCCCCGGTGGCCGACATGCCCTACGAACCGGAGTACGCCTACTCCCAGACCCTGGTGGGGGAGGAGGACGGGACGCTGGTGCTGCACGTCAAGGGGGCTCCCGAAGTCATCGCCGGCTACTGCGACATCACCGACGCAGAACTGGACACCATCCTGGCGGCCAACCAGGAGATGGCCCAGGAGGGTTTGCGGGTGATCGGCACCGCGTCCCGCGTTGTCGGGGAGGAACCCGCCGGAGGCGTCCTCACTACCCCGTCCCACCTGCAGTTCAGTGGCCTCCAGGGGATGATGGACCCGCCGCGCGAGGGTGTGCGTGAATCCATCGGTGAGTGCCGGAAGGCCGGTATCCACGTGATGATGATCACCGGCGACCACCCGGTCACGGCGAAAGCCATCGCCGCGCGTCTCGGCCTGCGCGGTGGGAACGAGGCGCTGACCGGGCGTGACATGGCCAGCCTGGACGACGACCAACTCAAGGCGCGGCTGAAGACCACCTCGGTGGCGGCCCGGATGAGCCCGAAGGACAAGCTGCGCATCGTCAAACTGCTCAAGGCCGACGGGGAGACCGTGGCCGTCACCGGTGACGGCGTCAATGACGCCCCGGCGCTGAAGTCCGCGTCCATCGGCGTGGCCATGGGTGAATCCGGTACGGACGTGGCGCGTGACTCCGCGGACGTCGTCCTCACCGACGACAATTTCGTCACCATCGTCGACGCCGTGCGACTGGGCCGCGTGACCTTCTCGTCGATCCGCAAGGCCACGTTCTTCCTGCTGTCCAACGGTCTCGCCCTGATGCTGACGGTGATCGTGAACACCTTCACCGACCTGCCCCTGATCTTCCTGCCGGTGATGCTGCTGATCATGAACGTGGTGACCAACGGCATCCAGGACATCGCGCTGTCCTTCGAGAAGGGTGAGGGTGATGAACTCGAGCAGAAGCCGCGCTCGAAGGACGAGGGCGTGCTCGACACCCGCATGTGGATCCGCACGGTCATCACCGGTCTGTGGATGGGTGTGGGCACACTGCTGGTCTACCGTGTTGCGCACGACGCCGGCCTGCCGTTGGAGGAGTGCCGCACGCTGGCCCTGATCACCATGGTGATGTTCAACTTCTTCCAGGTCTTCAGCGCCCGTGCCCTGCGCAGGTCCCTGTTCGCACTCAACCCGTTCAGCAACCCGCTGCTGCTCGGCTCGGCGCTGCTGGCACTCCTGCTGCAGTGGGTCATGACGGCCTGGCCGGCGGCTGCGGAACTGATCGGGTTGGCACCCCTGACCTGGCAGCAGTGGCTGATGTGCACCGGCATCGGCGTGACCGTGCTGCTGATCGTGGAGATCGAGAAACTGGTGTGGCCGTGGGCCGCAGCGCGGGTGAGGAAGGGCCGCAGCAGCCGTGCGGTGCAGAACAGGAAGAAGCAGAGGGCGCTGGCATGACGTGGTCGCCGGACGACGGACGGGAGTTGCTGGGCGGAGTCGGCTGCGCCCACTGGCACTCGCCCCTGGACGTGGCTGCGATCCGTTTCCACTGCTGCGGACATGTCTACCCCTGCCTGCACTGCCACAGTGAGAACGAGGACCATGCGGTGGAGCCGTGGCCCGCCGGAGCCGGGACGTCGGGGGAGTCCTCGGGGGAGCCCGCCGTCCTGTGCCGGACGTGCGGGCACTGGATGACGGTCGGGGAGTACCTGTCGCTGTACGGGGAGGATGACGGAGACGGGGAACAACGCGAACCGTCCTGCCCGTCCTGTGCCGCCCCGTTCAACCCGGGGTGCGCGCTGCACTCCGGAATCTACTTCGGCGGCGGCCCGGGGAACCGGTGACGGAACATAATTCTGTGTGCTCTGACCTGTGTGTAGGCCTATGCGCTGCAGCATGAGTTACCACAGCCTTACACCGGGTACAGTGTGGGGGCAGACGGCACATCACGCCGTCCTGAACATCCTTCTTTTACCCTGAGACCTGGAGAGTCACCGTGAGCCCTGCAACGGTCGCCGCAACGCTGGAACTGCCCTGCGGCACCACACTGAAGAACCGCCTCGTGAAAGCCGCGATGAGCGAAGGCCTGGCCACGCCGTCAGGCGGACCGTCCGACCAGCACATCGACCTGTACCGCCGGTGGGCGGAAGGCGGGGCGGGCGTCCTGATCACCGGAGCGGTGATGGTCGACCCCGAACACCTCGGTGAGCCGAACACTGTCGTCGTCTCCGATGACCGGCACCTTGACGCGCTGCGCGACTGGGCCGCGGCCGGGACCGCGAACAACACGGAGCTGTGGATGCAGCTCAACCACCCCGGCAAGCAGTCGCCGCGTGCCGTCAACAAGTTCCCGGTCGCCCCCAGCGAGGTTCCGCTGGGTGGTCCGGCGGGACGGTTCTTCGCCGATCCGCGCGAGCTCACCATCGATGACATCAACCTGATCGTCTGGCGTTTCGGCTACACCGCGAAGATTGCGCAGTCCACCGGGTTCACCGGCGTGCAGATCCACGCCGCGCACGGCTACCTGATCAACCAGTTCCTGTCCCCGGCGGACAACAGGCGCACCGATGAGTACGGCGGCGATCTGGAGGGACGCATGCGCCTGCTCGTCGAGGTCTACGAGGCTGTCCGTGAGGAGGTCGGACCGGACTTCCCTGTCTCGGTGAAGCTGAACTCCTCCGACGGCGTCGAGGGCGGATTCGGGGAGGACGAGTCCCTCGAGGTCGCATCCCGCCTGTCGGACCTCGGCGTGGACGTCATCGAGATCTCCGGCGGCAGCTACACCGCCCCGTTGATGCAGGGTGACGAACTGGATGCCCGCGGCGCGACCGGCGAGATCTTCTTCGCCGATTACGCACGCCGGGTGAAGGAGGTGGTCAGCACCCCGGTGATGCTCACCGGAGGCTTCCGCTGCGCCTCGGACATTGAACGCGGGCTCGACGGGAACGGGGACGGGCCACTCGCCGACCTGATCGGTATCGCCCGTCCGCTGGTGCTGCTGCCCGAGTTGCCGAACGAGGTGATCGTGGACGGCAACCGTGAGCGGGTGCGTCTGCCACGCCTGTCGACGCACGTGAAGAAGCTGGACGAGTCGCTCGAGCACCTGTTGGGCACCAACTGGTACGAGATGCAGATGGACCGCATCACCGATGGCCGCGCTGTCGGGGGAGATGGCCTGGCCACCCTGTGGTTCACCCTGCGCCGTCACGGCCTGTCCGGGCTGTTCTCCGCCCGGCGGTAGTGGCCAGGCGACGCTGGAGCCTTGGATTCTCGTTCGTGTCTGCGGGGTGAAGGCGGTCGCGAGAGTGCCGATGGGCAACTTCGCACCGCTTTGCCCACGTCCTCTTAAGCTGAGGTGCCGAAACCGGTGCGGAGATGGCGGCGGGCTCCTCTGCGTCCCAGTGCTTGCACGACAGGGCACAAGTGACAGGGCATAAGTGTTGCGGTGCCGGACTTCTTCCGCACACGGTGTGGGTGTGCGACAGGTGTAGTCGTCCTGGTCGGGCAGGACCGGGGGGATCACTGCCTGGAATGTCGGGGTGAAGGTCGCCGAGGCCGACTGGAGGAGGAAGATCAGCACGTAGATCTGCCTGGGGTCGGTGACGAAGGGGAGGGAGACGGCCACGGGTGCACGCACCGGATCGGCGGTGCCGAGGACGGGGAGCACGGCTGACCTCCCGGCGCTACGTTTTGGGGGGTTGTAGGGCTGGTGCTGGGACACCCCGGAGGGCTGCTGTGGCCCCGTAACCTCTTGCGATCGCTGTGCCCGAACTGAAAGACAACGGAACCCCGGTACGCCCCGACATGCGGGGGCGAACCGGGGTCCGTCGTTGTTGGGGTGGCTGACGGGACTCGAACCCGCGACACCCAGGATCACAACCTGGTGCTCTACCAGCTGAACTACAGCCACCATTCGCGCATGACGGCACCGTTGACCGGCACCGTTGTTGCAGCGGGACTCATACTAGACCACCGGTGAGCCGGGGACCAAACGGCCAGCGTAGTCGTCTCCGATCAGATGGGGTACGCCTCGGACGACTGGTCGGCCAGGGCTTTCGCCTCACCGTTCGTCGGTCCGGGCTGCTCCACGAACAGGGCACGCCGGTAGAAGTCGAGTTCGCGGATGGACTCCCGGATGTCGGCGAGCGCCCGGTGCGCCATCCCTTTGGCGGGCTGGCTGGAGTAGGTCCGCGGGTACCAGCGGCGGGCGAGTTCCTTGATGGAGGAGACGTCGATCATCCGGTAGTGCAGGAACCCGTCGAGCCCGGGCATGTACTTCACGATGAACTTCCGGTCACTGGCGATCGAGTTCCCCGCCAGGGGAGCCACCCCGGCGACCGGCACGTACTGCTTCAGGTACTCCACAACCTGGGCCTCGGCATCCTGCACGCTCACGGCACTCGACCGGATCTGCTCGGTCAGTCCCGATTCACCGTGCATCTTCACGACGACCTCGTCCATCTCGGAGAGTTCGTCCTCGGTGGCGTGGATGACGATGTCGATGCCGTCGTCCAGCACGTTCAGCTCCGCGTCGGTGACGACGGCGGCGATCTCGACGAGCACGTGGCGCTCGGGGTCGAGGCCGGTCATCTCGCAGTCGACCCAGACGATGCGGTCGTTCTTGGCGGTCTGGTTCGGTGTCATGCGGGTCCTTCGTCCTCTGGTTGTCTAGTCTTCGGCCATCCGCGAGTACGCTGCGCCGAGCAGCGGCGCGGTGACCCGCCTCGGCAGGTAGGTGGAGATCATGTTCGCGACCTTCGACAGCCCACCGGGGACGACGCGCAGCTTGTTCGACGCCAGGGCGTCGAGCGTCTCCACTGCGCAATCGGGGTAGGTCGTCCACACGAAGTCCGGGGTGGCACGGTCGACAATCGTACGCTCCGCGTCCTCCTTGACCTCCTCCCGCACCGGCCCCGGCGCCAGCAGGGTGCACCGCACGCCGGTGCCCCTGAGTTCGTAGTGCAGTGCCTCGGTGAAAGTGTTGACCATCGCCTTGGTACCGACGTAGGTGGCGTTGTTGGGGATGGCGGCGTTACCTGCGACGGAGCCGACGTTGACGACGCCGGCGTCGCCGCTGGCCACCATCCGCGGCAGGACGGCGGCGGTGAGTTCGAAGACGGCGGTGGCGTTGAGCTCGAACTGGGTGCGCTCGTAGGACGGGTCGAGCTTCCGGAATTCCCCGAAGGTGGCCACGCCGGCGGAGTTGATCAGGATGTGGACGTCGCGGCCCTCCAGCTCCTCGATCAGGACACCACGGGCAATGCGGTCGGCGAGGTCGCAGGAGCGGATCTCCACGCTGACGTCGGGGCAGGACGCCGCGAGCTCGTCGCTGATCTCCTCCATCGGCCCGGTGGTGCGGGCCACGAGCAGCAGGTTGTGGCCGCGGCGCCCCAGTTCCAGGGCAATGGCCCGGCCGATGCCGGAGGACGCGCCGGTGACCACGGCGACCCGGTCTGGGCCGGGTGCCGGGAGATCCGGGGTTCGGCTGCCTCGGAACAAGGCGGACACTGTAGACGCGATGGGCACGGTGCGGGGTCTCCTGGGCTGGACGTGGGACGGTGGTTGACGTGGGGCGGATGCCGATGCCCCACACAGGCTACACGGGGACCCGCACGGCAAGGCGCGTAACGGCGTCCCCGGGGGACGTGCCGTACACCGGGGAATGCGTCGGGGAATTTCCACGGTGTATTCCGCCGGGGGTATGAGGGGGAGGGAAAATGGGGGTAACCCCCGCCGGGTGAATGAAAATAAAAACAGGTGCGAATTGGGCGATCAATAGTTTTAGACCCTAATCTGGGTGGAGACGTTCACAGAACAAGGAGAGGACAGACCATGTCTGACAAGGACGAGCAGGCCGGAGTACCACCCGACGCCGAAAGCTCCGGTGCCGGAACCGGTGCGACAACGTTCGAGGATTCGGGCAAGGAGGAGAAGGTCAGCGCCACAGACGCCGTGGAAGGTGAATCGCAACGCGGCGAGGAAGGTGTGGAACGGGCCAACAACAAGAAGAGGTTCATAGGCCTCGGGGTTGGTCTGCTCCTTGCGGTGATCATCTACTTCGTCTTCCCGTCCAACGGTGCGGACCTCGTCAACGAGGCGCACCCGGAGGACGAGAACGGCCCCTTCGACCTCAGCGCCATCAAGATCACGGCGGCCATCATGGTGCTCATGGGTGCCTGGTGGATGACCGGGGCACTGCCCTTGGCAGCCACGGCCATGGTGCCGCTGGTGGCCTTCCCGATCCTCCAGGTCGCTCCGATCGACGATGTTTCTGCACCGTATGCGGAACCAACGATCTTCCTGTTCATGGGTGGTTTCGTGCTGGCGCTCGGCATTCAGCGCTGGGGACTCCACCGACGCGTTGCGTTGTTGGTGGTGCGGTTCGTGGGGACGAAACCGAAACAGTTGGTGCTCGGCTTCATGATCGCCACCGGTTTCATGTCGATGTGGGTGTCGAACACGGCGACAGCAGTCGTCATGCTGCCGATCGGTATCTCCGTCCTCGCATTGACCGCGGAGCGCGTGGGTGGGCACGCGAACCAGAAGAAGTTCGCCACCGCACTGATGCTGGCGATCGCCTATGCCGCGTCGATCGGTTCCCTCGGCACGCTGATCGGTACGCCGCCGAACGCACTGATGGCCGCGTACATGAACTCCACCCACGGGATCGAGATCGGCTTCGGTAAGTGGATGATGGTCGGACTTCCGTTGGCCATCATCTTCACGGTACTGGCCTGGTGGGTACTCGTCACCGTGTTCAAGCCCGAGATGAAGGAGATCCCCGGCGGGAAGGAGTTGATCCAGAAGGAGATCGACGACATGGGGAGGATCACCCGGCCCGAGGTCATCGCCGGGATCATCTTCCTGTGCACCGCTATCGCCTGGATCGCCATTCCGTTGCTCGCCGAGTACGTCTCCTGGTGGTCGATCAGTATCGCGGACGCCGCGATCGCCATGACCGCAGCCGTCCTGATGTTCCTCGTTCCCGTCAACAACCGCGGAACCCGGGTCATGGACTGGGAGCACGCCAAGGGGATTCCGTGGGACGTGCTGATCCTGTTCGGTGGCGGTCTGTCACTGTCCTCGATGGTGACCGCGTCCGGACTGTCGCTGTGGATCGGTGAAATGGTCAAGGGCATGGAGGCGCTGCCGATCGTTCTGCTGGTGTTCGCCATCACCGCCGTCGTCCTGGCGCTGACCGAGTTCACGTCCAACACCGCAACCGCAGCGACGTTCATCCCGATCATGGGCGGCGTCGCCGTGGGTATCGGACTGACCGGCGACGGTCTGATGAACGTCATGCTCCTGGTTGCGCCGACGGCGCTGGTCGCGACCTGTGCGTTCATGCTGCCGGTGGCGACCCCGCCGAACGCGATCGCCTACGGTTCCGGCTACGTCAAGGCCGGGGATATGCTGAAGGGCGGAATCTGGCTGAACGTCATTGCTGTCTTCCTGATCACGATCACCGTGTTCGCGCTTGCCGTGCCGGTGTTCGGTCTGACATTAGGTTAGTGACCTGATCGGGGTTAACCACCCTTTCATTCCGAGACCCTCCCCGGTTCACGTTCGGTTTTCCGGGGAGGGTCTTTGACGACGTAGAGTCATCAGTTCGTGCACGTTGCCATGGGAAGATGTCGCCTGGCGCGGAATGGACTTTCTCCGATGGCGCTTGACCGTTTCTGATGACGTACCCCCGAAGGATGACGAAGGAGTGACCGCGTGCCGTCTGGTGAGGAGGCCCTGGAGTCGGACAAACTGGCTTCACGCGTCCACACGTCGTCGGGGGCTGGGGCGTTAAACGGTGAAGCATCGACCAGGACGCGTTACGGACGCGTCGGCTGGGTCGATGCCGCCAAAGGTCTGTGCATCCTGCTCGTCGTCGCCGGCCATGCGGTCATCAACCTCAACAACAACGGCTACGACACCGGGGTCTGGGAACAGATCAACCTGATGATCGGCCCCATGCGCATGCCGCTGTTCTTCCTGCTCTCCGGTCTGTTCGCAGCGAAGGCATTGGGGGAACGGTGGCGGAAGTACGCCGACCGCCGAGTCTGGATCATGGTCTGGCTGTTCGTCCTGTGGGTGCCGATACGCGAGATCTGGCTGTCGATGGTGCCGCTGACCTCGGTCGGACACCGTGATGGCATCCCCGCGCCCCCCGGGACCGACCCCGGGAACTGGGGTCCGATGCTCGAACGCATCGGTGGCTCCGTCCTGGGCCCCGAGTCCTACCTGTGGTTCCTCTACGCGCTGGCGCTCTTCGCCGTGGTCTCGAAGCTGACCCGCAGGGTTCCGCCGGTGATCCAGCTCCTGGTCGCCGGCGCGGTCGCCGTCCTGTCCCCGACGGCGGAGCTCGGATGGCCGTGGAACGACATCCTGCACACCTACTTCTTCTACCTGCTGGGGATGTACGGGGCGCCGTGGATCCACAGGATGGCGCAGCGGCGGTCACTGCTGGTCATTGTGGTGTCGGTGGCGGTGTACGCCGGCGTCGCGTTGTGGATCGAGGCCTCCTACGACCACTTCAACTTCGGACTCACCGGCCCCATGCGGGTGTTCCTGGCGACGGTCGGCATCGTCGCCGTGATCAGCACCATCTCGGCGATGGAGGGGTGGCCGGTCCTCCGGCCGCTGTCCGCGGTGGGGGCGAGGACGCTACCTGTGTTCCTGATGCACATCATGGTGCTGGCCACGGTCACGTTCCTCTTCGACCTCGTCCTGCCGTCCGACCCCGGGCTACCGCTGCAGCCGCTGATTCTCGGCGGGATCACCGCGGCGTTGTGCCTCGGCCTGCACAGGGTGCTCACCTCCTGCGGTTTCGCCTGGCTGTTCCGCCGGCCGCAGTGGATGCGGCGGCGGTTCTTGGCAGGCTGACTGTGAGACGGACCACACTCGCGTTATGGTGGCTGAATGTCCACCCGTAACCACCGCCTCGACCGTGCCAAAGGTGTCCTCATCTTCACCGTGGTGCTCGGTCATCTGCTGGCGAGGACGGCGCCCTGGGATTCCGATGTCCTGCGCGCACCGATGATTCTCATCTACGCGTTCCACATGCCCGCGTTCATCTTCCTTGCGGGTATCACAGCGAAGTCCAGCCGGCTCGCGGAGCGTGTCCTCTTCTTTCTCGTCCTGTTGGCCACGGTGCTACCCCTCATGTGGGGATGGATGTGGATCTTCGGTCTGGACCCGGACTACACGTTCCTCACGCCCTTCTGGTACACGTGGTTTCTTCTGTCGATGGCGTGGTGGATGATCACCGTCCCGTTGATCGAACGATTCCCCCGGGCAGCTCTCGTCATCTCACTGATGACGGGCCTCTTCGGCGCTGCCGTGCCCAACATCGACAGCGAGTTCGCCATTGCACGCACCCTGGTGTTCTGGCCGTTCTTCGTCATCGGGAAGCTCTACGGCGCGCAGATACTTCACTGGGCCGGCAGACTCACCGTCCGGTGGAAGCTCGTCCTCACCCTCGCTGCTGTGGCGACGGTCGGGTACTTCTACGTCATCGATCCCGAGAAGGAATGGTTCTACGGCAACCAGAGGTTCACCAACCTGGATGTCAGCATTCCTGAGGGGGCAGTGTTTCGCCTGATCCTCGGTGCCGGTGCTCTGCTCATGACACTGACGCTGTTGGTGTGGACCGGAAACCGGGAGTCCACGCTTGCCGCCATCGGCCGGCACAGTCTCTCGGTCTACGTGCTCCACGGATTCGTGGTGCGTGCCCTTGAGCCGGTGCTCGACGGAAGCCTCGATACGTACGGCCCGCTCGTGGTTTTCTGCATCTGCCTGGTCCTGGCGCTGTTGACGACATGGCTGCTGGCCTGGGAGCCGCTCGACCGTGCCCTCCGGCGGTATGGCAACACGGTCGCCGGGTTCCTCCTGAGCGGCCTGAAGGGCAAGCAGCGGTGAGTGCCCCTACTTCCGCCACCAGTTGTTGATGGTCAGGTCCGCGATCTCCACGTTGTCGAGGTAGTTCCCGCGCACCGGATCAACCTCGTCCGCGGCCCCGATGATGTCGTCACTTCCGGGGCCCCGGAAGAACACCGGAACCAGCTGGTTGGTGTGGCCCCCGGAGTGCCAGGCGTGGTCGGGGACAGCGTCGGCGTCGCCTGTCAGGGCGGACCAGTTCGGGTCGTTGTCGGGCCCGGTGAGGTAGCCGGTCTCGTGGTCGGCGGTGACGACAACGAGTGTCTCGTCCCAGCTGGAGTTCTCCTCCACCCAGTCGGAGACGGTGTCGACGGCACCGTTGAAGGCCTGGACCTCCTCGATGTCACGGGCCGTACTGTTGTCGTGGCCGGCCCAGTCGATGGCACCGCCCTCGATCATCACATGGAAGCCCTTCTCGTCCTGGTTGAGGACGTTCAGTGCTCCCTCCGCCATCGTGGATAGATCGACGACATCGTTGTGCTCGACGTCACCGGGGGTTTCCGACTCGCCGGAGCGGTTGTACTGCAGCGTCGACGCAACCTGGGGAAGGCCGAAGTACTTCTGGTCCGGCTCGACGTCGCCGTCGGCGAGCTTCGCGAAGTCGGCGTCCTCCTCCACAAAGCTGAAGTCGGTCTCGCCGGAGGAAAGTGCGGAGTAGCTCTCCTCGGAGATCCATTCGTAGTTGGGGTCAGTGGGTTGATTGTCCTCGTCGTACAGGGGGTGACCGGCACCCATGATGACGCTCAGGTCACTGTCGAGCATCTCGTCCGCCATGCCGTGGTAGTCGTTCCGGTCGGGGTTGTGCGCGGCCCAGGAGGCCGGGGTCGCATGGTTGAACGGGACACTGGAGACGACGCCGGCGGACTTGTCGTTGGCTATGGCTTGCTCGGAAGTGTTGTTGAGCGTCTCCCCGTCCGTGTCGACACCGATCATCCCGTTGGTGGTCTTCGATCCGGTGGCCATCGCGGTTCCGGCGGCGGCGGAATCCGTGAAGTCCTCGGAGACGTAGTCGTGATCGGCCCACGCGCGCTCAGGATCGTAGGAGTTTCCGTCCTGGTAGGTGGACATGCCACGTTGGTTCCACTCGTCCCCTTCGTAGACCTGGGCGGCCTCTCCGCCTTCGACGGGGGCGACGTCGCCGGGCTCACCCTCGACCTGGTGGCGGGTCTGGCCGCTTTCGTAGAGATTGGTGGCGGCGACATGGTTGTAGCCCATGCCGTCGCCGACCATGTAGATGATGTTCTTCGGGGCGTCCTGTCCCGGATCACCGGTGCCGGGCAGTGAGGACCCGGGCAGTGAGGAACTGATGGACGATCCGCCCGTCGAGTCGACGGAGGACGATTCGGGGAGGGGGAGTTCCTGTGCGGATGCCACCGGTACGAAGAATCCGGTGAGGGCGATGGAGCTGGCTACTGCGCAGAACGTGGCTGGTGCGCGGCGGTTGCGAGACATCTGATTCCTAAGCTGTGAGGGTCTTCCGGTATGCAGGAGAGGTGGCGCCTGCTGCGGTCAACGCGCACTTTATGGGGTCAAGATGAATCGTGGGCAAAAGTAAAGTGAACCGTGTTCACGGATATCGGGCTGGGTCCCGCGATCGTCGGTGTCAGTTCACCTGTCCCAGGGCTCGCTACGGCTCGAGGTACGCGGCGAGGTTCGCCAATGACGAGGTGATCCCTTCGGCATGGTCACGGGCCCGGACCCCGGGCGGGACGTCCCGGGCGGTGATCTCCACGTCCGTTCCCTCCCCACCACTGCGGAGGATCCACAGCATCGTCATCGTGCCCTGGAACGCGGGGTCGTCGGACACGAAGTCAATCTCCTGCTCGAGGCATTCCCCGGTGACCAGCCGCGTTATCCGGACGTCCGAGACATCCTCGTCGGTGGCGGTTTTCCCGGGACTGCCCGTGGGGTCCAGGTACGTGAGCACCAGCCGGTAGGAACCACCCGTGCGCATGTCGAAGTGCTCGAACCGCCCGAGCATTCCGCGCGGAGGGAGCCATGCGGTCAGGGCATTGCTGTCCGTCAGCGCAGAGAAGACGGTCTCGCGGTCCGAGTGGATCAGGAGACTGGCGCGGTCTGTTCGGCCCATGCACGGAAATTACCACGGTCGTCGGACGCAGAGGCAGTGTCGGAGCGGAGCCGGATGGTGCCCCAGGCAGGATTCGAACCCGCGACCGACCGGGTAGAAACCGGTTGCTCTCATCCACTGAGCTACTGAGGCTGATGCAGGATCATCCTGCGGTAGATCATCGTAGTGCACCACCGGCCAGGGGCACGGAATCGGGCACGGAATCGGGGGAGAGGGGGTCAGGCTAGTAAGGTCCGGTGCATGTCCGATGCGGCTGTTGACACACCTACTTCGCCTTCCCCGACGTCCCCGCCCAACCGGTCGACCCCGCGACGCCTGGGGTCACCGGTCGGGCTCTACGTCATCGCCGCCGTCATGGCGGGTGTCATCGCCGCCGTCATCGGGGATGCTTTCCTCGGCGACTCGCTGGCGGCCCTCGGTATCCCCGACCCCGGCCAGGTCACGACCTGGGGACTTCCCCTGGTACGCGGCATCGGCACCGTCCTGGCATGCCTGGGCATCGGCTCGTTCCTGATGAGTGCCTTCGGCACCCCGGCCCGTAGGGACGGCTACCTGGACTTCGATGGTTTCCGGGCGTCCCGCACAGGCACCTGGTCGATGCTCGCATGGGCGGTGTGCGCCCTGCTGCTCGTCCCGCTGTACCTGTCGGACGTCTCGGGTCTGCCGCTGGAGGAGACACTGGACCCCTCGATGTGGGACGTGGCGATCACACAGGTTGCCACCGCGAAGGCGATGCTGTGGATCGCGGGGATCGCCGGCATCGTGGGTGTGGCCTCCCTGTTCACCCGCCGGTGGATCTGGCAGCCGGTCTTCTTCGTCATCGCCGTGGCGTCCCTCGTCCCGATCGCGCTGGAGGGCCACTCCGCGTCCGGCGGCAACCACGACTACGGGGTGAACTCGCTGCTGTGGCACATCGTCCTGGCGGCGGTGTGGATCGGTGGGCTGATGGCACTGGTCGCCCACGCGGCCCGTCGTGGCCCGCACCTGGCGGTGATCACGTCCCGCTACAGCTTCGTGGCCGTCGTCTGCATCGTCGGCATCGCAGTCTCCGGTCTGGTCAACGCCGGCATCCGCCTGTCGTTCTCCGAGTGGTTCACCACGGACTACGGCCGCGTCATCGCCTTGAAGGCCGCACTGACGGTTGTGCTGGCGTTCATCGGTTTCGCCCACCGCCGCTGGACGATCCCGCGGCTGGAGGAGTCCGGGCGTGAACCCTGGTGGAAGCGTCCCTTCGTCCGACTCGCGGTGGTGGAGGTCTTCATCATGGCCGCCACCGTGGGTGTGGCACTGTCGCTGACCCGGATCCCGCCGCCGGTGGAGGCGGTCGCCGACATCAGTCCGGCCGAGATGATCATGGGCTTCGACGTCACGGAGCCGTTCAGCATGGTCGCGGTGCTCACCAACTGGCGTTTCGACCTGATCTTCGGCACCGTCGCGCTGCTCCTGCAGGCCGTGTACATGTGGGCGTTCTTCACTGTGCGGCGCCGCGGCGTGGAATGGAGGACCAGCCGGCTGGTGTGGTGGACGCTGGCCAACCTGATCCTGCTTTTCGTCACCTGCTCCGGACTGGGCATGTACTCGATGGCGCTTTTCGCCCCGCACATGCTCCAGCACATGGCGCTGACCATGCTCATCCCGGTGTTCTGGGTGCTCGGTGGCCCGATGACACTGCTGCTGCGCGCCTTCCCCCCGGCAGGACGCGACGGGGTGGCGGGACCCCGCGAGTGGCTGGTGGTGTTCATCAACAACCCGGTGTCGCGGTTCCTGACCAACCCGATCGTGGCGGCCTTCCAGTTCGTCGTGGGTTTCTATGCGCTGTACCTGTCGGATCTCTACAGCGATCTGGCGTCCGACCACGCCGGCCACGTGTTCATGAACATCCACTTCCTGATCTCCGGCTACATCTTCTACTGGGTGGTCATTGGTGTGGACGCCGCGCCACGCCAGCTCAGCCCGTTCATGAAACTGCTGATGACCCTGGCGTCCATGGCCTTCCACGCCTGGTTCGGCATCGCGATGATGCAGATGGCGTCGCCGTTGGCCGAGGAGTACTACCTGTCGTTGCAGCTGCCGTTCGACGTGGATCTGATGGAGCAGCAGCACACCGGAGGGGCGATCGCCTGGGGCCTGAGTGAGTTGCCGTTGCTGGTGGTCAGTACCGCGCACGCGGTGCAGTGGTTGAGGCAGGACCGCAAGGAGGCGGCCCGCTACGACCGCAAGGCCGACCGGGACGATGATGCCGACCTCGAGGCCTACAATGCGATGCTCGCCGACCTGCGGGAAGGACGCGACGGCGAGGCGGAGGCCTACTACGGCTCCGAGTACCACCGGGGTGAGGTGCAGGGTTACGTCCATTCGGAACGGGAGAAGCAGAAGTCGCAGCGGACGGACAGGACGCGGCGCAGTGCGTCGTCCGATGGTGCAGGGCCCGGGGTGGACGGGTCCGACGACACGTCCGAAAATGGCCCGGACGAGCCACAGTAACCACAGGTCGGGCGCGAGTGTGGATAACTTCCGTCAGGTTCTTCCGGAGTTGTCCACAACGTGAGAACGGGTGCTTGACCTGGGTACATGACCGGCGGGATGATGATGTGACCCGGGGGAGGAGAGGTGGGGACCACCCCGCTGACCGCCGGGGCCGCCCCTGGGGGCGGCATGATTCCCGGGGAAATCCGGGGGGAGGAGAGTGGCACACGATGGCCACGCAACAGATGTCCGTGACAATGACGGGGTTCGCCGCGTCCCACCCCGCGCGGCACGACAGCATAGAGAAACTGGTGACGTTCCGGATGGCGTCCACCCCGAGCTGGAACGACAACGGCGTCTGGAAGGACTCCGGTACCCTGTTCATCGACGTCCAGGCATGGGGGAAGCTGGGGGACAACGTGATGGCCAGCGTGGTCAAGGGCGCACCGCTGGTCATCGCCGGCAGGATGTCGTCCTACACCTTCAGGCCGGAGGACGGCCCGAAGAACAGGGCTGGGGAGCCCTACGCCCAGACGATCTGGCGGCTCAACGCCTCGAACGTGGGCCTGGACCTCAGCCACTCCACGTCGACCTGGTCGCTGCGGGGCAGGGTCAAGGAGGCGGACGTCGACGGTGCCGAGAACAGTCAGGAGGAGGGGAAGAAAGGCCTGGCCGGGGCCGGGTATCCAGGATCCTCCCAGGGCGCCTCCTCAGCTGACCCGTCGACAGACCCGGACCCGAATTCCGACGGCGACGGTGGGCTGGAACCTGCTGCGTCCGGCGACAGTGCGTTCGTTCCGGCAGGCGCGTCCGTGCCCTACTGAACAGTTCTGCTCAGGGCAGGGAACCCAAGGTAACGATGGTACCGAAACCTGGTACCATCTCGCTGTATGAGCAGGAGGTTGGGCATGTCCATCAGTGCAAGCGAGGCCAGAAAGACGTTGTACCCGCTCATAGAGCGGGTCAATGATGACGCGGAAGCAGTGGAGATCGTCTCCCGCAAGGGCAATGCAGTGCTCATGTCCTCGGAGGAGTTCGAGGAGTGGCAGGAGACGGCATACCTGTTCCGGTCTCCGGCCAATGCGCGGCGTCTGCTCGATGCCTACGAACGCGCACGAGAAGGGCGGACTGAACTCCATGACCTCGACCGGGAGGATTGATGCACCTTGTCTGGGATCCCGATGCGTGTGCCGACTACAAGCACTGGCAGGCTACGGATCGCCGACTCGTCAAGCGGATCAATACACTGGTTGACGCCTGTCTGCGGGACCCCTATGCAGGTATCGGGAAACCTGAGCAGCTCAGGTACGGGGCGGTCGGCGCGTGGTCGCGACGTATCACCGACGAACACCGACTGGTCTATCTTGTGGTCGGTGGTGACGTGGTGATACTCCAGGCGAGGTACCACTACTAGGTGAACTTGCGGGCAGGTTTCCGCGCTGTTGCTCCGCAGATCCTCCGGAGTGGGGAACGCGCACCTTTGCGGATCCTGCCAGCGAAGCTGGTGACTCCCGATGACGGGGACAGGGATCGGAGCCTGAGGCGTCCGGGAGGTCGGGACCCGACACCAGCGGACGGGATGACGCAGCAGGACGGTCGGGCTGCGCGTCAGTTCACTTCGGGGAAGTACGAGTGCGTGCGGTAGGCTGGTCCGACGTACAAGTACGTGCTGGACGCTTCAACCGCGGCCGGATGCGCGAGGGCGCGCCGGTGACGCGGTGAAGCGTTGCAGCCACCAGCCACGAAGTAGCGCAACAGGCGCGACAGCGTAACCCGGAGGGAACACATTGGCCGAGTTCATCTACACGATGAAGAACGTACGCAAGGCACACGGTGAGAAGGTTGTCCTGGACAACGTCACCATGGCCTTCTACCCGGGCGCGAAGATCGGTGTCGTGGGCCCCAACGGTGCCGGCAAGTCCTCGCTGCTGAAGATCATGGCCGGCATCGACCAGCCGTCCAACGGTGAGGCTTTCATCGACCCCGGTGCCACCGTGGGCATCCTGCTGCAGGAGCCGCCGCTGAACGAGGAGAAGACCGTCCGTGGCAACGTGGAGGAGGGCCTCGGCGAGATCTTCGAGGTCAAGACCCGTTATGAGGCCATCGCCGAGGAAATGGCGACGAACTACACCGACGAGCTCATGGAGGAGATGACCGTCCTCCAGGAGAAGATCGACGCTGCCGATGCCTGGGAGCTGGACTCCAAGATCGAGCAGGCGATGGATGCCCTGCGCTGCCCGGCGCCCGAGGAGAACGTCGCCCACCTCTCCGGTGGTGAGCGCCGCCGCGTCGCTATGGCCAAGCTGCTGCTCAGCGAGCCCGACCTGCTGCTGCTCGACGAGCCGACCAACCACCTGGACGCGGAGAGCGTGCTGTGGCTGGAGAACCACCTCGCCAACTACAAGGGCGCGGTCCTGGCCGTGACACACGACCGCTACTTCCTGGACCATGTCGCCCAGTGGATCTGCGAAGTCGACCGCGGCAAGCTCTTCCCCTACGAGGGCAACTACTCCACCTACCTGGAGACCAAGGCCGAGCGCCTCGAGGTCGCGGGCAAGAAGGACCAGAAGCTGCAGAAGCGCCTCAAGGAGGAGCTGGCCTGGGTCCGTTCCGGCGCCAAGGCGCGCCAGGCCAAGAACAAGGCCCGCCTGCAGCGCTACGACGAGATGGTCGAGGAGGCCGAGCAGTACAAGAAGCTCGACTTCGAGGAGATCCAGATCCCGACCCCGCCGCGCCTGGGTAACCAGGTCGTGGACGTCAAGAGCCTCACCAAGGGCTTCGACGGACGCACCCTGATCAAGGACCTGTCGTTCACACTGCCCCGGAACGGCATCGTCGGTGTCATCGGCCCGAACGGCGTGGGCAAGACCACGCTGTTCAAGACCATTGTCGGTCTCGAGGAGCCGGATGACGGCGAAGTCACCGTCGGCAAGACCGTCCAGCTCAGCTACGTCGACCAGAACCGGGAGAACATCGACCCGGACAAGACCGTCTGGGAGGTCGTGTCCGACGGGCTCGACTACATCCATGTCGGACAGAATGAAATGCCGTCGCGCGCCTACCTGTCCGCGTTCGGCTTCAAGGGCGGTGACCAGCAGAAGCCGGCGAAGGTGCTCTCCGGCGGTGAGCGTAACCGGCTGAACCTGGCGCTGACCCTGAAGCTGGGCGGCAACCTGATCCTGCTGGATGAGCCGACCAACGACCTGGACGTCGAAACCCTGTCCAGCCTGGAGAACGCACTGCAGAAGTTCCCTGGCTGTGCGGTGGTCATCTCGCACGACCGTTGGTTCCTGGACCGCACCTGCACCCACATCCTCGCGTGGGAGGGCAACATCGCCGAGGGGCAGTGGTTCTGGTTCGAGGGCAACTTCGAGGACTACGAGAAGAACAAGGTCGAGCGACTCGGTGCGGAGGCGGCCAAGCCGTCCCGGGTAACACACCGGCGTCTTTCGCGATAGTATGTCTGTCACCAGACAAAAACTGTAGATGTGCGGCGATGCCGTGCGGGTTGGGGCCTCTGTGCGTTGACGTCACGTGACGTCATGGCACGCCGGGGCCCCGCCCCATGTAAGGAGATATTCGATGACCTTTGTTGACCACGAGGAGTCAGGGAACCGGTTCCACAGCGCCCGGATCAACCTGCGATGGTCGGACTTCGACCAGTTCCAGCACGTCAACAATGCTGCCTACCTGGAGTTCTCGCAGGACGCCCGGATAGATTTCGTCCGCGATGTCGTCACCGAGATCGACATGGCGGTTCCGGCTTTCGTCGTCCGGTGGGCCTCGGTGGACTACAAGAAGGCGCTGTCGTCCAGTGAAACGGCCGTCGTCGTGGAGTCCTTCATGTACGAGGTGGGCGTGAAGTCCTTCAGGATGCGCCAGGTGATCCGCAATGCGCAGCACCGGGAGGTCGCGGTCATCGACACGGTGAACGTGGGTGTTGACCCGATCTCGGGCAAGTCCCGTGAATGGTCCGAGAGCGACCTCAAGGTCATCAACATGTTCATGATCCCGGTGGACGACGGGGACAGCGCTAACTAGCGGCTGTGGGCGACGGGGGCCGCCACCGTGTGGACGCCCGTGCGGCAGGCATCGCCTACGCTGGTGCCCATGATCTTCGACCTTTCCGGCGGCGGCGCGGGTAGCAGCACTGACCAGGTGACGCTGACGCTGACCCGTCCGGCCCAGTCACAACGGTCCACCCTCCGGAGGACAGCGGCGGTCGTCACGCGGGCGCTCCGGATGGATTCCGGCGCGATGGCCCGTTTCGTTGCGGTGGGGGAGGACGCCACCGACGTGATCCTCTCCACCCCACTGGGCTGCATCGTGACCGAACGCATCCACGCCGTCGCCTCCACAGATGGGGCGGTCATCCTCGCGGATCCACTGCCCGGGGTGCTGTCCGGGGCAGCGGAGGACGGATCCGAGGAGGATGCCGTCCTGACCTTCGGGGGACGCGTCGACATGCTGTGGACGGGGACGCCGCCCCCCGCCACGGGTTACACAGTGATCGACACGGTCCCGGGAGCGGACGTCCGTGAACTGTTCGCCGGGATGGAGCGTGAGGCTGATGAGCATTCCGGTCCCGCCGGTCTCCCGCCGTCCCTGCTCGACCAGCCGTTGCTGCGGCTGACGAGCACGAAAGAAGCGGGGATCATCGAGATCGCCGGACGGGTCGTCGCCGCGCTCGGGGCGCTCGGCCTGGTCGTGGAGCCGAAGCGGGAGGAGCTCCGGCGCTACGACATGATCCGGGTGAGCACGACGGGATCCTGGATCAGGATCGACGCGCTGTTCGGGACGGCCTACGTCCCCCGGCCCGGTGGGTTGGCCCGTATCCCTTCGCCCAACTGACGAGGCTAACCGACCATGTCGTAGACGAGCTTCGTGGACATGACCACGACCAGCACCAGCAGCGCGATCCGGACGAACCCCGTTCCGCGGTTCAGGACTATACGTGCCCCGACCTGGGCCCCGATCACGTTGAACACCGCCAGGACGATCCCCAGCAGCCAGAGCACATGGCCGCCGAGAGCGAAGACGACCAGCCCGCCGAGGTTCGTCGCGGTGTTCACCAGTTTCGTGGTCGCCAGCGACTGGATCAACGACCGGGACATCACCGAGGTGAACACCATGATCAGGAACATGCCGGTACCGGGGCCGAAGAAGCCGTCGTAGGCACCGATCACCCCGGCCAGGCCCAGCGCCAGCAGGAAACGTGGGCGGCTGACCGGCTGGCCCGGACGTGAGCCGGAACCGGTGTCTGCACCGGTACCGCTGTCGCGTCCGAACTGCGGACGCATCGCGACGTACACCCCGACGACGAGCATGAGCACCACGACGATCGGGCGGAGCACGTCACTGCTGACCGCCGCGGCCAGAAAAGCTCCCCCGGCCGAGCACAGGGCCGCCAGGGGAGCCGCCACCCGGACCAGGGACCAGTCGACTTTCACGGTCCTGATCATCCGCAGTCCGGCACTGGCGGTGCCGAACATGGCGGTGAGTTTGTTCGTCCCCAACGCCACCTGCGCGGCCATGCCGGGGGCCACGGCCATGAACAGCGGGATCAGGACCAGGCCGCCGCCACCGATGACCGCGTCCACGCCTCCGGCCACCAGGGCGCCGACGAAGAGTACGGCGAGCCCGGCCCCTGACAGTCCACTGTCCGGGGCCAGGATGCCGAGCAGGTCATTCACGGTTGACCAGCATATTGGCGACCTGCAGCATGTGGTTCCAGATCGCGGCGCGCGCGGGACCGGGTAGTTCCGCCTCGGGCACGGTGTCCAGGGCGTTGCCCATCAGTTCCAGCCACCGGTCGCGCGCGGCGGTGTCGACGTGGAAGTGCATGTGCCGCATGCGCAGCCGGGGGTGCCCGCGTTGCTCATTGAATGTCTGTGGTCCGCCCCAGTACTGCATCAGGAACCAGCGCAGGCGGTCCTCCGCGCCCTCGAGGTCGTCGGCGGGGTACATCGGCCCCAGGATCGGGTCGTCAGGGATCTGCCGGTAGAACTCGTGGACGATGCGGGCGAACATCTCCTCCCCGCCGATGGCGTCGTAGAGGGCCATGGTCTAGCTGGCGCTGCCGGCGTCGACGTCCCGTGCGGCGGCGGCACGGTCGGCGCGGGAGACTCCCTCGTTCAGGACGCGGCGCAGTCCTGCGGGGGTGGAGTCCGCTGCGGCGAGTGCGCGCAGATCACCGGCGATATTCTGGTAGCCGTCCCAGGACGGGAACAGTCCCTCGAGGGTGCGCAGGGCCATCTCGGACGACAGCTCGTTCCACATCTCCACGGCACGCTGCACGTACTCGTGGCCGAAGGACGTGAGCAGGGCGTCCTGTCCGACGTGGGTCAGTCCCGCCATCGTGTAGCGCAGGGTGAGGTTGGACATGTCGGCACCGTGCAGGGTGACCGCGTCCCACGCGGCGCGCTTGGTCTCCGCCAGCGGCAGCGCGGTGCGTGCCCGGACGGCGTTCATCTGTCCGGAGGAGGACTTGTCCGCCACCTCCTCGGTGGTGATCAGCTCGGCCGCCTCGTCCTCGCCGAGGGCGCCGGGCGTGCCGACGAGGGCGGTCAGCAGGCGCCAACGCAGGTCCTGGTCCACGGTGAAGCCGGGGAGGAGGGTGGCGGCGTCCTGCCCCGGATCCAGTCCGAGCAGGCCCTTGATCCAGTCAACGGAACCGGCGTTCTGCGCGGCATTGGCGTAAGCGCGGACGAACGCCAGGCGGGCCTGCCCGCCGGTGCGCTCAGCACCGTCACGCAGTCCGGCGAGCAGCTCGGCCCGGCCCTGGTCACGCCAGGCGGGAGCGCTGTAGCGCTCGACCGCGGCGATGGCCTGGGCGAGGATCTGCTCGAGCACGCCGAGCTGGGACTCGGCCCATGCGCCACGGACGACCAGTGCGACGAAGTCCCGTGCACGCATCTGGGCGTTGCGGGTCATCTGCCAGGCGGCGGACCAGATCAGTGAGCGGGCCATCGGGTCGGTGATTCCGGCGATGTGCTCCACCGCGGTGGCCAGGGAGTCGTCGTCGAGGGAGATGAAGCCGTAGGCCAGGTCATCGTCGTTGACGAGGACGAGGTCCGCCTTCTGCTGGCCGATGAAATCGGGCACATTGCTGGTCTCGCCGACGACATCGGTCTCGACCCGTTCGCGCAGGACGACGGTGGAGGTGCCGTCGGCGGCGTCCTGCAGGTCGTAGAGCCCGACGGCCAGCCGGTGGGTGCGGGTCTCTCCTGCGCCGGGTTCGGCGCCGGACTGGGTGACGGCGAAGGAGGTGTAGCTGCCGTCCTCCACCTCGGTGGCGGTGCCGAGGGTGTTGATGCCGGTGGTCTTCAGCCACTGGTCGGCCCAGTCCGACAGGTCGCGTCCGGACGCCTTCTCGAGCGCGCCGAGCAGGTCGTCGAAGGTGGCGTTGCCGAAAGCGTGGTTGACGAAGTGGGCGCGGATGCCGGCGAAGAAGGGTTCCAGGCCGACGTAGGCGGCGAGCTGCTTGAGCAGGGACGCCCCCTTGGCGTAGGTGATGCCGTCGAAGTTGGCGTCGACCTCCACCAGGTCATTGGCGCCCGAGAACACCGGGTGGGTCGATGGCAGCTGGTCCTGGCTGTAGGCCCAGGACTTCTCCTTGTTGGCGAAGGTCACCCAGGCGGTGTCGTACTCGGTGGCGTGGGTCTGCGCCATGGCACTGGACCAGGTGGCGAAGGACTCGTTGAGCCACAGGTCGTCCCACCACTGCATGGTCACCAGATCGCCGAACCACATGTGGGCGAGCTCGTGCAGGATCGTGTCCGCCCGGCGCTCGTACTCGTAGTGGCTGGCGGCGGAGCGGAACACGTACTCGTCGCGGATGGTCACGCAGCCGGCGTTCTCCATCGCACCCATGTTGTACTCGGGGCAGAAGATCTGGTCGTACTTGTGGAACGGGTAGGCCACGCCGAAGTTCGTCGCGTAGTAGTCGAAGCCGGCCTTGGTGACCCCGAAGAGGACGTCCGCGTCAAGGTGCTCCGCCAGAGACTGGCGGACGTAGAGGCCCAGCGGGACGGTGATCTCGCCGTCGGGCACCAGCCGGGGGTCGGTGACGCCGGCGACCTCGGCGGTCGGGGTGATGGACCCGGTCCAGGAGTCCTCGACGTGGGCCCAGGGGCCGACGCAGAAGGCGATGAGGTAGGTCGACAGCGGGTAGTCGACGATGGCGCGGTGTGTGGTCTCACCGGTGCGTTCCCCACCGGTGGTGGTCGCCTTGACGGTGTTGTTGGTGACAACGGTCCAGTTCGTCGGCGTGTGGACGGCGACGTCGTAGGTCGCCTTGATGTCCGGCTGGTCGAAGCAGGCGAAGACACGCTTGGCGTCCGCCGCCTCGAACTGGGTGTACATGTACACCTCGTTGTCGGCCGGGTCCTGGAAACGGTGCAGACCCTCGCCGGTGGTGGAGTAGAGGGAATCGGCGACGATGGTCAGCTCGTGCCGTCCTGCGGTGAGGTCGGTGAGCTGCAGGCCGCGGGTCTCGTCGTAGCGGCCCTCACCGTCCCCGGGAACCGCCGCGGGGAGGATGTCCTCGCCGTCCAGATCGACGGTGGCGATCTCCTCGGCGCGCAGGTCGATGAACGTCGACCCCTCCTCGGTGGCGGTGAAGGACACGGTGGTGATCGACGAGAACGTCCGGTGGTCCAGGGAACCGCCCTCGGTGAGGTCGAGGTCGATGACGTAGTGGACGTCCGTGATCAGGTCCGATCGCTCGGCGGCCTCGGATCGGGTCAGGTTGGTTGAACTCATAGGGGAACACGTTAGTACCTGGGACGGACATACACCTGGTTTGGGTCACTTCGGTAGGAGGCCCTTTCATGCATGGTCGTTCGGCGTACCCTGGTGGCGGACATATCAATCACCTGCACCAACCGCCATCGTCATTCTGTGACAGAGAGGAACTCACCATGAGCGACAGCACCCCGACCCCGGTCACCCTGTACTTCGACGCCACCTGCCCGTTCGCCTGGGTCACCAGCCGCTGGATCAAGGAGGTCGAGGCCGTGCGCGACATCGACGTCTCCTTCGCCCCGATGAGCCTGGCGGTGCTGAATGAAGGGCGCGACCTGCCGGAGGAGTACGCGGCGGGCATGGAAGCCGCCTGGGGTCCGGCGCTGGTTGCTGCGGCGGTGTACACCAGGGAGCCGGAGAAGGTGGACGCGCTGTACACCGCGCTGGGCACCCGCATCCACAACCAGGGGGAGGGTGGACGCAAGGGCGAGAACGGCTACGACGACCTGATCGCCGAGGTGCTCGAGGAGGTCGGGCTCTCCGCCGACTACGCCGCGGCCGCGCACGCCCGCGGCGACGGGCCGGACGCGTGGGAGCCGACGCTGCGCAGCTACCAGTCCACCGCGATCGCCAAGGTGGGGGACGACGTGGGCACCCCGGTCATCGAGCTGGGTGGCCACGCTTTCTTCGGGCCTGTGCTGACCCGGATCCCGCGTGGTGAGCAGGCCGGGGAGATCTTCGACGCAGCGGTGACCCTGGGCAGCTACGAGCACTTCTTCGAGCTGAAGCGCTCGCGCACGGAGGGGCCGGTCGCGGAGTAGTCACACGACCTGCGCGAGGGGACTACCTGTCGCTGGGGGATATTGAGCCACCGTTGCAGGTCACCGGAAGCAAATGTGCGGCAGCGGTGGTGGCTCCTCTCAGCAGGTGCGTCACTGGACCATTTCCCACGTGCCGCAGTCGGTGGAGCTGAACGCGACATCCGTGGGGGCGATGGTGACGATTGCGGGATCCTCTGTGAACTCGTTGGCAATGAGCTCCTCAAAGTCGCCACTGGTCCCGGACAGACGCTCCCAGTAGCAGTAGTTGCTGCTGTCACCGTTCCTGTAGGTGCCAGGCTGGATGTCCGATCCAACGAGAAGGGTGCCGCCCCCGAACGACGTGGATGATCCTGAACCCGTTTCTGTCTGTTCATTCTCTTCGTCTTCAGGTTCGGCGGCGGCTGCGGGCGTGGGTTCCGGTGTGGATTCGGGTGTTTCGGAGACCGTGACTGTCTCCTTGACAGTGCGGGTCACAGTTTCCGTGACTGTTGTGGGCTCTTCTACTTCGGCGGACTCAGCCTCCCCACCGCATGCGGTCAGTACCAGTGTGAGCCCAATGGCACCGCCTAGAGCGACGCACCGGTGCCGGTGGGGGTATGTGGTTCTCATGCGTGGTCTCGATTCTTCAGTGTCAGGTGACGTCAGGCGTCCCAGTTGCGGTGCGCGGCTCTGATGCGACGATGGTATCCACCGGTTGTGACACGGGCCGATTGACTGTTCGAGGGGGTACCCCTGGTCGTTCGACTGTGAATGTGCTGTCCCTGTGCCCGGAAGCTGGGGCTGAGCCTGGAGCAGCACCGGTGAAGTTTTTTGCTGGAAACGCAATTATTTCATCTGGGATCGTCGTATGCTCAGTGTCAGCAGCGGCGCCGGGGAGTGCGCTCCGGTCGACCTTCCGCTGGACTTCACTTCTCCGCTGACACTCTGAAGGAGTACAACCATGGGTTCTGACAACATTTCGGCCCTGCTCGACCTCGTCCCGCAGCTGAGTGAACTGCTCGACATTGTCCTTGGCCTGCTGAAGGGTGACCTGTCCGTCCTGAGCACCGAAGGTTCCGTAGCCGGCATCTTCGGCTCCTCCGCCGGGGAGTAGGTGTGGATCATGGATGGGCTTATTGACCTGATCGCCCAGCTCGGCGAGCTCAAGGACATTCTGCTGGGGGCTCTCAACGGTGACAACAGCCAGCTGAGCTCTGAGGGCTCGCTGGCCGGAAGTGACGGTGCCGGTGCCGTCGGCGGCAGTGTCGTCGGATCGGTCGTCGGCTCCCTCGGTGGAGAGGATCTGATCAATCAGATTCCGGGGGACATCGGTGAGGCCCTGGGCTCGGCCGCCTCCGCAGGTTCGAGCTAGGGTCCGCGAGACCGGGCATGAACCCCGGACGGTGGCTCCCCTCCGGAACCGCCGTCCGGGGTTCATCGCGTGCCCGGCACCGGAAACTTCACGTCAATCAACTACCGGGCATGAGCGTCGGATAAACTCAGGGTCATGCGTATCTACCTCGGTGCTGACCATGCCGGATTCGAGATGAAGAACCTCATCGCCGACCATCTCAGGGACAAGGGCCTTGATGTCGTCGACTGTGGTGCCCACACCTTCGACCCGGAGGACGACTACCCCGCGTTCTGCATCGAGGCGGCGACCAGGACGGTGGAGGACGAGGGGTCGCTCGGCATCGTCCTCGGCGGTTCGGGGAACGGCGAACAGATCGCCGCGAACAAGGTGGTCGGTGCCCGCTGCGCCCTCGCCTGGTCCGTGGAGACCGCCAAGCTCGCCCGCGAGCACAACAACGCGCAGCTCATCGGTATCGGTGGACGGATGCACAGCGAGGACGAGGTGCTCGCTATCGTCGACGCCTTCATCGCCCAACCCTGGTCCGGTGCGGACCGTCACCAGCGGCGCATCAACATCCTCGAGTCCTACGAGCAGACCGGCCAGACCCCCGAGGTCCCGAAGGCGTAGTGCTCCCGGAGGGCGCCGGAGGGAAGCCGGGGATCCCGCGGGGGCAGGGGAATCGGGGCGCAGACAGGCTACGCGCTACGCGGAATCGGCGACTGTCTCGGCGGGGCAGGGGATGTTGCCCCGCTGCTGGCGTGATTCGTGCCACCCCTTCACCGCATCAGAATCCCACAGTGTCAGCCCCTGGTACTTCGTGACCGGTTCCGGGGCACGACCGCGTCCGGCGTAGCTGGTGAACGTCCCCCGGGCAGTGCCGGAGTACGCGGCGCACTGGGCAGCGGTCCAGAGTTGGCGACCGCTGTCTGAATCGATGATGGTGGGTTTCATAAACTAAACGGTACTTAAAAAGTGGTCATACGCGACCCTGCTGCACAGTGATGTGCTAAACGTGCAGGTCGAGAGTCATCATGCGCAGCATTTACGACCGCTAACGTGTCTTTAGTCACAGTGAAGTATTTATCTCTCCATTAGTTCGGGCAGGAGTCCGCCGGGACCCCAATGCAGCGGGAGACAAGTCGGCCTAATGTCGGGGGTCCATTACCTCACGTCAATCAGGAGCATTTCCCCATGGCACGTACCTATGCCGAACAACTCGTCGCCTCCCTCGAAGCGCAGGGGGTCCGTCGTATATTCGGTCTCGTCGGCGACAGCCTCAACCCCGTCGTCGACGCCGTCAAGCGGAGCAGCATCGATTGGTTCCACGTCCGCAACGAGGAGGCGGCGGCGTTCGCCGCCGGTGCGGAATCACTGGTCACCGGGAAGCTCGCGGTCTGTGCCGCGTCCTGCGGTCCGGGGAACACCCACCTGGTGCAGGGGCTCTACGATTCCCACCGTAACGGTGGCAAGGTTCTGGCCATCGCCAGCCACATCCCGTCCCAGTTCATCGGCTCCCACTACTTCCAGGAGACCCACCCCGAATCACTGTTCGCCGAGTGCTCCGGCTACTGCGAGATGGTGAACTCCGCGGAGCAGGGCGCCACGATCCTGCACCACGCGATCCAGTCGACGATGGCCGGCAACGGTGTCTCCGTCCTGGTGCTGCCCGGTGACATCGCCGGGGACAGTGCGGCGGAGTCGCCGCAGCTGAACTCCCGGATTGCCGTGGACCAGCCGGTTGTCCACCCGTCCAAGAGTGAACTGAGCAACCTCGCCGAGGCGATCAACAAGGCCACCAAGGTCACGATCTTCGGCGGCGCGGGCTGCAAGGGCGCACGTGAGCAGGTGTTCGCACTCGCGGACAAGGTCAAGGCTCCCGTCGGCCACGCCTACGGCGGCAAGGAGTACCTGCACTACGACAACCCCTTCGACGTCGGTATGTCCGGGCTTCTCGGCTACGGGGCGTGCTCGGAGGCATTCGATGAAGCGGACCTGTTGATCCTGCTGGGAACCGACTTCCCCTACACCGAGTTCCTCCCGCGCGACACGGACACCGCACAGGTGGACATCAAGGGCAAGAACATCGGACGCCGCACCACGGTGAAGTACCCGGTCACCGGCGACGTGGCGGCGACCATCGACGACCTGCTCCCGCTGCTCGACGAGAAGGAGAACGCGACCTTCCTGCAGTCGATGCTCAAGAAGCAGGAGAAGAACCTGCGCCACGTGATCGACGCGTACACGCAGAACATCGAGAAGCAGGTGCCGATCCACCCCGAGTACGTGTCCTACGTCCTCGACGACCTCGCCGACGACGACGCCGTGTTCACCGCCGACACCGGCATGTGCAACGTGTGGCACGCCCGTTACATCACCCCGACCGCGAAGCGGACCCTGCTGGCGTCCTTCCGGCACGGGACAATGGCCAACGCCCTGCCGCAGGCCATCGGTGCGGCCGAGGCCGTGGAGGGCCAGCGCCAGGTGATCTCCATGTGCGGCGACGGTGGCCTCGGCATGCTGATGGGCGAGCTGCTGACCGTGAAGCTGCACCAGGTGCCGCTGAAGGCGATCGTCTACAACAATGCCTCACTGGGCATGGTGAAGCTGGAGATGCTCGTCGGCGGGCTGCCTGACTACGGCACCGACTCCGAGCCCGTGAGCTACGCCGATATCGCCGAAGCCTGCGGAATCAAGGCTTTCCGCATCGAGGACCCCAAGGAAGTCAAGAAGGTGCTGGCGGAGGCGCTGGCGTACGACGGCCCTGCGGTGGTGGACGTGGTGACCGACCCGAACGCCCTGTCCATCCCGCCGGAGATCTCCCTGGAGCAGGTCGCCGGATTCAGCCGCGCCGCCACCCGGACCGTGCTTGAGGGCGGTGTGGGCAAGATGTTCAGCCTGGCGAAGTCGAACCTGCGCAACGTGCCGCGTCCCTCGGGATTCAAGGCGTTCTAGCGTCCCGGTGCCCGTTCCGGGCCACCGGGTTTTCGCGCCCCGCCGCGGTGGTGTATCGTCGTCGGCGGAACCAGGGGAATGTCGTATAGTGGCTAATACCTCAGCCTTCCAAGCTGAAGACGCGGGTTCGATTCCCGTCATTCCCTCCAAACAAGGTCGGCCCCGGCAGCGAGAGCGCCGGGGCCGACCTTTGTCCATGTGCATGTGCGCCGGAGGTTCCCGGGGTCTAGAGTGATCGTTCCGTGAACCTCTATCTGCGACTCATCCTGACCGTCCTGCGGAGCCGACGGCTCCCGGCGCTCGCCCCGTGGGACACCGTGGCCACCCCGCTGCGGGTGCTGCCGAACGACCTGGACACCCTCGGCCACATGAACAACGGCCGGTACCTGACAATGATGGACCTGGCGCGCACCGAACTGATGATGCGCTCCGGGCTCTACGCGCGCTCGGAGGAACTCGGCTACTACCTGGTCGTCGCCGGGCAGACCATCAACTACCGGCGGTCCCTGATGCCGTGGCAGAAGTTCGAGATCCGCACCCGGATGCTCAGCGGGGATGCCCGGGCGGTGTTCGTGGAGCAGGCCTTCGTGAACCGGGGGACGGTCTGCGCCCACGCCGTGGTGCGGCTCCGCGTCCTGAAGAAGAAGGGCGGAACCGTCAGCGACGAGGAGATGGCGGCACTGCTGACGCCGAAGGACGGGGCCGGGGACGGGGTGCAGGACGCCGCGTCCGACGTGCCGGACTGGATCCCGGCGTGGAACGCAGCGTCCCGCGACGCGGCGAAGAACACCGGACTGGCGGACTGACCGCGAACCGGCACCCCACCGTTGTCGGCTGAAACGGGCACCCCGTAACATCAGAGCCCAGCAGAAATTCTGTTGACGGGATATGGCGCAGCTTGGTAGCGCACTCGCTTTGGGAGCGAGGGGTCGTGGGTTCAAATCCCGCTATCCCGACGGGTGCCGGAGCGGCATGCGGGAGTGTGGTCTCGTTCAGACCGACCCCGCTGTCAGGCCGCCTCGGCCACACGTTAAAATCGGCGACGACCAAACCGGTGGCCGCCCCCGGCCGTCCTGGCCCCGCCGATAGGTGAGGATTCGGGAGAAGCCCGTACACCGACAAGAACACACAGGAGTGTGCATCCGTGAAGAGCTCCGTTGAACAGCTCAGCGCCACCCGCGCCAAGCTCACAGTCGAGGTTCCCTTCGAGGAACTCAAGCCCGAGTTCGACAACGCCTACAAGTCCCTCGCCCAGCAGGTCACCCTGCCGGGCTTCCGCAAGGGCAAGGTGCCGCCGAAGATCCTGGAAGCTCGTCTGGGTCGGGGGTCGATCCTCAACGAGGTCCTCAACGAGATGCTGCCCAGCCGCTACGGCGAGGCCGTCGAGGAGCACGACATCAAGGCACTCGGCCAGCCCGAGATCGACATCGCCGAGCTCGAGGACAATGACCACGTGACCTTCACCGCCGAGGTGGACGTCCGCCCCGAGGTCGAGGTCCCCGACTTCGCCGGGCTCTCCGTCGAGGTTGACCCGATCGTCGCCGACGACGAGTCCGTCGAGGAGGAGCTGACCAACCTCCGCGCCCGCTTCGGCACGCTGAAGCCGGTCGACCGTGCCGTGCAGGACGGGGACTTCGTGTCCATCGACCTGTCCGCCACCGTCGACGGTGAGCCGGTCGACGAGGCGTCCTCCGAGGGCCTGTCCTACGAGGTCGGTTCCGAGTCCCTGGTTGAGGGGCTGGACGCCGCCGTCACCGGACTGTCCGAGGGGGAGTCCACCGAGTTCGCCACCACGCTGGTGGCCGGCGAGCACGCCGAGGACGAGGCCCAGGCCACCGTCACCGTGAAGTCCGTCAAGGAGCGCGAGCTCCCCGAGCTCGACGACGACTTCGCCCAGCTCGCCAGCGAGTTCGACACCCTGGAGGAGCTCAAGGACTCGCTGAAGTCCCAGGTCGAGGAGCAGCTCAAGGGCCAGCAGGCCGGCGACATCCGCGACAAGGTGCTCGCCGCAGCCCTGGAGAAGACCGAGGTTGCACTGCCGGAGTCCGTTGTCCAGGAGCAGGTCGACGGCCAGATGCAGCAGCTGCTCGGCCAGTTCGGCGGCGACCAGGCCATCTTCGACCAGATGCTCGCCGCGCAGGACATCACCCGCGAGAAGTTCGAGGCGGACACCCGCGAGGCCGCCGAGGACTCGGTGCGCACCCAGCTGTTCCTGGACTCCCTGGCGGACATCGAGAAGCCGGAGGTCTCCCAGCAGGAGCTCACCGACCACATCCTGTTCACCGCGCAGCGCTACGGCATGGATCCGAACCAGTTCGTGATGCAGTTGCAGCAGTCCGGCCAGATCGCGAACCTCTTCGCCGACGTACGCCGCGGCAAGGCCCTGGCCATCAACATCTGCAAGGTCACCGTCGCCGACACCAACGGCACGTCCATCGACCCGAAGGAGTTCTTCGGCGAGGAAGCCGACCTGACGGAGGAGGGCGCTGACGCTGAGGCCGGCGCTGAGTCCGGCGAGACCGAGACGATCACCGTCGAGGCCACCGAGGATGCCCCTGAGGCCGCGGAGGCCGAGGAGAAGTAGTCCCGTCAGCGTCCCTCCGGGGGACTTCGAGGAACATTCGCACCTCCGGCACTGTCTGTGCCGGAGGTGCTTTGTCATCACTGCAGGTCAAACGCGTAGCGGTGATTCCATAGCGATCGTTGCGGTGCGAAAGTTCGTTGGGGTGCGAGAGGCCGTTGACTGTGGCGCATGGCCCAGGACCAGATCCAGCAGACCTCCTAGCTCACGTTGCCCGGGCGGGCCCGCGCGGCACAGCAGTTCCCGGGAACAGTCGTGGATCCGTGGGGGCCGGCCGCCGCGACCTTCGCTGTGATCGAGGTGATGGAGACCATGCACGAGGTGCGGGTGGATTTCGCCGGGTCGTCTGCCCGGGAGTGCCGACGGAAACCGGGGCGGATTCCCCGGCGGGGACTGCCGTGCGCTGACAGCGAACAGGGGGTGGGATGGACACACGCACTGCACGGTGTTGACTAGTCTGGTGGTAATTCAAACACGTGAACTTGAGCGAGGAGCATAAGTGAGCACTAATGACATGTCTGCCGGTCAGGCGCTGCGCGAGGCGCAGATGACCTCAGCCGCGGGGATGAACCTCAACGACTCGGTGTTCGAGCGTCTGCTGCGCGAGCGGATCATCTTCCTGGGAACCCAGGTGGACGACGAGATCTCCAACAAGCTCTGTGCCCAGATTCTGCTGCTCAGTGCGGAGAACCCGGACGAGGACATCAAGCTGTACATCAACTCGCCCGGTGGTTCGGTCACCGCGGGCATGGCGATCTTCGACACGATGCAGTTCGCACCGTGCGACGTCGCCACCTACGGGATGGGCCTTGCCGCGTCGATGGGGCAGTTCCTGCTGTCCGCCGGGACGAAGGGCAAGCGCTACGCGCTGCCGCACGCCCGCATCATGATGCACCAGCCGTCCGCCGGTGTCGGTGGTACCGCCGCCGACATCGCCATCCAGGCAGAGCAGTTCGCACAGACCAAGCAGGAGATGGCGGAGCTCATCTCGGAGCACACCGGACAGCCCCTGGAGCAGATCCAGAAGGATTCCGACCGTGACCGCTGGTTCACTGCGCAGCAGGCGCTGGAGTACGGATTCGTCGACCACGTCATCAGCTCGGCGAAGGAGCAGTAGAAGAAATGGGAAGCGAGAACATGACAGGTTTCACCCACGCCAGCGAGCTCACGGGGCAGGCGTCCAACGCGCAGCTGCCCACGTCCCGCTACATCCTGCCGTCCTTCGTGGAGCACTCCTCCTGGGGCGCCAAGGAATCCAACCCGTACAACAAGCTCTTCGAGGAGCGCATCATCTTCCTGGGTACCCAGGTGGACGATGCGTCGGCGAACGACATCATGGCCCAGCTGCTGGTGCTGGAGGGGCTCGACCCCGACCGTGACATCACGATGTACATCAACTCACCGGGTGGTTCCTTCACCGCCCTGATGGCCATCTACGACACGATGCAGTACGTGCGCCCGGACATCGTCACCGTCTGCCTGGGTCAGGCCGCGTCCGCGGCCGCCGTACTGTTGGCCGCCGGGACGAAGGGCAAGCGCGCCGCGCTGCCGAACTCCCGCGTGCTGATCCACCAGCCCGCCACGCAGGGCACCCAGGGCCAGGTCTCCGACCTGGAGATCCAGGCCAACGAGATCGAGCGCATGCGCCGGCTGATGGAGACGACGCTGTCGCGCCACACCGGCCAGACCGAGGAGCAGGTCCGGATCGACACCGACCGCGACAAGTTCCTCACCGCCGAGGAATCGAAGGACTACGGCATCATTGACCAGGTCTTCGAGTACCGGAAGCTGTCGGCGCAGTAGGAGGGGAGTAAAAGGGGAGGGCCCCCGCGGGGGCAGTTCACAGATACGCACGTCACGGGCGGTCGGAGTTTCTCCGGCTGCCCGTGACGTCTGTCAGGCGTCGGGGAACCGCAGGGCAGGGCTCGGTGCGGCGGGGCTGTAGCGGACGTCGGATCAGGAGCCGGTGTGGTAACTGCCCGTCTCCCCTGACGATGGTTCCCCCCGTTTCACCCCCGGGATCGGTGCTGGGTCGGCAGCGCCGCGTACGGGGCCACGGGGCCGTAACCACCGAGGATTGCATGTCGGTTCCGTGCTCCGCCCCCGGTCTGTAGGGGAGGGATTTCTCCAGGGGGGTTTTCGGAGGGAAACCACAGTGCTATGGTGTGCATCACATCGACCTTGTTAGAATGACGTAACAAATACGATGACCCGCTGATGCGGGGATATCACAGCACATGCCAACCGTCTCCTCCGCTGCCCACCGGAACGGAATCCGGGGTTGATTGCGAGAGAGGCGAGGCCACAGGAAGGAGCACACGTGCGCCTTGGTGTTCATACCGACTCGCTGTCCCATCTGCCACTGGAGGACATGCTCGACACATGCGTCGAGCTAGGGATCACGGACCTGGAGTTCCCGGTCGGTGGCTGGTCAACTGCTCCGCATTGCGATGCCGACACTCTCCTGGGCGACGCCGCGAAACTGGATGATTTCCTGAACGCAGTCACGTCCCGGGGTCTCCGGATCTGTGCCGTCAATGCCAATGGGAACCAGTTGCACCCGCTTCAGGGCGACAGGGACGACAGGACGCTGCGGCGTGCCGTCGACTTCGCCCAGCGGGTCGGGGCCCCGACCGTCGTCTGCATGTCCGGCCTCCCCGGGGGAGGGGCAGGCGACCGGACACCCAACTGGGTCACGACGGCCTGGCCCCCGGAAACCCAGGACATCCTGGAGTACCAGTGGAACAACGTGGCCCTGCCCTACTGGGAGGACCTCGCATCGTACGGAGAGGCGCGGGGCGTGCGGTTCGCCGTCGAAATGCACGGCAACCAACTCGTGTACAACGCCAGGACGCTGCTTCGCCTGCGGGAGGCCGTGGGCGACCGGATCGGGGCGAACCTCGACACCTCGCACCCCATGTGGCAGGGGGCGGATCCCCGTGCCGTCGTGGGGGAGCTCCAGTCCGCGATCTACCACGTCCACGCCAAGGACCTTCGGCTCAACCCGGGCATCGTGGAGACCCACGGCGTGCTGGACACCACCGACATCAGTCTTCCCCGCGACAGGGCATGGAACTTCGTGACCCTGGGCCTCGGCCAGCCCGGCGGTACCACCTTCTGGGGTCAGCTCCTGAGTGACCTCCGACTGGGTGGGTACGACGGGGTTCTGGCCATCGAGCATGAGGACCTGGTGGTTGATGCCGTGGAGGGGCTGCGGCACACCGTCGACCTGCTCGACCATGTCATGCCCCGGGCGTCACCGTCCTGGCAGCCCGCAGCCATCTGACCTTCGGGGTCAATCCAGCCCCCACTGCGGGGGTGTGTCGTGTTGTTGTTTCTTTCACAAATTGTCATCTTTTCAGATTCTAA
>NZ_JBQEDF010000015.1:0-56224 GCF_052107835.1 Corynebacterium sp.
CGCCGAAGCAGGCGAAGTTCCAGGCACCCATCGGCCCCTGGATGAAGTCGTAGCCCAGCGAGGCGATGTTCTGGATCATGATGGCGTTGAGTGGCCAGTGCAGCCCCAGGGGCACCATGAAGGGGTAGATCAGCGGAATCACGATCGCCAGGATGAACGGCGACACACCGTTGAGCCACAGCAGGAAGTCGGAGATTCCGTTGCCCACACCAATACCGAAAGGCCCGAGCAGGAACGCCGTCGCCGGAATCATGATCAGCAGCGAGAAGAACGGGACGAAGACCATCTGGATGGCCGAGGGAATGATCTTCTTCAGCCCCTTCTCCACCCAGTAGAGTCCGATCGCCGCGATCAGTGGCGGGAACACCTGCGAGGAGTAGTCATTCAGCACCAGCGGGATCCCGAAGATGTGGACCGTGTCCCCCTGCTCGCCGAGCGAGGTGAACTCCGGGGTGAGCAGTGCGGCGGGGATTGCCGCGCCGACCCACTCATTCGCCCCGAGCTTCCGCGCTGCGGTGGCACCGATCATGATCGGCAGGAAGAAGAACACCGACTGGTACATCGCGTGCAGCAGGACGTAGCCGGACGGCTGGTCCTCCATGGGGGCACGGAAATCCTGTAGTTCGAACGTGTCGGCCAGCACCAGGATCGTGATGATCAGCGAGGCACCGAGCAGTGCCCACAACACCGGGCGGAAGGTGTCGGAGAGGAACTCGAAGGCGTAGTTGACCTTGTCGTACCGTCCACGGACTCCCCCGTACTCCTTCTTGCCGGACGAATCGTCCTTCTTCTTCTCCTCCCCCATCCCGGGTTCCTTGACGATGGCGTTGTAGTACTCGGCCACGCCACCGCCCATCACGACCTGGATGCCGGTACTGCCCTGTTCCACGACCCCGAGGACGCTCTGGTCGCTGTCGAGCGCGTCGGTATCGACCTTGGACATATCGTTGATGGTGAATCTGAGTCGTGTTGCACAGAAAGTGAGGGAGGAGACGTTCTCTGCTCCGCCGATCTCGCGGAGGATGTGTCGGGAGGTCTCCGTGGTTGTCATGGATGCCATGGGGCATTCCGCCTTTGCACGTCGAGGTCGATGCTGCCCGGATGGGGCAGTTGTTTCCTCATCGTAGGACTGCCCCACGTGATTGATGAAGAATTCGAATCCGACAACCACCCCCACATCGGGGCGCCCAGTCGGGTGCCGATCGGCGAATCGGGCATACAGAACACAATACGTCCCCCGGCAATGGTGCCCCCTTCATGCCCCCATCCGGTTACTACCCCCACGGTCGCCGTTGACTCCGGAGCCACGCGATGGATACGGCCCATACCGTCCTGTCGCGTACCCAACCATCACACCCACGGTGTCCTCAGCGCTGAAACGACCCCCCACGTGCGATGGGGAGGTACGCGACGGAACGGGACCGGGACGCCGGCCGTACACAGAACGAACCCGCCCCACCCCGGACTGTTCCGGGATGGGGCGGGTTCGCGGTGCGGCACGAACGGACGCGGGGTCCGACTTAAGCGCGACCGATCAGACTACTCGGCACCGCCGGCCAGCTTCTGGCGCAGTGCGGCGAGCTGCTCGTCGGAGGCGAGGGAGCCGGAGTCATCCTGGGGCTCCTCGGCCTGCTGCGGCGCAGCCGGCTTGTCGGAGCTGCTGCTGGAGTAGCTGCCGTTGTCCTCGGCACCCTCGGCCTCGGCGGCCTGGGCACGGTGGCGCTCGATCTGGGCGGCGTGCGTCTTGTGGCGGCGCTCGGACTCGGCGTAGCGGTCCTCCCACTCACGCTGCTGCTCCTCGAAGCCCTCCATCCACTCGTTGGTCTCCGAATCGAAGCCCTCCGGGAAGATGTAGTTGCCCTGCTCGTCGTAGGAGTCGGCCATACCGTACTTGGACGGGTCGAACTCCTCGGCGAAGTCCTCGTCGGCCTGCTTCAGCGACAGGGAGATACGACGACGCTCGAGGTCGATGTCGATGACCTTGACCATGAGCTCCTGGCCGACGGTGACGATCTGGTCCGGGACATCCACGTGGCGCTCGGCCAGCTCGGAGATGTGGACCAGGCCCTCGATGCCCTCCTCGACGCGGACGAAGGCGCCGAACGGAACCAGCTTGGTGACCTTGCCCGGGACGATCTGACCGATCGCGTGGGTCCGGGCGAAGACGCGCCACGGATCCTCCTGAGTGGCCTTCAGCGACAGGGAGACGCGCTCGCGGTCCAGGTCGACGTCGAGCACCTCGACGGTGACCTCGTCACCGACGGTGACGACCTCGGACGGGTGGTCGATGTGCTTCCAGGACAGCTCGGAGACGTGAACCAGGCCGTCGACACCGCCGAGATCGACGAAGGCGCCGAAGTTGACGATGGAGGACACGACGCCCTTGCGGACCTGGCCCTTCTGCAGCTGGTGCAGGAACTCGGAGCGGACCTCGGACTGGGTCTGCTCGAGCCATGCACGGCGGGACAGGACAACGTTGTTGCGCTGCTTGTCCAGCTCGATGATCTTGGCCTCGATCTCCTGGCCGATGTACGGCTGCAGATCGCGGACACGGCGCATTTCAACGAGGGAGGCGGGAAGGAAGCCGCGCAGGCCGATGTCGAGGATGAGGCCGCCCTTGACGACCTCGATGACGGTACCGGTGACCGGCTCGTCGTTCTCCTTGAGCTGCTCGATGGTGCCCCAGGCACGCTCGTACTGAGCGCGCTTCTTGGACAGGATCAGGCGGCCTTCCTTGTCCTCCTTGGTGAGGACGAGGGCGTCGACCTCGTCGCCGACCTCGACAACCTCGCCGGGGTCGACATCATGCTTGATCGACAGCTCACGGGAGGGGATCACACCCTCCGTCTTGTAGCCGATGTCAAGCAGGACCTCGTCGTGATCGACCTTGACAACGGTACCTTCGACGATGTCACCGTCGTTGAAGTACTTGATGGTGGAGTCGATTGCGGCGAGGAAATCCTCAGCGGAGCCGATGTCGTTGACGGCAACCTGAGGAACGTTGGTGGTGGGCATATGTAGATGTGCTCCGAAACGGATAGGTCTTAGTGATGGACAGGGGTGCCGGCGAAGGTGCGTTCACCCTCCCCGGCCGGTCGCGCACCCGCGTACAGGCGCTTAACAGACTGGACCCTACACCGGCCCCCCGATCTGCGCAAATACGGTCTCGGAGAAGGCCTCGGTCGTTGCCCCACGGGCCCCACCGGCCACATCAGGTGTCGGTGTCACCTCCAGCGCCACGCGCACCGCGTCCGACACCCGTTGCCCGGCCGCCGGGAAGCCCAGGTTCTCCAGGAGCATCGCTGTGGAGTTCATCACGCCGGCGGGATTCGCCACGCCGCGTCCCGCAATGTCCGGCGCCGACCCGTGCGCCGCCTGCGCCATGACCGCCCCATCCCCGGCGTTCACGCTGCCTGCCGCGCCCAGCGCCCCACCCAGCGCCGCCGCGAGGTCGGACAGGATGTCCCCGAACATGTTCTCCGCCACGATCGTCCGGTGCCGCCCCGGATCCGTCACCAGGTCCGCGCACAGCGCGTCGATGTGCACCGGCCGCAGCTCCACCCCGGTCTCCGCGGCCATGACCCCGGCCTCCTCCAGGTACATTCCGGACGTCCTGGCCAGCACATTCGCCTTGTGTGCCACGGTCAGCACCCCGCCGCGCGCCTCAGCCATGCGTCCTGCCCGCCGGACGATCCGCCGCACCGCATCCCGGGTGAACGTACCGATCGCGAGGGCAACGTCCTGCGTGACCCGGACGTCACCGGATCCGGCGTACATGTTGCGGTCGGCGTACATCCCCTCGGTGTTCTCCCGGACGATGACCAGGTCCATGTCCGGGGCAACCGCACCGGGCAGTCCCCGCACCGGACGGATGTTCGCCCACAGGTCCATGCCCGTACGCAACGCCGCCGACGGGTTCGGCTGCTCACGGGCACCGTCCGGGTAGGACGCGTTGTCGTGCGGACCGAGGATCCAGCCGTCCAAACCCCTGACCGCCCGCCACGTCTCCGCGGGGACGACCTGGCCGGTCCTGTCGAAGGCCGAGCGACCGAGCTCCAGCGGCACCCAGTTCACCCGGGCGCCGTCCCGGGACAGGGCAAGCTCAGCAGCGGTCATCGCCGGCGCCACGATCTCCGGGCCCACCCCCTCTCCCGGCCAGTAGCCCAGCGTGACCCCACTGCGCCCGTCGGTGACGTCCCCGGTTGCCTCTGCTGCCATGGGACCAAAATACCTCCGCGGTCCACTCCCCTGTTCCCCGGCCTGTCCGCGGCTGTGCGACTTTCACACCGCGGACGAGTTTCACATCGTGAGATTGCCAGGTCACAGCGTTGCCCGTACCTACTGAAAATCATCGTCGGTGTGATTCTCCCTGCACCGCAACGCCGACGGAGCCTGCCGGTACCCACTGAACGTCCCGATACCGTTACGATTATCGCCGTGAACGACAACCCCTCCAGCACAGAAGCTCCCGGCACAGAGGCCGCAGCCGAAACCGCGGCCCGTCCCCCCGCCTTCAAGCCCACCCCGCTGAACCCCGGCACCGTGGTGCTCAACGCACTGCGCGGTGGCCTGATCGGCACCGCCGAACTGGTCCCCGGCATCTCCGGCGGTACCGTCGCCCTGGTCACCGGCGCCTACGAACGCGTCCTGTACAACGCCAACCGGTTGCTCGACGGCGTCAAGGCCCTCACCAGGGACCGTGCCGACGGATGGAAGAAGATCAAGGCCGTGGACTGGGCGATGCTGTTGCCGCTCGGCATCGGCATGGTCGTGATGGTCTTCGCCATGGCCGGCATCGTCGGCACCTTCGTCGAGGACCACGAGATCGCCGCGAAGGGCCTGTTCCTGGGTATGGTCGCCGTTTCCGTGGTCGTCCCGGTCCTGATGATCGACACCGCCGACCTGAAGCGTCGCCTGCCGAAGGCCGTGCCACTGTTCATCGTCGGCGGAATCTTCACCTTCGTCGCCACCGGCTTCTCCTCCACCGAGAACGACAACCCGAACCTGCTGCTCGTCTTCGTCGCCGCGGCCGTCGCCGTGTGCGCACTGATCCTGCCGGGTGTGTCGGGGTCCTTCTTCCTCTACGCCATCGGCATCTACTCCGCGACACTCACCGCGGTCAGTGACCTGGACCTGACCTACATCGCCGTGTTCATGCTCGGCGCACTGACCGGCCTGGTCCTGTTCGTCCGCGTGATGGAGTGGCTGCTCACCCGGCACCGCACCCTCACCCTGTTCACCATGACCGGCATGCTGCTCGGGTCCCTGCGCGCGCTGTGGCCGTGGCAGGACGGCGACTCCAACCTGCAGGCCCCCGGCGACCAGGTCGGCACCGCGGTGCTGATGATCGTCCTCGGCGCCGCCGTGGTCGCCGCGATGGTCATCACCGAGCAGGTCATGAAGCGCAAGCGGCTGCGGGCGCAGGAGAACCGGTAAGTCCGGGAGGACCCTGTCAGAGCCTGTCCAGGTAGGTCACCGCGACCTGGACGCGGTTCTCCGCACCGAGCTTCTCCATGATCCGGGACATGTAGGTCTTCACCGTCGGCAACGCGAGGTGAAGCTCCTCCCCGATCCGCTCATTCGTCATCCCCTGGGACACGAGTTCGGCGACCTGCCGCTCCTTGTCGCTGAGCACATGCCGGGCACTGTCCCGCGCGGCCCCTCCCACACGGTGCTGCCTCTCCAGCAGGTGCTCCACGACCTCCGGGCCCAGCGCAGTCTGCCCTGTCGCGACGGTGTCGATGGCCGAGACCAGGGCCCCGGGACTCGCGACCTTCCGCAGGAAGCCGCGGGCTCCTGCGGCTAGCGACGCGATGATGTCCTCGCGCGCGTCAAAGGCCGTGAGCATCAGGACCGGTGGAGCGTCGGGGCTCCCCTGCAGTTCACGCAGCGCATCGATCCCGGTTTTCCCGGGCATCCGGATGTCAATGAGAACCACGTCCGGGTGCAGCTCCGTGATCCGCGACAGCGCATCATCCCCGTCCCTGGCTTCACCCACGACGCTGAACCGACCATCCCGTGCCCCGTCCAGCAGGAGCCGCAGTCCCGATCGGACCAGGGTGTCGTCATCGACCAGAAGAATCCGCACCATCACGCGTCCACCCCCTGCCACGGCAGCCCGATCGTGACGGCAAAGTGCTCTCCGGCGTCGCTGACTCTCAGGTGACCACCCGCCAGGACGGCACGTTCACGGACACCGACCAGGCCGAACCCCGACGAGGCGACCGCACCGTCACCACGGGTCCCACCACCAACGGGATTCGACACACTCACGGTGAGGGATCCCTCCGAGACATCTGAGCCCACCGAAACCCGGACCCCCGGTGCATGGCGATCAGCATTGTTCAGAGTCTCCCGGAGCATCGCGCCCAGTGCGGACATCGCCAGTGCTGAGAGCCCGGATTCCACCAGCACATCATCGGGGAACCCTGCGGAAACCTCCACCACTGTCCCCCGCTCGCGTGCCTCCTCAATGACGTGGCCCGGCGTGCGCTGCTCATCCTCGTCCTCCCGCGTGATCCGCAGGGCCGTGATGATGTCGCGGAGGTCATTGGATGCGGCCTCCGACTGGTGGCGGATCGTGGCGATCGCGTCGGTCGTCTGGGCGCCGGAGAGATCACCGCGGTAGTCGAGCGCACCGCTGTGAATGGCGATCAGCCCCAGACGGTGGGACAGCGAGTCATGGATGTCACGTGCCAGTCGCAACCTGTCCTCAGCCACGACCTGCTCCATCCGCAGACGGTCGAGTTCGTGTTCGTTCGCGTCCCGCGACGCCCAGAATCGTCCGAGAGACACCGTCACCACAGCGACGACCAGAAGCAAGACGAGCTCTCCTGCGGCCACGCCATCCGGATCCAGGATCAACCCGAGCAACCCGCCGGCCCCAACGGCGACGCCACCACACACGGCGTCCCGTGGACGTCCATGCCTGGATAACCGAACCAGCGCCACCACCGAGGCGACTGCTCCCAGGGCACCGACCGCGCCAAGGAACACCGTCAACAGCATCGCGGGACGCCGTCCGCGCGACAGGGATACCGCGAACAGCGCCAACGATGCGATGCCGGTGTAGATCTGCAGTCCCAGAAACCTGGCCAGGGCGAGGTTGCGGTCGTCCGGTAGCGTGTCGGGGTCCTGCCAGTCGTACAGGACGGGCACGGAGAACAGCAGGAGGAGTACACCCGTGACGGCGGCGCCCAACCAGATCAGGATTCCGGAACGGCGGTCGAGGGCAGGAGCGATACGCACGGATGCCACTGTAGCGGGGTCCCGGCCGCCCACGGTGTCAGCCGAAAGTATCGGGAACATGCGACCTTCGACCGCTACCGGAAAGCGCACGACCGGCCCACGCTGTCACCATGACGTCCATCCAGCGATCCACCCCGCCGACGAACACAGGTCGGCTGTTTCCACGTCCGGTACGCACCGCAGATCTGGTGCGGGTCTGGGGTGCGTTCCTCGCCCCGATCCTCCTGCTCGTCCTCTCCGTTGTCCCGGTGACGACCTTCGATCTCCAGCGTCACTTCCCCGACGCTCTCACGTGGGTGGCGACGCTCGTGGTGATCACCGCCAGCACACTCACGGTGTGGTGGGCTCTGCGCCGGTGGTCGGCCGCCGAACTCGGCTTCACTCCTCTGGGGCGCCGCGGACTCCATCTGTTCTGGCAGGTTCCGGTCGCCATGGTGACGGCGTTGACCGCGACCGCTCTCGTCGCGGCACTCCTCGGCCTCACCCCGGCGGACGACACGACGACGGAGTCGGTGGGGACGCCAGCCACGGCACTGATCGTCCTGGTGGGCTATCTCGTTCTCGGCCCCGTCATCGAGGAAATCCTCCTCCGCCGGCTCACGATGTGCTGGATCGAGGACAGACTCAACACCTCGGTCGGGCGGCCCCGCCTCGCCGCCGCAGTATCGGTGTTGCTGAGTTCCGCGGTCTTCGGGGCACTGCACATGGTCGCCCCCGTCATGGTGTGGACATTCTTCCTCGGAGTGGGCTGCGCCATCCTCACCCGCTGGCACCGGTCGCTCTGGGGCGGCCTGGCCCTCCACAGCACGGTGAACCTCATTGCCTCCGCCGCGCTCGTCCCGGTACTGCTCAGCGCGGGGTGACCACGCGGGATGGCAACTCAGTGCCCGGCGGTCTCCCAGTTCTCCCCGACACCGGTCGACACGTCCAGCGGCACGCGCAGTTCGGCTGCGGCGTCCATCTCGGCCTGCAGCAGCCCGGTCATCTCGTCCAACTCGCCGTCGACGACTTCCACGACCAACTCGTCGTGGACCTGCAGCAGCACCCGTGATTCCATCCCGCGACGCGTCATCTCCCGGTCAACGCGCAGCATCGCCCGCTTGATGATGTCCGCCGCGGTGCCCTGGATCGGGGCGTTCAGTGCGGCGCGCTCGGCATTGTCGCGGGCCACCCGGTTCGTGGAGTTCAGCTCGGGCAGGTAGCGCCGCCGCCCGTACAGCGTCCCGGTGTAGCCGTCGATCTTCGCCTGCTCCACCACCTCGTCCAGGTAGGTCTTCACCCCGCCGAAGCGCTCGAAGTAGGTGTCCATGATCTTCTTCGCCTCACCGGCGGCGATGTTGAGCTGCTGCGACAGACCGAAGGCACTGAGACCGTAGACCAGTCCGTAGCTCATGGCCTTCACCCGGCGGCGCAGCTCCGGGGTCACCTGGTCGACGGGCACGTCGAAGACCTTCGAGCCGACGAAGTTGTGCAGGTCCTCGCCCTCCCGGTAGGCCTCGATCAGGCCGGGGTCCTGCGACAGGTGCGCCATCACGCGCATCTCGATCTGCGAGTAGTCCGCGGTCAGCAGGGTGGTGTACCCCGATCCGACGTGGAACGCCCCGCGGATGTGGCGTCCGGCCTCGGTCCGCACCGGGATGTTCTGCAGGTTCGGGTCCGAGGACGACAACCGTCCGGTCGCCGCCCCACGCTGGTTGAAGGTGGTGTGGATGCGGCCGTCGTCTGCGGTGGCCTCGATGAGACCGTCGATGGTGGTCTTCATCTTCTGGTACTCGCGGTGCGCCATCAGGTGCGCCAGGAAGGGGTGCCCGGTCTGCTCGGTGAGCTTCTCCAGTTCCCCCGCGGCGGTGGAGTAGCCGGTCTTCGTCTTCTTCGTCTTCGGCAGTTCGAAGTCCTCGAACAGGACCTTCTGCAGCTGCTTCGGGCTGGACAGGTTCAGGTCCGGGTCCTCCGCCAGGTTCCGCGCCTCGCCGACCTCCTCGGCGATCTTGCCCTCGTAGTCGTTGGACAGTTCCTGCAGCGAACCCTTGTCCACCGCAATGCCGTGGCCCTCCATCTTCGCCAGCACGGTCGCCAGCGGCACCTCCAGGTCGAGGTACAGCTCCATCGCCCCGATCCCTGCGATCTCCGGGGTGAGGGCGGTGACCAGTTCGAGCACGGACTGTGCCTGTACGGTCGCCGGCGCGTCCTGCGCCAGTTCGTGTCCGACATGGCGCTGCAGGACGTCCGCCAGCCCGGTGGACCGGACGTCCGGACGCAGCAGGTAGGCCGCCAGTGCCGTGTCGTGCTCCACACCGTTGAGCTCCAGGCCGGAGCCGTGCAGGGCGTGCCAGGCGAGTTTCGCGTCGTGCAGCCACTTCGGCGCCCCAGCGTCCGCGAGGTAGGACGCCAGCGCGTCCTCGTCCTTCGGGTCCTGGTCGGACAGGTCGATGTCGACGGCGTGCAGCGTGCCGTCGTCCGAGGCCTCCGGATCCAGCAGCGCGACGCGGTCGGCGTGCCCGCCGACGGGCGTCCCCGCCCCGATCACCGCAACGGCGAGCGGACGGTTCACCGCGGCGTCCCCACCGTTGCGGTTGGGCTTGACCCCGGCGTGGTCACTGAGCCACTTCGCCAGCTTCCCGTCGGCGGGCTCGTCGACACTGACCTCGACCGCGGCGCCGTCCTCGAACTCGATGCCCATGGTGCGGAACGTCCGGTTGCGCAGGTTGTTGCCGAACTGCAGGTCATCGAAGACCTCCACCGCGTGTGAGGCGTCCACGGCCCGTGGCCGCAGCCCGGACAACGGGTCGCCGTCACCGTCCAGGTCACCCAGGTCGAGGTCACGCACCATCTCGGTGATCCTTCGCGCCAGGACCACGTTGTCGATGTTGTCGCGCAGGGCCTCGCCGACCTTCCCGCTGAAATCGTCGAGGTTGTCGATCACCGCATCGAGGCTGCCGTACTTCACGATCCACTTCTGGGCCGTCTTCGGACCCACCCCGGGCACACCGGGCATGTTGTCGGACGTGTCCCCGCGCAGGGACGCCAGATCCGGGTACTGCGTGGGCGTGACCCCGTACTTCTCCTCCACCCGTGCCGGGGTGAACCGGTCCAGCTCGGAGACCCCGCGCAGCGTGTACAGCACGGTGACGTCATCGTTGACCAGCTGCAGGCTGTCCCGGTCGCCGGTGCAGATCACCGTGCGCATCCCCGCACCGGTCCCGCGGCAGGACAGCGTGGCGATGATGTCGTCCGCCTCGTAGGACTCCTTGGTCAGCGTGGCGATGCCCAGGGACTCCATCGTCTGCTTGATCAGGTCGATCTGCCCGTGGAACTCCTCCGGCGACGGCGGGCGCTGTGCCTTGTACTCCGGAAGGTCCTTCTCCCGGAACGTCGGACCGGACAGGTCGAAGGCGGCGGCGATGTGGGTGGGCTTCTCCGTCTCGACCAGACCGAGGAACATTCCCAGGAAGCCGTAGACCGCGTTGGTGTACTGCCCGCCCGTCGTGGAGAAGTTCTGTGCGGGCAGTGCATAGAAGGCGCGGAAGGCCAGGGAATGACCGTCGAGCAGCAGGAGAGTGGGCTTGTCCGGCATAGAGCCTTCCCGTGCGATCCGTGGGATCAGACACACTTGTGTTAGTTGCTTATCGCTTTTACGCGTCCGTCGGGGCTATCCTAGTCGCCATGACAGACGTGACCGACAGTGCGCCGAACGAGGCAGCGTCCGACGACCAGGTGAGCCGCCGGCGGGCCGACGAAACCCGGAGCCGTATCCTCACATGCGCCCGCACCGCCTTCAACCAGCGTCCGTACAGCGAGGTCTCGCTGAAGGACATCGCCGTCGACGTGGGGGTGAGTGCCCCACTGATCATCAAGTACTTCGGATCCAAGGAGCACCTCTACGAGGCGCAGCTGGACTTCTCCCCCGCGGCAGCACGCATCGCCGAGGTGGAGTACTCCTCGCTGGGGGCCTACATGGCGCGGATCGTCGTCGAATCCCCCGACGACTCCCCCAACTCGCTGATCCGCAAGCTCGCCGACGCCGGCGGCAACCGCCACATCGTCGACACCCTGGGCAAGGTGTTCCGGGAGCAGATGGTCGCCCCCGTCATGAAGCGCGTGGTGGACGAGGCCGGGGACGCGTCGGCTGCTGCGACATCGCACGCCGAGATGCGCGCGGAGGCGGCGATCTCGATGGCCAGCGGCGTGGCCCTGATGCGCCGGCTCGTGACCCAGGAGTACTTCAGGTGCACGGACCTGGAGGCGTTCATCGCCTACTACGGCGGGCTGATCCAGAACGTCCTCGACGGTGAGGGCATCGGACGGTAGGACGCCAGGCTGTCAGGACCCCTCCGCCTCCACGCCCTCCTGCGCCGCCATCCCGCTGATCCGCCGGGCCATGTCCACGTCCCGGCGCGTCACCCCCTCCACATCGTGGCTGATGAGACCCACCCCGATCCTCGGAAAGGTCAGCAGGACGTCGGGATGGTGGTCCGCCTCCTCCGCCGCGGCACCGATGAGGTTCACCAGGCGCAGTCCCGTGGCGAAATCCCCGGTGGCGAAGCCCGCCCGGAGTTCCCCCTCCTCGATACGCCAGTCCTCGAGCTCCTCCGCCCGGATGTCAGCTTCCGTGAGAATGTCGTCGGGCATGTCGTGTGCCTCCCATTCGTTGTCGGTTGCGTCGTGCTCACCAGCCTACCGACGTAAGCCGTACCCCATGTTGGACGCCCCGACCGTGCTCCCGTAATATTTCCCTGGCTTGCCCCGGTGGCGGAATTGGCAGACGCGCCGCACTCAAAATGCGGTATCTACGGGTGTGTGGGTTCGAGTCCCACCCGGGGCACCAATCATCCCGTCATTATTCCGGTCCTCTCAGCCCGTCCACCGTCCGGACCGACCGTGGCGCGAGGACCACCCGCCATGTGTGGGGTCCCCCCTCCCGCTCACGGAGTCCGTCGACCGCCTCCTCCAGCAGGGCCCGGATCTCCTCCCGCCGGGACGACAGGTCCCGGCCGCCGTAGCGTTCCGCCGAGACCGCGGCCGCGAGCTCCCGCACGGCACCGGCCGCGCCCGCGTCCAGCTCCGCCGCCGACTCCAGGTGTTCCGCCATGGCCTCCGGCGTCCGTGCCCGCAGACCGACGTCCCGCTCCCTGCCCGCGGCGAGCACATGGAGATCCGCTGCGGTGGCCAGCAGTTCGAGCCAGGCACCTTCCGCAGGACGCTGCCCGTGATCGACAGCGTGCAGCCGCCTCCTCCCCGCGAACCAGCGCAGCGCCGCCGGGATGAGCAGGATGGCCACGATGCCCAGTGCGGCACCGCCGGTCAGCAGGAGAATGGTCCCCACACCACCGGGGGACGCCGACGACCCGTTCCCGGAGGTGTCCGCGTCCGTCCCGGACGGGGTGGCGGCACCCGGCTCGGTGGTCTCGTCCGTGGGCTCGGGGGCATCGGACGATCCGGTTCCGGGCTCCGTCGGCGACGGTGTCGCCGGGGCGTCCCGGACAATGTCGTCATCCTCCTCCTCGGGCCCACCGGCGCCACCCGGTGTGGGCTCGAAGGCGACCCATCCGACGTCGTCGATGAACAACTCCGGCCACGCGTGCAGGTCGCCGCCCCGGACAACGGTCTCGTCCCCGCTGGAGGCCTCACTGGCGTACCCGACCGCCAACCGTGCCGGGACCCCCAGGTCGCGGGCCATCACGGCAAAGGTGGAGGCGTAGTGCACGCAGAAACCGCTGCGCTGTTCGAGCAGCCCCTCCATGACGGAGTACGGTCCACCGGTCTCGGAGCCCGGCGTGTACGGGGCACTTTCGTCGTAGACGAAGCCACCACCCTGGAACCAGGACTGCAGCGCCATGCCGAGCCCCCGTGCATCCGTCTCATCCCCGACGTCAGCGGGGAGTCCCATGTCTTCGGCGGTCTCCCCCAGCGAACTGAGCCTGTCCCGGAAAGCACCCGTCGCTTCCTCCGCCGCATCGGAGATCGCCGCGGGTACCTCCCCCGGGAGCTCGAGGTACTGGGCGACATCACCGGAATCCCCGCCTGCCGCTGTCCCTTCCATCTCCCCCATTCCGAAGCCCGGCATGGGGCCCCCGGAGAAGGACGGCGACGCGTCCACCGTGTAGCGGTCCCCGTCGCGAGAGACCGCGCTGTCGGACGCCGCGGTCCCGGAACCGTCCGTCCACGTCCAGTCCCCCGGATCGAACGACGACGAGACGACCTGCCGGGCCGACTGCGGCAACGGCAGCCATTCGCTGCGCAAACCGTCCATCGTCACCGACACCGTCCTGGACAGCATGGGGTCCATCTCACCCACGTCCCCGCGCGGTTGGTCGACGGTCCTGCCGGACGGGTCAGGGTCGTCCTGGGGCAGCCAGCGGCCGTCATCGAAGTCGGCCAGCGTGGCCAGCGTGAAATGGTACGGCCCGGGCACGTCCGCGGTGAACCGGAACGCCCGCGTCTTGCTCCTGGTCTTCAGGTCGTCCGCCAACGAGACCGTGACATCGGGCACGGAACCCGACACCGGTGCGGACACGATCGCGGTGTTCCACACCCGGTCGCGTCCGTCCGGCAACGCGGCGACCACCGCGACAGCCAGCACCGCCGACACCGCCGCGGCCAGGAACCCCGGACCACTGATCCGCGCGCTCGCCGTCCACAGGAGCACAACCAGCAGAACCCCCGTGACAATCAGCAGGATCCTGTCGACCGGGATCCCGCTGACCGCGGCGGGGACGACCAGCAGCAGTGCGGTGGTGCCGCCGGCCAGCCCCGGTGACCCGATCCCCACCAGGATCACCGTTGTCACGGTCGCCAGCAGCAGGACGAACGTCAGCAGCAGATCCTCCACCGCCCCGGCAGGGTCAAGGGGTGTGGTGGAGTACTCGACGGTGTCGGAAATGGCGTCGGCCATCGCGCCGGGATCACCGATCCACTCCCCGGCGCGCCCGCCCCACACGAGCCACAGGGCCCAGAGCAGCAGGCCCGAGGACAGTCCGGAGACCTGGCCGAGCCAGTGGCGGCGGGCGGGCAGTACCGAGACGGCGAGGGTGGTCACCAGTGTCACCACCGCGGCAATCGACCAGGCGCGCCACAGCCAGGGGCCGTGGATGAACACCTCCGTGAACGCCAGGAGAACCATGAGCCACAGCGCGGACAGCAGTACGCCGTGCAGCAGCGGTCGCATCGCGGTCATGGCCTTCCACCCCATCCGGCGTGGTTGTCCCCGTCGGCGAGCCGCGTGTGGCGCCAGGGGTGCCCGGTGCCGTCCCCTCCGGTGGACAACACATCACCAGAGAAGCCGGCACGGTCGAGCTCCCGCACCAGCGTCTGACTTACGGTGCCGGTCACCACGGTGTCCCGTCGCTGGAGGGCGTCGATGTGCGCGGTGTCGGCCGGCCCGGGGTGCAGGGTCGCTGTGGCCAGGAGTCGGCGGACATCCCCGCCGTCCACGCACCTCACGGGCGCGACCCGCCCAACGAGGACGGACACCTGTGCACCGGAGGCGAACAGGCGGTCGGTGACGGTGACGGTGGCGCTGACCGCGGTTTCGATGTCCCCGGCGCCGGGGTAGTCGTCCTCGCCGGTGGCCAGGAGCACGCGGGCGTCCGTCGTGGCGCCGGAATCGTACTGGTTGACCAGGAGTTTGCCGTGGCGGGCGCTCTGTTTCCAGTGGACCTGCCGGATAGCGTCGCCGTGCCGGTACTCACGGACCGCACCACCCGGGGTCCCCGGATCGGCGGCCAGTCCCCGGCGCGCGGCCGTTCCGTCGCGGTGGTTGTGCACCGCCGCGTCCGGCACCTCCGGTGGCAGGTGGGTCAGTGGTACGGGCAGGACGAGCAGACGGACCGACGAGGACGCACGGACCCGCCGCACGACCAGGCCCAGTGGGTCGCGGACCTCCACCCGGGAGACCCCGATGGTGGACGGCCCACGGCGCATCGCCGGGTAGACCAGACCCGACGTCCCGGCCTGCCCCTTCCCGACCGCCAACGGGACGGACACCCGCCGGCCGTCCGCGTCCCAGACGACCAGGAGGTGTGCGGTGACGGGCAGCCGGTGGTGGACCGTCGCCGTGCAGTCGACCCGGTCCGCGACCGCCGGGGTCGGGTCCGACACGGACAGACGGACCGTGAACCCGGCCAGCAGGGGCAGCAGGAGCACCCAGACGACCGCCACGACGACCATCGCGACCGGCAGTGCGGCGAGGTAGCGCAGGTCCTGCAGTTCAGCGAACCACCACAGCACGCCCACCGCCGCCGCGGACACCAGGAACCCCCAGCCCCGCCGGGTGGGGGCGACGGGAAGGCCCTTGCCTCTCACCTGCCCCTCACCGCAGCCCGGTGGAGGAGACGATGTCCGAGACGATCCCCGCCGCCGCGGCGTGGAAATCCTCCACCGTGGCGTGACGTCCCTGCAGCTCCAGACGGTGCGGCAGCACGGTGGCCGCGAGTGTGGCGATGTCGTCGGGGATCACGTAGCTCCGCCCCGCCACCGCGGCGCGCGACCGCGCCATCTGGGTCAGGTGCAGGGCCGCACGGGGGCTCGCGCCCAGTGTGATGCCCGGATGGGTGCGCGTCGCGGCGACGATCCGGACCAGGTACCGGGCGACCTCGTCGGTGACCGTCACCCGGTTGACGGTGTCCTGGGCACGCACCACGTCGTCGACGGTGACCGCCGGGCCGTCCCCGGGAACTTCCCCGGATGCCGGGTCACCGGGGTCGCTGCGTCCGGTGACCATGGCGATCTCGGACGCCTCATCGGGGTAGCCCACGGAGATCCGGGTCATGAACCGGTCCCGCTGCGCCTCCGGGAGGGGGAACGTGCCCTCCATGTCCTGCGGGTTCTGGGTGGCCACCACCACGAACAGCTCCGGCAGCGGGTAGGACGTGCCGTCCACCGTCACGGACCGCTCGGCCATCGCCTCCAGCAGCGCCGACTGCGTCCGGGGTGTGGCGCGGTTGACCTCGTCGGCGATGGCGATGTTGGTGAACACCGGTCCGGCGTGGAAACGGAAGCCGTGGGTGTCGTCGTCGTAGACGGTGACACCGGTGACGTCGGTGGGCAGCATGTCCGAGGTGAACTGGAGGCGCCGCACCTTCGCGTTGAACGAGCCGGCCAGTGTGGTCGCCAGGGTCGTCTTGCCGACCCCGGGGACGTCCTCGAGCAGGATGTGCCCGCCGGCCAGCAACGTCAGGATCACCGCGTCGATGACGTCCTGCTTTCCCTTCAGTGTCCTCGCCAGCGACGCGCTGAGCTCCGCGGCCAGCGAGCTGACGTCGCTGACTTCTGTGTCGGTCGTCTCCATGACCATGCAGTGGCACTCCAGAACGGGGTCGGTTCGTCCCAATGATAACGATGTGCGGCCATTCCACGATTTGGCAGATGCACAGAAAGGAAAACCACCATGGACCTTCCCGTCCCCGATCCCGAGTTGATCGGCGCCTACGCGTCCAATGCCGTCTTCATCGGCGGATCACTCATCGCCGCACCGTTCGCCTACCTCGGCGACCTGGTGACCTACATCACCGGGCTGCTGCCCTAGCCTCCGAGCTCCTCCTCGTCGGCGGCGTCCACCGTTGTCCCGTCGGAAAACGTCCGGTCGCCGAGGACGCCGTCCGGGTCGAGCACGGCGACCCTCCTGCCGTCCTCCCGGATGCGGCGCAGCCCCTCCTTCACCATCCGGCGGCCCACCGGGTTGCACTCGTTGACCCGGCGGACATCCACCACCACCCGTGTGGTGGTGATGTCGTGGGTGGCCGCCGCCGACAGGAACTCCTCCGCGCCGGAGAAGTCCAGCCCACCCTGCAGCCGGAACACGGTCACCAGACCACGCTGCCGGATGCTGCGCACCGATGAGCCCCGCCTGGTGACCGAGGACATCAGGTGCAGGCCCATGTCGTCCGACAGCTTCCGGAAGATCTTCGCGCCCCGCACGCTGTTGCCCGAGGCGTCCAGCCGCGGCGAGAACGTCGCCAGTCCGAGCTGCCCGGGCAGCGTGCCCATCAGTCCGCCGGCCACGCCGGACTTCGCCGGGATGCCCACCGACGCCATCCACTTCCCCGCCCCGTCGTACATCCCCGCCGACGCCATCACCGCCTGCACCTGACGGCACACCAGCGGCTCCAGGATGCGCTCACCGGTCACCGGCTGCACACCACCCAGCGCCAACGTCGCCCCCATCACCGCCAGGTCCTTGACCGTCACCAGGACCGAGCACTGCCGGGTGTAGGACGTCACGGCGTCCGTGGCGCTGTCGCTGATGATGCCGTAACTGCGCAGCATGTGGGCCAGGGCGAGGTTGCGGTCGGCGGTGTCGAGTTCCGAACCGGTCACACTCTCGTCCACCCGCAGCTCACGTCCCGCCAGCCGGGAGAAGTAGTCCACGATGACGTCCACCCGGTCGTCCACCCCGGAGTCCTCACCGTTGATCAGCTGGTTGACGGTGATCGCCCCGGCGTTGATCATCGGGTTCACCGGCTGGTGGGTCTCCCCGTCCAGCGAGAGTTCGTTGAAGGCCTCGCCGGACGGTTCCATCCCGACCGTGCCGAGCACCTTCCCCACCCCGCACTCCTGCAGGGCGACGGCGTAGGCAAAGGGCTTGGAGATCGACTGGATGGTGAACTCCCGCCCATCGTCGCCCGCGCTGTAGATCCGGCCCTGGGTGGTGCACAGGGCCGCGGCGAGCGGAGTGGGGTCCGCCGACGCCAACTCGGGGATGTAGTCGGCGACCTCCCCGGAATCCCGGTCCCGCAGCTGGTCGAGGATCTCGTTCAGATAGTCGGCGATGGGGATCTGCATGCCGCCCGAGCGTAACAGAACCGTAATGGGGCGGACTCCGGTCAACGGACGCCGCACGGATATACTCACCTGCATGACAACCCGCCCATCGCGACCGCGCCGCGCGATCACCGCGGTTCTCGGGACGATGATGACGATCACGCTCGCCGCCACCCTGGCGTCCTGCGTCACCAACGAGGAATCCGGGAACCCCGACGGCTGGGTCGACACCCTGCCCGAAGCCGTCCCCGGGCTCGCCGAGCTGGTGCCGCAGGAATACCGTGACTCCGGACGCATCGCGGCCTCGACGAACCCCACCTTCCCACCGAACCAGTTCAAGGACCCCCACGGGGAGATCATCGGCTTCGAGATCGACCTGGTCCGCGCCGCCGGTGCCGTCCTGGGTCTGGACGTGACCTTCCAGCAGCAGGACTTCAACCTCATCCTCCCGTCGATCACCGGGGGGACGGTGGACGTCGGGACGTCGGGCTTCTCCGACACCGAGGAACGCCAGCGGTCCTACGACTTCGTGGACTTCTACAACTCCGGCATCTCCTGGGCCACCACCCCCGGCAAGACCGTCGACCCGGACGACGCCTGCGGGCTGACCGTCGCCGTGCAGAAGGGGACCTACTCCGACACGGACGACGTCCAGGTGAAGTCCGACGAGTGCGTGGCCGCGGGTGAACCGGCGATCGACAAGCTGGTCTACGAGTCCGCCAACGCCGCAGCCAACGCCACCGCGCTGGAACGCGCCGACGCGCTGAGTTCCGATTCGGCGGTCACCGAGTACGCCATCCGGTTGTCCGAGGGCAAGCTCATCCCCGCCGGCGACCCCTTCGACCTGCTGCCGTTCGGCTGGGCGTTCGCCAAGGAGTCCGACCTTGTCCCGGCCTTCGCCGCGGCCATGGAGTACCTGGTCACCTCGGGCCAGTACGAGGAGATCCTCGAGCCCTGGGGGCTCACCGACGGAATGATCGACACGGTCACCGTGAACACGCAGGACATCGACCTGCCGGATGCTGCAACAGGAGAAGAATCATGAGCGAGCACACCACGGTGGACCCGGCCGAACGTCGGCGCCCCGCCGACAACGAGGTCGTCCCGCTGCGCCACCCCGGTCGCATCATCGGCGCGGTGGTCCTGCTGGCCCTGGTCGTCCTGTTCATCTGGGACGCCGCCCACCGCGACGCCTACGGCTGGGACATCTACCTCGACTACCTCTTCGACACACGCATCGCCGAAGCCGCCGGGCACACCCTGCTGCTGACCGTGCTGGCGATGATCATCGGTGTCGTCCTGGGCGCGGTCCTGGCCGTGCTGCGCATGTCACCCAACCCGGTGACCAGCGGCATCGCCTGGGTGTACCTGTGGGTCTTCCGCGGCACCCCGATCTACGTGCAGCTGGTGTTCTGGGGTCTCATCGGCGCGATCTACACCTCCGTCGACCTCGGCTTCACCGAGCTAAACCTGGAGGACGCCCTGTCCAACATGTTCTGGCTCGCCGTGGTCGGCCTGGCCCTCAACGAGTCCGCCTACATGGCCGAGATCGTCCGCGCCGGCATCCAGGCCGTGCCCGAGGGCCAGTCGGAGGCGTCCAAGGCGCTCGGCATGACCTGGTGGCAGAACATGCGGCGCACCGTGATGCCGCAGGCGATGCGGATCATCATCCCGCCGACGGGCAATGAGCTGATCAGCCTGCTGAAGACGACCTCGCTGGTCGTTGCCCTGCCGTACGCCGGTGAGCTGTACGGCCGGTCGATGGACATCGCCTACGCCATGTTCGAGCCCGTGCCGATGCTGCTCGTCGCCGCGACCTGGTACCTGGTGGTCACCTCGATCCTGATGGTGGGCCAGCACTACCTGGAGCGCTTCTACGCACGCGGGTCCTCGCGGGCCCTGACCAGCCGCCAGCTGGCCGTCCTGACCGACGCGGAAGCCGTGCCGCCGCGCAACATCACCGTCGACGACAACACCGAGAGCGAGAACCGCCGATGAGCACCCCCATGATTTCCGTGCAGGACGTGTGGAAGCGCTACGGGCACCTCGACGTGCTCAAGGGCATCGACCTGGAGGTGCCCACCGGTACCGTCACCTGCCTGATCGGCCCGTCCGGCTCCGGCAAGTCCACGCTGCTGCGCTGCGTGAACCACCTGGAGAGCATCGACGCCGGACGCATCGAGGTCGACGGCGACCTGATCGGCTACCGGGAGAGGAACGGCCGGCTGCACCAGATCTCCGAGAAGGACGCCTCGAGGCAGCGCGCCGACATCGGCATGGTCTTCCAGCAGTTCAACCTGTTCACGCACCGTACGGTGATGTCGAACATCATCGAGGCTCCGGTGAAGGTCAAGGGCGTACCGAAGGCGGAGGCCGAGGCCACCGCCCGCGGGCTGCTGGAGATGGTGGGCCTGTCGGACAAGGCCGAGGCGTGGCCCATCCAGCTCTCCGGCGGTCAGCAGCAGCGCGTGGCTATCGCGAGGGCGCTGGCGATGAAGCCGAAGCTGATGCTCTTCGACGAGCCGACCTCCGCGCTGGACCCGGAGCTCGTCGGCGAGGTGCTGAACGTGATGCGCAAACTCGCCGACGACGGGATGACGATGCTGGTCGTCACCCACGAGATGGGTTTCGCCCGCGAGGTCGCCGACCACGTGGCGTTCATGGACGGTGGCCGCATCGTGGAGCACGGGCCCGCCCGCTCGGTGATCACCGACCCGGCCGAGGAGCGGACGCGGTCGTTCCTGTCCAGCATCCTGGACTGACGGGAGCGGCTCGGGCACCGGGGAACTTTCGCACAGCTCGCGGCGACACGCCGATCGCGACCTGGGGTTTCACGGCAGCGTCCGCCGCCGCCGGTGCGAAAGTTACTGTGTCATCCGGCTACGGCCGGACGTCCACGTGCCACGGGACGCGCGGCGTGCCCGGATCATCGAGGATCTGCTGGTACAGGGCCTCGGCCGGCTGCTCCTCACGCTCGGTGAGCACCTCCGACAGGCGCATCGACAGCCCACTGACGGACCCCGTGTGCTCCAGAACGTCGATGACGATGCTCGCCGGCTCGGGCGCGTCGTCGGTGAGATCCACGAAGCCGTAGTCCTTCCAGACCCCCTCCAGGCTCGGGTCGGCCGTTGTATCGGTGTTGACCTGGAGTTCCGCGGTGAGAATGTCGGTGTTGGCGTCGAGGACCCGGCGGAAGTCATCGACGATCAGGGAGCGCTGCTGCGCGGTGGCGAGGATGCTGAACACGATCTGTGGCATGGGTTCCAGTAAAGCACCACTCACCCACCCACATCCAGGCTCCCAACGACTAGGCTGTCTCACTGTGATCGGTCACTCACCAATGTCCCCCGCGCCAGTACCCCCGTTGACGACGCTGCCCGACGGGACCATCAAACAGGTCAACCCGTTCTCCGGCACCGAGGTGTGGACGGTACCCAGTCGCAGCCACCGTCCCGTCTCGGAGCACCACACCGAACCCTTCGAGGTCACCGACGCGAACCGGGACATCCAGACGGACTTCGGCATCGGCAACCTGCTGAAGACCACGCCGGAGAAGGCGCGGATGGTCATCGACGACAACGGCGACCCCCGCATCCTGCGCGGTCTGACCGTCTCCCAGCTGGACGGGACCGTGCCGCTGTTCCGCCGGGTCGCGAACCTCTACGAGATCCTGACCTACAACTACTGGTCGCTGAACTACGGGCACCGGATGGACGCCACCGCCGCCCGGCACATGGCCGAGTACCTCTCCGAGGACGCCGGACGTGACCACGTCGAGCAGCTGCTGCGCGCCAAGCTGACCCGCGCGGGACGCTCCGCCGAGGAGATCGGGGACCTGTTCAGCTACGACAATGCGGTCCAGACCGTCAACGAGCTCGGTGGCGCGTTCTTCGGCGGCGGACACGACATCATCCTCGCCCGCGACCACTACGTCCCCGGTGCGACCCGCAGCGACCAACTCGCCGGGTCCGGCGAGATGAGCTGGTCGGACCACCGTCTCTACATCGCCTTCACCGTGGACGCGATGGACCGGCTGTACCGCGCGAACCCCTACGTCCGCTACGTCGCCGCGTTCCAGAACTGGCTGGAGCCGGCCGGGGCGTCCATCGAGCACCTGCACAAGCAGCTGGTCGCCATCGACGAGCACGGCCTGCAGAACGAGACGGAGATCGCGCAGGTCCGCGCGAACCCGAACATGTACAACGAGTGGGCGGTGGACTACGCCGGGCACAACAACCTGATCTTCGCCGAGAACGACCACGCGGTCGCCTTCGCCGGCTTCGGGCACCGCTGGCCGACCCTGGAGGTGTTCTCCCGCTCCGGGACGACCGAACCGTGGCTGATCAGCGAGGAGGAGCGGGACGCCGTCGCCGACCTGGTCCACGCCTGCCATGTCGCCGCAGGCCCGCACATGCCGTCCAACGAGGAGTGGCTGCACCGCCCGCTGGACGTGGACGTGCCGATGCCCTGGCGCATCGTGATCAAGTGGCGCGACTCCACCATGGCCGGCTTCGAGGGCGGGACGAAGATCTACATCAACACTCTCAGCCCCGGCGACCTGAAGGTGAAGGTCCTCGGACGCCTCCTGGAGGCACGTCAGGAGGGACGCCTGGCCCCCGGTATCCGGCTGGGCAACGAGATCGACTTCCATCGCAATTCCCTGCGCTACAACCCTGCCGTCCAGGGTTAAGGATCCGGGGTTAGACTCGGTGCCATGAGCACACCCGACATCGCGGAGTTCGTCGAGAACCACGGCGTGGACCTCTCCTGGACCGACAGCTTCTACACATGGATGCACGAGAACCCCGAGCTCAGCGAGCACGAGGAACAGACCGCGCAGCACGTCCTCTCCCGCCTCGCCCAACTCGACGGTGAGGTCACCACCGGTATCGGCGGCCATGGCATCACCGCCGTCTGGCGCAACGGGGACGGCCCGACCATCCTCTACCGCGCCGACTTCGACGCCCTGCCGGTCACCGAGGACACCGGGGCGTCCTACTCCTCGAAGAACCCGGGCGTGATGCATGCCTGTGGCCACGACGTGCACACCAGCGCACTGATGGCGCTGTGCGAGATCATGGATGCACGCCGCGACGCCTGGTCCGGCACCTTCATCGCCCTGTTCCAGCCCGCCGAGGAAATCACGCGTGGCGCGACCACGATGATCGAGGACGGCCTCGCCGAGAGGATCCCCGCGCCGGACGTGTGCCTCGGCCAGCACATCATGCCCGGGCCGGTCGGCACGGTGTACTCCGCCGCCGGGCCGGTGATGGCCGCGTGCGACACCGTCACCGTCACCCTGCACGGGGTGTCCTCCCACGCCTCCGCCCCGCACAACTCCATCGACCCGACGTTCCTCGCCGCGATGATCGTGGTGCGGCTGCAGGGCATCGTGGGGCGCGAGATCCCCGCCGAGGAGTTCGGCGTAGTCTCCGTGGGGACGCTGTCCGCCGGGCACACGAACAACACCATCCCCGACACCGCCACACTGGTGCTGAACTGCCGTTTCTACGACACATCCGTGCGGGACAGGACGTATGCCGCGATCGAGCGGGTGATCCAGGCGGAGTGCGCGGCCTCCGGGACGCCGAAGCCCGCCGACATCGCCTACTCGGCCCACGGCGAGCTGACCGACAACGACCCAGGGGTGCACGAGCAGGTCCGTCCCGCGTTCGACGCCGTCTTCGGCGAGGACTCGGTGGACGCGATGCGCTGGACCGCCTCGGAGGATTTCTCCGAGATCCCGCGTCACTTCGGCGTCCCTTACGAGTTCTGGCTGACCGGGTGCACCGACCGGACTACCTGGTCAGAGGCTGTGGCGGCCGGACGCGTCTCCGAGGACATCCCCGGCAACCACTCCCCGCGCTTCCTGCCCGCGGCCGGCACGCTGGACGCGTCGATCCGCTCCGCCATTGCGGCCGTCCTCGCCTACCTCTGGAAGTAGCCGCCGGGGTCCCACGCCGCGTCCTGTCCTGCGCCCGGGACCGGAAACTTCGCACCGGTTTGGCTCCCTCGACTTAAGTAGGGCCGCCGATTCCGGTGCGATGTTTCCGGTTGCACGAGCCTGACCTGGACGAGGCTCACCGACGACTCAGCCACGGATGCCACCACCACACCAGGTCATCCGACTCCAATAGCTGGAAGGGCTTCTTCAACCATCGCTTCCAGCGGAGCCTCAACCTCACCGTGTCCACCACCTGGTCAGCCATGTGCCGGGGGACATACTGCACACATCGATCCGTGTACCGCAGTAGCGTCCACCCCCATCGTGCCGCGGCATTACCCTTCCAACGGTCCGAGATGAAGATCTCTTCGCCAGCCTCCTCCCCGCCGGCGGCATGGAAGGCATAACTGTCGATCTCCACCAGTACCTTCGCCTCCTTGAAGACGATGTCGAAGCGGTAGCCACGGACCTTGTGGTTGACCAGTACCGTGACATCGGTGTCCCCCAGCGCATTCAGGATCAGGGTGATGGCCTTCAACTCCAGTTTGCTAGCGGTCCCGGTGATCACGCCGTCCAGCAGCCGCAACGCGGACCTGCGATGTCGGGGTGGAAGTGCGGCCAGGTCCTCGGCCAGAACATCATTGCCTTTCGCCCCGGCATACGCCTGTTGGAGGAACTCGCCGAGCCGTCGACGGCGCTGGCCCTCCGATCCAAGGAATGGATCATCAGGGTCGCGGTCCTCGACATGGACGGCAGTCTCTATCGGAGAGGTGACCCGCACTCCGTTGACTGTCCAGGCGTGCGTGATCTGCGATGGCGTGACCTGCAACAGAACTCCGCCGTCCCGGGTTTTTCCACGGGGCATCCGGACCGGCGTCGGCCACTCGACAGTTGATCGGTGCCCGAGTTCGTATACGAATGTTGCTCCCCGGCCCGTGAATGTCGCATCCGGGTGCGCATGGGAGAGTGCCTGAAGCTTCAGGAGGTCATCCGGATTCTCCAGGGTGTAGATCCCCTGTGAGACCCGGAACAGTTTCCCTGTGTCCACTGCGCCTTGGATCTGGTGCCTCGTCTTCCCCGCCGCGTCCAACTCCTTCGTGAGCCAGATGATCTTCCGGCCTGCCACGACGTCGTTGACGTCGTTGGTCTTCTCGACATCACCGGTCTTCTCCCCCATGGGTTCCCCTCGTCGTCGTTCCCCTGATTGCCATCTTTTCTTCCCCGCGGTCCCTCCCTCCGCTGACCGCAACACTATCCCATCGCGAATCAGTCTTGCCCCAATTCCGCCGATCATGCGGTCTCACGGTGCCGTGATCCTGCGGCTCAATCGTACGGTTCACGCAGAAATAAGGTCGCGGCGGCAACTCCGCACCGGTTTGACTCCTTCGACTTAAGAAGAAGTGTCCGAACCGGTGCGGAGTTGCCGATGCTGAGGCTTGAAGAGGGACGGGAGGGGCCGGCGGGGACACGGGGCGGCGCTACTGTACCGGTGAGATCGATGGGGCCGATGAGATCGGTGAGGCTGCTGGAGCCGGTGGAGCAGGTGAGGCCGTCTCGGCTCAGGGCTGGGGGACGGCGCTGCGCACGGAGGTGTCGTGGGCGCCACTGAGGAATGCGGCCATCCCGGGCCAGTCACGCTGCGCCTGCACCATCCCGCGGGCCAGGGAATCGCGCAGCACATCCACGTTGCGTTCGGTGGAGCTGACCGGCGCCTCATCCTCCGGGAAGTACAGGAACGCCCGCCCCGCCTTCTCCAGGGCGTAGAGCCGGTCCATCGTCGCGTTGTAGCGGATGTGCCGGGTGGCCATGGCCTCGGCGACCGCGGGGTAGCGCCGCAGCAGCGCGCGCCACACCCGGGTCTTGCCCATCGGTGGCTTCACGTAGCCGCGCGGGTGGGTGAGCACCGCGAAGAAGCGGCCGTAGCCGTCGGCCAGGGCGGCGTCCAGCGGGATCCCGCCACTCGGCCCCAGCGCGCCGTCCACGTACGGCACCCCGTCGATGCGCGGTACCGGCATCGCCAGCGGGATGGTGGACGACGCCCGCACCCGGGTCATCAGGTCCGCCGTGCTGGACACGTCCTCGCGTCCCCAGTACACGGGGTCGCCGTTGTCGGCGCGGGTGGCGCTGATGCGGAACTCCGTGCCGCTGTCCATTGCCGCGGCAAAGTCGTAGGGACGCGGCAGATCGAGCTCCGGGGCCTGCTCGTAGATGTAGTCGGCGTTGAAGTAGCCCTTGCCCCTCAGCAGCCACGTCCACCCGCCGAAGTTCGGGTCCATGGCGAAGTCCACCAGGCTGTGCCGCAGCCGGTCGCGCTCCCGGGTGAGGTAGCTGATCAGGTGGGTCGCGCCGGCGGAGACTCCCCCGGCCCATCCGAACCGGACGTCATGCTCCAGCAGCAGGTCAAGTACCCCCGTGCCGTAGGACGCACGCATTCCCCCACCCTCGAGCAGCAGTGCGGTGTCCCGCGCATCGGTCATGGGCGTCCGGCTCCTTTTCGTACGTGGTGTCTCTAGGCGGTGTCTTCCCCGAGCAGGTGGACGTGGACCATGTTGGTGTTGCCCTCGGTGCCGGGGGGCGAGCCGGCGACGATGACCACGGCGTCCTCCGTGGAGTAGCCGGCGTGGCCGAGCAGGATCGAGTCCACCTCCTTCATGATCTGGTCGGTGGTGCTGACCTCGTTGGTCAGGAAGGACTCCGCGCCCCAGGTCAGGGCGAGCTGGTTGCGCACCTCCTGGAAGGGGGTGAACACCAGCAGAGGCAGGTCGGAGCGGAGCCGGGCGACGCGGCGGGCCGTGTCACCGGAGGCGGTGAACGCCACCAGCGCGCGGGCGTTGAGACGCTCGCCGATGTCCTTCGCCGCGAAGCTGATCACGCCGCGCTTGGTGCGCGGGACGTGCGACAGTGGCGGAACCTCGCCGTCGACCTCGGCGGCGAGCACGATGCGCGACATGGTCTTCACCGTGTCGACGGGGTACTTGCCCACGGAGGTCTCGCCGGAGAGCATCACGGCGTCCGCCCCGTCGAGCACGGCGTTGGCGACGTCGGACGCCTCCGCGCGGGTCGGTCGGGAGTTCTCGATCATCGAGTCCAGCATCTGGGTGGCCACGATGACGGGCTTGGCGTTCTCGCGGGCGATCTGCACCGCACGCTTCTGCACCAGCGGCACCTCCTCGAGCGGCACCTCGACACCGAGGTCGCCACGGGCGACCATGACGGCGTCGAAGGCGAGGATGATCGGCTCGAGGGCGTCGACGGCCTCGGGCTTCTCCAGCTTCGCGATGACGGGGACGCGCCGTCCGACCTCGTCCATGATCTCGTGGACGAGCTCGACGTCCGCCGGGGAGCGGACGAAGGACAGGGCGATGACGTCCGCCCCCATGGTCAGGGCGAAGCGCAGGTCGGAGATGTCCTTCTCGGACAGGGCGGGCACGGAGATGTCCATGCCGGGCAGGGACACGCCCTTGTTGTTGGAGACCGGGCCGCCTTCGACGACCTCGCAGACCACGTCGTTGCCGTCGACGGCCTTGCAGACCAGCCCGACTTTGCCGTCGTCGACGAGCAGGCGGTCGCCGGGCTTGGCGTCGCGTGCGAGCTGCCTGTAGGTGGTGGACACCCGGTCGTGGGTGCCGGTGATGTCGTCCACGGTGATGCGGACTTCCTCACCGGTCTCCCAGTAGGTTTTCTCCTCCTGGAAGCGGCCCAGCCGGATCTTCGGCCCCTGCAGGTCGGCGAGCACGCCGATCGATCGGCCGGTGTCCTCCGCGGCCTGCCGGACCCATTCGTAGTTCTGCTGGTGGTCCGCGTGTTCACCGTGGGAGAAGTTCAGGCGGGCGACGTTCATACCCGCCAGGGCCAGCTCCCGGATCTTGTCGGCGGAGGCCACTGCCGGGCCCAGGGTGCATACGATCTTGGTGCGTCTACTCACCTTCCCGAGGATAACCGCGCCCCCGTGCCCCCGCTACTGCTGGGGTGGTTCTGCGCCGGTGTCCTTCGACACGTCGGACGCTGGGGCGTCGGACGCGGCGTCCACCTCGGTGTCCTCCGGCCCGTCCCCGGGATCCTCCGTGTCCTCGTCGGCACCCCCGGGGCCGGCGACGGTCCCCGGGTCCTCCCGGGTGCGCCTGCGGGTCAGGACGAACAGTGCCACGGCGAGGACGAAGACCACCGCGGAGACGACGGTGTTGATCCGGATGTCGCCGAAGACGGTCGTCGCCGGGTCGGTGCGGACCAGTTCGATGAAGAAGCGGCCGAAGGTGTAGCCGGCGACGTAGAGCATGAACACCCGGCCGCCGCCGAGACGGAAGCGGCGGTCCGCCCACACCAGCAGGAGGACGACGAGCACGTTCCACAGCAGTTCGTAGAGGAACGTCGGCTGAACGGTGGACAGCACGAAGCCGTCGGACACCCCGTCCATCTGGTCGATATTGCCGTCCTCGTCCAGTCGCCGGTAGATCTCGAGGGCCCAGGGGGCGTCCGATTCCCCGCCGTAGAGTTCCTGGTTGAACCAGTTGCCGAGGCGTCCTATCCCCTGGGCCAGCAGGATCGGCGGCGCCACCGCGTCGGCGAAGGGCGCCAGCGGGACCTTCTTGTAGGCCAGCACGGCCCACACCGCCAGGCCACCACCGATTACCGCGCCCCAGATGCCCAGGCCACCGTTGGTGATCTTGAATGCGTCGACCCAGTTCTGCCCCTCCCCGAAGTACAGGTGGTTGTCGGTGATCACGTGGTAGATCCGTCCACCGACGATGCCGGCGGGCACGGCGGCGATCGCGGCGTCGATGACGGTGTCGGCGTATCCGCCACGGGCAACGTAGCGCCGCACAGTCCACCAGACGGCAATGACGATGCCGAGCAGGATGCACAGGGCGTAGGCGCGCAGCGGGACCGGACCGATCTGCCATACCCCCTGCGGCGGGGACGGGATGGCCGCGAGGATCTCCTGGTTCATCGGCGGACTCCTTCGGCGAGTTCGGCGGCCAGGGTGTCGAGTGCCCCAACACCCAGGGACGCGGCGGAGATCAGTGCGGAGCCCACGATCACCCCGTCGGCGAAGGTGGCGATCGCTGCGGCGTGGTCGCCGGTCCTCACGCCCAGGCCCACGGCCACCGGCAGGTCGGTCGCGGCCCGCGTGCGGGCGACGAGTTCCTTCGCCTCGGACGGGACGTCCTCCTGTGCCCCGGTGACGCCCATGTGCGACTGGGCGTAGATGAAGCCACCGGCGGCGTGGACGGTGAGGTCCATGCGCTCCGGCGTGGTGGACGGTGCGACGAGGTAGACCACGTCAAGGCCATTGGCCTGACAGGCAGCGCTCCAGCGTCCGGCCTCCTCGGGCAGCAGGTCCGGGATGATCGAGCCGAGACCGCCGGCGGCCGCGAGCTCCTCGGCGAACTTCTCCGGGCCGTACTGCAGGATCGGGTTCCAGTAGGTCATGATCACCGCGTTGCCGCCGGCGTCGGTGATCGCCCGGACGACCTCGATGGTGTCGCGGACGCGGAATCCGACGTCCAGTGCGACCGTGGCGGCGTCCTGGATCGTCGGACCGTCCATCATCGGGTCGGTGAAGGGGATGCCGACCTCGATCAGGTCGGCGTGGCGGGCCAGTGTGGTGGTCAACCCGATCGAGTCCCCGACCGTGGGGTAGCCCGCCGGGAGGTAGCCGACGAAGGCGGCACGCCCCTCGGCGCGCGCCGAGGTGAAGATGTCGGACAGTCGGCTCATGAGTTCTTCTCCTCGGGGTGCATGCCGAACCACGTTGCGGCGGTGTCGACGTCCTTGTCGCCGCGTCCGGAGACGTTGACGATGAACACGGGACGTTCGCCGGACGCGCCGTCGGCACGGGTGCGGGTCCCGTCGGCGTACTCCGCGCCGACCCGGATGGCCAGCGCCACCGCGTGGGCGGATTCGATGGCCGGGATGATGCCCTCGGTGCGGGTCAGCAGACGGAAGGCCTCCATCGCCTCGGCATCGGTGACCGGCAGGTACTCCGCCCGGCCGTCGGTGGCCAGGAAGGAGTGCTCGGGACCGACGCCGGGGTAGTCCAGGCCCGCGGAGATCGAGTGGGACTCGATGATCTGGCCGTCCTCGTTCTGCATCAGGGCGGCGAAGGACCCCTGGAACACGCCCTCGCGTCCGACGGTGATCGGTGCGGCGTGGTGCCCGGACTCCACCCCGTCTCCCCCGGCCTCGCCGCCGATCAACGCCACGGACTCGTCGTCGATGAAGGGGTGGAACAGGCCGATGGCGTTGGAGCCGCCGCCCACGCAGGCCATCACGGCGTCCGGCAGGTGCCCGGTGGCAGAGAGGATCTGTTCGCGGGCCTCGACGCCGATGATGCGCTGCAGGTCGCGCACCATCTGCGGGAAGGGGTGCGGTCCGGCGGCGGTGCCGAAGCAGTAGTAGGTGTCGTCCGCGTGGGAGACCCAGTAGCGCATCGCCTCGTTGATGGCGTCCTTCAGCGTCGCCGAGCCGATGGTGACCTCCTCGACCTCCGCGCCGAGCAGCCGCATGCGGGCGATGTTCAGGGCCTGCCGTTTCGCGTCGACCTCGCCCATGTAGATCCGGCAGTTGATGCCCAGCAGGGCGCAGGCGGTCGCGGTGGCAACACCGTGCTGGCCGGCGCCGGTCTCGGCGATGACGTTCTCCTTGCCCATCCGCTTGGCGAGCAGCACCTGGCCCAGCACGTTGTTGATCTTGTGCGAGCCGGTGTGGTTGAGGTCCTCGCGCTTGAACCACACGTCCGCGCCGACGGCGTCGGAGAACCGTGCACCGTAGTACAGCGGCGACGGACGGCCGGTGTAGTTGCGGTGCAGCTCATCGAGTTCGTCGAGGTAGGCCTGGTCGGCGCGGGCCTTCGCCCAGGAGTCCTGGATCTCCTGGATCACGGCCATCAGCGCCTCGGGGACGTAGCGTCCGCCGTAGTCCCCCCAGTGCCCCAGGTCGTCCGAGTCGTGCGTGGTGGGCACGGCCAGGACCTCCCCCGCGGTCGGCAGGCCGAGCGTGTTCTTGAAGTCGCGTTTGTCGTTCCCGGATGGTGTACTCACACCGGTGAACTGTACCCGACAACCCCTACGGCTCGGGACGGAAGGCGGGGTGCTGTCCGGCGGCGACGAGCGACCGGCAGGCCTGCCCCGGGTTGGACGCGGTGACGAGCCCCTCACCGACCAGGATGGCGTCCGCGCCTGCGGTGGCGTACGCCTGCATGTCCTTGGTGGTGCGCACCCCGGACTCGGCGATCTTCACGACGTCGGCGGGCAGCTGCGGGACGATCCGGGTGAACACCCCGGAGTCGACCTCGAGGGTCCTGAGGTTCCGGGCGTTGACGCCGATCACCTTCGCCCCGGCCTCGACGGCGCGTTCGGCCTCCTCCTCGGTGTGGACCTCGACCAGGGCGGTCATGCCCAGTGACTCGGTGCGGTCCAGCAGGGCGGTCAGCCGCTCCTGCTCCAGGGCGGCGACGATCAGCAGGACCACGTCCGCACCGTGGGCCCGGGCCTCGTGGATCTGGTACGGGTTGACCATGAAGTCCTTACGCAGCAGCGGGACGTCCACCGTCGCCCGGACCTTGTCGAAGTCGGCCAGCGAGCCGTGGAAGCGGCGCTCCTCGGTCAGGCAGCTGATCACGGTGGCGCCGTTGGTCTCGTAGGCCTTGGCGAGCACCTCGGGCTCGGGGATGTCGGCGAGGTGCCCCTTGGACGGGCTGGCCCGTTTGACCTCGGCGATCACGCTGACCGCGGGGGTCTGCAGGGCGGTGAGCGCATCCAGGGGTGCCGGGGCGTTGTGGGACATCGCCTTGATGTCGGCGAAGGGGACCTCGGCCTCGCGGCGCGCGGTGTCCTCCAGCACGCCGGCGATGATGTCGTCGAGGACGGACGTCTGCTGTCTCATGCGGCTCATGTTATCCCCGCGGGGACGCTGCATCGGAATCGGGGTCGTCATCGGCGTGATCCGGGTCACGGTCGGTCGGGTCCACCCCGGCGTCCAGGGCGTCCCACAGCACCCGCCCGGAGCCCGGGTTGGCGTCCAGGTCCTCCTCGACGCCCTCGCGCCGGGCCTCCGGCGTCTCGTACCTGGAGTGCCCCTTGCGCGCCTCACCCGGCTTCATCGCCAGCAGGACGCCGCCGACCACGCCGATGGCAGCGGCGGCGAGCAGCAGGATGACCGGGCCGGTGTGCACCTCGCCGTCGAGGACGGTCGCCCACTCGGAGATCTGCACGGGGTCGTTCTCCCGCTGGCTGGCGCCGCCGCTGGTCAGCAGGGACCGGGCACGCTCCAGGTCGGGGTCCCCGGACAGCAGGTTCACCGCGGCGAATCCCGCGGCCCCGGCGAGCACGGCGGAGACTCCGCCCAGCACCCGCCGCGTCCACGGCGGCACCGCCAGGGACAGGATCATCGCGGCGAGCATCGCCAGCGCCAGCGGGGTGCCGGCGGCGTCCCACACCGAGCCGACGAGTGTCTCGGTTGTCTCGCCGCTCTTGTCGTCGTCGACGGTGACGGTCAGCCAGGTCATCTGGCCGGCCCCCCAGAGCCCTGCGGCACTGAGGATGGTCAGCAGGATGGCGAGGGTGCGTCCGCTGAGCCGCTTCACTGTGCCACCGCCACGGTGTTCCCTGTGTCCCCGAGGTTCTCCATGGTTTCCGCGGCGGCCACGGCGCGCAGCACAGCCAGGGCCTTGTTCTGGGTCTCCTCGTCCTCGGCCACCGGGTCGGAGTCCGCGACGATACCTCCCCCGGCCTGCACGTACACGGTCCCGTCCTTGTAGAGGCCGGTGCGGATGGCGATGGCCTGGTCGGCGTTGCCGGAGAAGTCGAAGTAGCCCACGGTCCCACCGTAGACACCGCGGCGGGTGTCCTCCAACCGGTCGATGATGGTCAACGCGGAGGGCTTCGGCGCCCCGGACAGCGTGCCCGCGGGGAAGGTGGCGATGAAGGCGTCCACCGCGGTCCTGCCCTCCGCCAGGCGACCGCTGACCCCGGAAACCAGGTGCATGATCGCGCTGTAGCGCTCCACGTGCCGGAAGTCGTGGACCTCCACGCTGCCGGGCGCGCAGACCCGGCCGACGTCATTGCGCCCCAGGTCGACGAGCATCAGGTGCTCGGAGTTCTCCTTCTCGTCGCCCAGCAGCTCCTTCTCGAGCAGCTCGTCCTCCTCGTAGGTGGAACCGCGCGGCCGCGACCCGGCGATGGGGAACGTGGTCACCCGGCCGTCCTCGACCTGCACCAGGGACTCCGGGGAGGAGCCGATGATCTGGAACGCGGTCTCCGAGAAGTCGTCGGACGGCACGTTGAGCAGGAACATGTAGGGGCTGGGGTTGGCGACGCGCAGCATGCGGTAGACGTCGAGGCCGGGGACGTCGGTGTCCAGCTCGAAGCGCTGGGACAGGACGATCTGGAAGGCGTCGCCGGCGCGGATGTGCTCCTTGCACTGTTCGATGCGCGCCATGTGGTCGTCCTGGCTGCGCTGGCGGCGGGGCTGCGGCGGCGGGGTGGAGAACGTGGCGGACGGCAGGTGCGTGTCCTGCGACAGCCGCTGCGCCATGGCGTCCACGCGGGCGACGGCGTCGGCGTAGGCCTCGTCCACCCGATCGTCGGAGCCGTCCCAGTTCACCGCGTTGGCGATGAGCCAGATCGTGCCCTCGTGGTGGTCGACCACGGCGAGGGTGTCCGCGAGCAGCTGCACCATGTCCGGGACGTCCAGGTCATCGGTGCAGGTGTCGGGGATGTCCTCGATGTAGCGGATCACGTCATGACCCATGTAGCCCACCAGTCCGGAGGTCAGGGTGGGCAGGCCGGGCATGCGGTCGGTGTGCAGCAGTTCCAGGGTCTCGCGGATCACCGCCAGCGGGTCGGCACCGGACGGGGCGCCGGACGGCGGGGTTCCGATCCAGTGCGCGTCGCCGTCCTTGGCGGTCAGGGCGCAGCGGGCGCCGGCGCCGATGAAGGAGTGCCGCGACCAGGACTGGCCCGGTGCGGCGGACTCCAGCAGGAAGGTGCCGGGACGCCCACCCGCCAGCTTCGTGTAGGCGCTCATCGCGCTCTCACCGTCGGCGAGGACCTTGCGCGCGACGGGCACCACCCGGTGGCGGGCGGCGAGGGTGCGGAAGGTCTCCAGACTGGTGACCTGGTAGGGGTCTGTCACTGGCTTCTCCTCTTACAGCAGCCGGTCGGCGTCGAAGCAGGTGTGGTCGCCTGTGTGGCACGCCCCGCCGGTCTGGTCGACGGTGAGCAGCACGGTGTCGCCGTCGCAGTCGAGGCGGACCTCGTGGACGTACTGGGTGTGCCCGGAGGTCTCACCCTTCACCCAGTACCCGTCGCGTGAACGCGACCAGTAGGTGCCCTTGCGGGTGGCGAGGGTGTGGGCCAGGGCGTGGTCGTCCATCCAGGCCATCATCAGGACGTCCCGGGTGGACTTCTCCTGCACGATCGCGGCGACCAGGCCGTCACCGGTGCGCTTGAGACGCCCGGCGATGGCGGGGTCGAGATCGTAGGACGCGGGATCACTCGTGTCAGTCACTGCCGTACCTCGATTCCTTGCGTGGCCATGTCGTTCTTCACGTCACCGATGGCGACCTCGCCGAAGTGGAAGATGGAGGCGGCGAGCACGGCGTCCGCCCCGGCCTCCACGGCCGGAGGGAAGTCCGCGGCCCGGCCCGCCCCACCGGAGGCGATCACCGGGATGCTGACCGCGTCGCGTGCGAGGCGGATCAGTTCCAGGTCGAAGCCGTCCTTGGTGCCGTCGGCGTCCATGGAGTTCAGCAGGATCTCGCCGACGCCGAGCTCCTGGCCCTTCACTGCCCACTCGATCGCGTCCAGACCCGCCGAGCGGGTGCCGCCGTGGGTGGTGACCTCGAAGCCGCTGGGCTGGTTGCCGGTGCGGCGGGCGTCGACGGACAGGACGATGCACTGCGCGCCGAAGCGTGCGGAGAGCTCCGCCAGCAACTCGGGCCGCGCGATCGCCGAACTGTTCACCGAGACCTTGTCCGCCCCGGCCCGCAGCAGCTGGTCCACGTCCTCCTCGGAACGCACGCCACCTCCCACAGTCAGCGGGATGAACACCTGGTCAGCGGTGCGGCGCACCACGTCCAGCATGGTGCCACGGCCGTCCTTGGACGCGGAGACGTCGAGGAAGGTCAGTTCGTCGGCGCCCTCGGCGTCGTAGCGGGCGGCGAGCTCCACCGGATCACCGGCGTCGCGCAGGTTCAGGAAGTTGACGCCCTTGACCACCCGGCCGTCGTCGACGTCCAGGCACGGGATGACTCGTACTGCAACACTCATGTACTGCTCACCTTATTCCTCCCCGGTCCATGATCTCCTGGGCATTGCGTGCGGCGGTGCCGATCGGCACCGACCGGATGTGGTCCAGCAGTCGCTGGTGGACCTCGGGCTCACCGGCGACCAGACCGGAGACGCCGGGACGCCACGGGTCACCGTTGAAGTCGGTGACCACTCCCCCGTTCTCCCGGACGTGCAGGATCCCGGCGGCGTTGTCCCACAGGTTCGGGCTGAAGGTGACCGTGCCGCCGAAGACACCGGCGGCGGTGTAGGCCAGGTCGATGCCGCAGGAGCCGGTGACGCGCATCCGCGGGTACGTTTTCCCGATCGCGTTGAGCATGTCCTGGCGGTACGAGATCGGCAGGTTGCCGCGGCGCTGCGACAGGATCGAGCCGAAGCTGATCTGGGTGATGCCCGGGTCCGAGGGCAGCATGGAACGGGCGGGGTGGCCGTCCACGTAGAGTCCGTGGCCCTTGCGGGCGGTGATGCGCTGGCCGAGCAGCGGCATCTCCGTCACCGAGACCACGGCTTCACCGCGGTGCACCAGGGAGACCAGGATGCAGCAGAACGGGTTGCCGACGGCGTAGTTCGCGGTGCCGTCAATGGGGTCGACGACCCAGCAGGTCTCCGGGAGTTCGTCGAGGCCGGGGTTCTTCTCCGCGTCGGTGCGGTCGGCGAGGTCGGTGCGTTCACGGCGCGGGCCGTCGAGGTCGTCGGCCATGTCGTCGTTGGGATTGATCTCCACCGGGTCGCCGGGGCGTACCACCCCGTACTCCTCGCCGTGCACCGGCAGCCCGGTGTACTGGGTGAGCAGGGTGCGCAGCTGGCGCTCCACGGTCAGGTCGGCCTCGGTGGCGAAGTCGCCGGGGCTCTTGATCACCGACGGTTCGGCGCCGACGGCGGCGCTGAAGGTCGTCTCCGCCTCATCGACCGCCGCTTCGGCGATCGAGAGCAGTGCCCGGGTGTCGACTCCGGTGCTGTCCTCAGCCAATCTTCTCACCACCGGCCACCGCCAGAGCCTCCTCGAGGGTGAACTTCCCGGCGTAGAGGGCCTTGCCCACGATCGCCGAATCCACGCCCTCCTCGACGACGGCGGCCAGCGCACGCAGGTCCTCGAGGCTGGAGATGCCGCCGGACGCGACGACCGGGGCATCCGTCGCCGCGGCGACATCGCGCAGCAGGTCGATGTTGGGCCCGGAGAGCATCCCGTCGCGGGAGACGTCGGTGACCACGAACCGGGAGCAGCCCTGGGAGTCGAGTCGTTCCAGGACCTCCCACAGGTCGCCGCCGTCGGAGACCCAGCCACGCCCGCGCAGCCGCCACTGCCCATCGATCTGGCGGGTGTCCAGGCCGATGGCCACACGGTCGCCGTGCTCGGCGATGATCCTCTCGCACCACTCGGGGTTCTCCAGGGCGGCGGTGCCGATATTCACCCGGCGGCACCCGGTGGACAGGGCGCGCTCCAGCGAGGCGTCGTCCCGGATGCCCCCGGAGAGTTCCACGTCCACGTCGAGTGAACCAACGACCTCGTTGAGCATCTCGAAGTTGCTCCCCTTGCCGAAGGCGGCGTCCAGGTCCACCAGATGCACCCATTCCGCTCCCGCGTTCTGCCAGGCCAGTGCGGCGTCCAGCGGGGCGCCGTAACTGGTCTCGGTACCGGCGGCGCCCTGGACCAGGCGCACGGCCTGACCGTCGGCGACGTCAACGGCGGGGAGCAGGGTAAGTGTCATGGAAATGATCCTATCGCTAGAAGGTGTTGATCCAGTTACGCAGCAGCAGCGCGCCGGCGGCGCCGGACTTCTCCGGGTGGAACTGGGTGGCCCACAGGGGACCGTTCTCCACGGCGGCGACGAAGCGGCAGTCCTCGTGCTGTGCCCAGGTCACCGACGGTGCTGTGGTGTGCCCGTCGGTCTCCAGGTCCCAGGTGCGGGCGGCGTAGGAGTGCACGAAGTAGTAGCGCTCGTCCGGCTCCGCACCCGCGAACATGGTGGTGTCCCCGGGTACCTCCACGGTGTTCCACCCCATGTGCGGCAGGACGGTGGCGCTGAGTTTGGTGACGGTGCCGGGCCATTCACCGCAGCCTTCGGTGGCGGTGCCTTCGACGCCGTAGTCGAACAGGACCTGCATGCCCACGCAGATGCCGAGGACGGGACGCCCGCCGGCGAGCCGCTCCCCGATCATCCGGGGTCCGTGGACCGCTCGCAGACCGGTCATGCACGCGCTGAAGTTGCCGACGCCGGGGACCAGCAGGCCGTCCGCTTTAAGGACGGTGTCGGGGTCGGCGGTGACGGTGACCTGGGCACCGGCGTGCTCGAGTGCGCGCTGCGCCGAGCGCAGGTTGCCGGAGCCGTAGTCCAGGAGCGCGACCGTGGGTGCTGCTTTTTCCGCCATGCCCGGTGATTCTACAAGGCGGCGGGTGCGGTTGTGCCTATGGGCTGCTGCGCCGTGGGTATGAGTGTTTTCGGTTCCCCTCAGCAGCGCTCGGCAGAGCCGGTATCACCGGTAACACCGGTATTCATCGACATCCAGTGGAAGATGCCACTGCCTGGATTGAAGAGATTCGCTCGCTCCGAGCCGAGGATGATAGTCAAGGAGACGCCTGGGAACGTCTGGCACGACGATGAGCGGGCGTCGCGGCACTCGATATCTCGCCCTCGTGCAGGCGACGGTAAGAACTCAAGCCGAAACGGTCGGAAAGACTCAACGAACCCCTCAGAATCGGCCCTAGCTTTTACACGTAATGACTGCGCAAAGAGTGCCTGGCGAGCCGTAAGCCACCCAGGTTTAAGGCCCGGGCTTCCAACTCCGCTTTCGGCGGCAGTGCTGTCCAGTATTCGGCAACGACGATGCCATCCTCATGCATCTCCAGGAGTTCCACCTGCTCGCAGCCGGCTTCCGTGCACAGAATCAACCCGATGCGTACTTCCTCCCCCTCGTGCCGCTCGTAACTGTCCTGATGAGAACAGAAGATCGAGATAGAAGTCGTCGTTGTCGATGGTCATGCGCTTCTGGCGGGCGACGAAGGTCCACCCATTGCCCGCCTCGAGAAGAGAGTCCAGGAAGTATGTATCGAGTAGGTCGGGCGTGATCAGTGGATAGTACTGCAACACACAGTGACGAAGTTGTTGACCAGTGTGGGTGCCGAGCTGCTTGACCGTATCTTGGTTGCGCGGGTGCGGCCACGTGTACCCGGTGTGATGCGGGGGATGAACCGGGCGTTGCGGTGCGCAGCGAAGGACGCGACAAAATGCGGCGGTTGTTGGGTCGCAGGGTATGTCTGACAACTACACCACGTACCTCAGTCTCGATTGCCCTGCCGATGATGCGCAGGCCCTCGTCGATGATGTGCTTGCGTGGATCACCTCACCGAATCGTGACCCGGACGCGTCCTCCAGGGTGAACGACGAAGTCACCGGATCTGCCGAATGGCACCATGTCAGCGGCCTTGGGAACTCAGTTGATTCAGCCCTTACCTGCCCGCGCTGCGGCAGGGTGGTTCCGCAGCAAATGGACAAGATCAAGGACTGGTTTCAGACTCAGGAGGAACCCTTCATCACCTGCATCGACTGCGGGGAGAAATCGCTGATTGGCGACTGGTCAGACTCTTACGGGAATTTCTTCACACACGCCTCCATCACCTTCCACGCCACGCCGAAGTTGGACGGAACGCCGTTGCTTGACCCCGCCATGGAACAGGAGCTCCTCCGTCACCTGGGACGCCGGTCCCGCGTGGTCTACACGCACATGTGAGCTGGCAGCGTGGCAGGGCTTTTCGGCGGGACTGGTGGGGCTACCCAGACTGCCGACACAGATCGTGGCCAGGAGGCAGGGTGACCCAGTCGGCGAAAGGCATGCAACTTGAACAGGTTGATAAGAGTTCCCGCACACCAAACAGATCATCCAGGTTCATGGGCCTCGGACGACCTACGTGAAGAACACACAAGGTGCCGAGGAGCCGCAGACGTCGGTGGGGAGCGCCAACAACCTGTACCCACTGCCCCACGTCTCCGCACCTATCCACATGTCGCAGACTGGATCTGCTCGCACTGACATATCGAAAACAGACTGAACTGGGTCCGGGATGTCACCCTCGACGAAGATCGTTCCCAGAATGTCCCCGGCAGTTTCCGGTAGACCTGCTGGTTCCCATCGATCAACGACTTTGACAGAGCCCTACACGCAGGCCACCTCGATTTCGCCCGGTGACTGAGACTGTCGCAACCGGGCGTCATCACGAAGGGGGACGCCGCTGCCTGGATAGGCGAGATGCGCTCCCCGGGGAATGCGAATGCGTCACACAAAAACCCATGGGAGCGACAGTCACACCGATAAGCGGCTCTACAGTTCTTCTCGCCGCCACACCCCGGACGTTTTCAATCCAACTGAGAGCGTCACCTACGTTGTGGAGCTAAGCCACTTGCCCGCACTAGCAGGATCGTGAAAACTGCCGATGATCAGCGTCGCACTGCTTCATCAGTGGGAGACAATTAGACAACGAGCAATTTCGGAACATCGCGTCCCTCGTGGTCCTTCTCGAATCCGTCAGGAGATTCCAATTCCACATCAGCGACTCCCGGCCAAGGAAGTGGATAGAAATACCAAAGATTGCCGCGCTTCATTTCATGGTCTACCTCCTCGACATGGAATAACCCAGATATTTCATTCGGCTAACGTCGGACAGCCAGACATCTCTTTCTAGTTACCTTCAGCAGACAGAAGAGAAATCTAGACAAGCAACACAGAAAGCAGTGAACATTCTCGTATATTAGTCGTAACGAAACTCAACTATAGTTGGTTTAGACCACTCTCTGTCCAAAGTGGAGTACTTAAAGTAACCGATACTGGACTTTACTAGAATACGATCGCCTTCGATAGATACGTCGGAAATCTCCCCAATGTACACTTCAGGAGAATGTCCGCCTATATAATTAACGTCGAATTTTATATATATTCCATTTTCGATAGACCATTCGTCTATAATAAATCTAAAATCTCCGGGCCGCCCAACCCATCGGCCGTCGATAATAATTCCAACGTATGTATTGTGCTGCCATCCAATGTACGTATTGATTACTTGTTGTAGTTTATTCATAACTGTAAACTCGTGGTATCGTAGATTGAGCTGCCCGCTCTCAAGTTTTCCCGGGGAGACCCTGACATAGAACCATTCCCTTTCGGCCCACTATATCCGTCCGTCGGGACCGAAATCGAGCGACACTGCTACCCTGCGCCCCCCGACCGCAGCCGCCGCAGCCTCGTCCGCACGTTCTGGTGCTCGGTCACCCGGTGACGCCCCAGGAACCGGTCGCCGGCCAGGGCCACAGTGCCCATGCCCACCAGCCCGGCACCGACCACGAACGCACCACCGTAGCCACTCGAGGATGCCGCAACACCCAGCACGGACGAACCGGTGCCGGTGCCGGAGTCAAAGCCGATGTTCCAGATCGCCGAGGCATCAGACACCCGCTCCTTCGGCATCCGGGAGAACATCATCAGCAGCGTCTCCGACTGGATCGCCCCGAACCCCAGGCCGAACACCGCAGCAGCGGCCAGCGCCCCCACCACCAGAGACGTCCCCGTCGGGGCCGTGTAGATCAGGGCCGACATCGACAGCATCCCGCCGACACAGAACAGCGACGCCCACACTACCAACCGTCCCGGCTCCCCCACCCGGTCCGCCCACCAGCCGGAGATCGTGCGGCCCAGGATCTGTGCGGCACCAATCACAGCCAGGGTCACACCGGCCAGTGTCGCCGCCGCCGACGCGTCAATGCCACTGACCGCTGGCGCGGTGAAGGTGGAGAAGGCACCGAAGCCCATCGCACCGGTGCACAGACCCACGATCGGCACCAGGGCGAGCTTCCACACGGGGGCGCGAACCGGCGCGTCCGGCGCGTCCTGCGCCCCACCGTCCTGCGCCTTGGTCTTGTTCTTCTCCACCGGTGCCGCGCGCAGCGCGGGGATGCCCAGCGCGCCCAGTCCGCCGACCACGCCGCAGACCACGGCGATCAGGAAGACCGTGTCACCGGCGTTGGTGTACAGCGGCAGCCCGATGGTGAAGCCGATGATCTCGCCCACGCCGATCGCCGCGCCGAAGAAGGCGTTCGCCCGTCCCAGTTGCCGGGGCGGCACCAGCTCCGCCAGCAGCGCGGACTGCGCCACGGTCACCGCACCGAAGCCCACGCCGCGCACCGCGGAGATGGCCAGGACCAGCCAGGATCCGCCGTCGATGAGGTAGAGCACCGACGGCACACCGAGCAGTACCGCCCCGGAGACCATCACCGGCACGTAGCCCCACAGCCGCAGCAACCGCGGGATGAAGATCTGCGTGATCACCGTCGCGGCCATGAACACACCGGTGGACAGGCCAGCCAACGAATCGCCGTAGCCTGCGTCCAGCATCGCCACCGGGATCACCGGCAACAGCATCGACCAGCCGAGGAACGCGCAGAACACGCTCAGCAGCATCAGGGGCAGGCCCCTGACCTTCAGAACGCTCACAGAGCACCCTTCGTGGACGGCACCCCCGTCACCCGCGGATCGGACTCGACGGCGGCGCGCAGGGCACGGGCCACGGCCTTGTACTCCGCCTCGGTGATGTGGTGAGGGTCGCGACCGTACAGGCAGCGCACGTGCAGGGCGATCCGGGCATTGAAGGCCAGGGTCTCGAAGAAGTGCTGGTTGATCACCGTGGCATAGTGACCGCCGATGACGGACGTCAGCATCGTCTCCGGCTCACCGGTGCCCACGTAGTAGGGCCGGCCCGAGACGTCCACCACGGCCTGCGCCAGGGTCTCGTCCATCGGGATCCAGGCGTCGGCGAAGCGCCGGATGCCCTTCTTGTCACCCAGAGCCTCGCCGATGGCCTGGCCCAGCACAATGGCGGTGTCCTCGACGGTGTGGTGGGCGTCCACCTCGATGTCGCCGGTGGCCTGCACGGTCAGGTCGAAGCAGCCGTGGGAGCCGAACGCGGTCAACATGTGGTCGAAGAACGGCAGGCCGGTGGCGATATCGGTCGCGCCGGTGCCGTCGAGGTTGATCTCGACGACGATCGACGACTCCTTCGTCGCGCGCTCGATGCGTGCTGTTCTGTCACTCACTTGTACTCTCCCATGATCTTGTCGGCGGCGGCGAGGAAGGCGTCGTTCTCCGCCGGCAGCCCCACGGTCATCCGCAAGTGGCCGGGCACGCCCACGTCCCGGATCAGGACGTCCAGGTCGAGGAACCTCTGCCACAGCTCGTGTGCGTCTGAACCGTCCGGCAGCGCGAAGAACACGAAGTTCGACTCACTCGGGACCACATCGTATCCCAGGTCCACCAGGGAGTCGACCACGCGGATGCGTTCTTCACGCAGCGCAGCGACGGTCTCCAGGGTTTCGTGGGAATGCCGCAGTGCCACGGTCGCCGCCGCCTGCGACAGGGTCGACAGGTGGTACGGCAGGCGTACCAGCATCACGGCCTCGATGAAGGCAGGGTCCGCGACGAAGTAGCCGAGACGTCCCCCGGCGAAGTCGAAGGCCTTCGACATGGTGCGCGACACCACCAGCGTCGTGGGGTAGTCGGCGAGCAGTTCGGTCGCGCTGGGCTCGTCGGAGAACTCGGCGTAGGCCTCGTCGACGATCACGATGGCCCCGGCCTCACCAGCCGCATCGATGATCCGCCGCAGGTCAGCCACGCCCGTGACCCCGCCGGTCGGATTGTTCGGCGTGGTCACGAAGACGATTGCGGGGGTCTTCTCCCCGATCGCCGCGACCGCGGCGTCCACGTCGATCTCGAAGTGCGGGCCAACCCGCGGCACATCGAGGAACTCGGTCTGCGTGCCGGACGCCAGGATCGGGTGCATCGAATAGCTCGGGGTGAACCCGAGCACGCTGCGCCCCGGCCCGCCGAAGGCCTGCAGCAGTTGCTGCAGGACCTCGTTGGAGCCGTTGGCCGCCCACACGTTGTCCACGCCGACGTCCACGCCGGTCTGCCGGCTCACGTAGGACGCCAGCTCGGTGCGCAGCTCCACACTGTCGCGCTCCGGGTAGCGGTTCAGGGTCGTCGCCAGGCGCTGCACTTCGGCGACGAGGTCGTCCACCAGCGCATCAGACGGCGGGTAGGGGTTCTCGTTGGTGTTCAGCTGGTTGGTGACGGTCAGCTGCGGGGCGCCGTAGGCGGACTTGCCCCGCAGTTCCGGACGCAACGGCAGGTCGTTGAGACTCACGGAGCTGCTCATCGCAGATCCCCTTCCTCGAAACGGGCCCGCACGGCTTCCCCGTGGGCGGGCAGTTGCTCCGCATCGGCCAGGGTGGTCACGGTGTCCGCAACCTCCTTCAGCGCGGTGCGGTCGTAGTCGATGACGTCCACGTGCTTCAGGAAGGTGTGCGTGGACAGCCCCGAGGAGTGCCGCGCGGTGCCGGACGTGGGCAGCACGTGGTTCGAGCCGGCGGCGTAGTCACCCAGCGGCACCGGCGAGTAGTGGCCCACGAAGACCGCCCCGGCATTCGTGATCCGGGCGGCGACGGCGGCTGCGTCCTGCGTCTGGACCTCCAGGTGCTCGGCGGCGTAGGCGTCCGCCACCCGGACGGCCTCGTCCAGCGTGTCGGTCAGGATGATCCCGGACTGCTGGCCGGTCAGGGCCTCCTCGACGCGGTCGTGGTTCAGGGTGACCTTCCAGCGGGACTCGATCTCGCGGTCCACGGCCTCGGCGAACTCCGCGGAGTCGGTGATCAGCACACTCGCGGCCATCGGATCGTGCTCGGCCTGGCTGATCAGGTCGAAGGCCACGGCCACCGGGTCCGCACTGTCATCGGCGAGCACCGCGATCTCGGTGGGGCCGGCCTCGGAGTCGATGCCCACCACCGAACGGCACAGCCTCTTGGCGGCGGTGACGAAGATATTGCCCGGCCCGGTGATCATGTCCACCGGCTCCAGGTCCCGGTCACCGGAGCCGTCGGAGCCGTAGGCCATCAGCGCCACGGCTTGCCCGCCGCCGACGGCCCAGACCTCGTCCACGCCCAGCAGGGCGCAGGCGGCCAGGACGGTGGGGTGCGGCCAGCCACCGAAATCGGCCTGCGGCGGTGAGCTGACCACCAGGCTGCCCACCCCGGCCGCCTGCGCGGGGACCACATTCATGATCACCGAGGACGGGTACACGGCCTTGCCTCCGGGGACGTACAGTCCCACGCGGTTGATCGGGATCCACCGCTCGGACACCGTCCCGCCCGGGGCGATCTGCACCGTGGCGTCCTGCGGCACCTGGGCGTCGTGGAAGGCGCGCACGCGGGCGATCGCGTCCTGCAGCGCCTGGGTGATCGCCGGATCCAGCTCCTCCAGCGCCGCGGAGATGACGTCGCCCGGAACCCGCACCGACGCAGGACGGACCTTGTCGAACGTCTCGCCGTACTCCAGGGCCGCCTCGGCACCACGCTCGCGCACCGCCTCGACCACCGGGGTGACCGCGGGGAGGACATGGTCGATGTCCGTGCCTCCGCGGGGCAGGATGCGGCGGAGTTCAGCGGTCGAGGGGCGCTGCCCCCTCAGGTCCAGGCGTGGAAGCATGGTGAGTGATCGTCTCCTGATGTCGTCGGGTAACGTGTTGTGATTCTAGCCCCCGTACAGGACATGGAAAGGATGGAGGGTCGCCAGTGGCATCACAGACAACACTCGCGGAACTGCTGCAGGCCTCGGCCGATGCGGCATCCGCCGGCGACCACGCCGCCAGTTGGCGTCTCACCAGCGAGTTCGGGACGCGCTTCTGGTTGTCCGAGCCCTCAGAGCTTCCGCAGGACGTCCCGGCAACCCTGCGCACCGAGTTCTTCGTCCTGCGTGCCGCCGTCGCCGACCGCCTGGAATTGCACGAGGAATCCGCCGAGGCCGTCTTCCAGTGGCGCCACCTGGCCCGCGAATCCGGCGACCATGCCTCGGCGGTACTGGCGAACTCCGCGCTGTGCCTGGTGGCGATGGTCGTGGAGTCCGACGGCGTCGTCATGGACGCTCTCCCCCCGGCGATCGGCCTGCTGGAGGACCTGCAGGGCTCGATCATGTCCTTCAGGCCCACCCCGGACTCCGCGAGCGTGGCGAACGACCCCACGATCACCGGGTCCACGCTGGCGAAGAACCAGGCGACGTGCCTCTCGTTGGCCGCGATGGGCGGGCTGACCTGTGCCACCTCACTGGAGACCCCGGAGGCGGACGCGCTGCGTCCCGTCTTCAGCGAACTTGCCGACCGCTTCACCGTCGCCTCGGCGGCACCCGGTGACCGCGAACTGACCCGCGCCCAGCAACTCCACGCGGACGGGGACGTGGCCGCGGCGGTCGAGGTCGCGTCCGGCATGCTCGCCTCCGAGTCCCCCACCACCCGCTACGAGGCCCACGACCTGCTGGGGTACTTCGCACTGACCGGTGGCCCGGGCGCCGACGGCCCCGAGGGCACCGGCAACGATTCAGTGCTGGAGCACTGGCGGGCCTGTGCCGAACTCGCACTGGAGCTCGGTGCGCCCCTGGAGGGCATGCACCGCGCGGAGCAGACCTGCCAGCTGCTCAACGCCGCCGGCGACTACGCCGACTCCCATGACCTCGCCGTCCGCTACGACATCGCCGCCGCCGGGGCACCGGTCTCCCCGGCCGTGCTGAACCTGCGCGCCGTGCAGGCCCGGGCCGCGATCGGCCTGGGCCACACCGAGGAGGGGTTGGCGCTGGCCACCGCCACGGCAGACTGGTCACTGCTCACCCCGGACGTGGAACGCACCCTGGCGTGCCTGACCATGGCCTCGGTCGCGGCGTCCACCTCCGAACAGCACGAGCGGACCGCGAAACTGCTGGAGCGCAGCTGCTCGCTGTACCTCGACCTGGAACGCCCGCTGGCCGCCGCCCAGTCGCTGCGCACCGCAGCCCGCGAGTACCTCACCGCGTCCCGCACGTCGCGGGCAGTGGAGCTGATGGAGCGTTCCCGCACGATCCTGGAGGAGGCCGGGGACGACCCGATGCTCTCCTGGCACCTCGGCGACTGGAACGAGGACATGTCGGCGATCTGGGAGGAGGCCGGACGCGAGGACCTGGCGCTGGACTACGCCACCCGGGCCGCCCGCTCCTTCACCGACGCCCAGGACCACAGCAGTGCGGCGGCGAACTGGGTGGCTGCGGCGTCGATGCACCTGGAACGCGGCGACGGGTCGTCCTGCGACACGGCCCTGGACCGGGCCCACGGTGAGCTGCTGCGGGTGCCCGATGAGGTCGGCGACGGCGACGCCGACGACCTGGACCACACCGCCTGGCAGGCCTACCACGAGCTGCGCCACCTGCGCGGCAACTAGCGGCGCAGCGGGAGAGGCCCTACTTCCGGGAGAAGGCCTCGTCCGGGGAGAACAGGGCACAGGTCCAGTAGACCACCGCCGCCGCTGCGGGAGCGGCCAGGTACCCGGCGGCACCGGTGATGCGCGAGACGATTGTGATCTCCTGGCCCGGGGACAGCTCGCCGGACAGGTCACTGTCATGAAGGAAGTCCGCGAACCAGTTGCCGAACAGCAGGAACACCGCCGAACCGACCACTGCCATCACCACCACCCCCAACAGCATCAGCGGGCCACGCAGCGCCGGGATCCTCCAGTACGCCCACCCGGCCAGGAGGGCCCCGAGGACCGCCGTGGCCACCGCGTAGACGGCGAAGGACTGGAACGCGGCCGTGGACGACGACGGGTCGACCTCGGCACCACCGGTGTCGGTGACCACGGCGGTCACCACCGGACGCCACCAACCCCACAGCAGCCCGGCCACGGCGAACACCCCGAGGAAGAGCGTGGGCACCCTCACCGCCTGTCCGATGGAGCGGCGGCGGGAGCGCTTACTGTCCGTGCGTTCTTGTGCGGTGACCGTCATGCTGCGGAGCTGCAGGTCTTCCAGTTGCCGTCCTCGCGGATGTACACCACGTTCTCGGTGCCGCGGTTGCCACCGATGGTCCGGTCGACGGTAGCCGTGGCCCGGTCACCCTCGACGGCGATGTCGTTGACGCCGTGCACGGTGGGGATGTTCTCCACACCGCCGGCGACCTCGCTCCACATCTGGTTCTCGGCGCGGGCCCTGTCGATCTCCTGCTGGACGCCTTCCCTGCCTCCCAGGCGATCGAGATCGCCGGTGCAGGTGGTGTCGTACACGTACTGCCAGTAGTCGGCGTACTTGCGGTCACCCTGGAGCCCCTCGGAGACGCCCCGGATCTGTGAGGCGTCGTCGCCGGAGGCCCGCGGTGCCGCCGGCGGTGGCGGCGGCGGGGCGTCCTCGCCCTGGGCCTCGGGAGCGTCAGGGGCGCCTTCGGCCTCCGGATCGGGCTCGTCGGCCGGGGGCTCGTCCTCCGGCGCGGGGGTGTCGTCCCGCGCCCCGGAGGACGGCTCGGACTCCGCGGACGTGCCCGGGGCCGCCGACTCGCTGGTCCCCTCCGCACTGGACGACGTTGCGGTGTCGACCTCGTCGGCCTCACTGTCGTCCTCGGCACCACAGGCGGACAGTGCCAGGGTCGAGGCAACGACCCCCGCCAGCACAGCCCTGCTGATCCCAATACCGCGTCGTGACATTCGTGGTTCCCTTCTGGTGCGCAATATAGCCGGTACGACACTCTATCGCCTCCGGGCCCGGAAACGTTAGTGCCTGGGTACACTCGGGGGTTGTGCAACTGAACCGGGAACGCATCCTCACCGCCGCTTTCGACATCCTCGACGAGTACGGGCTCGGCGACCTGACCATGCGCCGGCTCGCCCGGAACCTCGATGTCGCCCCCGGTGCGCTCTACTGGCACTTCCCCAGCAAGCAGGAACTGCTGGGCGGCATCGCCGACCGGATCCTGGAGGGGGCCGGGACGGTCGGCGGTGGAGACGGTTCCGGGGCGCATGCGACGGCATCCGACCTGCTTGACCGGCTGCTCGGCACGCGCGATGGCGCGGAGATCGTGTCCGCCTCGCTGGCCGCCGGGACGTGCACCGCCGACCCCGCCGCCATCCTGGCGTCCTCGTTGGACGGGGACGGCGCCGAGGACGCCGAGCTCGCCGGCTGGGTGCTCTCGCGCTACCTCCTCGGGGCGGCGACGGATCTGCAGAACGCCATTGCCGCCGGTGCAACCCCACGTCCGGTGTCCCAGGTACTCGCCGGGGTGGACCTCGTGCTCAACGGCTTCGCGGGGTAACAGTCAGCTGTCATTCCCCCGGCTCCTCCGTGTCCGGACGCGACCGGGACACCGCGACGGGGATTCCGCCTAGAATCGGTCCCCATGAGCGACAGCGACCCGAGCGACACCAGCACCATCCCGGCCCACGGGGCGACCATCGGGATCACCCCGGACGGCGTGACCGTCCGGCGTGGACCGATGGCCCAGAACCTGCTGCCCGCGGAACTGTCCTTCTCCCCTGACCGGCTGCGGGGCTGGTACCACCAGGCCCCGACAGAGTCCTCCCCCGGCTGGCTCCAGTTCTCGCTCTCGGAGGCACCGGACGGGTCAGTGGAACGTCCTGTCCGCGGTTTCCCCGCCACCCGCGGCGCGGCGAACATCGTGACCTTCGCCCCCGGGCAGGCCGACGAGTTCGCCGCCGCCGAGCACCTCCTGGTGAACCTGCAGGCCGGGTACCCACTCGACGAGGCAGAGGCCGAGGTGGAGGCCGCCAAGGAGCCGCCGGCGGAGGCAGAGCAGGACACCCTCTTCCCTGTCGAGATCGAGGAGCCGACGGACAGCAGGAAAGACGACAGCGGAGCGTCCTCCGCCAAGCGCGGGAACTGGCGTGCCGTCGCCACCCCGGACACGATCCCGGAGACCAACACCGACGCCGACGCCAACAACCCGGTCTTCGGGCAGAACGTGACCGTCACCGGGGACTTCGCCCCCTACGAAAAGGGGGAGGTGTGGGACATGATCGCCGGGGCCGGCGGGACCGTCGGGAAGAACGTCACCAAGAAGACCACCCTGCTCGTCATCGGCGAGTGGAACTCCGTGACCAGCAAGGAGAAGCGCGCCCGGGAGCTGAAGGAGAAGGGGCAGGAGATCACCCTGTGGACCTTCGACGAGTTCCTGGATGCCCTCGGCAGGAGCCGTCGCCCGGATCTCGAGGAAATCAAGGGAACCTCAGCGCCGTTCTAGGAGTCTCTCTACCGGTATGAGCCGGAAACTCCATGTGCAGACCGTCCCCGCGACCACCGACCACGACCCCTACAACCCCCACGCCGCCGTCCTGATCCCGCTGGGCGCAGGACTGTGCGCCACGATCCACGGCGAACCCGGCTCCGGGCCCTCCGGAACCGTCAGCAACGGCGACCTGGCGGCGATGGGCACCACCGCCGCCCGCCTGTGGCAGGACGCAGCCACCGACATGCTCACCGTCCTCGGACGGACCACCGCACGCCACGGCACCGCCCTGCGCCACCGTGACACCGGCGACGGGGTACGGGAGATCGCCGTGATCGACACCCCGTTCCCCGCAGCGGGTCTGGTCGCCCACCCACTACTGGCCGTCCCGACCCACCGCATCCTGGGGTGCCTGCCCGGCGGCCTGGCGGACGCGGCGGTGTACATCACCGGTGACCAGCGTCTCCTGGTGACCCACCGGCTGCACCCCGGCCTGTGTGCCGACCTCGTCGCGGACTCGATCTCCGGTCCTCTCGACCTGTCTGCGGGGCACTGCCAACGGATGCGGATAGAGTCGACGGTATGAATTCCGCCGTTTCCCAACGCGCCGCACTCCGCGACTTCGATGCCTGGCTCGCCGCGCACCCGACGGTGGTGTCGGACATCCAGCAGGTCATCGCGGAGGAGCTTGCGGACGACGGCATCGCCTTCGACCAGGTGTCCGTGCGGATCAAGGACCGCGGCAGCTACCTGCGCAAGCTCAACGACCCCGGCCACCCGGACTACCGCGACTTCGAGAGCGCCCACGATGTGCTCGGCGTGCGCGTGACCGTGTTCACCAACTCGGAGATCCCCCAGCTCGTCAGCGTGATGCGGAGCCTGTTCGACGTCCAGTCCGTGACGGACAAGTCGGCGCAGACCGCGGCCCAGGGTGTCTTCGGCTACGCCTCGCGCCACGTCATCGCCAGAATCACCGGCGAGACCCTGCCGTCGCTGCAGGAACTCGACGGACGGCTGATCGAGGTCCAGTTGCGGACGGTGCTGCAGCACGCGTGGGCCGAGTTCGAGCACGACGTGCGCTACAAGAACCCCGGCCACGAGCTCACCCCCGAAGTCCACCGTGCTTTCACCCTGGCCGCCGGACTGATCGAGGTCGCCGACCAGCAATTCGACGAGATCGTCCGGCAGACCAATGCGGACGGTGCGGGCAATGAGGAGACGGAGCTGACCGCCACCACCCTGCCCGGGGTGCTGACCATGGTCGTCGGCAGCGAGTACCCGATGTCGAAGGCGGAGTACTACGGCTTCGCGGTGGACATGCTTGCCGCGAACGGTGTCACCACCATCGGCGAACTGGAGACGCTGTGCTCACCCGAGGCGCTCGACCAGCTCAAGGACGTGATGGGCTTCGGTTACCCGCCCGGCCAGGTCCGGCTGATCGACGACCTGCTGCTGTTCACCTACGGCCGCGACCACATCCGGCGCACGGTGCACATCGGCGACAATCCGGCGTCGCGGCCCGGGCGGCTCGGCAACCGGTGGCAGCGGATGGGGCAGAAGCTCTTCAACCCCCGCAGCTAGCGCATGCCCGTCAGCGCATCCCCCGGAACTGCTCCATCTCGCGGCGCTCCTTCTTGGTGGGACGTCCCGCTCCCCTCTCCCGTCGTGGGATGGACGCCAGGACCTCTTTCGGCGGTGGCGGCGGCGAGTGGTCGATGTAGCACTCGCGTGCCCGCGGAGCGCCCACCCGCTTGGAGACGAGCTCCGTGACCTCGTAGACGTGTTCGCGGTGGTTGACCCAGGCACGCACCCGGTCACCGACCACCACGGTCTGGGCGGGTTTCACCGCCGCGTCGTTGAGCTTCACATGTCCGGCACGGCAGGCTTCCGCGGCGGCCGAACGGGTCTTGAACAGTCGCACGGACCACACCCAGGCGTCGATCCGGGTCACTGGGGCATCACCACTCGTCCTTGTGGTTGATGACCTCCCTGACCTTCACACCGTTGTAGCCGAGGACCACGAGCGCCACGATGGCGATGGTGAAGAAGAGGCCGGGCGCAATGCTCAGAATCCCGAGGACACCACCGACCACGGCGACACCCCCGGACACCTGGATCGCGCGGGAACGTTTGCGGACCTCCGCCTTGCGGCGGGCGACGGGATTGTCGGGGTAGTTGTCCATTGTCATGTGGCGAGTCTACCGCAGCAGGCTGCGTGCAGCGCGGGCTGCTTCTGGGCATCCGCGTTAAATGTCACAGCTGCGGGGCCGCACCGTTGCAGGTGCCCGAGGGGACGCGTCTCCGTGCAGGAGAAGGTCCGGGAGTCGGAACCGGCAATACCGCACCGTTTTCGGCACATCGACTGAAGTAGAAATGGCCAAAGCGGTGCGGAGTTACCGGTGGGCCCTCTCACTCCGGTGCCTCTCCGGTAGGGCAGCACCCTTGCGTCCAGGGCAGACCCCTGCCAGCCAGAGCAGCGGCACACCCCCTGCAGCGGGTGGCCACGAGGAACGGGGTGGGATAGCGGGTCAGAGACCCACGCGGCTACGGCAGCGCCACGTCCCGCCAGCGGGTATCCCCACGGACCGCCTCCACTGCCCCGCCGGTGAGTTCACCCACCAGCCCGTTCGGGTCGTCGCCGGCCGCCGTGCCCGTTGTCAGGGTCAGCGTCACCCTCGCCCCGTAGGACGCCTCGACCTCCACTCCCCTGCCCCGCAGCTCCGCCTCCACCTTCCCCGCCGAGGCGTGGTCGAGATCCACCGTCCACAGCACGCGGGGTTCCCGCGACACCACATCCACCTTGTCCAGCACGGCACGGGTCGCGTCCTGGTACGCCCGGACCAGCCCGCCGGTGCCGAGTTTGACCCCGCCGAAGTAGCGCACCACCACCACTGCGATGTCCTGCAGCCCGGAGCCGCTCAGCACCTCCAGCATGGGCTGGCCCGCGGTACCGGACGGTTCGCCGTCGTCACTGGAGCGCTCCACCGGGTTCGCACCGTCGACGTGCAGGACATAGGCGCTGCAGTGGTGGCGCGCGTCTGGGTAGGACGCCCTGACCTCGGCGAGGAACGACCGGGCGGCGTCCTCACCGGTACTGCCCGGACCGTCGGTGCGGGCGGCCAGCGCGATGAAGCGGGACCGCTTCACCTCGGTCTCCGCGACAGGCCGGGCAGTGCTGGGTCGCCGGTAGCTCTCCCCTGGACGCTCTGCCGGGTTCACCCCAGGATCCCGGCCCAGGTCGTCGCCTTGAGATCCCCCATCAGCGACGACGACCGGGTGACACGGAGGGTCGACGGCAGCATGTACTGCAGCTCCTCCGCACCGTCGGTGAGGGTGAGGTAGACGTCCGAGTCACCCTCGTTGTTGTGCAGTACGGTCTTCAGCCGGTCCATGTTGTCCGGCGTGCACTGGTCGACCCGCATGCGCAGTCGCAGCGGGACGCCCGCGCCCGAGCCCGCGGAGAGTTCGGCGGGCTTGAGGTCGTTGCAGAACAGGCTGGTGCGGTCGTCGCGGATACTGACCTCCGCCTGGGCGAGGACGATGTTGTCCTCGGCGATCATGGGTGCGACCAGGGAGTACGTCCGGGAGAAGCACAGCAGCTCGATCTGCGCGCCGTGCTGGTCCTCCACGGTGACGATCGCCCAGGGATTGCCTTTCTTGTCCACGCGTCGGTCCACGCTCGAGATGATCCCGCCGACCTTGATCGCCCGCTTGTCCGGCAGCTCGCCGGAGAGCACCGTGGTCAGTGGGGTGTCGACCTGGGCGTCCAACGAGGCCTCGAAGCCGTCCAGCGGGTGACCGGAGACGTACAGCCCCAGCATCTCGCGCTCCAGGGTGAGCTCGTGCTTGCGCTCCCAGTGCTGGTCGGGGACGTCGACCTTGAACGCGTCCCCGACACCGTCGCCGTCATCCCCACCCAGATCGGCGAAGAGATCGAACTGGCCGCGGGCGGCCGCCTTCTTTGTGGCGGTGACCGAGTCCACCGCGTCCTCGAAGACCAGCATCATCCCCTTGCGCGGGTGGCCGAGGGAATCGAAGGCGCCGGCCTTGATCAGGGATTCGGTGACGCGCTTGTTGCAGGCGGTGGCATCGATCTTGTCGAGGTAGTCGGAGAAGTCCTTGAAGTCACCCTTCTCCTCACGGGTGGCGACGATCGAGTCGACGACGTCCTCACCGACGTTGCGCACCGCGCCCAGGCCGAAGCGGATGTCCTCGCCGACGGACTGGAAGGTGTAGTCGGACTCGTTGACGTCCGGACTCAGCACCTTGATCCCCAGGTGGCGGCAGTCCGCCAGGTAGATCGCGGACTTGTCCTTCTTGTCGCCGACCGAGGTCAGCAGCGCCGCCATGTACTCGGCGGTGTAGTGCTCCTTGAGGTAGGCGGTCCAGAAGCTGACCAGGCCGTACCCGGCGGCGTGCGACTTATTGAACGCGTAGCCGGCGAAGGGAAGGATCGTGTCCCACAGGGTCTTGATCGCGGCGTCCGAGAAGCCGTTCGACTTCATCCCGGCCTCGAAGTTCTCGAACTCCTTGGCCAGCACCTCCGGCTTCTTCTTGCCCATGGCCTTGCGGAAACCATCGGCCTGGCCGGCGGTGTAGTTCGCGACCTTCTGCGAGATCCTCATGATCTGCTCCTGGTACACGATCAGACCGTAGGTCTCCTCCAGGATCTCGTCGAGCGCTTCGGCCAGCTCCGGGTGGATCGGCTCGATGGGCTTGCGGCCGTTCTTGCGGTCGGCGTAGTCCCAGTGCGCGCCGACACCCATGGGGCCGGGGCGGTACAGGGCGAGCGCGGCGACGATGTCGTTGAAACCGGTGGGCTTCATCCGCTTCAGCAGTTCCTGCATGCCGCCGGAGTCGAGCTGGAAGATGCCCAGGGTGTCGCCCCGCGCCAGCAGTTCATAGGCCCGCGGGTCGTCGGTGGTCAGGGACTCCAGGTCGAGGTCCTCACCCCGGTTCTTCTTGATGTTCCCGATGCAGTCGCCGATGACGGTAAGGTTGCGCAGCCCCAGGAAGTCCATCTTCAGCAGGCCGATGGCCTCGCAGGCAGGGTAGGGCCAGCCGGTGATGAGCGCGCCGTCCTGCTGGCGTTTCCACATCGGGACGTGGTCCATCAGGGGCACGGACGCCATGATCACCGCACAGGCGTGGACGCCGGCCTGCCGGACCACGCCCTCCAGCCCCAGGGCGTCGTCGTAGATCTCCTTGACCACCGGGTCGGTCTCGATGAGGCTGCGGATCTCCGCGGCCTCCGCGTAGCGGTCGTGCTGGGGGTCCATGATGCCGGACAGCGGGATGTCCTTGGCCGCCTGCGCCGGGGGCAGGGTCTTGGTGATCCGGTCGGCGATCTGGAAGCCGGGCTGGCCGTGGTGGGCGCGGGCGGCGTCCTTGATCGCCTGCTTCGTCTTGACGGTGCCGAAGGTGATGACCTGGGCGACCTTGTCCTCGCCCCAGTTGTCCGCGGCGTAGCGGATCATCTCGCCGCGGCGGCGGTCGTCGAAGTCGATGTCGATATCGGGTGCGGACGGACGCTCCGGGTTGAGGAAGCGCTCGAACATCAGCCCGTGGTCGATGGGGTCGATGTTGGTGATCGTCAGCGCGTAGGCCACCAGCGCACCGGCGGCCGAACCACGGCCCGGCCCCACGCGGATGCCGATGGAGCGGGCGTGCTTGATCAGGTCGGCGACGACGAGGAAGTAGGACGGGTAGCCCTTCATGTCGATGACGTCGATCTCGTAGTCGGCCCGGTCGAGGTACTCCTTCGGGACCTCGCCGCCGTTGAAGCGTTCCGTCAGCCCCTCGGCGACCTCGCGCCGCAGCCAGGACGTCGGTGTGTGGCCCTCCGGCACGTCGTACTTCGGCATGCGGTCGTGGGTGTGCTCCTCCCAGACCTCGCCGTAGTCCTGGACGCGCTCGGCGATCCAGAGGGTGTTGTCGCAGCCGTCGGGGACGATCGGGTCCCAGTAGCTGCGCAGTTCCTCGGCGGACTTGATGTAGTAGCCGTCGCCCGAGAAGGCGAAGCGGCGTCCCCCCTGGTCCAGCGTCGGCTCGTCCATGGTCGCACCGGTCTGCACGCACAGCATGACCTCGTGCGGCTTGGCCTGCTTCTGCAGGACGTAGTGGCAGTCGTTGGTGACCAGCGGCGGGATGTCGAGCTTGCGTCCGATCTCCAGGAGATCGTCGCGGACACGCTTCTCGATGTCCAGGTCGTGGTTCATCAGCTCCAGGAAGTAGTTGTCGTGGCCGTAGATGTCCTGCCACATCGCGGCGGCCTCCAGGGCCTTGTCGAACTGGCCGAGGCGCAGACGGGTCTGGACGTCGCCGGACGGGCAGCCAGTGGTGGCGATGATGCCGTCGGCGTGCTCGGCGACGATCTCGGCGTCCATGCGCGGGTACTTCGAGACCTGGCCCTCGTAGCTGGCCAGGGAGGACAGGCGGAAGAGGTTGTGCAGGCCCGTGGCGTTCTCCGCCATCATCGTCTGGTGCAGGTAGTAGCCGCCGCCGGCGACGTCGTCGCGCTTCTGCTCGGGCTCGCCCCACTTGATGCGGTCCTTGATCAGGCGGGAGTCCGGGGCCATGTAGGTCTCGATGCCGATGATGGGTTTGATGCCCGCGCCGGTCATCGCCCGGTAGAAGGCGTCGGAGCCGAACATGTTGCCGTGGTCGGTCATGCCGACGGCGGGCATCCCCTGCCGGGCGACCTCCTCGGCCAGCAGGTCGACCTTCGCCATGCCGTCGAGCATGGAGTACTCGGTGTGGTTGTGCAGGTGGACGAAGGAGGACTTCTTCATGGCGGCCAGTCTACCGCCGACGGTCGTGCCCGCCTATGCGCCCCTGGAGAAAAGTAGGGGAAACTTTCGCACTCCCGCAGGCGGATTCTAGCGGTCGTCGCAACACCCTCACGGGTAGCGGATCTGCTTAATC